>JAJEBN010000089.1 GCA_022822525.1 Acidimicrobiia bacterium | reverse complement strand
CCGAGTCGTCACCGTTCGGCACGGCGCACTCGGGCAGATCGGCAGCCTTGGTGGACGGTGCGAACACCCGGTCCTTCCAGCGATCCGAATCCGACCAGCGGTAGTGCAGGTGAGCCATGGAACCCGGCACACGCAGGTGTTCGAATGCCGCAAACGTGTCTCGCAGGATCTGCAGGTTGAGCTCGGGTGCGTGCGGCTTGCCCGCTGTGCGCCCGAGCGGGTAGTCGAGGTACACAGCGCGGGGCGGCCAGGCCGCCCGGGTGATGTCGCGTGCGCTCGACATCGACAGCGTCGGGATTCCTTCGGCCTCGATGGCCCTCGCGATCAGACCCCCGGTCTGATGGCAGACAGGTCACACCGGCACCAGCAGCACCACGTCGAGCTCGTCGGCGACGCAACGCTTCGCCAGCTCGGGGATCAGCTCCTCGCGCACACGCCGGGTGCTGTAGATGCCGCCCATCAGCGTGTAGGCGTTCGGGCCCAGCTCGCCGATCTCGCCGCTGTCTCGCAGAGCACGCAAGGCCTCGATGGGGAACACGCAGTTGATGTCCGAGCGGGCGTCGGCGAGGTCATAGGCGAAGTGCGTGGCCCGCAATTCGGAGACATCGACATCCGTCGGGATCGCCCGGTAGGTCGTGTCATCGCGGTAATGGAACGCCGTCTGGCCGACCGAGTAGATGCCTCCGGTCGCGATCAGCCCGACGCGGCACTCCGAGATCGGCTTGGTCAGCGGTGCCCACGGGGGCGGCGTCTCGCTGTGCACCCAGCGGTACTCGCCGTAGCCCAGCCCGATGTACTGGGCCGTGATCCGCGGGATGTACTCAACAGGCGGCTGGCGGGCAGCGACAGTCTCAGCGCTCACGCTCCTACGGTACGCGGTCAGCGCAGTCCCCGGCAGAGGACGGACACCAGAAGGCACAGATGTCAGAGCGAAGGAGGCGGCAGGAGGCTCTGCGACGTTGCGACCTGCTGGATCGCGGGAGCAGAGAATCCTGCCGCCTCCGCAACGGGCGCACCTTCCCGCGCGGTTCCAAAAACCGGTAGCGGGGCCACCGCGACCGTGGCATCCTTGACCACTCCATGCGGGTCGTAGCTCAGTTGGTTAGAGCGCCAGTTTGTGGCACTGGAGGCCGGGGGTTCGATTCCCCTCGATCCGCCCGCCGCTCGCCGGCCGCATGTGCCGGAGGGCCGTCGTTAGCCTTGCGGGGCACCACGCGCCTCTAGCTCAATTTGGCAGAGCAACGGACTCTTAATCCGCAGGTTCTGGGTTCAAGTCCCAGGGGGCGTACTGCTCGGGGCCGGATCACGCCGGCCCGCACGCTGCGAGGAGGTTCGATGAGCACTCCGGACTCAGGCAACCAGCCAGATGCGGCAGAATTGCTGCCTTCAGCCGACGAGTTGATCGAGCAGAACCGGCGAGTCGCAGACGCAGTGAAGACACCCGGCATGGCGGCCGCTCCCAGCCGCCACGTGGCAATCGTGACCTGCATGGACGCCCGCCTCGATCCGCTGGCCGAACTCGGGCTGGACATCGGCGACGCCCACGTCATCCGCAATGCGGGCGGGGTCATCACCGACGACGTGATCCGGTCGCTGTGCATCTCCCAGCAGAAGATGGGAACACGCGAGATCGTGGTGGTGCATCACACGTCGTGCGGCATGTGCGGACTCGACGAGGCGGAATTGAGCGACCATCTCGTACGTCGATTCGGCGAGCGACCCGAATGGCCCATCGGTGCATTCGCCGACGACGCCACGGGGCTGCGGGACGCCATCGCTGAGCTTGAGGCGTCGCCGCTCATCGAGCGCGACACCACCATCTTCGGATTTCTCTACGACATCGAGTCGGGACTCCTGACCGATGTGGCCCTCGGCGAGACGGTCACGGCTGCCACTGGCGCCACCAACACCGACTCGTCAGCTGTCACCTAGCAACTCGACAGCTCAACGAAGCAGATCAGCCGGAGGAAGCTGGCGCGGTGGGCCAGCCGGGAACGCCTTCGTCGCGCTCGACTCCAGTGCTGTTGAGCAGCCCGCTCACCATCCGGTAGCAACCCGACGCCGCGATGAGGTGCACCATTTCGGCCTCGCTGAAATGCGTGACAGCCTCGGCCCAGGTGGCGTCGGAGACGCAATCGTCGGAGTACAGGTCGTCCACCACCTGCAAGAGCGCCGCTTCGGCGGCCGTCCAGTTGCCCTCGGGAATCGGCCGGGTGACTAGGTAGATCTCCTCGTCGGTCATGCCCTCGCCTTGGGCGATCAGCGTGTGCTGGCCGAACTCGTAGACCGACTGGCAGTTCCAACCCATGCGCAGCACGGCAATCTCGACATCCCGGCGTGACAGGTCGCCCTTGTAGAGGATGGCCGTCGCGTACTCGCCGAACGCCTTGGAGATGGGGCGGCTGTGCGCGATGGTCGCAATGACGTTGACGGCGTTGGCGAACGAATTCTCCATGGCCTCGCGGGCTCGCGCGGCCACCTTGGGGATCGGCTCGAGGCGTGGCGAGGCGGGTCGTGGCAGGTGCATGAGCGGGCAGTCCTCTCGTCGGTCCCGCGAATGTACGAGGGTTGCACGCCCACCGCCGTGCTTAGGGGCCGCGCGGATAGGTGGCCGTCCACGGGTCGTCTGGTTCCCCGGTGTATTGGTGGGGTCGTCCTTGACCTGACGACCGTGGAGGCCGGTTTCATCATGCGCGCTCTGACCAAGGCTGTGGTGGATGTCATCTG
>JAJEBN010000088.1 GCA_022822525.1 Acidimicrobiia bacterium | reverse complement strand
GAGCGGCGGTGTGCTCGCCGCGTTCGAGCCTCCCACCGGTCCGGGACTCCGCACCGACACCTACGGCTACGTGGGATACGGCACCAACCCCAGCTTCGATTCGCTGCTCGCCAAGGTGATCGCCTACAGCCCCAGCCGCGAGTACGCCGATGCGGTCCGTCGGGCACGCCGGGCCTTGGGCGAGTTCCGCATCGACGGTGTTGCGACGAATCTGGGATTCCTCGCAGCGCTGCTCGATCGGCCAGAGGTGGTCAGCAACGAGCTCACCACCAGCTTCGTGGCTGATCACGCCGAGGCGCTGTGCTCAGCGGCCGCCCAGGCGGCCTCGGTCTGGGCGCCCGCCGAGCCGGCAGCCGCCGTTGGTGCCGGCGGGCGGGCTGGTGCGACGGTCGGAAACGATCCGCTGGCCGTGCTGCACCACGGCGACATTGATGACGCCCCCGCAGACCGGGCCGCATCCGACGCCGTCCGTGCCCAGGCAATGGCTGCGGGCACGGCGTCACTCCATGGCGCGCCGGCAGGCGCGTGGCAGTCCAGTGTGCCGGTGGCGACCGTGACCGGTCCCGACGGCAGCATCGCGATTGCGGCACCGCTGCAGGGCACGATCGTCTCGCTCGCTGTGGCAGAAGGTGATCCCGTCGCCGAAGGCCAGCAGGTCGCGGTGATGGAAGCGATGAAGATGGAGCATGTCGTGACCTCCACGGTCACCGGCATCGTGCGGATGCTGGGCGTGGCCCCGGGCGACACGGTGTACGAGGGGCACTCGCTGCTGTTCGTCGAGGAAGCCGAGGTCTCCGTGGAGCTCGCCGAAGCAGCCTCCTCGGTCGACCTCGACTACATCCGGCCCGATCTGGCCGAGGTGTTCGCGCGCCGCGGCTTCGGCCTCGACGAGAACCGGCCCGACGCGGTTGCCAAGCGTCACGGCCGAGGGCACCGCACGGCCCGCGAGAACATGGCCGACCTCGTCGATCCCGGCACATTCGTGGAGTACAGCCCGCTGATGGTGGCGGCCCAGCGTCGGCGCCGCTCGATGGAAGACCTGATTGCCAACACGCAGGGCGACGGCATGGTGGCCGGCGTGGCCAGCGTCAACGGCGACCTCTTCGGCCCCGAGAACTCCCAGGCCATGGTGATGTCCTACGACTACATGGTGCTCGCGGGCACCCAGGGCGGCAACAACCACCGCAAGAAGGACCGCATGTTCGAGATCGCCGAGCACAACCGCCTGCCGGTGGTGCTGCTGGCCGAGGGCGGCGGCGGCCGGCCAGGCGACACCGACGGCATCGGCGGCTCGGGGCTGGACTGCTGGGCCTTCACCTTCTTCGCCCAGCTCAGCGGCCTGGTGCCGCTGGTGGGCGTCACCAACGGCCGCTGCTTTGCGGGCAACGCGGTGCTGCTGGGCTGCTGCGACGTGATCATCGCGACCGAAGGCTCGAACATCGGCGTCGGCGGCCCCGCCATGATCGAAGGCGGCGGCCTGGGCGTGTTCCGTCCCGAGGAAGTCGGCCCCGTCGACGTGCAGTGGCCCAACGGCGTCATCGACGTTCTGGTGGAAGACGAGGCCGAGGCGATCGTGGCCGCCAAGCAGTACCTGTCGTACTTCCAGGGCTCCGTCGACGAGTGGGAGTGCCACGACCAGCGCGAACTGCGGCACCTCGTTCCCGAGAATCGCCTGCGGGCCTATGACGTGCGCGACATCATCGAGAAACTCTGCGATGTCGATTCGGTGATGGAGCTGCGCCGCGGCTGGGGACCAGGATGCGTCACCTCGCTGACACGCATCGAAGGGCGCCCGATCGGCGTCGTGGCCAACAACAACCACCATCTCGGCGGCGCCGTCGATGCCGACACCGGCGACAAGGCCGCCCGGTTCATCCAGCTCTGCGACGCGCACGACATCCCGCTGCTGTTCCTGTGCGACACGCCGGGGATCATGGTGGGCCCCCAGGCCGAGTACGAGGCCACGGTGCGCCATGCGGCCCGCATGTTCGTGACGGCGGCCAACGTGACGGTGCCGTTCATGACCATCGTGCTGCGCAAGGGCTACGGGCTGGGAGCCCAAGCCATGGCCGGCGGCAGCTTCAAGGCGCCGACGTTCACCGTGTCATGGCCGACCGGCGAGTTCGGCGGCATGGGCCTCGAGGGCTTCGTGAAGCTGGGCTACCGCCGCGAGCTCGAGGCCATCGACGACCCTGAGGAGCGCATCGCGGAGTACGAGAAGCGCGTCGCCCGCCTGTACGAGCAGGGCAAGGCTGTCAACACGGCCACGTTCTTCGAGATCGACGACGTGATCGACCCCGCCGAGAGCCGTGACTGGATCCGCATGGCGCTGCTCGCAGCGCCCACACCGCCCGCGCGCACCGGCAAGAAGCGACCCATGGTCGACACCTGGTAACACCCGAGGCTGCGGCCGGTGCGCAGCAGGCGGGAATCAGGCCAGGAGTTCGGCGACGGCGAGTTCGGCTATGCGGTCGCTGTCGTAGCCGAGCACCTCGGTGAGGATGTCGAAGGTGTGCTCGCCGAGCGTCGGGCCGCCGTAGGTCACCTGTGCCGGGGTGCGGGACAGCGCGAAGCGGGAGGCGTCCACGATGGTGGTGCCCTGCTTGGCGTGGGGCACCTCGACCTGCTGGCCCCGGTGGATCACCTGCGGATCGACGGTGTACTCCGGCGAGTTCTGCACGATGTGCGCGGCCACGCCGACGTCCTGCAGGCGGTGCATCAGCGCCACGCCATCGTGGCCCCGGGCCCACTCGGCGATGATCTCGTCGAGCTCGTCGTGGCGCTCATGACGTTCCGTCACGCTCAGATCGCCGAGGTCGCCGCGGCCCATCAGCGCAGCCAGCGACTGCCACTGGGCATCGTCGACGCATGAGATCGCAATCCAGCTGTCGTCGGGCACGACAGCGTGGAACTGATCGCTGGCGGCTGTCTGGTAGACGCCCTGGGGCGCGATGTGCCGGTCGCGGTTGCCCACCCGGTGCGCCACCCGGCCGTTCACCGTGCGGTCGAGCACGGCCGGCGCCAGCAGGTGCAGCGCCGACTCGGCCTGGGACATGTCGATGTACTGGCCCTCACCGGTGCGGCGCCGGTGCTCCAGCGCTCCCATCACTGCGGCCACCAGCCAGCGGGGCGAGGTGTAGTCGGTGTAGGCGCCGAACGGCCCGCACGGCGCCCGATCCGGCCAGCCCACTGGGTAGAAGAACCCCGAGATCGCCGCGGCCATCGTTCCGAAGCCGGCCAGCATCGCCAGCGGCCCGGTCTGGCCCATCAGGCAGCTCGACGCCATGATCACGTCGGGGCGGCGCTCGCGCACCTGCTCCCAGCCCATCCCGAAGCCGGCCATGCCCTTCGGCGAGAACGACTCCACGATCACGTCGGCCCAGTCGATGAGGTCCCAGATGACATCCAACGCAGCCGGCTTGGACATGTCCAGGCAGATGCCCCGCTTGCCTGCGTTCATGTTGTTGTAGAGCGCCGAGTACTCCGGGTCGCCGATGTCCTCACGGAACGGCTGCAGCGAACGGGCCACTTCCAGTCGGGTTTCGGACTCCACCCGGATGATGTCGGCGCCGTAGTCGGCCAGTACCCGCGCCGCTGCGGGCCCCGCCATCGCCCACATGAAATCGAGCACCTTGACGTTCTCGAGCGGTCGTGCGGTTGAAGCCGTCTGGGAGCTCACGTCAGCACCGGTGGCCTCGATGCGAGGCCGCGTTCGCGCCGGTCCTGCATCGGGCGCATCAAGCTCGGCCAGCACCTCGTCGGTGTGCTGGCCGAGGCGCGGCGGCGGACCGAGCGGTTGCATCGGCGTGGCACTGAAACGGGCATAGCGGCCCGGGTAGCGCACCTCGGCTGGGCTGCCGTCGCCGTTCTCCTGGGTGACCGTCTCCCAGTACTCCCGGGCGGCCAGTTGGTGCGAGTTCACCACCTCGTCTGCAGTCCACACCGGGGTGATCAGCACCCGCCGGCTCATGGCCGCATCCAGCAGCTCCGCCTTGGTCTTGGTGGCGAAGAAATCGTGCAGGATCTGCTTCAGCCGGTCGTACTCCGAGATCGGCTCGCGGCCGTCGAGCAGCATCATGGCGTACTCGACCCAGTTCTTGTCGCGGGTGGCCTCGTCGCAGAAGCCCTCCTCGCACACCCAGTCCATGAGGCTCTGGGTGAACGCCCGAAAGCCCGGCCCGAACAGGAACGTGACCGACGCGTGCCCGTCCTTGCACGGCCACATGAGCTGGACATGGAGGCCCTCTACCAGCACGCCGCCTGCGTGGCGGGTCGGCGGCGTCGCACCCAGCGGTGTGGACAGCGCGTACGACTGGCAGGCCTGGTTCATGCTCTGCTGGGCCGACATGTCCACGTGCTGGCCGAGCCCTGAGACAGTCTGGCGCTCCCACAGGGCGATCAGCGCGGCGCCCGCAGCCTCGGAGGCCGCATTGTGGAAGGCCTGCGGGAACAAGCCGCCTGTGCGCAGCGGTGCCCGGTCGGAATCCCCGGTCATCGCCATGTTCACCGCCGAGGCCTGCAACGTCAGATCCGAGACGGCCCAGTCGGCCTTGGGCCCGTCGGAGCCGAACGGCGAGATCGATACGTACACCAGCTCAGGGTTGACGTCTGACAGGGCGCCGTAGCCCAGCCCTCGGGCATCCATCTGGCCCGGGCCGGCCGATTCGATCAGGATGTCGGCCGCCGCGGCCAGATCTCGCAGAGTGGACGCGCCATCCTCGGTAGCCAAGTCGAGTACCACGCTGCGCTTGCCCCGGTTGTAGGCCCAGTGATGCAACGACCGCTCGGGGTCGTCGACATCGCCGGCAAAGGGGGCCAAGCGCCGGGCAGACGAACCCTCGGGCGGCTCCACCGCGATGACATCGGCGCCCATCTGAGCGAGGATCGCCCCGCACAGGTGGCCCCGCTCGTCGGTCAGGTCGAGCACCCGGAACGGGCTCAGCATCGAGGCGGTCTCAGAATCAGTCGGGGCGTCAGGCATCCGCACATTTCAGCACGGACGCGCCGCGCCCACAGCATGCGCGGACCGGTGACCTTCTCGCCGCGGCACCCAATGTCTCCCGCTCCGGTTCGCTCCGCTCACGGGCCGCCCGGGCCACGGCTTCGCCATTCGGCTCAGCCTCTTGTCGGGCTTGGACGCCGGGCCCTCGCGCACAGAGCCCGGCGCTACTCGAACAGTTCGGCTACGGCCAGCTCGGCGATGCGGTCGCCGTCGTAGGCGAGCGTCTCGGTGAGCACCTCGAATGTGTGCTCGCCGAGCGTCGGCCCGCCGCGGTCCACCTGGGCTGGCGTGCGCGACAGCACGAAGCGCGTGTTCTCGACTGTCGTGGTGCCCTGCTTGCCGTGCGGCACCTCGACCAGCGCGTTGCGGTGCAGCAACTGCGGGTCCACCGTGAATTCGGGCGAGTTCTGCACGATGTGGGCGGCCACCCCCGCGCCTTGCAGCTCGGCCATCAGCTCGTTGCCGTTGCGGCCGCGGGTCCACGCCGAGATGGCGTCGTCCAGCTCGTCGTGACGCGCATGGCGTTCGGCGGCGCCCAGCGGAGCAAGATCGTCGCGACCCATCGCGCTCGCCAGCGCGGCCCACTGACCGTCGTCGAGGCAGGAGATCGCAATCCAGTTGTCGTCGTGGTCCTCGCCGGCTGAGCTGCCTGCGGCGGTCTGGTACGCACCCTGGGGCGCGAACACCATGTCCCGGTTGGCCGCCGATTCCCAGATGCGGCCGTTGGTGGTCCGCTCAAGCAAGGCCGGTGCCATCAGGTGCAGCGCCGCCTCGGACTGCGACAGGTCCACGTACTGCCCACGGCCGGTCTGGCGCTTGTGCTCCAGCGCCCCCATCACCGCGGCTACCAGCCAGCGGGGCGAGGTGTAGTCGGTGTAGGCCGTGAACGGTCCGCACGGTGCCCGGTCGGGCCATCCCACCGGGTAGAAGAACCCGGAGATCGCCGCTGCCATCGTGCCGAAGCCTGCGAGCAGCGCCAGCGGTCCGGTCTGGCCCATCAGGCAGCTCGACGCCATCACGACATCGGGCCGCCGCTCGTGCACCTGTGACCAGCCCATGCCCCAGCCGGTCATGGCTTTCGGGGAGAACGACTCCAGGATCACGTCCGCCCAGTCGATGAGATCCCAGATGACGTCGAGCGCTTCGGGCTTGGACATGTCGAGCGCGAGGCCGCGCTTGCCCGCGTTCAAGTTGCTGAACAGACCCGAGCCGTCCGGGTCGCCGACGTCGTCGTGGAACGGCTGGATGGAGCGCACCGCGTCGAGCTTGTTGGCCGACTCGACGCGGATGACCTCGGCGCCGTAGTCGGCGAGCACCCGCGACGCCGCCGGTCCGGCCATCGCCCACATGAAATCGAGCACCTTGACGCCCTCGAGCGGCGGCGACGTGTGCGCCACCGGCGCAATCGAGGCCGGCACCGCGGGCAGGCGTTCCCCCGCTTGCAGCTCGGCGAGGACTTCCTCGGTGTGCTCACCCAGCATCGGCGACCGCGGCAGGTTGACGAGCGGGGTCTCAGTGAACTTCGCGAACGGGCCGGGATAGCGGACCGCAGCGGGATCGAACGAACCCTCGCCAGAGTCGGGCACCACGTCGCTGTGGTCGACGTCCTCCCAATACTCACGGACCGCCAGCTGCTCGGAGTCGACCACCTCGCCCGTCGTCGACACCGGGGTGATGAGCAGCCGGCGGTTCATGGCCGCATCGAGCAGCTCGGCCTTGGTCTTGGTGGCGAAGAACTCAGTGAGGATCCGCTTGAGCCGCTCGTACTCCGAGACCGGCTCGCGGCCGTCGAGCAGCATCATGGCGTACTCGACCCAGTTCTTGTCACGGGTGGCCTCGTCGCAGAAGCCCTCGTCGTGCACCCAGTCCATGAGGTTCTGGGTGAAGGCACGGAAGCCCGGCCCGAACAGGAATGTCACTGAGGCGTGCCCGTCGGCACAGGCCCACATGAGCTGGATGTCGATGCCCTGCAGGCTGGCCCCGCCGGCGATGCGCTGGGTCACGGTGGCGTTCAGCGACGTGTTGAGCGTCGACGACATCGATGCTTGGCTCATCGACTGCTGGGCGGACATGTCGATGTGCTGGCCGAGCCCCGAGCGTGTCTGGCGTTCCCACAGGGCAATGAGTGCTGCGCCGGCGCCTTCGGAGGCGGCGTTGTGCATGGCTTGGGGCAGCGTGCCGCCGGCGCGCAGCGGCGCCCGGTCCTTGTCGCCGGTGACGGCCATGTTCACTGCCGAGGCCTGCAGCACCAGATCCGACGCCACCCAGTTGGCTTTCGGCCCATCGCTGCCGAATGGCGTGATCGAGACATGGATGAGCGCAGGGTTGAGCTCGGCCAGGACATCACGGCCGAGGCCCAGCGCTTCGGCCTCGCCCGGCTCGAAGCACTCGAACACGACGTCTGCCCCGGCGATGAGCGCCTTGGCCTGCTCGACGCCGTGGGCCGTGCTGAGGTCGAGCACGACGCTGCGCTTGCCCCGGTTGTAGGACCAGTGGTGCAGCGAGCGCTCCGGTCCTTCTACATCGCCAGCAAAGGGGGCCAGCGTTCGAGCCGACGAGCCTTCGGGAGGCTCGATCGCAATCACATCAGCGCCCATCTGGGCCCAGATCGCCCCGGCGAGGTGGCCGCGCTCGTCGGTCAGGTCAATGACGCGATAGTCAGCCAGAACGCCCCGGGCATCGGAATTCGTATCCCCACTCATGCGCACATTTCAGCACGCGCACACGGTGTCGATGACCCGAAAGCGAAGAGTCCGATGCGTGCGCGGCTCAACATCTCGATGGCGCCGGTGCTCGCGGTCAGGAGTACAACTCGGACCATTCGTCCGCAGTCGGTCGGGACCGCCCCGACAGGTCGGCGTACATCAGCGCAAGAGCGATCGTCATGATCGCGGCAATGATCGGTCCCGCTATCGCATTGGAGATGAAGTCCCCGTAGGGGCTCGGCAGCGCTTGCAGGCTCAGCCACAGGATCACGCCGACTGCGATGTTCGCGGCGAAGATCAGCGCCGAACGCCCCCAGGTGGCCAGCTTGTTGCCTGAGAGGAGGCGCCACCACTTCGCCGGCGAGGGAAATCCGGGCTCGACGTACGCCATGACGAAGTGCATCTCGATCAGCGGTGCAAACACCGCAAGGGTCGCCAGAGTCACCCCAACGAGGACCAGAGCGGCGAGCGCTCCCAGGATCGGATGCATCAGGGACGCGACGAAGGAAGCGACGCCGAGCACGGCGAGCAGCGCGCCGAGCACTGCCGCCCACAGCAGTGTCAGCAGCACGATCTTCGGCACACGGGCCAAGCCGGTCGCGAGCGCGCTGGCAGGCGACGACGGTCGGCCCTCGACATCATCGAGCGTCACCAGCGACAGCGCCACAGTCGTCGCCCCGCCGATGACCGAGACCAGCAGGAACGCACCGATCAGCAGGACGGCTTTGACGACACGGTCCCACGAGACGGAGTCGACGAACGCCTCCCAGGCCTGCTCCCTCTCGTCGACCGCTTCGCCTTCAGCGACGAGCTGCTCCAAGGTGTCATCGTCACCTTCCCAGACGGCGACCATCTCCTCGGCAGTCAGGTTGACGTTGGTCACAGCCTCAGTCGAGGCACCGTCGTCCAGCTGATCCAGGAGTTCCTCGAACCTGGGATTCTCGAGGATCTCCTCTTCGATGATCCCCGTCGAGGTCGAGACCAAGGCGACCGAGATGACAGCAATCGCCGCAGCAACGATGGAGATGACCGCGACGTCGCGGAAGCGGCGTCCGATGAGCCCGAATGTGTCCCCGATGAGATCGGGTATCGGTCGGTGCCGCCCCTGCGCCCCAGCCACGGCGAAATGCTAGGTCCGGCCCATCGGCTGCTGGTCGGCAGCGGGTGCGCGTAGCGTCGGCACATGGTCAACACGGCACCTGGTCTCGTCTCTCCGCTGCCGGGCAGCTTGCCTCCGCATCGTGTGCGGTACTTGCCGATCACCGACCGGCCGCGGATCCGGTGGCCGCACGACGCGCGGGTGGCGCTGTGGATCGCCCCCAACGTCGAGCACTACGAGTTCCTGCCGCCGCGTGATCCCCAACGCAATACCTGGACGCGTTCGCCGCATCCAGATGTGCAGGGGTATAGCTACCGCGACTACGGCAACCGGGTGGGTTTCTGGCGCA
>JAJEBN010000074.1 GCA_022822525.1 Acidimicrobiia bacterium | reverse complement strand
GCCGAGCTCAAGGACTCCATCAACACATGGGTGGACAACTGGAACGACAACCCCCGACCATTCACCTGGCACAAGACCGCCGACCAGATCTTCGACACCATGGCCGCATATATGCAACAAATTCCCCACTCAGGACACTAGCAGCGCAGCGCCAGACTCGGGGATCGCCGACGCGACGCCACCTCGTCGGCATCGGGAATTCTCCAGCGGCGGCACTGCGCTCCGCCAGGCGCGGCAACCGTCGTAGCGATCTCAGCCGGTGGGCGGTGCCGGTCGCTCGCGCAGGCGGGTGATGACGTCGGCCATGAAATCGTCGTCCTGCGCTCCGGGGATCACGAGGCGACCGTCGAGCAGCCAGCTCGGCGTGGCGCTGATCCCCCACTCGTTCGCCCGCGCCATCGACGCCCGCAGTGCAGGCAGCAGCTCGTCGTGAGCCACCACTCGCCGCAGCACGTCGGGGTCGATGGCCACGTCTTCCGCCAAGCCGACCAGCACGTCAGGATCGGCGACGTCCAGCTCGTCCTCCCAATAGGCCGCATAGAGCCGGTCGTGATAGCGCTCAGAGGCGGCGGGGTCGGCGTGCTCGACCGCCAGTGCGGCCTGGTGCGCCTTGGCGCTGTTGCGCAGGCGCTTGGGCACCACGAACGTGATGCCTTCAGCATCGGCCATCTCGGCGATCCGCTCAAAGCTCATGCGAACCTCGACGCCCTCGAGCGGCACCTCGGGATGGATCTCATACGCCAGCCAGGTGATGTCGAGATCGTGACGCTCAGCCAGTCGGACCGCCCGGGCCCGTGCCAGGTGGCACCACGGTCACAGGTAGTCCGACCACACCAGCACAGGCATCGACGAGGGCGTCGGCATCTCGCTCACCTCCGCCGTCCATCCTCGCACACGGTCGCTGGGATGCAGGCGGGAGCAACGAATTCGCATCCGGCGAGGCTGCAGGCAGCCGGGTAGCTTGCCGCGCATGGACTTCACCATTCCCGACGACATCGCCCAGCTGCTCGACGACCTGGACACGTTCATCGACGACGTCATCAAGCCCATCGAGAACGAAGACGACAACATCCGCTTCTTCGACCACCGTCGGGAGGATTCGCGCACCGACTGGGAACGCGACGGCCTGCCCAATGCGGAATGGGAAGCGCTGCTGGTCCGCATGCGCAAAGAGGCCGACAAGGCGGGCTTCCTGCGCTGGCACCTGCCCGAGCGTTTCGGCGGCAGCAACGGCACCAACGTGGGCATGGCCATCATCCGCGAGCACCTCGCCCGCCGCGGTCTCGGGCTGCACAACGATCTGCAGAACGAGAACTCGATCATCGGCAACTTCCCGACCGTGCTGATGATGGAGCGCTACGGCTCAGAGGCCCAGCAGGAGTACTGGATCCCCAAAATGCTGGAGGGCCAGGCCCGCATCGGCTTCGGCCTGACTGAGCCGCTGCACGGCTCGGATGCCACCTGGATGGAGACCACCGCCGTGCGCGACGGCGACGAGTGGGTGATCAACGGCGAAAAGTACTGGAATACCGGGCTCCACCACGCCACCCACGACTACATCTTCGCCCGCACCTCGGGGAACCCCGGCGAGGGGCACGGCATCACCTGCTTCATCGTGCCGGTCGACACGCCCGGCTTTGCGGTCGAGAAGTTCATGTGGACCTTCAACATGCCCACCGACCACGCCCATGTCCGGCTGACTGACGTGCGGGTGAGCAACGACGACATCCTGGGCACCGAGGGCCGAGGGCTGCAGACAGCGCAGCTCTTCGTGCATGAGAACCGCATCCGCCAGGCCGCGTCGTCGGTCGGCGCCGGCCTGCACTGCATCGACGTGGCAGTCGACTATGTGAAGAACCGCACCACGTTCGGCAAGCCGCTGGCACAGAACCAGGCCATCCAGTTCCCGCTGGCCGAGCTGTACACCGAGGCCGAGATGGTGCGGGCGCTCATCTGGAAGACGGCCTGGGAGATGGACGAGGGCGTCGACCACATGGAGATCACCGACAAGGTGGCCATGTGCAACTACCGGGGCAACCGGTTCTGCTGCGACGCCGCCGACCGGGCCATGCAGAGCTGCGGCGGCAACGGCTACGGCCGCCACATGCCCTTCGAGCACATCTACCGGCACCACCGCCGGTACCGGATCACCGAAGGCTCAGAGGAGATCCAGATCCGCAAAGTCGCCGGCAAGCTGTTCGGCTTCGCCCAGAGGGCGAAGAGCTAGCACAGCGCCGGAAGGGCGAAGGGCTAACGCCGCTCAGTCGTCGAGGCGGGCGGTGGCCTGGCCGGTGAGGACTGGTCGGTCGTCCTGGTTGGTGGTGGTGATGGTGAGATCGACCAGCTTCTGGCCGTCCTCGTCACGGATGTCGGCAACCTCGGCCTTGGCGGTGAGCGTGTCACCGGGCCACACCTGGCTGGTGAACCGCACGCCGTAGTAGGTGAGGCGGCCGTCGCCGACGTAGTTGGTGACCATGCGGCCGGTCATGCCCATGGTGAGCATGCCGTGCGCGAACACCGTCGGGTAGCCGGCCACCTCAGTGACGAACTTCTCATCGGTGTGGACCGGGTTGTAGTCGCCCGACGCGCCGGCGTACTGGACGATCTGGGTGCGGGTGAGGTCGTCGACGATCTGCTCGGAGTAGCTGTCGCCGACATTGAGCTGCGATGCGCTGAGTGCCATGTCTGTGTGCCTTTCTGGGTGGCAGGTGCTGCGTGCGTGATGCTGGCGAACCGCTAGTTGTCGATCCGCGTTTGACGGGTCATCTCCGGCCTAGTTGTCGATGACCTTCTCGGTGACGACGCCGACGCCCTTGGCCGTGATGACCAGCTCGTCGTCCTCGTCGCGGTACTCGGTGACGGCCTCGGAGAACTTGAGAATGCCTGCCCGCTTGGACTGCTTCTCCCACCGCTCGCCGTCGTAGGTGACCGTGTGCAGCACGTCGCCCGGCTTCAGATGCCGGTGATAGGTGAAGTGCTGCTCGGCGTGCAGACCGCCTGCCGCGGCGCCCGACTGCTTGTCGTCCTCACGCTCGTCGGCGACGTCGTCGCCGTCGGCCTCGGACAGGTCGCGCACCAGAGTGCCCGAGGCGGTGCGGCCGCTGCCGAACCACTTCTTGTCGGGCTTGGGGCGCAGGAAGTAGTCGGGGTCGAATTGCGCGCTCGATTGCGCGAACGTCGGCGGCGCAATGATCGAGCCGACCTCGGTGCCGGCGGCGTATTCCGGGTCGCTGTAGATCGGATTCGTGTCGCCGATTGACCTCGCGAACATCAGGATGTGCGAGGCCTCGACGGGAAATCGTTCGACTGCCATGTCCGGCTCCTTGTGCGGCAGGTCGTGTCTGGTTGCCGCCGGCACATGATGGCAGCCGCGCGCGGAGCGCGCACGTCCGACACAGCGCGCAGTTGTTGCAGTGGCCGGCACGGAGACGAGCGCCGCCGAGCGCTGTGCTCGCGCGGGTTGTCAATTGCAGCTGCCGTCAGGCCAGGGCGCCGGCCAGCGCGCGGCGCACCGCGGCGGGATCCTCGTTCATCATCATGTGGCCGGCGCCGGCGAGGTGCACCACATCGCAGTCGGCGAAATCGGCGATCAGCGGTGCCGCAGCTCGCGGCGGAGTCATCTTGTCCTCGCTGCCCACAATGACGGTCACCGGGCACTGCACCCGGGCGGCGACGTCACCGGCCTCATAGGCCGCGCAGGCAGACAGGTCGGCATGGATCACGCCGTTGTCGGCTCGTTCCAGCAGGGCCACGCTGCCGCCCAGCATCCACAGGCCCGGCGTCGGATTGGTCGCGACATGCGCCCGGTTGCCGTGCCCCCATGCGGTCATGAGCTCGGGTGCCAGCAGCTCGTTCTTCTCGGCAGCGTCCAGCAGGGCTGGATGGACGGGCATTCCGGCGGCAGTGCCCATCAGCACCAGCCGGGCAATCCGATCGCCGTCGGCGGCAGCCGCCTCGGTGCACACCAAGGACCCCATCGAATGTCCGACGAGACGCACCTGGGCACAGTCCAGCCGCTCCCCCACTGCGGTGATGGCATCGCCTAGCCAGTCGGCCATCTCGGCCACCGACCCGAGCGGCTCGCCCTCGCTGTTGCCGTGGCCCGGCAGGTCGATGGCCAGCGGGGTGTAGCCGTGGTGTGCCAGCCAGCGTGTCTGCAGCTGCCACACGGTGCGGTTCATGCCGGCGCCGTGCACGAGCAGCACAACTGGCGCTTCGGCCGCTGACGCCGCATCGGGCACGACGCCCCCGGCGGCCACACCGACAGCACGGCCGCGAACTTCGAGCGCGAACGCGCTCCCTGCTGGCGAGTTGCCGTTGTCTGCTGCCATGGGCTCAGCCCTTCTGCGATGCCCGCAGGGCGCGGGACAGGTCCGAGATGATGTCGCCTGGGTGCTCGAGGCCCACCGACAGCCGCACCAGGTCCTCGCCGACCCCGGCGGCAGCCAGATCCTCAGCGCTCATCTGCTGGTGGGTGGTGCTGGCGGGATGGATCACCAGCGTCTTGGCATCGCCCACGTTGGCCAGGTGCGACGCCAGCCGCACCGCTTCGATGAACCGCCGCCCGGCCTCACGGCCGCCTTCGACACCGAAGCTCAGGATCGCTCCGGCGCCCCGCGGCAGCAGCCGCTTGGCCAGCTCGTGGTCGGGGTGCGACGGCACCGACGGGTGGCTCACCCAGCTCACGGCGTCGTGGGAGGTGAGGAACTCGATCACCGCTTCGGTGTTGGCGACGTGACGGTCCATGCGCAGCGGCAGCGTCTCGACGCCCTGCAGCAGGTGGAACGCCACCGTCGGGCTCATGGCTGCGCCGAAGTCGCGCAAGCCCTCGGCTCGGGCCCGCATCGACAGTGCCTGTGGCCCGTACTCGTCGGTGAAGGCAATGCCGTGGTAGCCCGCATAGGGCTCGCTGAGCGTCGGGAACTTGCCCGAGGCAGCCCAGTCGAAACGCCCGCCGTCCACCACGACGCCGCCGATCGCCACGCCGTGACCGCCGAGGAACTTGGTGGCGCTGTGCATCACGATGTCGGCGCCCAGCTCGATGGGCCGCATCAGGTGCGGCGTGGTGAACGTGGCGTCGAGCATCAGCGGCAGGTCGGCCTCATGAGCCACCGCGGCCACAGCCGGCACGTCGAGCACCTCGATGTTGGGATTGCCGAGCGTCTCGGCGAACAGCACCTTGGTGTTGGGCCGGATGGCGCTGCGCCACGCATCGAGGTCGCGGGGGTCGACGAATGTCGTGGTGATGCCGAAGCGGGGCAGCGTGAGGCTCAGGATGTTGTGGGTGCCGCCGTAGATGTTGCGGCTGGCCACGATGTGGTCGCCCGCTGAGGCGATCGTGGCGCACGCCAGGTGGAACGCCGCCATGCCGCTCGCCGTGCAGACTGCGCCGACGCCGCCCTCGAGCGCGGCGATCCGCTCCTCGAGCACGGCAACGGTGGGATTGGAGATGCGGCTGTAGATGTGGCCGGGGATCTCGAGGTTGAACAGGCTGGCCGCCTGCTCGGTGTCGGTGAAGCTGAATGACGTCGTCTGGTAGATCGGCACGGCTCGCGCCCCGGTGGTCGGGTCGGGCTGCTGGCCGGCGTGCAGCGCCAGCGTGTCGAAATGCAGGAAATCCGGCTCGACCATGGGTGCCTCCGGGCTCGTGTGCCTGCATTCAAGCACTGCTGGGCTATTGAACGGCTCGAATCGCTTCCCAGACGCGCTGGGGTGTGAGCGGGATGTCGATGTGGGTGACGCCGAGGTGTGCGACGGCGTCGATGACGGCGTTCTGCACGGCGGGAGGGGCTGCGATGGCGCCGTTCTCGCCGATGCCTCGTGCGCCGAGCTCGTTGCGTTCGGTCGGTATGGCGAGCCGGGCGGTGTCGATTGCGGGCACGTCCGCCGCTGCAGGGATGAGATAGTCCACGAGCGTGGTGGTGCGGGGCGTGCCGTCGGCATCCCACCGTGCGGCCTCCATCAGCGCCTGTGAGATGCCGGCTGCGGCGCCCCCGTGTTGCTGGCCCTCCACGGAGGCCTCATGCAGCATCCGACCGCAGTCGTCGACGGCAGCGAATGCCAGCAGCGTGGTGCGACCGGTCTCGGCGTCCACCTCCACGGCGGCTGCGTGGGTGCCGTAAGGGTGGGTCGGTCCGCTGCGACGCTCGGTGACCGTCGCCGAAATGCCCTCCGGCGCCGCTGCCGCGATGTCGGTCCAGCTGACCAAGCGGGACGGCACCCCGGCAACATGTGCCCCGTCGGGGGTGACGTCGATGTCGTCGGGGCTGGCTTCGAGCAGTTCGCCTGCGACCTCGCAGATGCGGGCCCGCAACTCGGTCGCAGCCTCGGCGAGTTGGCTGCCCAGCACGAACGACGTGCGAGAGCCGCCCGTGACTCCCGCGGCGCTGGCGGTGACCGAATCTGCGTCGTTCACCCGGATGGCGCCTGCGGCGATCCCGACACGGGCGCTGGTGATCTGGGCCCACAGGCTGTGATGGCCCTGGCCGTGGCCGTGGCTGCCGCAGGTCACCAGCACGCTGCCGTCGGCGCCGAGCTCCAGCGAGGCGTAGTCGGGATCGTCGCCGCTGCCCGAGGTCTGGCTGTAGCACCCATACCCGACCCCGATCAGGGCCGAGCGTTCGCCCGCTGCGCGGCGCTCGGCTGCCAGCGCCTGCCAATGCTCGGCGCCGATGAGTTCTTGGGCGGTGTCGAACGCGCGGTGCGGATCGCCGGTGTCGAGCACGATGCCGGTGCCCGTGTCGAACGGCAGCTCGTCGGCGCGCAGCAGGTTCCGGCGGCGGACATCGGCAGGGTCAAGGCCGAGCTCGCGAGCCCCGGCGTCGATGGCCCGTTCGAGGGCAGCGTTCACTTCGGGCTGGCCGGCGCCGCGGTAGGCACCGGTGGGCGGGGCATTTGTGACCGCGGAGCCGATGCGGTAGCGCAGTCGCGGCACCCGGTACAGACCGGTGCTCTGGCGGTAGCTGGCCGCGGTCAGCATCGGCGCCATGTGCGGGTACGCGCCTGCGTCGCACCACATGACGACGTCGATTCCGACGATGCGACCGTCGGGGTCGAAGCCCATCCGGATGCGGTGGCGCTGGCCCCGCCCGTAGGGCATGGAGACGAACTGCTCCTGGCGACTCTGCACCCAGCGCACCGGGCGCTGGAGCAGCTGGGCGGCCCGGGCCACCACGAAGAACTCCGGCATGGGATCGCCGCGTCCGCCGAACCCGCCGCCGACATGGGGCTCACGGACACGCACTGCCGTCACCGGGATGCCCAGCAGCCGCCGGTACAGGTACGGCGCGCTGTGCACCCCTTGGCCGGTGCTCCAGATGTCGAGCTCGCAGTCGGGCGAAGCGCCCTGCGCCAGCGGCGTGCCCCGGATCAGCTCGAACGGCGTCGCGACAATGGCGCACGGCTCGATCGGCAGCGACGTGATCCGGTCGTTCTCGCAGACCAGCTCCACCACGCACTCGGCGCCATCGCAGGGGTCCTCGCCGGGTGCGGCCGGGGGCGCAGCGGGTTCGTCGAGCACAGTGGGCGGCGACAGGAATCCGCCGTCATCTGGGGGATCGAGCGGGCGCACCACGTTCGTGCCCGCACCGGGAAACAGCACCACGTCGTCGGTTGCAGCCTGCTCGGCGTCGACGACCGCCGGCAGCTCGTCGATCTCGACTGCGACCAGCTCAGCGGCATCGAGGGCGTGCGCTGGCGAGTCGGCCAGCACGACCGCGATCGGCTCGCCGACGAACCGGACCCGCTCGGTGGCCAGCAGCGGCCGGGCCATCTCACCGCCGAGCGTGGTGGCCCGGTAGTACTCCAGCGGCTCCAAACCCAGGCCCGCCGCCTCGAACACCGCAACAACGCCCGGCGCCTGCTCGGCCTCACGCAGATCGACGCTGCGCACCTCGCCGTGGGCCACCGTCGAGCGCACGAACGCAGCGTGCAGGCAGCCATCAGGCAGCGGCAGGTCGGCGGTGAAGGCCGCCGTCCCGCGCAGCATCGGCAGGTCCTCAGAAGCAAGTCGCGCCGTCGTCATGGGCTCACCGTAGTGAGGCCCAGAGGCTGAGCCGCAAGGCGAAGCCGTGGCCCGAGCGGCCCGTGAGCCCAATCGCGCGAAGACGGGGAACAAGAGCCGGGCGCACAGCGTGTCGCGGCGGAGGGCCAACGACACCGCGCCGTCGCTGCGGCCGGTACTCAGCCCGGGCCAAACCCTCGACCTAGGGGCCCAGGGCGCCGATCGGCACGACGGCGACGCCGTCGGGTCGGTCGTGAGCGACGGTACCGAAGGCCGTCACTATGACGTGACGGGCGGGCGGCCCGGCGTGCGCGGGGTCGACACGGCTCGCGGTGCGCCGCAGCAGTGCTGCAGCGCTGTCCATGCGGGCCTCGTCGGCGCCGAGCTTGACTTCGACGGCGATCCAGCGGCCGTCGGGGGCCACGACCACGGCGTCCAGCTCTCCCCCGTCTGCGTCTCGATGATGCAGCACCGTGTACTCGTGCGTGTCGGCGTAGACGCGCAGGTCGCGCACGGCCAGCGATTCGAACAGCGGACCCATCGTGCGCAGGTCGGCTGCCAGCCGCGCCGGCCCGATGCCGAGCGCCGCAACGGCGAGAGAGGGATCGACCAGGTGCCGCTTCGGCGCTTGCCGCGCTGGCGCCTTCGACAGGAGGTGCGGCGACCACGACCGCAGGTCGTCGAGCACGAACAGCCGGGTCAGCGAATCCAGGTAGCGGCTCACCGTCTGGTGGTTCAGCCGGACGCCATCGGCGCCGGTCTCCCGGCCGAGCGCTGCCTGCGAGACCGTGGTGGACACATTGCGGGCAAGGGCGCGCAGCAGGCGGCCGACGCGCACCGGGTCGTGCGCCGACTCAGTCTCGAGCGGCAGGTCGACTCGCATCGTCTCGTTCAGATAGGCCCGCAGCAGGCGTTGTGAAGCTGATGCGTCGAGTTGCAGGTGACGGGGCCAGCCGCCTCGGCAGATGAGTTCGGCGACATCCGCGGAACTCAGCGTCGGCGCGAACGTAGACACCGGCTCACCGTCCATCAGCGCAGCCAGTGACACCTCGCCGGAGGAAACACCAGTCTCGGCCAGCGACATCGGCCTGAGCCGGACACGGATCATGCGACCGGCACCCGAGTGGCGAGTGATCGCGTCGCCGCGGAGGTAGGAGCCGGTGAAGATGAACTTCCCTGTCGCGCCGTCTTCGTCGGACAGCCCACGGGCCGTGTCCCACACCGCGGGAGCGCGCTGCCACTCGTCGATCAGCCTCGGATGCGGCCCTGCTGACAAGAGTTCACGCGGCAACAGGCGCGCCGTCTCGAGCGCGTTCGGATCCTCCGCGAGCATCGATGAGCTGCGGGCACGGCTCAGACCGAGCCATGTCTTGCCGCAACCCTTCGCGCCTTCGATGAGCACCA
>JAJEBN010000071.1 GCA_022822525.1 Acidimicrobiia bacterium | reverse complement strand
GCCGAACACAAGCGGCTCAGCATGCGTGGTCGCGTACGGCCGCGTACGGTACGGTCGCCCAGCACAACACGAAACTACAGAGATGTAATTCCGGCGATCCGAAGAGGCATCACGGGATACACACATGGGGAGAGGCCAAATGTCCATGACAGCGACGTACAGCGGCGTGCTCACGAGATCCGACGCCGTCCTGCGCATCTTGGAAGTCCTTGATGCCAAGTCGACCCCGGTGGAGCGGCTGCTCCTCGAGGGCATGGCGTACATGACACAGCAGTCGGGCTACGACGAGAAGAACTGTCGTGTGCTCCGAGCCTTCGACGGCGACGACTGGCGTTTGGGTCTTCACGAGTCCATCGCGTACCTTCAGCAGATGGACCGCGTGAAGCACTCGGCAGGGCACTACGCGTTGACAGATCTTGGTGAAGATCGGTTGAGTGCGATCGATCCGCCACCCGAACTTGACGCCAGCAATGAAGAAGACGTCATCCGGTCCTTGGCTCAGTTCGTGCGCGAGGGCCTCAGCCTCTAGCTCTCCAGCCTGATGCTGTATCCGCCCGGGGCGTATGTCCGGCGATCAGGGGCAACCAGTGGGACACGTGAGGACGATGTTCGATCTCCGTTCGCCAAGGATCGCGACCGACTGCTGTATTCCAGCGCGTTCCGTCGTCTCGCTGGCAAGAGCCAGGTTGTCGCGAGCACTGAAATCGGGCCATTTCACACGCGATTGACCCACAGCCTGAAGGTGGCACAACTCGGGCGGCGTCTCGCGGAGCAGCTCTGCCCCCAACCGGCGCCTCCTGTGCAGAGTCGCAAGAGAGGTGAGCAGCCCGAGTTCCATGCGCCCGACCCCGACCTCGTCGAGTTCGCATGTCTTGCGCACGACATCGGTCATCCGCCGTTCGGGCACACCGGTGAGCGCGCACTGCACAGGGCGGTCGACCGTCTCGTCGGTCAGGCAGTCCGTCACTATCTCGAGGGTTCCGGGATCGATCAGGGCCAGAATCAAGCCGCCGAAGCGCAGCGAGTCATCGGTGGCTTCGAAGGCAACCCCCAATCGTTCAGGATCGTCACTCGCCTCGCCCACAAGGCATTCGCCGCGGAAGAGCGTGCAACGCAGGGTGTTGACAGTTACATCGGCCTTGACCTGACCGCGGCCGCGATTGACGCGGTCTCCAAGTACCCGTGGGGCCGTAGTCGACTGACATTGCCGAAGTGGGGTGTGTACGGCGACGCCGACGATCCCGAAAGCGACCATGCGACGCTGAATCGCGCACGCGAGCACACGGGTGCCAACCCGAGTCCAGCAGAGAACGATGAGCGTCGCAGCTTCGAATGCCAGCTGATGGACTGGTGCGACGACGTCACCTATGCCGTGCACGACGTCGAGGACTTCTACATGGCGGGAATGATCCCGCTGGATCGGATATTCGGTACGACCACCAGCGAGGATGAAAGCATCCGCGGCTTGAGTTCACCTCGGAGCACCGAATCGAGCCCACGCGGCAGCGAGCCGAACACTGAAGAGCATCCATTGCGCCCTGGCGGCCATGACGTTGAGGCCGCGAGGGCGGGTGACGGCAAGAAGCCGCTGACCGACGAGTGGTTGTCGTTTCGGGATTACCTTCAAGAGAAGTGGGCGGACAAGAAGGACTTCTCCGGAAGTCCGCGTCAGACTGACTATGACTTCTTGGACCGCATGCGCGCTGGCCTGATCGACGCTCTGAGCATTCCGGGCTGGGAGGCATCGTCGAACTCGATCAGCTCACGACGTCTGTCCCATCGACGTACCAGCGATCTCATCAAGTACTTCGCCGGTCCCAACGTTGGTGTGGAGGGTGACCCGCTGCTGCACGAGGGTCGGCTCAAGCTGGATGTCAGGGTCAAGGATCGGCCGCACGTCGCGGAACGGGATCTGCGCTATCAGTGCGATCTGCTGAAGGAACTCGCATGGCGGTACGTCATCAACCTGCCCGGACTGCAGACACAGCAGGCAGGACAAGCACGTGTCGTTGACGACCTGGTGGAGATCTATGCATCTCAATCCGAACTGCTGCCGGCCCACTACATCGAGCTTGCCGAGAAGGGCCCGGGATTCACGCAGATTGCTGGCGTGGAGCTGCCCGAAGGCTGCCTCCAGCGGCTTGCAGTGATCCGTGCCGCAGCTGACTATGTTGCCTCGCTGACCGAGCCGCAGGCCATGGCCTTGCACCGTCGCCTGACCGGCGTGTCGCTCGGCGGCTTTCGAGACATCATCTGACTGCCTGGTTCTTGTCAGCCCCAAGCCGAGAATGGATGCCGCGCCAGAGACTCGTTGTAGTAGCGCTCGTCTTCGGTGACCTCGGGCCCACACCATGAGGGCACGGCGAGCCGTTCTCTGGGCGAGGCCAACTCTGCTTCGGCGATCACCAACCCCTCGTTCCGATCTTGGAACCTGTCGACTACCCAAAGTCGGTCTTCCGACACCAACGGGTATCTGATCTTCGTCACCACGTTGGGCTCGGCGACGGCGAGCAA
>JAJEBN010000076.1 GCA_022822525.1 Acidimicrobiia bacterium | reverse complement strand
GAAGAAACACCGACCGCGAGCCCCGCCATCGCCTCGCCCAGCTCGCACTCGCCGTCGCCCTGATCATCACCATCAAGCTCATCGACCACCGAGACCGCTGGCAACCCCGCTGACCCGCCTATCGGCGCATCCTCTTAGCTGTCTTGGCGACCGTTGCAAGCCCGAAGGTTTCGTCACGGGTGATCAAGCGTTCGTCCACGAGGTGGTTCAGCAAGGAACGCAATTCGAGTGCATCCACGGACTCGGACGCCACCAGCATGGCCGGGTCGCCGTGGGAACGTGCCAGTTGCTCCCCGACCGATGGTGCCCGATCGCCGATGTGCTGCAGCAGACTGTCCAATCGCCGCTGCATCGACATAGGTGCGGCTGCCTCAGCTCGAGCCAACATCTGGGAGTCGATTGCCGACGGACGCCGTCCATCTCGTTCCGCGTCCAAGACCAATGTGGCGAGCCGCGCTCTGACCTGAGGCTCCAGCACGCCGAGCCTGAGAAGTGCCGCGGTGTCGACATCGAAGTCGCCCGTGATCGGGCTGTCGCTGTTCATGCGCAGATACACCCCGGGATGCGGTCGCGTCCGAGAACACACCGTCGCATCGTTCTGCGTGAACACCGTGGTCAATTGGGACGACACTTGCCGATTCCCCGTTCTGCTTCGGCTCGCGGCGGCGTGACCCTAGCCGCGCGTGGCAGCGGAACAGCGCCCGAGCTGCAGCAGCGCCCAACCCGTCGCGAGTGTCGAGATTGCCGTCAAAGAGCCGAGTTGAGATCGGAGGTTGACGGCGTGCCCGCCGAGGCCAGATCGGCCGAGCTCCTTCAGGTAGGACACGAACGGCCGGGCACGCAGGTCTCGACGGCCATCGAGCCGGAATCGTGCAGACCCCCAGGTGGTCAGGTGTTGCGACGCATCGCCCTCAGGCGCATCAAGCGATCCTGATGGCGTTGCCTCTTGGATGGGGTTGACGCCTCAATGATCTGTTCGACTGCCCTGTTGACGATGCGCTCGAACCGGTTGAGTCCGTCCGTGATCAGCGTCTGCGGCGTTCGCTTGTTCTCTGGGTTCCCGAGGATCAGCTTTAGCGCGTCCAAGTTGTGAGTCACGGTTGCCGAGCGGCTCTCGCTGTCCTCGTCGCGGTATGCGATCTCGATCACGAGTTCCGGCGGCCACTTCTCGGTATTGCCGCTTGAGTAGAAGACGCTGCGCCGTTCGTTGGGGGCCAGATAGCTGACTCGTCCGAATGGGGCCTTGGGGTTCTTGGCGTTCTTCACGTTCACCAAGGGTGGGCTGGACATCTTTGCGGTGACGTCGCGCGCCGCGCGATTGCCGTTGTTCACCAGGTCGAGGTACACGAAGCCCCCGATGCCCGCACGGGTAACGACAGTGACGTATGGCCGGTGACTCTCGGCGGCGGCCTTCGCGGCCTGCCTGACCTGACTTGCTGCTGGCCAGAACGCTGCGCCTGCCACGGCGACGAGACCGCCGGTGAACACCGCCGTCACCCAGTCCGCGGCGTTGTTCGAGTCGAGAACTCCTCGGGCTACCAGCTGCCACAGCGTGGCTGCTATGCCGAGTGCGGTGACCGCTGCGAATGCAATGGCACCCTTGTTGTCACTCGGCGAGAGTCGGCCATGTGGCATATTTCCTCCTCCTTTGTCGGGATGCCGCTGCTAGATCTCGTCTGTCCTCGCAGCGAGCAAGAGAGGCCGATTCTGGTCTCGGTGCGCAATCGCGCCGATTGCGCATGCGGCGCATCGAGAGGTGAGCGACTCTGGGCAGGCCCGTGGGGACAGAGCCGCGATGGGTGCCACCCACTATTGCGCTCCGCCGAGCAGTTCGAACTTGCGCCGGGCCTTGTCTGCGGAGTCCTGCTGTATGCGGTAGGCGTCAAACGTCTTGAGTGGGTCGGCTTCGAACCTCCTGATCCAATCGTCTCTCATGCGCACGACATCCGATTGGTGAAACGCGCCGCCACAGAAACCGCAGAAGTACTTCATCGATCCCACCGGCGTGACGGGCAGAGGCCGGACAGCCAAGTCCCCGTCCGGCGTCATGTCGATCTCGATGTGGGGGCAGGTCAGCCGGAGCCGTCCGCGGGCCTTCGACAGGCGTCGAGCCCGGGAGGTGCCTCTTCGAGCGCCGATGGCGGCAGCCAGGACCACGCACACGCCCCCGATCACTGCGGCAACTATCTGGGGATTTGACAAGGTGCCTCCGGTTTGGCTGAGCTGGCTACTGCGTGGACCTCCGCGGAAGGTTTGCCGCGGAGACGCCGCGACTCCTTGGCCGCGACGGGTCGAGCGTACGCGTGCCTTAACAGCCGCCGGCTCACCGCATCGCTCGAACCGATCCGGTGATGTGGAACGTCGACCTACCGTCTGCCGGCCCGCTGCGTCGACACTGCGACAAGCAACCTGCTGATCGCGGGCGGCCGCGCCGAACCATGTCAGGAGACCTGCCGACCCAAGAGCGCACTGCTGGGACCTCGAGTAGCCAAGATCGCAGCTCGTCGGCACACCACGTCGGACCTTTTGCACGATCGCGTCCAAAGAATCCTCCGTGATCCCCCGAAGCACCGACTTACCATCGGCACTGCGGGCTAGGTCGTCGCCCGTCCCAAGCGGCGCTCGACCGAGGAGGCAGGAGATGAGCCAGGTTGTCGAGATGCAGTTCGAGCATGACGAACCCGTCCAACCGTCAAGGCTCAACGGTCAGTACTACCGACGGGAAGGCCCCGACGATTACATCTTGGGCCGCCTGTACGCACTGTTCGCCATCGGCGGCTCGACGGACGGTTTCATGGACTTGATCGCACCGGGTGTGGAATTCCACGGTTCTCGCATTCGGCTCCAAGGTGCCGTCGGTGAGGAAGACGAGGCTGCGACCCGTGAGCAGAATCAGCGCTTTCTTGACCATTACGTGCGCATCGAGATTCACAGCCTGAAGCACTTGGCCATTGAGACGCTCCTGCGGCTCTTCGTCGGTCACCGCGAACTGCCTCAGTGCCCGTGGCTCGAAATCTCGCGAGTGACCTCCTCCGCAAAGTTCAAGGAGGCTGTCAAGTCAGCGATCGTTGATGCAGATCAGGAGCAACTGGAACGCGAAGTCGGCCACCTGTTCTTCGCGAGCGATCTCATGGGGGATCAGTACGCCGATGACGACCGTGAGGCAGCGAGCAACCTCGCCGCGTTCATGCGCAGATTCGCATGGACGTGGCTGAGCGAAGCCAGGTCGTACAACTCCACCAAGCACGGCTCGACCGCGATCCCCGGCGATGCCGTGCTCGACATCGGTCCCGTTGGCGAGGAGCCGACCAGGGTGGGCGAAGGCGACAGCCTGGCTCACCTGACCTTCAAGAACGACAAGAGCGCAAACGAGCGGCGCTGGTCGTTGACGACACGGTGGATCAGACCCAGCGAAGCCATGAGCACAATCGTCGTCGTCCGACACATGCTGATGTCGCTGTGGAGCATCGCCCGCTGCCGCTACGGCTTCGGAGACCGCGCCATCAAGTTCGCGCTGCCACCGCACGTGCTCTCGCCCGAGACGCTGGGCTCCGGCGAGTCCAGGGCAAGCGTGGAATTCTCCATGCCTCTGTTCGTCGAGACCATCGACGTGAGCTAGGTCAAACTCGTCCCGCCGCGTAGGCGCGTTGAGCTGCTTACGGCCGTCGCTGACTGGTCGGCGCTCTGCGGCAACCGGCTGTGCTGGAGGCAAACTGGCCGCCGTTGAGACGGTCGCCCCTGCGGCGCGGTGTCTCGGAGAGGCGGACGCTATGGCCAAAGCGATGCCCGGCGGAGCCTCTGAAAAGGCCGGCAACGTGAACGAGCACCTTTGGACCACTCTGCGCATTGCGGAGATGCTCATGGGGAAGGTGCGTCGGATTCGCCTCGAGCCTCTCGGCGAAGCAGGGACTGGTGTCGAATTCGAGCTCGTCGACGCCGATGAAATCTCATGGGTTGAGCAGGTGAAGGGCGGAGCCCGAAGCTGGACCCCCCGCAGGCTTCATACGGCGGGGATGCTCTCTGCCGCGAAGCTGCAGGTCGAGCGCGGGCGCCGCTTTCTATTCGTCGCGTTGGGAGCCGCAGCCACGGCACTCGACACGCTCGCGACTCGTGCCCGGCAGTCTGAGAGTGTCGACGAGTTCGTGGAATCGCTCTCCCAACTCGACGAGTCTGCATTGACTTTCGTCAGCGAAGCGTGGAACGTCGAGATTCTCGAGACCTGGGAGTTGCTTCGCGGGATCTACGTGGAGCATCACACGATCGACGGCCTCCGCAGAAACATCGACGCGTACCTGAGGCTGCTCTACACGGACGAACCCGATGTGGTCAGAGGCGATCTGCGAAACCTCTGCGATGAGAATGTCCACCGGACGCTGACTGATCAGGCCGTTATCGACCGACTCGACTCTCGAGGGTTTACACCGCAGCCGACGACAGGCAGCCGCAGCGTCCGTGAAGCATTCCGCAACTCTCTGGCGAGGCAGCAGCGACGCGTGGAGCATTCGAAGCCGTACTTCGGCCTTGTCCCTCGTGACGACGCGAGCGCTGTTGTCGAGAAGTTGTGTGACCACGACAGCGGCCAGGTCGTTGTCATCGACGGACGCGCCGGTTGCGGCAAGTCGACGGTTGCGTCTGATGCGGCGACGTTGCTTGGGAGTCGGGGGTGGCATGTGGCAGTCGCCCGCATGGACACTGAGAACAAGGTGACGACCTCGGCTGGGTTGGGCCGGGTCATTGAGTTGGACGGTTCGCCGACTCTTCTGCTGGAGGCCATCGCCGGCGGTGATCCTGCATTGCTCGTCATCGACCAGCTCGACGCTGTCAGCATGCACAGCGGCCGCATGTCTGACGGTTTCGACGCGGTCGCCGAGATCGTCACCGAAGCCAAGCGCGCTCCGAACATCAAGCTGTTGCTCGTCACCCGGACCGTGGATCTCGAAGCAGACCCGCGCTTGCGCGGATTGCTGAACGCTCAAGGTGCCTTCGGTCGGCACACCGTCGGAGAACTCGATATCGAACAGGTGAGAGGCTCGCTCGAACAGGCTGGCGTGTCCGTCCCGTCTTCGGAGACGACTCTTCGCCTGCTGTGCACGCCGCTGCATCTGGCGGTGTTCAGCCGATTGTCGGAATCTGCCCGCAGCCAGGACTACTCGACGCTGCAGCAGCTGTACGAGAAGTACACCGAAGAAGCACGGCTGAGCGTCGAGGACCGCATTGGGCGATTGGATTGGGCTGCCATCACCGTTCCGATGATCGAGCACATGAGTGACAACGAGGTTCTTGCCGTGCCCGCGTCGATTCTGGACGTCGCAGAGCAGCGACAGGTCCAGGCTCTCGTGTCCGAAGACGTGCTGGTGCGCGACGAATCAGGATTTACGTTCTTCCACGAGTCCTACTTCGACTTCCTCTTCGCGCGGTCGTTCATCGGAGCAGGCAAGAACCTCGTCGAGTTCCTCCAGGAACACGGGCAGGCACTATTCCGACGAGCCCAAACACGCCAAGTCCTAGATCACCTCTTGGCGACCGATCAACGCCGGTTCTACGGAACGGCCGTGGAGCTGCTGGGCTGCGACCGGATCCGCTCCCACATCAAGCAAATGGTCGTCGACCTGCTGCGCCACGTCCCGCACGAGGCGATGGACTGGGCACCGCTCGACGAACTGGCTTGGAGCGGCTCTTGGATCTCGCGCAAGCTCGTGGGCCTGCTCCGCCAGCCGGGCTGGTTCGACGCAGCGGACTCACTCGGCATGTGGGAGCGATGGCTCAACGATCCAAACAGGGTCGAGCCGGCTTTCAATCAGCTGCAGATTGTCGGACGTGAACGACCCCGCCGAGCTGAGGAGCTTCTGCGGCCGCACATCGGCAAGTCTGATGAGTGGCGTGAACGTAGCGCCTCATTGATCTCGATCTCGCTGCGCAGCGAACTCATCGACTTCGCCATAGAGCTCATCGAACTCGGCCACTTGGACGAGACCAGCTTGCCGCTGAGCGGATTCCGGGACCTTTGGTGGAGTGTTTATTCGATGACGAACGAAGACCCCGCCGGCGCAGCTCGGCTCATTGGGGCGATCCTCCAGCGCGGTCTTGCCCGCGCCCGAGCCGAAGGCAGCAAGGACCCTTTCGAGTCAGGACACTTGCCGCAAGACTCGCAGGTGGCGTCCGCAATCGGGGAGATCGCACAGCGTGTGCCCGCTGTGTTCGTGAACTCGGTTCTGCCGTTCGTCATGGAGCTCGCCATGACTGGACAGCAGCCGCACGGTGAGTTCCTGCCGAGAGGCAGCCGGTGGGGCCACCGCATCGTGTCGTCGAGTCACACCATCGACGACTTCGTGTTCGATGGGACCGAACAGGCGCTGCAGCTCCTCGCCGCAGAGGATCCCGTCGCGCTCACAGCCGCGCTTGAGCCGTTGCGCGCCGCAGAGAGTGACGAACTGCGATTCCTCACCTGCCGGGCGCTGACCGCTGCCGACGATCCCGATGACGCGATCACGTGGCTTGTCTCAGATCCGCGCAATCTCAGACTCGGATGGATGGACGGCGTCTGTTGGGCGTCTCGCGAACTCGCCGAGAAGCACTCGCCGCTCTGTTCGGACGAACAGTTCTCCCGGCTGGAAGACGCAGTGCTTCAGCACGAGCCCAATTTCGAAACGCAGCACCCGGAATGGAGGGGCCTCGAGAAGTACGAAATCCTGTCAGCACTCGACACGTCGCGATTGACTGAAGAGGGCGGACGAGCTCTGCGAGAACTGCAGCAGCGCTTCGCGCAGTCACCGCCGCAGCCTCCCCAGCCGATCAAGACCTACACGATCGGGTCGCCCCTCAGCGACGATGATGCTGCGCTCTTGCATGACGACGACTGGCTGCGAAAACTCCGCGAACACGACAGCCCAAGGCCCAAGTGGGATCCGACCTCCGATCGACACGTCGGCGGGGCCCGACAGCTCGCTCAGCATCTCGGCCAACACGCCGAGAACGAACCCAGGCGGTTCGCGCAACTCGCGTTGCGGTTCGATGCCCAGATTCCTGCTGACGCCATTGACGCTGTCCTCGGGAAAGTCGCAAAGGGAATCGACGCCGACCTGCTAGCTGATCTGTGTCAGCACGCACGCGATGTCTACGGCGAAGATTGCGGTCTGTCGATCAGCCGGGCGATCCGAGACGCAGAGACTGTCGATGCACGTCTTGTCGGGCTGCTAAAGGACTGCGCAGGCGACACAGACCCTGATCACGAGTCCGCGCGAACTACGGCACCCGGGGGACAGCGTTACTGGCGAGGGGATCTCCTCACGGCGGGGATCAACTCCACACGAGGTCAAGCAGCATGTGCAATCGCCAGAGTGCTGTCATCGGGAGCAACTCATGTCGATGACTTGACCGGCACCATCGAAGCGCTCGCCATGGACCCGATAATGGCCGTGCAGACGTGCGCTGCTGATGCCGTCAGCGCTCTGGCCCGTCACGACGAGCGAGCAGCGCTGAATCTCGCGCTAAAGCTCCTCGGCGACAAGATCGAACTGCTCGGCTCACCAACGGTGCAGAACTTGCTCCGATTCGCCATCATGAACGAACCCGAACAACTCGCATACTTCCTTGCGGCAGCGCTTGAGCACGGCGGCGAGATCTCCGACCAAGCAGGTCGCATCTGGGCGATCGCACGCTGGCACAGTCGGCTCCCTGCCGATTTCGTCGACGACTTCGACGTTCTCCCGCCAGATGCCAGGCGTGGGGCAGCCACCGTGTTTGCGAGCAGCGCCGCTGACTGCATGGATGACCTGATCGACGCGTTCAGCGACCCGGATGTTGATGTCCGAAGTGCTGCTTCTCGTGTTGTTTGGGAAGTCGCGAGCCTCGATGCCGCCGATGCAGAGCGCCTCATCGCGGCACTCGTCGACAGTCCAGCTCTTGAGCAGGCCAGCGAAGGCCTCATCCACACGCTCGCAGAACTGGACGGAGCCTTGCCGCTCAGTTCGCTGGCTGTATGCGAGCGCACAGTTGAGATCAAGGCCACCGATCTTGGCGACATTAGGACCTCGGCTGCCGTAATCGGCCGCGATCTCGTGTCGCTTGTGCTGCGTCTCTACCGCCAGAGCGGCGCACCGGAGAGAGCCCGCTGCCTGGACATCATTGACCGACTTGTCGAGATCGACGCCTACGACGCCATGCAGGCTCTCGACGAAGAACGCTGAATCGAGGATGAATGCCAAAGCGCCCTCGAGCCTGCCGCGCCATATTTCGCCGAACCGAGCAACACCACGCACACACCACGACCGACGCAGCAACTCGTACCGAACTCATAACCCTGATCCCGGAGAGAACTGTGACCTGCAGTTTCGCCCTCCGAAGCCCTCGCAAGGCTCTCGCGACTGGTTACCAATTTCGGCAAAATCGGTTACCTCACGGCGCTGCCCCGAAGCTCTGACCTGGAGCTATTGAATTCCGCTCCAGCGCCCCACAAACAGGGGGACAGGCCACTACGTTAGCGCGATGTCCGGAACGCAGCGTCAGCACTACATCAGCAAGTCTCTCATCAAACGCTGGGCTGAGGTCGGCAAGGTCGGGGTGGTGTGCTTGCATCACCGTGACAGCACTGAAGTGTCGGCGAAAGCGAGGACGCTGCACTCTGTTGTGGATCTGTGGCCACAGGAACTCGAAGACACCTGGCACCCTGCGGAGAACGCCGCCGCCCACACCATTGACGAGATAGAGCGACTGCTCGCCTCGAACGGCGATGACTTCGAGGCCCTGGAGAAGATGGTGTCCGAGCCGCGCAATTTCTCATCGTTGATAGAGCTGGCAGTGCTGCATCATGCACGTGCGCTGACAGTGCTCATTCAACAGATCGATGACATTCAGAACGGTGTCGCGAACCCCGACACGGCAGCCAAGATCCAGGGACGATGGGATGAGGCGCAGGCCTACCATGACTGCGGGCTCGTTGTCACGGTTCTGCCGGCAGATGAGCCCATCGGGCTGAACGCTGTTCCTGTGTTTCATGCGCCCCGCTGGGGCGGCCCGAAGCCTGAAGCGCCTGTGCTGTTCATGATGCCGTTGAGTCCGCGCATCATGATTTGCGGGTTCCCTGAGATGGACACCGGCGACGTGAGCGTGGAGACGGGACAGATCGGAGAAAACAGGTTCTCCGCGTTAGCGCTTGCCGGCGAGCCCGGCATCGTGTCGACCCCGTGGCTGATTTGCAAGCCGTCCGCATTGGACCAGACGGCTCAAGCGGTGCTCTCCCTAAGGGGCCGCGCGGATAGGTGGCCGTCCACGGGTCGTCTGGTTCCCCGGTGTATTGGTGGGGTCGTCCTTGACCTGACGACCGTGGAGGCCGGTTTCATCATGCGCGCTCTGACCAAGGCTGTGGTGGATGTCATCTG
>JAJEBN010000078.1 GCA_022822525.1 Acidimicrobiia bacterium | reverse complement strand
AGATGACATCCACCACAGCCTTGGTCAGAGCGCGCATGATGAAACCGGCCTCCACGGTCGTCAGGTCAAGGACGACCCCACCAATACACCGGGGAACCAGACGACCCGTGGACGGCCACCTATCCGCGCGGCCCCTTAGGTTGAGTGGATGCGCACGACGCGGCTGGCACTGCTGGCTCTCCTGATGGCCGCGGGCGGCGCGGTCGTGCACGTCTCGACAGCGGGGGCGGTTGATCAGCTCGACGAGGTCGACGTGCCGCGCTACGGGGGCACCGACCGCTACGCCACGTCGCTGCTCGTCGCAGAAGCTGTCGCCGACGATGCCGGCGGCAGCCTGGACTGGGTGGTGATGGTGTCGGGTCGCAACTGGACCGATGCCGTCGTCGCCGCGCCGCTCGCGGGATCGCTGGGCGCCCCGGTGCTGGCTACGCCGCCCGGCGAGCTGCGACCCGATGCCGCGCGGTTCCTGCAACGCACCGGCGTCTCACAGGCCGTGCTGATCGGCGCCGACAGCGACACCGACGGCGTCGGACCCACAGTTGTGGCGGGACTCGAGACGCTCGGCATCACCACCGAACGAGTCACCCGCCCCGACCAGTACGCAAACTCCGTCGCCGTCGCCCGCAGACTCGGCACTCCCGGGAACATGGGCGCCCTCGGCCGGACCGCTGTGGTGGCCAGCGGCAGGGTCTTCGCTGACGCGCTCGTCGCCGGCACCTTCGCCGCACGGGGCGGACACCCTGTCCTGCTGACCAAACCGGAGATCTTCCGGCACGATGTGGCCCGCTACCTGACCGACAAGGAAGTCGAGCACGTGGTGCTGATGGGAGGCAAGGCGGCCTTGCATCAAGTGATCGAGGACGCAATCGCCGAACTCGGCATCGAGGTGACACGGCTCGCGGGAGCCACTCGCTACGAGACCGCCGTCAAGGCCGCCAAGCTCATCGACGGCCGTTACGGGAACGGGTGCTTCGGCACCCGGCGCATCGGGTTGGCGCGTGCTCACGTTCCGTTCGACTCGTTCAGCGCAGCACCATTGCTCGCCCGCCTATGTGCCCCGCTGCTGCTGGTTGACCCGGATGCCGTTCCCCGCTCGACCGCCGAGTTCCTCAATAGCGCCCTCAAGGTTCGAGCGAGCACACGTCGAAGTGCCGACCTGCACGTGTTCGGCGGCAATGCAGCCGTTTCGCGGACAGCCATCGACAACTACCTCGCTGACCCGCTGGGCACTGAGGGCGGCAGGCTCCGACCTCAAGGCCAGTGCGTTCCGGGCGTCGGCAACGAGCCCGTGCCGGTACTCGGCAACATTTTCTCTCGCCATTCCGCATGGTCGCCGGACTGCAAACGGATCGCGTTTCTCGACATCAAGGAGGCGCTGTGGACGGCGCGAACCGATGGAACGGGCCTAATACGACTGACCGCCGGTTATCCAGGTGAGGAGGAAGACGGCTCGCCAGCTTGGTCGCCGGACGGCACTCGAATCGCCTTTGTCAGGTACGGAGGCCGGTTTCGCCACGGGGAACCGATCAACCACATATTCGTCATCAATGCCGACGGGACAGGAGAACGGCAACTCACGTCGGGTGACGTGACTGACAGATCTCCAAGTTGGTCCCCGGACGGCAAGCGGATTGCCTTCTCCCGGGGACACCCGGAGAACCAGCATCACTACCAGAACTATGACGATGTGTATATCGCCGTGATGGACGCAGACGGTAGTGATGTGCGAGCGCTCACTCGCGGCGATGCGGCAGACCACTTCCCAGCTTGGTCGCCGGACGGTCGCTGGATTGCGTATGACAACAACCAGGATCTGTGGATCATGGATCCCGAGGGCGAGAACCAGCGCAGGATCGCCTCCGAGTACTCGCCAGACGGTCATTCGTGGTCGCCGGACAGCGGCGCCCTCGCATACACCACGTTCCAATTCGTCGAGGACGACACGTACAGCGACGGCATGCGCAACGACCGGACGCTCACCATCGCTTCACTCGACGGCGAGATGGTCGAAGTCGTTCGCTATGTCAGCCACACAGTCCGCGAGTCGTTCAGGGGAACCTTCACGATCATCAGAAGCCCGCAATGGGCTCCCGACGGCCGGAGCATCATGTACGAGCGCAATACTCACCAGGGCGACGCAGCACGAACGTATGTCGCTCCCGTACCGGCCCGCTAGATGATCGACATCCCTCGGCATCTCCTCCAGGACCCTGGCAGTTGTCAGCACGACCTTCACCGCTCCTACGGCCTGTACGCAGACTTCATACGCCGGAGAACACTGAGGGCGATTGGAGCAGTGCTCATGGCGACGGTCGTCACGGCAGCAACTGTCTTCCTGTCAGTTGCTGCTGCAGGCGCCGTGCCACAGCTGGCTGACATCGACGAACAGCGCTACGGAGGCGCAGACCGCTACGCAACCTCGCTGCGCGTAGCGGAAGCGGTGGCGGCCGATGCTGACGGCAGCTTGAACTGGGTGGTCATGGTCTCGGGCCGCAACTGGACTGATGCGGTCGTCGCAGCCCCACTCGCCGGTTCGCTCGGGGCGCCCGTGCTGTCGACGCCCTCGGGTGAGCTGCGACCCGATGCCGCCGCTTTCCTGCAACGCACGGGCGTCTCGAAGGCCCTGATCATCGGCGCCGACAGTGACACCGAGGGTGTCGGGCCGACCGTCGTGGCCGGCCTCGAAGAACTCGGCATCTCGGCCGAGCGGATCACCCGGACCGACCAGTACGCAACCTCGGTCGCTGCTGCGCGCCGGCTCGGCACGCCCGGAGACATGCGGGGCTTGGGCCGCACTGCGATCGTCGCCAATGGCAGGGTCTTTGCTGACGCGCTCGTCGCCGGCGCTATCGCGGCGCGAGGATCCCATCCGATTCTGCTGACCAAGCCGGAGATCTTCCGACGCGATGTGGCTCGCTACCTGATCGAGAAAGACATCGAGCATGTTGTGCTGATGGGTGGCGAGGCGGCTCTGCACCAAGTGATCGAGAACGACATCACCGCACTTGGCATCAAGGTGACCCGCCTCGCCGGCACAACCCGCTACGAGACTGCAGTAGAAGCTGCCAAGTTTGCCGTCCGGCGCTTCAGCCTCACGTGCTTCACCGAGCGCCGTGCCGGCTTGGCGCGCGGGCACGTGCCGTTCGACGCATTCAGCGCTGCACCGCTGCTGGCCCGTCTGTGCACCCCATTACTGCTCGCCGACCCCGACGCAATCCCAGCGGCGACGGTCCGCTATCTCAACTCGGCGCGCTCGGTGATCGCGCCAAGCGGCGACGACACCATGGACGTTCACATATTCGGCGGCAGCGCCGCTATCTCAGATGCCGCCATCGACGACTATCTCGTCGGCGGAACCACTGTTGGCGTCCAATGCAACCTCGAGGTTGGCAGCGAACCCCAGGCGATTATCGACGACGTCGATGCGATCCTTCCTGTTTGGTCGCCTGACTGTCGCCGCATCGCCTACCAGCACAACCGGGAGATCTGGACAGCAGACATCGACGGCGGCAACCGGGTCAAGCTGACACGTGGTTCATTCCCCGCGTGGTCGCCTGACGGCACGCGCATTGCTTTTTCCCGCTTCACCGGTCAGGAGCTGTACATGGAAGTGGTGGCCCACCTCCACGTCATCAACTCCGATGGAACCGGTGAAGTCCAACTGACCAATTCGATCTCGCAGGACTATGCGCCAAGATGGTCTCCAGATGGCCGACGGATCCTGTTCCGCCGGATCGATCTGTGGGAAGAGCCAGAAGAGTTCTTTGCCAAGCGACATCTCGCAATCATCGATGACGACGGCGGCAATGAAGTCAACCTAGAAACTCGCGCATTCTTTGGCCGGACTCACTACTGGACCCATGACGGCGAGCGCATCTCGATTGGGGACGGCGGAGGTGTTGCGACGGTACAAGATGACGGATCCGACTGGAAGCCGGTTTGGCCAGTCATTCTGAGCCGCATCAAGTTCTCCGGGTATGCGTGGTCACCCGATGGCTGCCGAATCGCACTGGTCGGCAAAGCTCCATTGGAGAACGGTGAATGGGAGAGCTACATCAAGGTGCTCAACCTCGACAACGACGAGGTCAGAACGGTGGTCCGCTACACCGGAGACGTCTTTCAAGCCGCCAACATAGTCGCACCTCAATGGTCGCCTGACGGTCGATTCATTGCCTACTACCTTCACGACGGCAAGGTCATTCCGCAGCGGCCGATCGTCGTCGCGCGAATCCCACCTGCTTGAATCCCGTTGAGCAACCGAGTCGGTAGCGTGCCGCGTGTGATCAGCGCTGCTGAGCTGTCGTCGATCGAGACCGCTGTCGGCGAGCTGGGCAACCGCGTGGTGCAGGCTGCCGATGAGCTGATGGGCACGCCGAATGAGGATGTCGGCGTGGAGCTCTACGAGGTTGAGCGCTCGTTGCGGATGGCTCGCCGCCGTTTGGCCCAGGCCACCGACGCGCTGCGCTGAGTATCCAGTCAGTGGCCGCTGCCTGCAGGGCATGCGACGCGGCTACGAGCGTGACGCAATGGCCTCAGCCGTGGCGACGATCTTGCGGGCTCGGGTGAGGTGCGGCACGTCCACCATCTGGCCCTTGTGTGCGAAAGCCATCAGGCCGGCGGCCTCGGCCTCGGCGAATGCTTCGAGCAGCTCGCGGGCGTCGGCCATCTCGGCATCGCTCGGCGTGAACGCGGCGTTGACGATGTCGATCTGCGCGGGATGGATGGTGATCTTGCCGGTGAAGCCCATAGCGGCTGACGTCGCACACTCGGCCGCCAGCCCCTCGTCGTCGCGAAAGTCCACGAACACGGTGTCGAGCGGCTGCTTGTTCCACGCCGTGGCGCCCACCAAACACATCACCCGGGCGTACTCGAAGACCGGCAGGTAGGCCCCGGACGCATCTCGGTTGGCCTTCGAGCCCATCGCCGCCGAGAGATCCTCGGCGCCCCAGCTCAGCGCGTCCACCCGGTCGTGGCGGGCCAGCTCGCCGATGTTCAGCAGCCCTTGCGGCGTTTCGGTACCCAGCACCAGCAGCACGACGCCACCAGACGGGTGGCCGAGCTCGAGCTCCCAGCGGGCGATCATACCGTCGAGCTCGACGACCTCGGCCGCATTGTTCACCTTCGGCACCAGGTAGGCGTCGGGCGGCGACACCATCGTCTCGGCGACATCGGCAGCGCACCACGGTGTGTCGAGCGGATTGATGCGCACCACCCGCTCCTTGGCGCCGAAGTCGACATCGGCCAGCCAGCCCGCGACCGTCGTGCGGGCACTGTCCTTGTTGTCGGGGGTGACAGCGTCTTCGAGATCGAGCACGAGGCTGTCGGCGTCAGTCGCGATCGACTTCTCCAGCATGCGCTCGTTTGCGCCGGGCACGAAGTGCGACGACCTGCGCACCGTGCCGCTGCCGGGATTCGCTGACTCAGTCATTCGGTTGCACCTCTCGGGTCTCGCATTCGCACTACAGCCAGCGCCCGTGCCGATTCAGGCCGCGAACGCGCTCGGGCAGAAATCGTTGAGCACGCAGTCGTCGCATGCAGGCTTGCGGGACGAACAGACGCGCCTTCCGTGCAGGATCAGGCGCAGGCTGAAGTCGCCCCGCTCGTATTGGGGAATCATCGGGTTCAAGGCCAGTTCGACCTTGACCGGATCCTCCTCGGCGGTGATGCCGAGGCGCCGCACCAGGCGGCCGACGTGAGTGTCCACCGGCAGACCGGGCAGGTCGAACGCCACCGAACGGATCACGTTTGCCGTCTTGCGGCCCACGCCGGGCAGCTTGACCAGGTCCTTCAGCGCGGTCGGCACCTCACCCCCGAAGTCCGACAGCAGCAGGCGGGCCATTCCCTGCAGATTGCGGGCCTTGCTGCGGAAGAACCCAGTCGGATGCACGATCTCTTCCAGCTCGGCCAGATCAGCCGACGCCATCGACTCGGCGTCGGGAAAGCGCGCGAACAGCGACGGCACGGTGGCGTTGACCCGTGCGTCGGTGCACTGCGCCGACAGGATGGTGGCGACCAGCAACTCGAACGGGTTGCGATGCTCGAGCTCGCAGACAGCTTCGTACTCGCCCTTGAGCCGTTCGTGGGTCCGCTGTGCGCGCCCCTTCGGCGATCGCGGCTTGGCCATGAGCGTCCCTAACGCTCGATCCGGGTGCGCTCGTCGCGTCGGGCGGAGCGGTCGCGGCGCCCGATCGAGACCTGCTTGTCGGCTCGCAGCTGGCCGCATGCGGCGTCGATCGATGTGCCGCGGTTCTGGCGCACGGTGGCGTTCACGCCACGGGACGACAGCTCGGCGGCGAAATGCTCGATCCGGCCGGCCGGCGAGGGCTGGTGGCCGTAGCCCGGAGTCGGATTCAAAGGGATGAGATTCACATGGGCCGCCAGCGGTCGTGCGTACGCGGCCAGCTCTGCGGCGTCGCTGTCGCGGTCGTTGACACCGGAGATCATTGCCCATTCGAAGCTGATGCGCCGCCGCTTGGCTCGCCGGTAGTCGGCCAGGGCGCGAGCGAGGTCACGCAATGGGTACGTGCGATTGATCGGTGCGATGCGATTGCGCAGCCGATCGTTGGCTGCGTGCAGCGAGACCGCCAAGTTGATCGGCAGGCTCGCTGCGGCGAGGCGCACGATGCCGGGAATCACCCCGACGGTCGAGATGGTGATGTGCCTCGCGCCGACGCCCATGTCGCCATGGAAGCGTTCGACAGCGGCCCAGACGGCGTCGTAGTTGGCGAGCGGCTCGCCCATGCCCATGAACACGATGTTGATGGCGCCACCGCGGGCGGCAGCGCTGTTGATGGCGCCTGGCTCCGGTGCCGCGTGCTGGAGCGTGCCGAGCACCTGGGAGACCATCTCGCCGACGCTCAGGTTGCGGTCGAAGCCCACTTGACCGGTCGCGCAGAAGCTGCAGCCCATGGCACAGCCGGCTTGGCTGCTGATGCACAGCGTGGTCCGGTTCCGGTACCGCATGAGCACCGACTCCACCAGGTGCCCGTCGCGCAGCGACCAGAGGTGTTTGGTGGTAGCCCCGCGGTCGGCCGATTGCGTGCGCACCAAGCTGAGCGCATCGGGCAGCAGCTCGGCGATGGCGTGACGCAGCGCCTTGGGAACATTGCTGAGCTCAGCCAACGGGCGGCGCTGCCGGTACAGGCCATCCCACACCTGATCGAGCCGGTACTTGGGCTCGCCGTCGAGCAGCTCTGCCAGCTCAGCCCGGCTGAGATCCGCAAGCGAGGGATCGGCGACCGTCACGGTCGCGCCGCGCCGACGCCGGTGAACAAGCGCCGCACGACGGCGACTTCCAAGCCGAGGTCGAGATACAGCGTGACCGCCGGGGTGTTGTCTGCGTCAACATAGAGCATGGCCCGCGTGAGGCCCGCAGCGGCCAGATACTCGTAGCCGGCGAGCGTGAGAGCCCGGCCGAGCCCCCGACCGTGGTAGGCGGGATCGACGGCGATGACGTACACCTCGCCCACCGGCGGTGCCTCATCGTCGTGCACCTTCGTCCAGCAGTACGCCGCGATCTCGCCGTCGATGTCGTACACACGGAATCCGTCGGCGTCGAACCACGGTTCGGCCTGGCGTTCGGCCACCTGTTCGAGCGTCCACCCGCCCTGCTCGCGGTGCCACGAGAACGCCCGGTTGTTGACCTCCACCCAGGCGGCCTCATCCTGGCCCACCACAAACGAGCGTGTCTCGATGCCGCTGGGCTGGTCCATCGGCAGCGACCGCTCCATGCGATACAGGTCGCGTTCGAACGTCAGGCCGAGCTTCGCCAATTCGCGCCCGAGCTCGGTCTCGGCGGGCGCCGCATCGCTGCGGGGGGTCTCGGGATGATCGATCCAGACCGACACCGGACCGGCGATGCCATCGAGCTGATGCCCCAGCGCAGCAGACATCGCCCCCGATGGCCACTGCGAGGCGTCGATCTCGACGACAGCACCATGCTGATCGGCGCCGATCGAGATGACGGGATCGGCACTCGTTGGAGCACTCGCTTCGTCGCTCACCGGGGCGAGGCTAACGCTGCTCGGGTGAGCTGCCCGGGCGTCACGCGACACATGCCCAGCGCGACGCGCTGGCTCAGCGCGTCTGGCAGCCGACGACCGGCGGCGGGTGCCACACTTGCGCAGTGAACCGGATCAAGTGGGTCAACCGCAGCCAGCCTCAGACGCTCTACAGCGCTGTGCTGCTGAGCTACTTCTCTGCGGTGTTCCTGCTGCTCGGAGCGCGCGTCGAGTGGCAGGTGGCGCTCGACATCTTCGAGGCGATCGTGTCGCTGGCAGCTGGCGATCGCAGCGCCCAGAACCTGGCCGATGCCGTCGTGCCTGCCAGCGTGACGCTGCTGCTCGGCGGCGCGTTCGTGGCAGGCGGCATCGGCACGTCCAGCGAGCGCCGGTGGGGCCATTGGCTGTGCTCGTCTGCGGCGGTGTACTCGGCGATCGCGACGCTGTGGTGGGGCGCGCGTTTCGGCCTGGCACTGGGCGTGTTCATGCGGCTGATGTTCGACGCACTGTTGCTGGTGCTGCTCTTCCACCCGATCAGCCGCAGTCATCGACGCGTCTGGTTCACGTGACATCCCGCCGACGGCCTGCACTATTGCCCCGCTCTAGTTCCCGAGCTCGGTTGAATTGGGGCTCACGGGCCGCTCGGGCCACGGCCTCGCCTTCCGGCTCGACCTCACCACTACCGCGACCGCAGGACAAGGCCGCCGCCGTCGAGGCGATGTTCGACGAGATCGCGCCGCGCTACGACCTGCTGAACCGGTTGCTGACATTCCGCCTCGACACCCGCTGGCGGCGGCGTGCCGTAGCAGCGCTCGGTCTGGCGCCTGGCGAGACCGTGATCGACGTGGCATGCGGCACGGGCGACCTGTGCAACGAACTCGAAGCGGCGGGACTGTGGGCAGTCGGTGTCGACTTCTCCGCCGGCATGCTCGCCCGGGCCACCACGCGCGCACCGCTCATGCGCTCCGATGCGCTGAACCTCGGCGTGCGCGAGCGCTCGCTGGCGGGCGCCACCTGCGGATTCGCCCTGAGGAACTTCGCCGACCTGGGATCCTTCTTCGCTGAGCTGGCACGGGTTCTGCGGCCAGGCGCGCGTGTCGCGATGCTGGAGGTGGCCGAGCCCTCGAACCCACTGCTGCGGGCAGGCCACCAGCTGTATTTCGGCAAGGTGGTGCCGGCCGTCGGCAGCCTGCTCTCGAGCCGGCAGGCGTACCGCTACCTGCCCCAGTCGGTGGCCTACCTGCCCCCGGCACCAGAGCTGGCAGCCCTGATCGCAGGGGCCGGATTCCGCGACGTCAAGCGAGAGGCGCTGAGCGGCGGCATCGCCCAGCTCATCACCGCGACGCGCGAGGGCTGAGCCTCTCAGGCCGGCGGCGGCGCCTTGGCCAGATCGGTCACGACCTCCGCCGAGGCGATCTGGGTGAGCGAAGAGGGCGGGCACAGAATCTTGCAGTCGCGTGAGCCGCCGCCCACGATCACCGCGTCGCAGCCCATCACCCTGCTGTCGATCCAGACCGGGATGTCATCTGGAAGCCCGAACGGCGTCACGCCGCCGATCATCATGCCGGTGCGCGCCACGGTCTCTTCGGCGTCCGCGAACGACGCCTTGCGAGTGCCCAGCCGGCGCCGCACCACGCCATTGACATCGAGGCGGGTCGATGCCAGCACGACGCAGCACGCGATCGGCCGCTCGGCCGACTTTCCCACCACGCAGATGGCGTTGGCCGACGCATCCATCGAGTAGCCGTACTTCTCGCAGAACTGCGCCGTGTCGGCGAAGTCGGGATCGCACTCCACCAACTCGTACGCCGCGCCGAGCGCAGCGAGATGTTCCAGGACCGCCGCCGAGCTTGCTGCTGTGCTCATCGCGACATCATGGCTGATCGCAGCCCGGACGCCACTACGGGGCCGCGGCCCGACGCCGTCTCACGGCCCCAGCGCCAAGCCGACGGTCAGCAGCGCCCCCACCACGATCTGCAGGCGTCCGGTTGCTGCCAGCACCGGCACCAGGGCTGTGCCGGAGGCGCCTTTGAGCACCGACTGGGTAGGCACGACGGCGAACGCGAAGGCGGCCAGGCCCAGCATCGTCCACGGCCGAAGCAGCGACAGGTACATCGGCGAGAACACCATCAGGAACACGACCACGACGTACAGCGCCCGGGTCGGCCGCTCACCCATGCGCACCGCCAGCGTCCGCTTGCCGGCCTGCTCGTCGGTGGGCAGGTCACGCAGGTTGTTCGAGATGAGCAACGCCACCGAGCCCAGCCCCACCGGCACCGACGCCGCGATGCCCAGCAGGGTGAGCCGGGCGTCCTGCACGAACGCTGAGCCTGCCGTGGCCACGAGCCCGAAGAAGACGAACACGAACAGCTCGCCGAGGCCCCGATAGCCGTACGGACGCCGACCGCCGGTGTAGTACCAGGCGGCCAGGATCGACGCCGCACCGGCTGCGATGAGCCACCACGACACGGCGGCTGCCACGATGACGCCGACGACCGCTGCAACGCCGAACGCCCCGAATGCAACGGCGCGTACCGCGGCAGGCGAGGCTGCTCCTGAGGCCACGAGGCGCTGCGGCCCGACCCGAGCGGCGTCGGTGCCTCGCACCCCATCGCTGTAGTCGTTGGCGTAGTTGACCGCGATCTGGATGCACAGCGACACCACCAGGGCGCACACGGCCCGCCACCACACGATGGCACCGTCCGCCGCGGCGTCCGAAGCTGCGGTGCCCACGAACGGCGGCACCAGCGAAGCCGGCCAGGTGCGGGGCCGCGCTCCGACCAGCCACGTGCGTGCGCCCGTCATTGCTGCGGCGAGCCCAGGGGACCGGTAATGCGGGTGATAGCGAACGACTGGGTGCCGGTTGCCAGCAGCCCCCCGTCGGAGGCATAGATGCGAACGATGCCGTTGCCGATGGCGTTGTGGACTGCGTCAGACTCGATGTCGAGGAGCACCCATTCACTCTCGGCTTCGCCGGAGATCCGCACCGAGTTGTCGAGGCTGGATCCCCTGAATCCGGCATCGAGGCTGACGCGCATCCCGCTCGGCAGCAGGTCGGCCAGCGCCGTCAGGCCCGGCCCGGTCGATGCCAGCGTGTCGTCGAGGCGCGCCCAGTACCGCACGTGGCGCTCGCCCGGCTGCTGCCCGGCGAGCCGGATGTCGGCGTGGTCGGTGAACGACCGGCCTTCGATCGAGGTCGCGCCGCGGGGCTCGCATACCTCCGGCGGCGGCACGTCCGGGGCGGTCGTCCATGTCTGGTCGATGCCCAGCTGCCGACCGCCGAGCGACACGAGCGCACGCAGGATGACCCGGCCATCGCCAGCATCGGTGATCTCAGCGGAGGCCTGGGTCATGCGGTTGCCGCTGGCGCCGATGTCGAGAGCGACGGCCGCACAGCCGCCCACCGGCAGCCGCGCCAGGTACTGGGCGGATGCTGCGGCCATGGGCCGGCCGGTGACGCTCTCGAGGGCCGCCACGGCGGCCGCGAGCGCGCACCCGCCATGCAATGTGCCGGTGGCACCGGCCACGTCGTAGGTGACCGGCAGCATCCAGCGCAACTCTTCGGCCGTCGACTCGAGACCGAAGAACTCGATTACCTCGTCGACGTGCGGATCCTTCGGCGCAGCATCGCTTGTTGCAGCCTCGGCGCTCACGCAGCCGAAAGCTAGTGCTGCCTACAGCCGGAAGCCCTCCACCGGGCCGGCCACTCGCGCCACGGCGAACGACTGATTCCCGCTGGCAAGCAGTTCGCCGTCGGGCGTGAACATATGCACGACGCCATGGCCGACGGCGTTGTGAAAGCCGTCGGTCTCGATGTCGAGCAGCACCCATTCGCAATCAGCATCGCCGGCGATGCGCACGGTGTTGTCGAGGCTCGCGCCGCGCCACTTGCGGCCGAGACTGAGGTGCATCCCCGTCGCCAGCGTGTCCGCCAGAGCAATCAAACCCTGGCGAGTGGACGCCAGCGTGCCGGCGAGGCGCGCCCAGCAGAGGATCCTTCGATCGCCGGCGCTGTAGGGCCCGAAGCGGATGTCGGCGTCGGTACTGAACGATGGGACTGCCTTGGCCGGCACGGATCGGCGTTGCCACTCGTGCGGTTCGGGAACATCGGGCGGCTGCCCCCAGTCCTGGTCGATGCCGAGCCGGCGACCGCCCAGTGACAGCAGCGCTCGCATCAGCACGCTGCCGTCGGCTGCATCGGCAACCTGCGCGAGCACCTGGGTCATTCGCTTGCCGGCCGAGCCGATGTCAAAAGTGATTTCTGCGTTGCTGCCAAGCGGGACGCGGGCCAAGAACTGCGCCGAAGCCGAGGCGACCGGCCGCTCGCTCCATGTCTCGGCTGCCGCGGTGACCGCAGCAAGCGCGCAGCCGCCGTGCATCACACCGAGATAGTTGGCGACGTTCGGCGAGATGGGCAGGTGCCAGCGCAGATCGTCATCGGTTGCCTGCACGCCGAAGAACTCAACGACGTCTGCGAGCCGGTCGCCCGGCGACAGCGGCGCCGTGTCTCGTGCCTCTTGGGTCACCGCGCCGAAGCTAGACGAGCGTCCTGATGTCTGTGCTCACGGCGGGTGCGAGCGCGCTCTGGCTCAACCTGCTGCCGCGGCCCACGGTGCAGATTGGCCGGCTTGGTAGTGGTCGGGCCGGATGCCGAAGGCTTCGATCATCCGATGCCAGCCGCTGCAGACCGCGAGCAAGGCGCCGAGCCGCAGGATCTGCTGCTCGTTGAAGTGTCGCTGCAGCCGCTCGTATTGCTCGGGCGGGATCTTCCCCGAATGCTCCTGTCCGGAGAGCCAGTCGGCCAAGGCGAGCGCAGCTTTCCAGCCGTCGTCGAGATCGGAGTTCTCGTAGTCGTCCAGCTTGGCCACGACCTCGTCGGTCAGCCCAGTGCGCACCAACGATGCGCTCTTGACCAAGCTTCAGTGGAAGCACTCGTTGCGGTTCGCCATGCGGATGCGGCACATCTCGAGCATGTGACGATCGAGCGCTCCGGGGTCTTGTTCGGGTGTGCCTCCGTACACCGTGCCCACCCAGCCCAAGAACATGTCCATCGTCGTCTCGTCCGCAGCCAGCGTCCGGAACAGGTTGTCGTCGGTGTAGGCCTTCGCGTACCACGTGTCCAAGCGGCGTTGCTGCTTGTCGTCCAGCTCGCTCACCTTCGGCAAGTAGCCGTGCTCATTCGCCATGACTTCCCCTCGACGGCCGCGGTCCGCTGTAAACGACGCTACCGCACCCTCCGCCTGGGTGGCCGATTGCGGCCCGGCCGCGATCGGCGGCGGCGGGCACGCGTTTGCGGCGACGCGCCTAATCTCGGCAGCGTCAAGCGAAGCCACTCACGTGGCCGCACTACGCGAGGGGGCGTGACATGAAGGCTGCTGTGCTCTGCGAACAGCCGGGCGACTTGGAGCTCGAGGACTTGCGCATCGACGCGCCGGGGCCGAACGAGGTGCTCATCCAGACTCTGGGCGCCGGTCTGTGCCACAGCGATCTGCACTTCATGGAAGGGCTGTTCCGGACGCCGCTTCCCATGGTGATGGGCCACGAGTCGGCCGGTGTGGTGGAGGCCGTGGGCAGCGACGTGAGCTACGTGAAGCCCGGCGACCACGTCGTTGCGTGCCTGTCGATCTTCTGCGGCCAGTGCCGTCGCTGCCTGTCGGGCAACCCGCACCGTTGCACCAATGTCCGGGCCACCTCCCGGTCGAGAGATGCCGCAGCTCGGCTGACCCGCGAAGACGGCACTTCGGTTGACCAGATGGCTCGGCTCGGCGGCTTCGCCGAGCAGATGCTGGTGCATCAGAACGCTGTCGTGAAGGTGCGTCCCGACATGCCGCTCGACCGGGCGTGCCTGATCGGCTGCGGCGTGACGACGGGCTTCGGTGCAGCGGTCAACACCGCAGGCGTCGGCGTGGGCAGCGTGGTGTGCGTGATCGGCTGCGGCGGCATCGGCCTGTCGGCTGTGCAGGGCGCCCGGGTGGCGGGTGCCGGCCGCATCATCGCCGTGGACATGACCGAGGCGAAGCTTGAGACCGCCCGCCAGATGGGCGCCACCGACACCGTGAATGCCGCCGAGGTGGACGACGTGGTGACCGCCGTGAAGGACATGACCAAGGGCGGCGTGGAGTACAGCTTCGAAGCCATCGGTCTGGCCACCACGGTGCAGCAGGCGTTCAACATGCTCGACATCGGCGGCACGGCCACCGTGATCGGCATGGTGCCGTCGAAGACGAGAGTGGAGCTGCGCGGCATCGACTTCCTGTCGGAGAAGAAGCTGCAGGGCTCGATGATGGGTTCGAACCAGTTCCGCAGCGACATCCCGATGATGATCGACCTCTACCTCGACGGCCGCCTCATGCTCGACGAGATGATCTCGGCGCGCATCGACCTCGAACAGATCAACGAGGGCTACGGCTGGATGAAGGCCGGCGAGGCCACCCGCACCGTCATCACCTTCGACTGAGCCCGGCGCCGGGCTCAGTCTCTCGCGAACCCGGCAGGCCGCGGTCTCGACTACGGCAGGATGGGTGTCGCTTCCAGGTAGCCGGGCTCGAGGAACTCGACGTTCGGCGTGACCCGGGCCAGCTCGGCCGCGATAGACGTGGTGTCGGTGGGCACTGAGAAGCCCGGCAGCCAGTTGTCGTGGTGTCCGAGGATGACCTTGCGGGGCCGCAGCAGGTCGGCTTGGCGGCCGATGAACTGTGCCAGCGAACCCTGGATGGGCTCGCCGTCGATATTGCCGCGGCCGGCCGCCGCGAGAATCGCCACGTCGGGGCGGAGGTCGCGCATCACCCCCGACCAGTGTCCCGAGGTGTCCTGGAACAGCACTGAGCCGTCCGGCGCCTCGATCAGGAACAGCAGCGCTCCCCCGTCGCCCCGGTCGCTGTGGCCCGCGGCCGACGCAGCGATGTGCGCGCTGGTGTCGGCATCGACCTCCGTCGCCAAGTACTTCATGAGCTCGGCGAAGCGCTGCTGCTGCTCCTGCCAGGTCACGCCGAGATCGCCCAGGCAGACGTGGTCGGGCTGGTCCATCTGGGTGTGCGACCAGACGCAGGAGTGCTGGCTCGGATATACCGACACTCGCACGCCGGCTCCCCGGTCTCCCCGAGCGAGATCCACCGTCTCGCCGCCCGCCACGCAGATCATCCGGTCTTCGGGGATTCCCGCCTCCGCCATCACCCGCACCGACTCGTAGGACGCGACGAGGGTGGCATCGGTATTGGCCACGATGCGCTCCGCCCCGTAGAGATGATCGAAATGGGAATGGCCCACGAGCACCCAGTCCGCCTCGGTGACGTCGTCGGCAGACAAGCCAGGACCCACGGCATTTTGCGCCCGGTCGATGTATGCGTCGAGAAAGATCGTGAGGCCGGCCGTGCGCATCCGGAACGTCGCGCACCCGTACCAGTCGAGCGTCGTAGCCATGCTGAGGACCCTATTCGTCCGCTGCTGGCGGCTCCGTTGCTGGTCCCGATGAGTCGCCCCGATTCGCGAAGAGGACCTCCAAGCGCGCGACGCGTTCGCGCACATGCCCGATCTCATCGGATTGATGGTCGATGCGGCCAGCGAGATGGAACGTGATCGACAGGCCGGTGCCCAAGACAGTGATCACGATGCCCGCAGCGGCCACCAGCAGCGCCCACGCGTCGACCACGATCTGAGTGGCAGCGGGAACTTCGGCCACCATGGCTCCACCATAGAGCGCTTGCTGCTGGACATCGCGCCGAATTTTCGACATCCGTGAGCGTCGGGCACACTGGCGAAGCTATGGGCGGCGTATGCGCGGCGACGCACGATACGGATGTCGCGCACCGTGCGACGTGGACACGCCGCTGTGCCGCACTGACGCTGCTGGTGATGACACCGCTGGCAGCAGGCTGCGCGGCGGCTGAAGGCGACGTTGATGGACCCAACCGCTCTGGCGCAAGCGTCAGCGGCGCAGCAACGCTCGAAGGCAGCCTGCATGTCCTAGTTGCTGCGTCACTGTTGCCGGTGGCCGAGGTGCTCGCTGGTGATTTCGAACTGCTCCATCCGGGAGTGGATGTGCAGATCGCGGGAGCCGGGAGCTCGACGCTGCGAGAGCAGGTGCTCGCCGGTGCGCCAGCCGATGTCTTCATCCCCGCCGACCCGAGTCATCTGCAGGCAGTCCGCCACGAGGTCGGCATCAGCGGCGAGTCCGTCGTAGTGGCTCGCAACTCGTTGGTGCTCGCAGTGCCTGCGGGCAACGACGCCGGGGTTGCTGCGCTCGCCGACCTGACTCGCCCTGAGCTGCTGATCGGATTGTGTGCCGCCGAAGTGCCGTGCGGTGCCCATGCGCGGGCAGGCCTATCCCGTGCCGGCATCGAGCCTGTGCCCGACACCGACGAGTCCAATGTGCGCGCTCTGGTCACCAAGCTGGCTGCCGGGGAGCTGGACGCCGCCGTGGTGTACGCCAGCGACGCACGGACCGCCGCTGGAATCGAGAGCTTGGGCTGGGGCGCCGGTTCGGCCCCCGAGACGACCTACGAGGCCGCCATGCTCACAGAAGCGCCCAACACCCAGGCGGCCGAGGCATTCCTGGACTTCTTGGGCTCCGCTGCCGCCCGAGACGCGTTTGTCTCCCACGGTTTTGGGGCACCATGACCAGCACGACCACCTCCACCAGTGCCCCTGAGTCCGCTCGTCGGCCGGCGCGCCGGACGGCGCGTGAACTGCCTCCTTGGCCGATCGCGCTGCTCGCTGGCATCGGCGTCGTGCTATTCGCACTGCCGCTCGTGGGCCTTGTTGCGCGTGCGCCCTGGACCGGGCTGTGGGCGCACCTGTCGAGCAGGTTCGTGGTGGACGCGGCCGGGCTGTCGGTGGTGTCCTCGATCGCTGCGGCGGCGGTTGCTGCGCTGGTCGGCGTGCCGCTCGCATGGGTGCTTGCGCGGGTGTCATTCCCAGGCCGCTCGGTAGTGCGAGCGCTCGTGACGCTGCCGATGGTGCTGCCGCCGGTCGTGGGTGGTGCCGCATTGCTGTTTGCGCTCGGACGACGGGGCGTGGTCGGCGGGCCGCTGCATGACGCCACCGGCCTGCTGCTGCCCTACTCGATCTGGGGCGTCATCCTGGCCAACGCGTTTGTGGCCACCCCGCTCGTGATCCTGACGGTCGAAGGTGCGCTGCGGAATCTGGATCGGCAATACGAGCATGCAGCCGCCACGCTGGGTGCGTCGCGGCTGCGCGTGCTGTGGCGGGTGACGCTGCCGATGATCGGGCCGGCGCTGGGCGTCGCGGTGGTGGTGGCGTGGGCGCGAGCCCTGGGCGAGTTCGGCGCGACCGTCACGTTTGCCGGCAGCCTCGGCGGGCGCACCCAGACGCTGCCGCTGGCGGTGTTCGTGGCGCTGGAGTCGAACCGGGATGCGGCCGTGGCCATCAGCCTGGTGCTCGTCGCGCTGTCGCTGGGCCTGCTGATCGCCCTGCGCGACCGCTGGTGGCCGAGCCGATGAGCTCCAACGACCCCGGCGCGATGAGCGCCACGAGCACCGCTGCCGGCGGGCTGCAGGCTGACATCCGGCTGCGGCGCGGTGACTTCGAGCTGGACGTGTCGCTGAGCGTCGAAGCCGGCGAGACCGCTGCACTGCTCGGGCCCAACGGCGCCGGCAAGTCCACGATCGTGGCTGCGATCGCCGGGTTGCTGCGGCTCGACGGCGGCGTGGTACGGCTTGCCGGCAGGGTCCTCGACGATCCCGCTGACGGCGTCTTCGTTCCGCCCGAAGGGCGCCGCATCGGCGTGGTGTTCCAAGACCAAGTGCTGTTCGGGCATCTCAATGCGCTCGACAACGTGGCGTTCGGCCTGACATCCCGCGGCATGCGTCGGGCGCCTGCTCGCGAGCGGGCACAGGACTGGCTGGATGCCATGGACCTCGGCGACCTGGGCCATCGACGGCCGCGTGCGATGTCGGGCGGCCAGCGCCAACGGGTGGCGCTCGCCCGTGCTCTGGCCTGCGAGCCCGATCTGCTGGTGGCCGATGAACCGCTGGGCTCGTTGGACGTCACCGCCCGCAACCGGCTGCGGCGCAACCTGGCCGCCCATCTCAGCAGCGGGCGCAGCGGCGGCACTGCGTCGCCGACGGCCCCGCGTCACGGCGCGGGCGATGTGCCGCGCCTGCTGATCACCCACGATCCCACCGACGCATTCGTGCTTGCCGATCGCGTGCACATCCTTGAGAACGGTCGGCTCACCCAATCGGGAACGCCCGACGAGCTGCGACGCTCTCCGGCGACCGCGTACGCCGCCGATCTGTCGGGCATCAACCTGGTGCGCGGCACCGCACGCGAGGGCGAGATCAGCGTGACGACCGACAACGCGACGCCGTCGCAGCCCGGCCGCCACCCCGCTGTGGTGCTGCACGCGGCCGACACGTCGATGTTCGGGGCGGTCTTGGCCACCATCCACCCGCGGGCCATCGCCCTGCACCGGGAGCGGCCCACCGGCAGCCCCCGCAACGTCTGGCGCACGACCGCCGAGGCAGTCGAGCCGCTGGGCGACATCACCCGCGTGCTGCTCGGCTCTCCGTTGCCGCTCACGGCCGACATCACGCCAGGGGCCGCCCACGAGCTGCTGATCCGACCCGGCACCACCCTGTGGGTCTCCGTCAAGGCCACCGAAGTCGAACTCGCCCCCGACGCCCGCGACTGATCAGTCTGAACGTCTGACGGAAACCCACCCCTTGCGAGCGCCGGGGCGGTCGTCGAATTCGGCGGCATAGCGATCGAAGAACCCGGGATCGGCCGCGGCCGCTGCAACGGCGATGTCGTCGCCGGCGATCGCGGCCTGCCAAGCGTCCATCAGTCGATCTTCGGCCTCGTAGTCGAAGCGGTCCACAATCGAGCGTTCCATGGCGCCGCCGGGCTCCGGGTGATTCTCGTCACGGGCCAGCCAGCGCGCCGTGTCGGTCAACCCCTGCACCGGATCCACGACATCTCGATACCCGAGCTGGTAGATCGCCTTGTCGCAGTTGATGACACGGTGATGGGGCGTGCTGCGCTGGGTGAAATGGTGGGACACCGCTGCGTACTCCCAGGGGATCGAGACGATCTCGAAGCTGTGGTCCAGCGCCGCAGCAATGATCTCGACCCACTGCAGCAGCGTCGGCGTCCACTCGTCGGAGACGTTGTACGCTTGGCCCGACGAGCGTGCCCCGGCGTCGACGGTCGCCAGCACCATCGCCGCGGCATTGCGGGCGTCAGCACACCCCTGCAACGTCACGCCCCCGTCGGGCAGCACGATGCGGGTGCGGCCATCGAGCACGCGGCGCACGATCTTCCACTCGCGCGGGCTGATCTGGCCGGGCCCGTAGATCCACGGATAGCGCAGGTGCGACGCCGTGGGGTGCTCGCGGAACACGACGAGCTCGGTATTGGCGATCTGACGCACCTTGTTGTTGACACGGAACTCGGGCGGCTCGTCGGAGACCAGGCGATCGTGCTCGCGCGTCGGCACCCGCATGCCGGCCGGCCACAGTGCATCGGCATCGCCCCCGGCCGCTGTAGACGGGGAAGCCGCCGATGCTCACGAACTTGGACACGCGACCGGCCATCGCCCGGGCGATCTCGCGCAGCCGGCCGTACATGACCACCGACAGGTCATAGGTGGCCGAGCCGATGGCAGCGGTGAACTGGTCGACATCGAACGGGTCCGTGTGGATGTGCTCGACGAGATCGGTGATCTCATCGACCTCGTGGCGTCCCGTGTGCAGAATCGTCACGCGGTAGCCGCGCTCCAGCAAGCCCCTCACCACATGGGGCCCTGTCGGACCGGTGCCGCCCACAACCAAAGCTGTCTGCTCGCTCACGAGGTCTGAATCTACGACGGGTGCCGGTGAAGCTGGCCTCATTCGCCGGTACGCTCCCGCAACGATGAGCGCGAGCGTCAGCGGAACCGGGTCATGAGCGAGTACAAGCGCGGCACCCGGGTAGTAGTCAACGAGGACCTTCCCGGCGTCCCCGAAGGCACGCCGGGCAAGTGCGGCCGTGGCCTCGGCTTCGCCATCAAGCGCTACCGGGTGCGCTTCGACAACGGCGTCGAAGTCATCTCGGTGGCCCACAACAAGCTGGTGCCCGAGGACGAGTGGCCGCAATTCCTGGCCCGCAGGGCGCGAGAGGAGATCGAGGCCGCGCAGGAACGAGCGCGCATCGCCGAAGCCCGCGCCGCAGCTGCGGAGTCGCGCGGGCTGCCGGCAGGGAGCACCGACGAGCCGGCTGCAGAAGCCGCCGCGGCGCCGGCTGCAGAGGCACCCCAAGCCGAGGCGCCGGCCGCTGATGACGGCGGCGCCGATCCCCGCCTCGCCGCGATACTCGCCCGTTCCAAGTCTGCGCGCGAGGCCACCGGTGTCCCGGTGCCCGAAAGCAGCCCGGCACCGGCTGCACAGGTCAGCAGCGCCGAGCCGGCCCCGGCACCAGCGGCCGAGCCCGCTGCAGCGGCGACCGCAGATGCAGCCGCGCCGGCCCGCTCAGCACCGCCGTCTGGTCCCGAGCGGGTCGAAGTGCCCGAGTTCGTGCCGGGTCCGGAGGTCGATCCCGACTACGCCCCCGCCGCAAATCGGGTGAGCGAGCTCATCTCCGGGAAACGCGACGACGGCTGACCGACCTCCGTGGTGCCGTCAAGCTGCCGGCGGCGGGAAGGGCTCAGGGTCGGCGAAGCGCCGCACCACGTTGTCCGTAATGCGTGCGATGTCGTTGTCGTAGCCATCTCGGGCCAGCGCTCCGAACCACGAGATCGAGCCCACCGAGAACACCGCCCCGCCGTTGGGCGTCTCGTAGAACACCATGTCGGCGCGCACCATCGGGTCGGGCGTCGGGAAGAACACCGAGCCTTCGAACTCTTCCTTCGTTCGGAGCATGTCGGGCCCGAACGTCGTCGCCGAGGCCAGCACCACGGCGTGACGGGGCGATCCCAGCCGCACGTCATAGCGGTCCAGCTCCTGCCCCGCGGCGCCGCCGCCCAACCCCGATGTACCGATGCGCTCGCCCGGGACCCCGTCGAGGATCCACGCTGCCCGTGAGTCGTCCACCCCGGGATCGCGGACGAAATAGGTGGCTTTGTCGAACCCCTGCGCGGCGAAGCCGATGCCGCAGATCTCGTTGGGCGCTCGCCCCTGGCGCCGCCACATCCCGCCGTACTCGCCGCCCCAGGCGTGATAGCTCTCCCCCGGCCCGGTCTGCCAGTTCCGCACGCCGTCCTCGGCCCGGCGCAGCTCGATCGCGCCCGGCCAGTCGTCGCTGAACGCCACCTTCCAGTAGAAGCCGTTGCCGCCCAGGTACATGAGCCGCCCGCCGTTGCGCTGCCACTCGGCGAGCGCGTCCAGCATGGCCGTCGACCAGTACTCCGGGTGGCTCCCGGTCACCAGCACGCGGTAGGGCGCGATGGCCTCGACGCCCTCGAAGTGCAGATCCTCGTCGGTGACGATGTCGTGGCCGACTTCGAGGTGCTCGAGAAATGCGTTGATGTCGGTGTCGGGGGTGAAGTTCCAGCCGTCGGCCCCGGGTCGAAGGTTGAGCACCGGCCTGCGGCGCGAGCTGAACATGACACCGCTGCCGTCAGGGTGCTTCTCGTAGTGGCTGAGACCCAGCTCGGGATGGTCCCGGACATAGGCATGCTCGGGTCGCAGTCGAGTCCGAGTCGACATGAAATCTGCCCCGTCGATGAGCATCCGATGATTGGCGTAGGCCATGTAGGTGGCTGTCGGCATCAGCAGCGCCACGTCGGCGCTGCGGGCACCGCGTGCGGGGCGCACGAAGAACGGCACCCGGTCTTCACCCGCGTCGCTGCGCACCCGGAAGGCGTAGATCCCACTCGGCAGGTCATCGGGCAGCGTCGCCTCCACGGTGCTCTGCCAGCCAGCGTCATGCAGATCGTCGTGATGAAAATGCACCGCGTCGTAGTGCGGTGGATGGCTGGCCCACGAGTGCGCCGTTCCGTCCCACACAGGACCCGTGATGGAGCGTGTCGGCAGTTGGTGCAGCACGATCGGCCCGAAGGCAGCATCGTCGGCGGGCACGCTGCGACCGGCCATGTCGGCAGCGAGATCCCACGACACGACGGCCTCACCGATCCGCAGCATCGGTCGTGCCAGCCGTCCGTCGAAGCGCTCTCCCCCGGGCCCCGCCGCGAGCCACAGCTCGGTCAGGGCGAGGTCGCCCGCGCCGAGCGGCGCCGTCATGCGTGCGGTGCCGCCGATGCCGTGCCGGGACACGCCGTCATGTGCCGATCCCGCCAGCTCCGCCTCCAGCTTCGAGACCGTCAGGTCGCTCAGCCGGCTTCCCTCCACCACATCGCGCCCCGGAGAATCGGAGACTGCGGTGGTCACCGCTGCGCTCAGGGTGCTCGCGTCGAGGTCCAGCTCGACATCGAGCAGATACCACCGGTTGCGCGTCAGCGGCAGCTCGTCAATAACGACCTGGGACTCGCCGCCGAGCGCCGACGTCGACGCGACGGCACACCCTCCGGAGAGATCGAGTCGCAGTGCCTCGATCGGCGCTGAGCCCAGCGACGCGCCCGCGCCGTGCGCGCAGAGCGTCGCGATACGCGCCGGCCGATCCGGCAGGGTGGGCATCAGCCAGACCCGGAGGCCGACACGGCGCACGCCGGGCATGCCGTCGAGAGCGGCGATCCCGTACGAGCCAGGAGTGAGCGGCTGCTCGTCGAGCGTCACCGACCAGCTGCCGGCCGCCGGGACCGGTCGCTCGTCGAAGCCGGGTCCGTAGCGGGTCGGGTCACCGCAGACAATCCGGGTGATGTCGACCTCGGCCGGGCCAGGCTGGTGCGACGACGCCATCAGCGCGATGGACTCGCCGGCACGCAGTGTCCACGGCTCGCAGTACCCGGTCACCTGCTTTGAGGGATCGGCACCGGAGGCGTCGGGCGCGGGCGATTCGGGCGCGGGCGATTGAGTCATGAGGCTGCTTTGGCTTTGCTCAGCGGGCTCGGCTGCGTACAGAACTCAGCGCTGTGACCGGAACGTGTCGTAGTCAGTCACCGGCATGCCGTCCGCTCGCCAGCCGCCGAAGCCAGTCTCAACGTGGCTGACCTTCTCGACGCCCATGTCCTGCATGGTGTCCGCGGACAGGGCCGAGCGGCCGCCTCCCGCACAGCACAGGATGAGCTCGCGACCCTCCTGGAAGACATCTTTGGTGTAGGGCGAGTCAGGCGACACCCAGAACTCGAGCATCCCGCGGGGCGCATGCACCGAATCGGGGATTGCGCCTTCGCGCTGCAGCTCGCGCACATCACGGATGTCCACGATCAACGCGTTCTCCTCGATGACACGCCGGTGCGCCTCTGCCGGGGAGATGTTGTCGATGCGGGTCTTGGCCTCCGCAACCATCTCATTCACTGACTTGACGCCCATCGGGTCCTCCTGGTGGCACTGCAATCGGAAAGCGGCTGACCCTCGCACTGCCCGAGGCCATGCGGCGGGTCGCCGTGCCCGCAGTCTCACCGACGCGGGCGGCCGAGTCCACTCGACGCACAGACCGCCGCGCCCAGACGGCTCCCGCTGGCACACTTTCAGCGGTGACGACACCGTTCCGGCCGGCGTCAGGCCGCTACTGCTTGGGCATCGACACTGGCGGCACGTTCACCGATGCCGTCGTGTACGCAGAGGGTGCCGACGGGGGCGGCGGTCACGTGTTGGCGGCCCTCAAGGTTCCCACCACCCACGATGACCTCTTCGGCTGTGTGGTCAACGCCATGGCAGGGGTGCTCAGCGCTGGCGACAGTCCTGCAGGTGCGAGCCTGAGCGCTGGCGACATCGGTCTGGTGGCAGTCTCGACAACCCTTGCGACCAACGCACTGGTGGAAGGCGCGGTCCGCCCGGCTGCGCTGATCGCCATTGGCTTCGAACCCGAAGCTCTGGCTCGCGCAGGCCTGAACGTGGGCGCCGCGGGCCACGCCGGAGTCCGCCCCGGCGCAGTCCCCCACGAATCCCCAGACGCTTCAGCGACCGACCGCGTGCGGGGCACACTCGCATCGGCGCCGGTCGTTCTGGTGGGCGGCGGGCACACTGCCCAAGGCGACATGCGCGCTCCGCTCGACCTCGACGAGCTGGCGCGGGTCACAGAACGCATCGACGCCTCGGTCGAGGCGTACGCGGTCGCCGCGCAGTTCAGCGTCCGCAACAACGCTCACGAGCTCGCAGCGCGGGACGCGATCCGGCAACTCACCGGCAAGCCGGTGACCTGCAGCCACGAGCTGTCGCCCCAGCTCGGCGGGCCGCGCCGCGCCGTGACGACGCTGCTCAACGCACAGCTCATCTCGGTCACGGCGCAGTTCACCGAGGCAATCGAGGCGGCGATGGCATCGTTGGGCCTCGCCGCTCCGCTCATGGTCGTGCGCGGCGATGGCTCGCTCGTAGCAGCGGACTTCGTGGCCCAGCGCCCGATCGAGACCGTCCTGTCGGGCCCCGCCGCGAGCGTGCTCGGGGCGCGCCACCTCGCAACATCGGAGCTGCCGGCGGGACACGAGGTCGATGCGGGCTGCCTCATCGCGGACATTGGCGGCACGACGACCGATATCGCAGCGATCCGTGACGGCGTCGCGGTGACCGCCTCCCCCGACGGCGACGACAGCGCGATCGTCGCCGGTCACGCCACGATGGTGACGGCGCTGCCCACCACCACTGTCGGACTGGGAGGAGACAGCGAGGTACGCATCCCGCTCGACGGGGCCAGCGGTGAACTGACGGTGGGGCCGCGCCGCGTCGTACCGCTGTGCGTCGCAGCCCTGCGACACCCCGACGTGGTGCTGCCGATGCTCCAGAGCCAGCGTGCCGCAGAGACGCCGCTGGCCGAATTCGGCCAAGTCGTCATCGACGCGCGACCCAGCGCAGCGTTGGCTGAGACCGACGGCATCGACAGCGAAGTGCTGCGGCTGGTTCGTGCAGCGGGCGGGGCTCTTGCCTTGGCGGACCTGAAGAGATCGGCTCGCTGGCGTGGCGCTCTGGGCCGGCTCGAGCGTCGGGGCGCGCTCCGGCGAGCGGCCCTGACGCCCACCGATGCGTGCGTCGTGCTCGGCCTGATCGACGCCGGCGCCATCGGCGACGAAGGCGCGGCGCACTCGGGAGCCGAGCTGTTCAGCCGCCAGCGCGACCGCTACGGGGTGGACATCGGCGCAGGCGCACGCGAGCTGTCGCGTCGCATCCTGCGAACAGTGTTGCGGGATGCCGCAGAGGCGCTGCTCGGCGTGGCACTCGGCTCAGACGGCATCCTCGCCAGCGAGGCCCGGCGGCCCCTGGTCCAGGCAGCCCTCGATCGGCGGCAGTCCTCTCTCGCCAGCCCGGCTGCTGACACGCCCGCCGACAGCGTCCCTGCGGGAGCTGCAAACCCCTTGTGGGGCCTGCTCGAGGCCAGCGAGTCGCCTGGTGTTCCAGTCGCCGGTGATGTCGCGCCCGCGTCATCCCATTCAGTGCCGCTGGCGCGCATCGATGCCGGCGTGGCCGTCCCGATCGTCGTCATCGGTGCACCGGCGCCAACCCTGGCGCCCCTGGTCGCTGACCTGCTGGGCACCGTCGCATCGGTCCCGGCACATGCCGAGGTTGCAAATGCGGTGGGCGCAGCGGTCGCTCGCATCCGCGTCACCAAGCAGGTGACGGTGACGGCGCCCCGCCGCGGCAGTTACCGCGCGCACTGGGGCGACGATCCGCCGGTCTGGCACAGCCTGGACGAGGCCCGGGAGTGGGCCACCGCGCAGGCAACCGAGGCTGCCCGCGCCGAAGCCGCCGCCGCAGGCGCGCACGATGCCGAACTGACCATCGACTTCCAGACCCGGACGGCTCCGAGCAACGGCCGCGAGCTCTTCGTCGAGGCCACGCTCAAGGTCACCGCAGCGGGACGCCCATCACTGGCCTGAGTACTGGTTCTATTGGGGCGGAGCGGACGCGTGCACGAGCCTGCCCTCGGTGCGACAGGTGGTCTCCACCGTTGCCAACCAGTCCACTTCTGGTGCGGGCCTTGCGGTGACCGGGTCGTCGGCGAAGGCAGTCTCCAGCGCCGCAGCGACGCCGAGCAGCCGCCTGTCGCTGTAGCTCGGCCCGACGATCTGCAAACCGAACGGCGTGCCCTGGCCGTCGAGACCGCATGGGAGAGCCGTGGTGGGGTGACCCACGACGGTGAGCGCCGCCGACAGCCCCAGCCAGGCCATGTAGTTGCGGACGGGCTGGCCGTCGATCTCGGCGGGGTACAGCTGGTGCCAGTCGAACGGGGGCACGCTGACCCCCGGGCAGATCAGCACGTCGAATTCGTCGAACAGCGCATCGGTGGCCCGGTACAACTCCACCTGGCGCCGGCGGGCCTTGGCGATGTCGAGCACCGTGGTGTTCAGCGCTTCGTCGTAGGTGGCCCGGATATTCGGGTTGAAGCCACCGTCAGAGGTCTGGGCAGCAGCCCCGGCAGTGCCGGAGTCGAACTTGTGAATGCTGCGGTGATAATTGGTGGCGAAGATGTCCGAGCGGAGCTGCCAGTCGACGTCCAGCGCATCGCTCAGGTCGATGTCGGCCTCGTCGACTGAGCCGACGATCCCGGCGAGTCGTTCGACGCGGTCCTCAAAGACAGCCCGCACGGCTCGGGACACCAGCAGCCCGCCCAGGTCGGCGCTGACACCCACGCGCAGTCCGGCCACGTCGACCTCAGGCAGATCGGCGAATGCAGCAGCGTCCAGCGGGAATGCCATGGCGTCTCGCCGGGCAGCGCGGTCGCGGCCCGCGATCACCGACAGCAGCAACGCCGCGTCGGCAACGGTGCGGGCCATCGGACCCTGCACGCTGTAGTTGGTGCGGCCGATCGTGCGCTCGTCGTGAGCCACGGTGCCAGGCGTGGAGCGGTGGGCGACCACCCCGCAATACGAGGCCGGGATGCGCAGGCTGCCGCCATGGTCCGACCCCGTGGCAAGCGGCGCCATCCCGCAGGACAGTGCAACGGCTGAGCCCCCAGAGCTGCCGCCGCAGGTCAGCGACGGCTCGAACGGGTTGCCGGTGGCGCCGAACAGCCGGTTGACGGTGTTGGCCCCGATGCTCAGCTCGGGCGTGTTCGTCTTGCCGATGATGACGGCCCCGGCTGCCCGGACGCGCGCCACGATGCCGTCGTCGGCGGTCGGCACGTTGCGCGCGAACGGCACGGCGCCGTAGGTGGTCGTCAACCCCGCAGTCGCCTGGATGTCCTTGATCGCCACCGGCAGGCCCGCCAGCGGACCCATGGGCTCCCCCCGAGCGCGGGCATCGTCCGACGCCTGCGCCGTCGACATCGCTGCGTCGTCGTCGCGAACGACGAGTGCGTTCACGGCGCTGTCGGTCGCATCGGCCCGCGCCAAGCACGACGCCAGCAAGTCCACTGCCGACAGCTCGCCGGCTGCCATCAGCTCTCGTGCCCTTGTCGCGGTGAGGTCGCACGGCTCGGCCATTCCCGGAGCGTGGCACATCGCCGCACCTCAGACCGCACTGGACCGGCATCGGTAGTCTCTGCGCCCATGAGCAGCGGGGATGGGCTGAACTCGAACGGCCAAGATCCAGACGCACATGACGTGGTCGTGGTGGGCGCCGGCTTCGCCGGTATGTACGCACTCCACAAGCTGCGCGGGCTCGGCTTCGACGTAGTGGTGGTGGAACGAGCAGACGGCGTGGGCGGCACCTGGTACTGGAACCGCTACCCGGGCGCCCGGTGCGATGTCGAGTCGATGCAGTACTCGTACTCGTTCGACCCCGAGCTCGAACAGGAGTGGGAATGGTCCGAGCGCTACTCGGGCCAGCCCGAGATCCTGCGCTACGCCAACCACGTCGCCGACCGGTACGACCTGCGGCGTGACATCCATTTCGAGACGACGGTCGAGCGTGTCGATTGGGACGACGCCGGCCATCAGTGGCGTCTTCAGACTGATCGGGGCCTCTACCGGGCGCGCTTCGTGGTGATGGCCACCGGCTGCCTCTCGACGGCGAACGTCCCCCAGTTCGACGGCGCTTCGACGTTCGAGGGGCCGACGTATCACACCGGCCGGTGGCCGCACGAAGGCGTCGACTTCAGCGGCATGTCGGTGGGAGTGATCGGCACGGGCTCGTCCGCAATCCAGGCCATTCCCGTCATCGCTGCTGAATGCCGGGAGCTGACGATCTTTCAGCGCACGCCGAACTACTCGGTTCCTGCCCGCAACGAACCACTCGACCCGGCTGAGCAGGCTCGCTGGAAGGACAACTATCGCGAGCTGCGGGCCAAGATGGCAGAACAGAACGCGGCCATGGTTCAGCGGCTGCCCGACAGCGAAGACCTCGCCAAAGAAGCCAGCAACGAGTCGTTCAACGAGCGCATGCAAGAGCGCTGGGAGGTGGGCGGCTTCACGTTCTACCGGGCATACGGAGACGTCGCACTCGACGCAGAGTCCAACGGCCGAGTGGCGGAATTCGTCCGCGGCAAGATCGCCGAGATCGTCGACGATCCAGAGATTGCGGCCAAGCTCACCCCGCACAACACCATCGCCTGCAAGCGTCCCTGCCTCGACACCAACTACTACGAGACGTTCAACCAGCCGCATGTGCAGTTGGTCGATGTGTCGGACTCGCCCATTGAGCGCATCTCGCCAGCCGGTGTCGTGGTCGGCGGCCAGGAGTACCCGGTCGATGCGCTCGTGTACGCAACCGGCTTCGATGCGATGACCGGAACGCTGCTGCGCATGAACATCACCGGGCGTGACGGCGTGCGGCTGGCCGATCACTGGGACGCCGGCCCGCGCACCTACCTCGGCCTGGGTGTGACGGGCTTCCCGAACATGTTCACCGTGTCCGGTCCCGGCAGCCCGTCGGTGCTGACCAACATGATTCCGTCCATTGAGCAGCACGTCGACTGGATCTCGCGCTGCCTGGTCGAGCTGCGCGAGCGCGGCACCGCCACGATCGAGCCCGAGCCCGACGCCGAGGCCTACTGGGTCGACTACGTCAATGCCGTGGCCGACCTGACGCTGTATCCCACATGCAACTCGTGGTACCTCGGGGCCAACATCCCCGGCAAGACCCGAGTGTTCATGCCGCTGCCGGGCTTCCCGCCCTATGTCGAGGTCTGCGAGGACGTGGCGTCCGACAACTACCGCGGCTTCGCCCTGACCTAGAGAAATCGCGCATCTTCCTGCGGAGGCCTGCCGATGAGATTCACACCCACCGAATTGACCGGTCCGGAGCTCGACCTCCAGACGGAGGTGCGCGAGTTCCTGGCGGCCGAGTTGCCGCCCGGCGCCCACGAGCCGTGCCTGGGCATGGCGGCAGACCACGACCGGGAGTTCTCGGCCAAGATGGCCGCCCGGGGCTGGGTGGGCATGGCGCTGCCCTCACGCTGGGGCGGCTCGGACCGCACCGCCGTGCAGCGCTTCATCGTGGTGGAGGAGATGCTGCGCTGGGGCGCGCCGGTGGGGCACCACTGGGTGGCCGACCGCCAGACCGGCAACGTCATCCTGAAGTTCGGCAGCGACGAGCAGCGGGAGCGGTTCCTGCCGCCGATCTGCCGGGGCGAGCTGGGCTTCTCGATCGGCATGAGCGAGCCCGACAGCGGTTCGGACTTGGCCTCGGTGTCGACCCGGGCCGAGCGCGCCGATGACGGATGGGTGGTGAACGGCACCAAGATCTGGACGTCGAACGCGCATATGAACGACTGGTTCATCTGCCTGCTGCGCACGGCGCCGATGGAAGACGGCAACAAGCACGCGGGCCTGTCGCAGTTCCTGATCGACCTGCAATCGCCGGGCCTCGAGATCAGCCCGATCCCGTTCCTCGACGGCAGCCACCACTTCAACGAGGTGACGTTCCACGACGTGTTCGTGCCTGATGTCAACGTGGTGGGCCAGCCGGGGATGGGCTGGCACCAGAACACCACCGAGATGGCGTACGAGCGCGGCGGACCCGACCGCTGGCTGTCGCCGTTCTCGACGGTGGAGCAGCTGCTGCGCGAGGCGGCGGGCACGCCGATGGAGGACGCGGTGTCAGACTTGTTCGGCGAGCTGGCAGCTCGCTGGTGGGGCATTCGGAACCTGTCGCTGTCGGTGGCACGGCTCATCGACGAGGGCGAGGCGCCGTCGGTGGAGTCGGCACTGGTGAAGGAGATGGGGACCCGCTACGAGCAGGAGGTCGTCGAGAAGCTGGTGCAGCTCATCGACGAGGAGTACTCGCCGGAGTCCGAATCGCTATTCGAGCGGCTGCTGGCGCAGTGCGTGGTGACGTTCCCGGGCAACACGATCCGGGGCGGCACCATCGAGATCCTGCGCTCGGTCGCCTCGAAGGGTCTGCAGGGGCTGCCGGCATGAGCGTCAGGATTGCGCCCGAGCCAGTCGTCGTCGACGAGCTGATCACCGAGACCGCCGGCCGGTTGTTCGGCGAGCTGTGCACCCACGAAGCGGTGCAGGCTGCCGAGGACAGCGGCGGCGCACCCGACATCTGGGAGGCGTTCTGCGAGACCGGCTTCGACCTGATCGCTGTGCCCGAGGAAGCAGGCGGATCGGGCGGCACGCTCGCAGAGGCCATCGAAGTGCTGCGCCTGGTCGGCTATCACTCAGCACCGATCCCGGCCGCCGAGAACGGCATCCTCGGCGGCTGGCTGCTGGCCCAGGCCGGCCTCGAACGCCCCGACGGCCTGGTCACGGTCGTCCCGCCCCGCGCAGCCGACGGAGGCTGGTCGGGCGGCGAGACATGCTCGGTGAGCCTCAACGGCGACGGCACCGCAGTGCTGAGCGGCGAAGCCCACCGGGTGCCATGGGCACGCAGCGCCGAGACCGTCGTGTGCGTCTGCGAATTCGACGGCACGTCGACCGTTGTGTCGGTTCCAGCATCGGAGTGCACGATCACGCCGCTGCCGAACATGGCGGGCGAACCCCGCGACACCGTCAGTTTCGATGGAGCCACGGGGCGAGCGGCACCCGCGCCCCACGGCGTCGACGCCGACGCGCTGGCGCAGCGCGGCGCGCTGTCACGGGTGGCGCTGATGGCGGGAGCAATCGAGAAGATGTGCCAGCTGACCGTCAGCTACACCAACGAGCGGGTCCAGTTCGGCCGTCCGGTGGCGCGCTTCCAGGCAGTCCAGCAGCACCTGGTCTGGGCAGCACAGGACGCGGCGCTGGTGCGCATGGCCGCCGAGGTCGCAGCCCGCGAAGCCACCCGGGGCGATGCACCCTTCGAGATCGCCGCGGCCAAGCTCGTCGCCAACCAGGCAGCGGCCCGGGCCACCAAGGCCTGCCACCAGGCCCACGGCGCCATGGGCATGACCCAGGAGTACCCGCTGCACCACTTCAGCCGCCGGCTGTGGAGCTGGCGCAAGGAATACGGCTCCGACGCCCATTGGTCGGCCGTACTCGGCCAGATGGCCACCGGCGTCGGCGCCGACGGCCTCTACCCCCTCATCACCAGCGGCACCGCCGCTCTGGCCTGAGCGGAGCGCTGCGGCGGCGGCACATCTACGCTCGCCGCATGGATGAGAGCGCATTTGACGAATTCGGCCAGTACGGGGATGTCTCGGTCAAGCTGAGCGATGACCACGTGGCGGTTGTGGAGATTCACCGGCCGCCGAACAACTTCTTCGACCTGGAGCTGATCGACGGGCTGGTTGCCGCGTTCGGCGACCTCGACGAAGAGGACGGCTGCCGAGCCAGCGTGCTGTGCTCGGAGGGCAAGAACTTCTGCGCCGGCGCACAGTTCGGCTCCGACGGGCGGCGGGGCGGCGAGATCACCGCGACCAACGCCGACGGCAGCCCCCGCCACCTCTACGACGCTGCCTTCGACCTGTTCTCCAAGCGCAAGCCGGTGGTCGGCGCCATCCAGGGCGCCGCAGTCGGCGGCGGCCTGGGCGTGGCCTGCTTCCCGGACTTCCGCATCGCAGCCCCCGAGGCCCGCTTCACCGCCAACTTCGCCCGGCTCGGGTTCCACCACGGCTTCGGGCTGACCGTGACGCTCCCTCTGCTGGTCGGCAACCAGCAAGCACTGGACCTGCTCTACACCGGTCGGCGCGTCAAGGGCGACGAGGCCGTCGAGATGGGGCTGGCCGACAAGCTGGTGGCGCTCGACGACCTGCGCGAGGCCGCCTACGACTTCGCCTGTGAGATCGCCGGCTCGGCGCCGCTGGCCGTCGAGTCGATCCGCTACACCATGCGGGGTCACCTGGCCGATGCCATCAAGGCGGCCACCGACAACGAGAAGGCCGAGCAGGATCGCCTGCGCACCACCAACGACTGGCGCGAGGGCGTGAGCGCCATGAACGAGCGCCGGACTCCCAACTTCACCCGCAGCTGATGCTGACCGCGGACGGCATCCGGGCGGCTCTTGACGGGCTGCTCGAGCGTCGCACCGACCAGACGCGCCTGACGTCGATGGGGGCTGGCAGCGACGACCTCGACGACGGTCGGGCCTACCTTGCGGCGACCGTGGAGGGCGGCTGGCATGTGCCGACCTGGCCGAGCGCACATGGCGGCCGGGATGCGTCGGTGGCGGAGAACCAGCTCATCGGCTCGGTGCTGCGCGAGTACGTGGTGCCCGACCTCTACCCGTTCGCGATCGGTCTCGGCATGGTGGGCCCTGCCCTGCTGGCGCATGGAACCGCAGAGCAGCAGGAGCGCTGGCTGCGGCCGATCGCCTCGGGCGCCGAGATCTGGTGCCAGATGTTCTCCGAGCCCGAGGCCGGCTCAGACCTCGCCAACGTAGCCCTGAGTGCCGAGCGGGACGGCGACGTGTGGCGGCTGGGCGGCCAGAAGACCTGGACCAGCCGGGCAATGTGGTCGAAGTGGGCCATCTGTCTGGCCCGCACCGACCCGGAGCAGCCCAAGCACAAGGGCCTGACGATGTTCGTGATCGCCATGGACGCACACGGCGTCGACGTGCGGCCGCTGCGGCAGATGAACAACGACGCCCACTTCAGCGAAGTGTTCGTGGACGACGCTGTGGTATCCGACGCCTGGCGGGTCGGCGATGTGGGCGAGGGTTGGCGGGTGGCCATGACGATCCTCTCCCATGAGCGGGCTGGTGCGGGCAGCCGCGGCGGTGGCGACGGCGCGAAACGTGGCTCTCGCGTGCCCACGTGGATCGCCGATCTGGCCGCACTCGGTGCGCTCGATGACCCAGTGGGGAGTCACACCGTGAGGCGGGACGAGGCCATGTCCATCTACGCCGCTGACATGGCGTCGCGCTGGACCGCCCAGCGGGCAGCGGACGAGGCTCGCTCCGGTGGCAGTCCGGGACCGGCCGGCAGCGGTGCAAAGCTGAGGACGGTGTCGTCGTACAAGCGACGCGCGTTCTTGGCGAATCGCGCCGCGGGAGCCGCAGGCATGCTCGAAGACGGCCACGGCTACATCGAGACGGTGACGGCACCCTCGATGTCGATACGGGGCGGCACCGACGAGATCCAGCGCAACATCCTGGGCGAGCGGGTGCTGGGCCTGCCCGGCGAGCCCCGCCTCGACCGTGATGTGCCTTGGCGCGAATCCCGCAAGGGATTGCTGTGAACTGGCGCGAATCCCGCAAGGGATTGCTGTGACCAGCGGCATCTCCGCGCCCACCACGTACGGCGAGGTGATGTTCCTCGAACAGCACGGCCCCGATACCTACGTGGGCGTCAGCCCCGAGTACATGTGGGGCCGCATCTACGGCGGGCAGGTCATCGCGCAGGGCCTGTGGGCGGCATTCCAGACCGTCGACGAAGCGTTCGTGCCGCACTCGGTGCACGCCTACTTCATCCGTGGGGGCACCCTCGACGAGCCGGTCCGCTACGAGGTGGACCGGCTGCGCAACGGCCGCTCGTTCTGCACCCGGGCCGTCGTGGCCCGCCAGAGCGGGGGCGCCATCCTGAACCTCTCGTGCTCGTTCCATGTGGCCGAGCAGGATGCCGAGGTGCAGACCGCACGCATCCCCCTCGCCCCCGACCCGCAGGACTGCCGCAACATCGACGAAGAGCGCTGGCCGTGGATCATGGAGCGCCGCCCGCTGCCGAGCCATCCGGGGGCCGGCCAGTCGATGGGCTGGGTGCGCATTGTCGATCCCATCGGCGACGATCCCCGGCTGCACATCTGCGGGCTGGCGTTCACCTCAGATGCCATCCAGTTCAACGCCGCCCGCTCGCTGCACCCGCTGCAGGTGCCCCGCGACCAGTACCAGGAGTCGTTCATGGGTGCGTCACTGGATCACGCGATGTGGTTCCACCGCCCGATGCGCGCCGATGAGTGGCACCTGTACCAGTTCGACTGCCACGGTCTCACGAGCGCTCGCGGCATGACCGTGGGCAACCTGTTCGCTCCCGACGGCAGCCATGTCGCGACGATCGCCCAGGAAGTGCTGCTGCGGGAACGCCGCCCCCAGAACTAGAGACTGCCGCTGCTAGGCACAGCAGGCGTCGTCAGCGTGGCTCGCGCGCTCCACGCCGTCGCCACGTCGTGACAGCACCACGTTGTTCATCACTTCGGCATCGCCCTGCTTGACGTACCACTCCCAGTCGATGCCGTGCGGATCGGTGGTCCACGTCTCCACCTTCTCGGCGTAGCAGCACATGGTCTCATCGATGGTGGACGTGGTGAGACCGGCCGCGACCATGCGGGCATGGGCCTGCTCCACCTCGCTGGCGGAGGTGGTCTCGACCCCGAGATGGTTGATGCTGCCCCCATCGCCGTTGGACTCGAACAGCACCAGTTTCAGCGGCGGCTCGTCGATCGCGAAGTTGGCATAGCCGGGCCGCCACTTGGCGGGTTCCGCGCCGAACAGCCGCGAGTAGAAGTCGACCGCATCGTCGATGTCGTCCACGTTGAGCGCCAGTTGCAACCTCATGAGCTCACACTACGGCGAGCGCACTGTGCCGAACAGGACGATCCCGGACATCTGACTCGGGTGCTGCACTGCATCTAAGGTGCGCCGCTGTGACTCCGCCACGACAGCTCAACATCGACCAGCTCGCCGCTGCAGATGCCCTGTCCGCCTATCTCGCCGATGGAGGCGAGGCACCGGTCGACGCCTTCGCCGACCTGGGCTTCGAGGACGGGCTTGCCATCCAGTGCGAGATGCAGCAACGGGCTGTCGCAGCCGGCGCGGTGCACGCAGGCTGGAAGGTGGGACTCACCTCGGACCGGGCTCGCACGACCGTCGGCATCGACGACCGGCCCTTCGGGCACGTCAACCGGGTGCTCGCATCGCCCGCTGATCTCCCGTCGGCAGAGATCCGCAAGGTGAGCATCGAGCCCGAGATGTGCTTCGTGATCGGTGAGCGCATCGCCGGCGACGATGTCGATCCGGCGTCGGTGCCCGCCCGGATCGCACAGGTATGCGCCGGCTACGAGGTGAACGAGGCGCGGGTAGCCGTGGGCGGGAACCTCGCCTTGCTCGTCGCCGACAACTTGACTAACTGGGCCATCGTGAGGGGCTCGGGCGTGGACGCACCGCCGGCACCCGAGCTCGACCGCTGCGTGGTGACGGTGTCATGCGACGGCACCGAACGCTTCAGCTGCACCGCCGCAGACGAGGTCGACAACCCGTACCTGTCGATTGCCCGGCTCGCGGCCACACTGCACCGGCACGGCATGGCACTCGAACCGGGCCAGAGCGTGATCACCGGCGCGTATGCCCGCTTCCGGGTCGAACCCGGCCAGCGATGGACAACCCACTACAGCGGCATCGGAGACGTGGAGGCGACGATCTCATGAGTACCGATCTGGGGAATTCCCGACCACCCGACCCGACGATTCTCGACGTGCCCGACGGGCCGCTCAACGTGCTCGTCACCAAGACGCTCACGCTGCCCGACGTCAGCCCCGCCGACGAGGCCGCAATTCGCGACGCGGCGGGGCCCGGCGCCGTGGTGAACATCGTGGACCGTGTGCGAGACGGCGTTCCGCTGGCCGCCGAGGCCCAGGTGATCCTCGGCATCGTGCCCGAGTGGCTGTTCGACGCAGCCCCGAACCTGCGCTGGATCCATGCGACAGCATCGGGCGTCGACATGTTCATGTACCCCAAGTTCCTCGCCAGCGACGTGGTGCTCACCGGCGAGAAGGGACTGGTCGGCAGCCACCTGGCCGACCATGCCTTCGGCCTGCTGCTGGCGCTGGTCAGGCGCATCGCAACCGCCGTGAAGCTGGGCCCCGAGGGATGGGACAACGACCTCCGCGAGCAGATGCGCTACAGCGAGCTCGAGCTTGAAGGCCTCACGATGGGCATCTTGGGGTTCGGCGGCACCGGCCGCCACATTGCCCGCCGCGCCGCCGCATTCGGCATGAATGTGCAGGCCATGGACCTGTACCCGGTGCCGCCCGGCGAGGGCGTCGAGACGGTCGGCGGGCCCGAATCGCTGCGCGACATCGTGGCCACCAGCGACGTGCTGGCAGTGGGCCTGCCGCTCACCGCTGACACCCGGGCGATGTTCGACGACGACATGTTCGCCCTGATGCCCGACGGCGCCATCCTGCTGAACGTGACCCGCGGCGAGATCATCGACGGTCCCTCGCTGGAGCGAGCGCTCGCCGAGGGCCGGATCGGCGGAGCTGCCCTCGATGTCGCACCGGTCGAGCCGCTGCCCGCAGACAGCCCGCTGTGGGGCTTCGACAACTGCGTCATGACGCCCCACACCGCAGGCGCAAGCCAGCACCGCGCGCGGCGAAACCTCGAGCGCTTCTGCCGCAACCTGGTCGCCCTGCGAGAGGGCCGCCCCCTCGAAGGCGTCGTCGACAAACAGACCGGATTCTGAGCTTTCTGCTCGGCCTGGGAATCCGACACCGATCTGTCACAGAAAATCCGACTGGACAGGTCGGGTTTTGCCGGTACAGTGCTGCGCGCTCGGCAATCCCGCCGGGTCAGGCACAGCCCGCCTTATGGGGCGCAAGAAATGGAGCTCGTCATGAGCGAAACACCCACAGACCCACTCGCTGAGCTGGGATTCGAAACACGAATGATCCACGCGGGCCAGGCGCCAGACAGCGCCACAAACGCCCGCGCGGTGCCCATCTACCAGACCACGTCGTTCACCTTCGACAGCTCCGAGCATGCTCAGAATCTGTTCGGGCTGGCGGAGATCGGCAACATCTACACCCGGATCATGAACCCGACACAGCACGTGCTCGAGGAGCGCATCAGCGCGCTCGAGGGCGGCGTGCGCACGGCTGTCGGGCTTCCGGGAGCACTGGCGGTGGCCTCGGGCCAAGCGGCCGAGACCCTGGCTGTGCTCAACCTGGCGGAGGCAGGCGACCACATCGTGGCCAGCCCGTCGCTGTATGGGGGCACGTACAACCTGTTCCACTACACGCTGCCGAAGATGGGCATCGAGGTCACCTTTGTGGAAGACCCCGACGACATCGACTCGTGGCGCGGTGCGGTGCAGGACAACACCAAGGCGTTCTACGGCGAGACCATCGGCAACCCCAAGAACGACATCTTGGACTTCGAAGGGGTCGCGGATGCGGCGCACAGCGTGAACGTCCCGTTGATCGTGGACAACACGGTGCCTTCGCCGTACCTGTGCCAGCCGCTGGCGCACGGTGCGGACATCGTGGTTCATTCGGCCACCAAGTTCATCGGCGGGCATGGCACGTCGATCGGCGGCCTGATCGTGGACGGCGGAACGTTCGACTTCGGCGCATCGGGACGGCACCCGATGTTCACCGAGCCTGATCCCAGCTACCACGGGCTGGCCTACTGGCCTGCTCTCGGTGCAGGGTCGTACATCCTCAAGGCTCGGGTGCAGCTGCTGCGCGATATCGGCGCCGCCGTGTCGCCGATGAACGCCTTCCTGTTCCTGCAGGGAATCGAGACGCTGTCGCTGCGCATGGAGCGTCATGTGTCCAACGCTGCAGCGGTGGCCGACTATCTCGAAGGCCACCCGCAGGTCGATTGGGTGCTGTATGCAGGGCTGCAGTCGAGTCCGTACAACGAGCGGGCGCGCAAGTACCTGCCCAAGGGGGCTGGCTCAGTGCTGGCCTTCGGCATCGACGGCGGCACCAAGGCCGGCCAGAAGTTTGTGGAGAGCCTGCGGCTGCACAGCCACGTCGCAAACATCGGCGACGTACGCAGCCTGGCGATCCACCCGGCCAGCACCACGCACAGCCAGCTGACTCCCCAGGAGCAGTCCGACACCGGCGTCGAGCCGAATCTGGTGCGCCTGTCGGTCGGCATCGAGACGATCGACGACATCATCGCCGACCTCGACATCGGCTTCGAGGCGGCAGCCGGCATCTAGGCACTCGCCCGGCGTGGCGCCGGCGCTGCCCGCGAGAACTAGCGGACGGCGCCGGCGTTGCGCAGGGCGGCGATCTCGTCGGGATCCAGCCCGAACTGGGCCAGGATCTCGTCGGTGTGCTCGCCCTGCACGGGGCTGGGCCGCCTGATGTCACCGGACACCCCGTCGATCTGGGTGGCGTTGCGCACGATGCGGATGTCGCCGATCGCCGGGTGATGCACCGGTGCGGCCATGCCCAGGTGCTGCACCTGCGGGTCGGCGAACGCTTCGGCCACGCTGTTGACGCGCCCGCACGGGATGCCGACCTCGTTGAGCCGCTCCACCCATTCGTCGCAGCTTGCTGTGGCGAGCTGCTCGCTGATGAGCTTGTTCAGCTCGGTGCGGTTGGCCGAGCGCAGCTTGGTCGACGAGAACCGCTCATCGTCAGGCAGATCAGGGCGGCCGATCTCGGCACAGAATGCTCGCCACAGGCGCCCGCCGGGCGCCGCGATATTGATGCGCCCATCTGATGCTTCGTAGGTCCCCATGGGGATCATCGTGGGATGGTCGTTGCCGGCCTGGGGCGGATCCTCGCCGGCCACGGTCCAGCGGGCCGCTTGGAAGTCGAGCATGCCGATCATCGACTCGAGCAGCGAGGTGTGCACCCAGCGGCCCTGCCCAGTGCGGCCTCGTTCGATGAGGGCCACCAGCACGCCGATCGCGAGCTGCAGTCCGGCGGTCACGTCGCTGATCGCCACGCCGGCGCGAACCGGGCCGTGGCCGGGCAGTCCGGTGACTGCCATCATCCCGCCGATGCCCTGCGCGATCTGATCGACGCCGCCCCGCGTGGCGTAGGGACCGTCCTGGCCGAATCCCGAGATGGAACCCATCACGAGAGCCGGATTCAGATCGTGCAGCGTGTCCCAGTCGAAGCCCAGCCGGTACTTGACGGTCGGTCGCAGATTCTCGATCAGCACATCGGCTGAGCACACCAGGCGATGCAGCAGCTCGCGCCCCGACGGATGCTTGAGATCGATGACCACCGATCGCTTGTTGCGGTGGATATTGAGATAGTCGGACGATGACTCCCGGCCTTCCTCGAACCCGTCGATCGGGGCATCCACCCGGATGACGTCGGCACCCCAGTCGGCGAGCTGGCGGACTGCGGTAGGCCCCGCACGTGCGATGGTCAGATCCAGCACCACGATGCCGGCGAGCGGAAGCTCGTGGCCTGCCGGATCGGCGCCGGTCGTCGGCGGGGTGGCCACTGTCTCAGCGATGTGCTGGGTCTGCCTGGGCGCCGCGCACGAGCCGCCCGGGACGAGCGCCGGTGAACTGGCCGTCAGCGGAGACCTCGGTCCCGGCAACGAAGGTGTGCCGGTAGCCGTTCGACCGCTGGATGAGGCGCTTGCCGCCGCTCGGCAGGTCGTACACCAATTCCGGTCGGCCCACCCCCAGCGCGTCGAAGTCGACGATGTTGATGTCCGCTCGATAGCCCGGCGCGAGCAGGCCGCGGTCGGCCAGCCCGTACGCGAGCGCGTTGTCACGGGTCTGCTTGTGAACCAGGAATTCCAGCGGCAGGCCCTCGCCACGGCTGCGGTCACGGGCCCAATGGGTCAGCAGGTACGTCGGGTACGACGCGTCGCAGATCGTGCCCACATGTGCGCCTGCATCACCGATCCCACAGATCGTGTACGGGTCAGCCAGCATCTCTCGGATCACGTCCAGGCTGCCGGCGGTGTAGTTCTCGAAGGGGTAGAGCAGCAGTGCGTCGCCATCGCCGTCCGAGAGCAGGTCCAGTGCCAGCTCCCACGGGCTGACACCGAGTTCCGCTGCCCGGGCGGCCACCGACGCGCCCGGATCAGGCTCATAGTCGGGCACGTCGCCGAGCTCGAAGGCGCGGGTGAGCGCGTAGTCCATCCACTTGCTGAACCCGTCCACGGGCCGGTCCTCCACCAGCGCCCGTCGCAGCGTCTCATCGCTGCGCATGCGGGCCGCCCGCTGCGCCGCCGGCAGGTGCGCGATGTCGCGGTACGCCGGGTGGTTGCCGAAGGGGTTGACTGACACGTCGAGCCCGAGCAACACGCTGATCGGGCGGCAGCCGACCTGGCCGTTCGCCGCGACCCCGTCGGCGTTCGCCGCGTGGATCTCTGCCAGCGTTTCGCGCCACAGCTCCGGCGCGTTGTCCACCTGCAGCAGCAGGACGGACAGCGGCCGGCCCGACATCTCGGCTGCAGCGCGCAGCGTGGAGAACTCTCCGGGGCCGAAGTCGGAGTTCACCTGCAGCACCCCGGCACCGGCGCGCTTCATCGCGCTGGCGACTGCGGCGAGCTCGGGGTCGCCCGCCGACAGCGACGGTGTGAGGCGGCCGTCGGCAGCCTTGTGCTTGGTGGTTCGACTCGTGGTGAATCCGAGCGCGCCGGCCTCGAGCGCCTCGGTCACGAGTTCGGTGATCCGGTCAAGTTCGGGGGCCGTCGGCACTTCGGCGTGGTCTGCCCCGCGCTCGCCCATGACGAAGAAGCGCAACGCACCGTGGGGCAGTTGGCTGCCGATGTCCATCACCCTGGGCGTCGCATCAAGCGTGTCGAGGTACTCGGGGTAGCTCGTCCAGCAGAAATCGATCCCGTCAGCGAGAACAGTGCCGGGAATGTCCTCGACGCCTTCCATCAGGTTGATGAGGTAGTCCTCAGTGCCCGGATGCACCGGAGCGAAGCCGACGCCGCAATTGCCGAAGATTGCCGTGGTCACCCCGTGCCACGAAGACGGTGTCATCTCGGGGTCCCAGGTGGCCTGACCGTCGTAATGGGTGTGGATGTCCACCCAGCCCGGCAGCACGAGATGGCCCTCGGCGTCGATCTCGCGCCGACCTCGGCCGCTCACCTCGCCGACCTCGGTGACTACGCCGCCGTCAACGGCGATGTCGGCTGTGCGGGGCGGGTCACCGCTTCCGTCCACGACAGTTCCGTTGCGGATCACGACCTCGGCCATGCGTGTGAGCGTACTGAGTGCCACAGGACGGGTCCCGGGCCGCTCGTCGTCGCGGACCGCGTCGGCGATGTTCAGCGGCCGCGGCGTCTGCCGACGAGGAAGCCCATCCCCCACGAGAGGTGCATGACGGCGAAGGCGGCCGCTGCCCGGAGGCGATCCCCGAGGGCAGGCAGGCTGCGCCCGAGCCTCAGTGCTGCCACGGTGCACGAGCCGAGGTAAGCCGCCGGCACGAGCCCTCCTCGCGGGCGGCCGCGAACCAACTCGATTGCTGACAGCACGAGGCCGCACACCAGCGCCGGCGCCGCGAGCTGCCGCGGCTGCAGCGAATGCGGGTGTCGGGCGATCACCACGCGCTTCCAGGCCCCGTAGTCGAAGTACTGGCGGGCCAGGCCGCTCCAGCTCGATCGCGGCAGGTAGTCGACTACGAGGGTCGGATCCAGCCAGACCACCCGGCCCTGTTCTCGCAGGCGCCAATTCAGCTCGTAGTCCTGGTTTCGCTCGAGCGTCTCGTCGAAGCCTCCAGCAGCCGCAAGCGCCTCGGCGTCGAACACGCCGAGATAGACGGTGTCGACGGGGCCCTCGTGGCGGCCGCTCCGGAAATGTGCCGGACCGCCCCCGAACCCCGACGACATCGCGGCAGCGATCACGCGGGTCAGTGCCGCGGCGCCCACCGGTCGTTGCACGCCGCCCACGTTCGCGGCCCCAGTACGGGCCAGCGTGGCCACCGCCCGCTCGACATAGCCGTCGGGGAGCCGCGACTGCGCATCGACACGCACGATGACCTCACCCCGGGCTGCCTGGATCGCGGCGTTGAGACCAGCCGACGTCGTGCCTGCCGGGTTGGCAACGACCTGGGTGGGCCACGAGCAGATCGCCTTGGCGGCAATCTGCTCGGTTCTGTCGGTGCTGGGTGCGACGGCGATCACCACCTCCAGCGGTCCCGAGAACGCCTGCGTGCTGATGGCGTCGAGGCAGCCCTGCAGCTCCGATGCGCAATTGCGGGCAGGAATCACCACGGTCACATGAGGCCGTTCGGCTGGGACATCCGGCCCGCCGCCTGTCACGTCGGGCTGAGCTCGTGCCGTATCCGGCCGAGCGGCCGATGCCGACTCGCTCACCGGGCGTTGCGGCGAGCCATGACGACGAGGCTCTTGGCCATGATCTCCCAGTCGAGCACCGGTGACCAATTCACGACGTATTGCAGGTCGTGTCCCAGCTTGTAGCCGGGATCGGTCTGGTAGTGACCCTGTGTCTGTGCCAGACCGGTAATGCCCGGCGGGACATCATGGCGCCGGCCGTAGCCGGGAATCTCCCGCTCGAGCTTTGCCACGATCTGCGGTCGCTCGGGGCGGGGTCCCACGATGGACATCGACCCCCTGAGAACGTTCCACAGCTGGGGCAACTCGTCGAGCCGGGTCCGGCGGAGCCATCTCATGCCGGGGATCACCCGAGGATCGTTCACGCGTGCCAGCACGGGCCCGTCGCGTTCTGCGTCGCGCACCATCGTGCGGAACTTCAAGAGCACAAAGGGCGCTCCGCCGCGACCCACCCGCTCTTGGCGGTACAGCACGCCTCTGCCCGCCCGCGCCCGCACATAGGCGGTGACCGCTGCGGACAGGGGCAGCGTGATCGGAGCTGACACCGCCAGGTACGCCAAGTCAAGCAGCCGCTTGAATCGCAAGCGGCACAGCGGCAGCGCGTGCTCCCGCAGCGCGACGAAGGGCATGCCGCCGATCTGACGACTCCGCTGCAGCCCGAGCAGCGTGTCCGCCGCGGTGACCTGGCGATAGACGCCGACGTCCCGCAGTTCGAGCTCGCCGAGCGGTTCGGGATAGATCGTGTCGAGCGGCTGACCCGAGAGCAGCAGCAGGTCCGTTGCCCCGACTCGGTCCATCTCGGCACAGATGCTCGAGCTGACATCCCCGCCGCCGGTCAGGCTGCCGGCGATGACGGCATCACGTTCGTGGTCGCCCAGATGCTGCTTTGCGGAGTCGATGTCGTCGTTCGCGCCGACGAGCAGCATCCGCGCCAGCCCGAAGCGCCGCAGCCGGACGCGCCGGGCCGCCCACCGGTTGAAGGTGATGAGCATGCTGGCGGCGACGGCCAGGACGACCAGGTTGCCTCGTGGCATGAGATAGCGGCCGGTGAGCAGCGTCACCGTGGCATCGCCGCCCACCGCCATGAATGTCAACAGCGTTGCGCGCGGCAGCCATGGCCGATGGCCGAGGCGCTGCCCGAACTCGTAGAAGCCGCCGAAGTAATAGACCGTCATGTGCAGCACGGTGGCGATTGCGAAACCGATGAAGTAGTGGCTGCGCGGGTACGTGGGCCAGTCGACGCCGAACCGAACCACCGTGATCGCAGCCATCAGGGCGAACAGCGTCACGGCGTCGATGAGGTAGAGATGCCGGAATCCCGGCCGGGCCGGCGGGTTGCCGTTCCAGCTGTGCAGCGCAGTTGACGTCACGAGAGGTTCATGGCGAGTGGGGACATGGCGCTCGGTGTGCGACATCGGGCAGCCGGTGCCGTCCGTCGACTGCCATCGGGCCGATACTACGCTGCGCCTCTTCGTACGGTGGCAGCGACCGCCGCGAACCGAAAGATCCCTCATGACACGCCGAGGATCTCTCGCCCGCCTGTGCTCGGGCTGGACCGTTGTGGCACTCATCTGCATCGGCGTGTTCGCCCTGTGGGCCCCGGATCTCGACTTGCCGCTGGGCAACAGCGACGACGGTCGCATCTTCGGCCGGGCGGGAATCCAGGCGCGCAACTTCTGGGATCTCGGACCCGCGGAGTCTCGCTTGGGAGCCAGGACAGATCCGTTCATCCGAGCCGAGTACGAGGTGCCGCCACGAGCGGAGCCGCCTCTCGAAGCCGTCACCTACGCGCATCACCCGCCGCTCAAGCAATTCCTCACGATCGCGTCGGTCGGTGCGCTCGGCGACAGTCCCGCGGCGGTTCGGATCACCGACTTCCTGCTGGGCGTTGCCACCGTGGCGTTCCTGGCTGCTGTGCTGCGTGCAGTCGGCATGTCGTGGGGGCCGACACTGCTCGCAGTGCTGGCGATGGTGAGCACCGGCTTCTTCTACGTGTACGCCCGCATGGGCATCAGCTTCTCGATGATCCTGGCGCTCACCGCAGCGATTGCCTGGCTGCGCCAGGCGGCACGTCCGCCGCGTTGGGCGCTGGTGGGCACAGGCGTGCTCGCCGCGCTGACGGCGATGCACTCATGGATCGCCGTTGCCTCGCTGGGATTGCTGCTGCCGTGGCTGTTCATCGGCACGTTGCAGCGGCGGCGCAACGAAGCGGACTTCTGGCACTCGGTGAACACCTCGCCTCGCCGCCTGCCGGACTGGGTTCGCCTGGGCTGGTCACCGGGCTTGAGCGCTGTCGCCATCGGAGCGATCGCCGGCGGTTTGCTGACCGCTGCATGGCTGCTGAACGCGACCGACATCTCCGAACTGAGCGAGCGTGTCGCGTTTCGCACCGGCAACGACGTGTCGACTGCAGCCGAGCAAGCCCAATTCACCTTCGGCGAGTTTCTCCAGCGCCAATGGACGTTCGCCAGTCACGAGCTGCTGACATCGTGGTGGCTCCGCCTGCTGTTCTTCCCGGCGCTCATCGCTGCGTTCGTCGACCGGCGCACCCGAGGGCCAGCACTCGTCACGCTGTTTGTCGCGGCCTCGCTCACCTTCGCCCTGCAGCAGGGCGCGTGGATTCACCGGCTGTGGAACTTTCCCTGGGTGGCTCCCACGGCGATCGGCGTGGCGGCCCTGGCCGACGCCGTGCGGCGGGGCCTTCGCGGCTGGGCGGTGCGGCTGCGGGTGTTGCTGGGCTTGGCCGCTGCAGCGGTCGCGTTGGTGACGCTGGGATTTGTCGCCACCGGTTCCACTCGCGACTTCTACCTGGAGCGACCCGCTGATGCCGGGGCCGTACTCGAGCGGGCGCGGGATGCGTCTGAGGTCGCCGAGGCCGAGCTGGTGTGGTTTACCTCAGGCATCTGGACGCCCCGGTGGATCGCGTACTACCTCGATCGGCCCGCCTGGATGCTCGACGAGACCACGCTCGACGATGTCGCTCCCACCGACGTCATCCTCGTGCGCAATGACCGGGTTCCTGAGTTCATTCCCCCTGCGGCGCTGGCCGAGCCGCTGGCCGCTGGGGACGAGTACACCCTGATCACCGCTGCCTCGATGCTCGAGTGACGCACTCGCCCCGCGTCAGGCACCCAGGTGACGGCACCGCTGCGCGAAGTGCCAGTGGTCGGTCAGCATCTGAGCGAGATCGCGTTCTGCTCGCCATCCCAATTCTGCGTGCGCACGGCTGCAATCGGCCCACGACGCCTCGATGTCCCCGGGCCGGCGATCGGCGATCTCATAGGGAATCGGGCGCCCTGTCACCTTGGCTGCAGCGGCGATGAGCTCGAACACTGTCGTGCCCACCCCGGTGCCCAAGTTGAAGATGCGGCTGGTTTGCTCCCCGAGATCGGCGTCGATCGCTGCCACATGGCCGTCGGCGAGATCAGCGACGTGCACAAAGTCGCGAATTGCGGTGCCATCACGCGTGTCGTAGTCCTGGCCGAACACGCGCAGCCGGTCCGCAACGCCTTCGGCCACCCCCATGACCACCGGCACCAGACTCTGCGCAACCGCCAGCGGCCGCTCGCCGATCCGGCCCGAAGAATGGGCCCCGACGGGATTGAAGTACCGCAAGATGACGACGCTCATCGAGGAGGCCGCCGCAGCATCGGTGAGGATGTGTTCGCACATCAGCTTGGTTGCACCGTAGGGGCTCTGCGGAGCGGCCGGGGTCTCCTCGGTGACGGGCAAGATCTCGGGCCTGCCGTACACAACGGCCGATGAGCTGAAGACGAACTGTCCGATGCCCCGCTCGGCAGCGACTTCGACCAAGGACAGCGTCGACGCCACGTTGTTCCGGTAGTAGCGCAGGGGGTCTGCAAACGACTCGGGAACGCTCTTGCAGGCTGCAAAGTGCACGATCGAATCAACGCCGTGCTCGTCGCACAGCCGCTCGATCGTTGGACGGTGTGCGGCGTCGCCCTCGACGACGATCAGGTCTGGAGCAGTCAGCGACCGCAATCCGTCGATGACGTCGCGCCGGGCATTGGAGAAGTCGTCGAGCACCACGACATCTCGACCTGCGACGTGCAGTGCGACGACGGTGTGGCTTCCGACGTACCCAGCCCCGCCGGTAATCAGCGTCGTCATGGGGGCAGTGTGCCACCCTCCCGCGGGAACCGGCCGGTATGGTGAATGCTCGGTCGGATGGCCGCGGTGGCCCTGCTGCGCATGTCAAGGAGCAGATCATTGGAGCACGTCCGCGAACCGTTCGCCGCAGGCTGTCTGGGCGCGGCAGCGCCGCGCCGCGACGCCGCCCGCGCAGCGCTGATGCGCCACAGGGTCGGGGCCGCACAGGGTGGCAAGCGTCGGCACCTGGCATCGGCGCTTTGGCTCGGCGCGCTGGTGATGCTGGCCGCTTGCTCGCAGATCCGGGTGCCGGAGACGACCGAGCCCGCGCCCGCGCCGGCCACAACGTCGACAGCAGAGTCGCCGGTGACTCCGACGAGCGCTGAGACAGCACCGAGCGACACGGCAACAGCGGCAACGCAGGCACCGGCCACCTCTGCCGCAACCACCGAGCCCGCCGCCACCACCATTCCCGAGCCTCTCCACCGGGCACCGTTGACGGGCCTGCCGACTGCCGCGGAAATCGTGCGGCCGGCCGCCGTCGTGAAGATCGACAATCACCCCGCAGCGCTGCCGCAGTGGGGCCTCAACCTGGCCGACGTCGTCTACGAAGAGATCGTCGAAGCTCGACTCACCCGGTTCGCGGCGATCTTCCATTCACGCGATACCGGCATGATCGGCCCTGTCCGATCGGCTCGCACCGGCGACTTCGCACTGCTGTCGAATCTCAACCGGCCCATCTTCGTGAATTCGGGCGCCAACGAATACACCGAGCGCGCGCTGCGCAGCGTCGATACGGTCAACATCACCGACGGCGGCTCGCTCGACAACGGCGTGTTCGAGCGCTCGTCTGCAAAGAACCCCCCGCACAACCTTGTCACCGATTCGGCGCGCATCTATTCGGCGGGCGCCGATCGTGGCGGGACACCACCCGCTTATTTCCGATTCCGGGACGAGGGCGAAACCCTGCAGCGGGCCGATGCCGTCAGCGGCGTGGACATCGACTTCGGTCAGATCGAGGCGTCGTACCGGTGGGATGCCGCGCTCGGCGGCTGGGCCCGTACCCAGAACAGCGATGCGCACACCGACTTCGACGGTGTGCGCATCGCCCCCGAGAACGTGATTGTCCAATTCGTGCGCTACCGCCAGAGTCCGGCCGACCCGCTCACGCCCGAGCCGGTTCTGACCGGCAGCGGCGTGGCTTGGATCCTCAGCGACGGTCAGGTCGTGCAGGGAACATGGGAGCGCCTGTCAGAGCGCGATGTCACCGTGTTCCGCTCAGACAACGCCGTGATCGTCCCGCTCACGCCCGGACGCACGTGGATCGCACTCGCTCGGGAGGGCACTGCCACCCTCGTGAGGTGACCTGCACGGACGATGGCGCAGCAACGGCGTCGGCCGCCGCCGCGGGCTGCTCAGCCGAACTCGTGGCGAGGTACGTCGGACCACAAGCGTTCGAGGTCGTAGTACTCCCGGGTGGGTTCGTGAAACACGTGCGCGACGAACTCGCCGAAATCGAGCAGGATCCACTTCGCGTCGTCCAGCCCCTCGGTGCGAATCGGGCCCTCGCCCCCAGCCGCCTTCACGTGTTCTTCCATCAGCTCGGCAATGCGCCGCACACGGCGCACATTCGGGGCGCTCGCAATGACGAACCAATCGGTGATGGCCAGCACGTCGCCGACATCGAGCACGACAACGCGCTCAGCGGACATCTCTGACGCGCCCTCGACGGCGGCGCGCACGAACGGAGGAGGGACCGAAGCCTCGTTCTCGGCTACCGGCTGCAGAGCGTGCGCCCCGCTGCTCGCCGGGGACGCCTGCTGAACCGATGCCACGGTTACGCAGAATAGAGCTTGTGGTCCGCGATGTAGCTCATGACCGACGGCGGCACGAGGCGGGCGAGGGTCGCCGCCGTCCGCGGCCCACCGGTCCCGTCGAGCAATTTGCGCACCCGGGTTGCTGAAGCGTCCACAGGGTCCATGTAGATCGTCACCGTGCGCCAGCCCTCGAGGTGAGCACGGGGTTCACCGGTCGGCGTGACGACTGCGACCGTCACGCGTCGCGCGAGCTCGCGAGCCCGATGCCATGTCTGCAGACCCGCGGCTGCGGACGGGCCCATCACCAGCACGATCTCGGTGCCTGGCCGTGCGAGTTCGGACACCGTGTCGATCGTGTAGGTGGATCCGCCGCGCGCCAATTCGATGTCGCTGACCTCGACGCCGGCGATCGGATCGAATGCCAGGCGTGCCATCGCCAGCCGGTGGCGCGACGGCGTCACTGAGCGGCGCCGGGACTTCTGCCACGGGTCGTTGGCGACGACGACGTGCAAGCGCTCGGTGGCGAGCTGATCTCGCGCCTCGATCGCCGCGGCCACATGCCCGACGTGAGGAGGGTCGAAGGTGCCTCCGAAGATCCCAAGTTGCGGCGGCACCGCGGCAGTGTAGAGTCGCCGGTCACAACACATAGATCGTGCACACCGAGGTGCTGCTGAGCCCAAAAAGCGGGCCCTCGGGTGCGACGGTTTGCGCGCGCTAGGCGCCATGTGCTACGTTTGACCGTCCGCTCAAAGCAGTGCTGTGCAGGGCCTGGCATCCCGGGTCATGCATCGTGTTCGGGCGTACAAGCGAAGACGACTCCGCCACCGCGGCGGCGTCACGCCTGCGTCGGGACCGATGAGGCCTGGCAAGGGCAGAAAATACCCGGTGCCCCCCACCGGGTGGCATGCCAAGGCGGCATGCCACCGAGAACGAGAAAACCGGCTGCCCCCTGCCGGTTGGAGCGTGTGTCATGGATTCTGTTGGCCAATATCTGAACGAGATCGGTGCAGTCGCCCTGCTGACCGCCGAGGACGAGCGCATGCTCTCCCAGCAGATCGAGGCTGGCCGTGATGCACGGACGCGCCTGGACTGCGACGAGGAATTGTCGGTTGCCGAGCGGCGCCAGCTGCGCAAGGCCGTGCAGACGGCCGCTGCTGCACGCGACCGCTTCATCCGGGCGAACCTCCGCTTGGTGGTGTCGATCGCGCGTCGCTACCCGCTGCCCCCCACGCTGGAGCTGCTCGATCTGATCCAAGAGGGCAACCTCGGCCTCGAGCACGCAGTCGAGAAGTTCGACTGGCGGCGCGGCTTCAAGTTCTCGACCTACGCAACGTTCTGGATCCGACAGTCCATCGGGCGCGCGCTGGATCAGAAGGGCAGCCTCATTCGCCTGCCCTCGGATCGCTCCGCGACCCTGCGCGCTGCGCTGCGCCACAACGGCGGCGACAGCGACTCGCTCGACGACGAGAACGCATGGCTGCAGCGGATCAGCACCCCGACCTCGCTGGACAAGACCGTCGGCGATGACGGCGACAGCGCGCTCATCGACCTCATCGGCGATGACGCACCGGGACCCGAACACTTCGCCATCGAGGCGGACCGTCGCGGCATGGTCATGTCCATGCTGGGCCGGCTGGACAAGCGTGCCCGATATGCAGTGGCTCGCCGGAACGGGATCATCGACGGCGAGCAGCGCAGCTACCGCGAGATCGGCGAGGAGCTCGGCGTGACCGCCGAAGCGGCTCGCCGTCTGGTCAAGCGCGCCGTCGATGAGCTGCAGAGCCTCGCCGCCGACGGCGAGTTTGTAGACATCGATGCCGACGCAGACGCAGTCTGAGCCAACCAACGCGCTCCCGGCCGGGACCGACCGGGACGCCTCGCCTCTGCACGCACCCGGCTGGCATCCCGGCTCGTGGGCCGATCGGCCCGCCGGCCAGCAGCCTGAGTGGCCTGATCCGATCGCGCTCTCCGCGTCGCTGAGCGAGTTGGGGCGCAGGCCGCCGCTGGTATTTGCAGGCGAGGCTCGGCGCCTCACCGAGCTCTTGGGACAAGTGTGCGCCGGCAAGGCGTTCGTGCTGCAGGCCGGCGACTGCGCAGAGTCATTCGAGCTGTCGACCGCCGATCAGATCCGCGATCGCCTCAAGGTGATCTTGCAGATGGCCGTGGTGCTGCAGTATTCCGCAGGCCTGCCCATCGTGAAGGTGGGTCGGATCGCCGGCCAGTTCGCCAAGCCGCGCAGCCAGCCGATCGAGACTCGCGACGGCGTGACGTTGCCGATCTTCCGGGGGCACATCGTCAATGACATTGCGTTCGAACCCGCTGCCCGCACGCCCGACCCGGCCCGCTTGCTGGAGGCGTACAACACCTCGGCGGCGACGCTGAACCTGCTCCGGGCATTCACCCGCGGCGGGTACGCAGATCTGCGTCAGGTGCACAACTGGAATCAAGAGTTCGTGGCGTCGAGCCCGGCGGGTCAGCGCTACGAGACACTGGCCAACGGCATCGACTCTGCGCTCCGCTTCATGAACGCGTGCGGCTTGGACACCGATGACAGCGCCATGCGCCAGGTCGAGCTGTACACCAGCCATGAGGCGCTGCTGCTGGGCTACGAAGAGGCCCTGACCCGCACCGACAGCATCACGGGCGACTGGTACGACTGCTCGGCGCACATGCTGTGGGTCGGCGAGCGCACGAGAGAGCTTGACGGCGCTCACGTGGAGTTCCTGCGCGGGGTGCACAACCCGATCGGGGCGAAGCTCGGACCGACGGCGACACCCGACGATGCGCTCGCGCTGTGCGAGACGCTGAATCCGAACCGGATACCCGGCCGCCTGACGCTCATCAGCCGCATGGGGGCAGGCAACATCAGAGAGGCCTTCGGGCCGCTACTGCGAGCCGTCACCGATGCCGGGCATCCGGTGGTGTGGCAGTGCGATCCGATGCACGGCAACACCTACTCCACCGACAAGGGCGTCAAGACCCGCCACTTCGACGCCATCCTGGCGGAGATCCGGCAGTACTTCGCTGAGCATGCCGAGGCGGGGACGTGGCCCGGCGGCATCCACCTCGAGATCACCGGCGACGCCGTCACCGAGTGCGTCGGAGGCGGCGACGAGCTGGCCCAGCATCAGCTCGGGGATCGCTACGAGACGATGTGCGACCCACGCCTCAACGGCCGCCAGTCACTGGATCTCGCGTTCCTGGCCGCCGAGCTGCTCGCCGCCGCCGAGTAGCCGAGCCGGGCTCCGGCGCTACGCCAGATTGTCGACGAAGCCCTCGAGCTGGCGCAGGTTGCGGCACTCGAACACGCCGTCGGTGTAGGTCGAGTACTCGGTGATCACCGAGTCGCCGGTGTCCCAGTACGAGCGGGGCTCGGGGTTCAGCCAGAACACCGAACGGGCGCGCTTCTGGCATTCCTTGAGCACCCACGCATTTGTCGAGTGGTAGTTGTTGCGTGCGTCCCCCAGGAACATCATCGTCGACTTGGCGTTGACGTCCTTGCCGAAGTTCTCCCAGAACACGCCGAAGGCATGGCCGTAGTCGGAGTGGCCGTCGACCCACACGACATCGGCCTCGGTGTTCACCCGGTGCACAGCGTTGGTGATGTCCTCCTCGTTCTGGAACATGTGGGTGACCTCGTCGATGCCGTCGATGAAGACGAACGAGCGCACCTTGGAGAACTGGTTCTGCAGCGCATACACCAGGTGCAGCGTGAATCTCGCGAATGCAGCGACCGAGCCTGAGATGTCGGCCACCACGATCAGCTCGGGCTTGTTCGGGCGAGGATGGCGGAATCGAGGTTCTGCCGGCACGCCGCCATAGGAGAGTGAGCGGCGCACCGTGGCCCGGAAGTCCAGCGGGCCCCGACGCTTGTGCTTGCGCTTGCGGGCCAGGCGGGCCGCCAGCTTGCGTGTCAGCGGCTGGATGGCCTTGCGGATGTTCGCCATCTCCTCACGGCTGGCATGCATGAAGTCGACATCCTCGGGCAGCGGTTTGCGCAGGGTCTTCGCCATCGCCTCGACGCCACGGTCTGCCACCAGGCGACGCCGGATCTCGGCTTCGATCTCGCGCTTCAGCTGCTCGATGCGGTTCTCGAACTCCTCGCGTTCGAGCCGTTCGGCCAGCGGCGACAACTCGCCCTCGTACCGCTCGCTGGACTCTTCGACGAGGCGTTCGAGCATGCCGTCGAGGTCGAGGTTGCGCAGCGTGCGGTACAGGTAGTAGGTGCCACCGACGGGTCGGCCAGGCTCCATGCCGGCGAACTGGGTGACCGCGGCTCGGGCCATCGCCGCCATCATCGCCTCGTCGGCATTCAGCAGGGCCCGGAAGAGCATCTCGGCGATCTCCTCGGGGGACATATCCTGCCCGCCCCCGCGGCCGCCCATGCCCTGCATCTGCTGGGACATCCACTCTTCAAGGCTCTCGGGATCGAACTCGCCGTTGCCGTCTTCGTCGCCGACGTTGTACTCAGGTCCGCGAAGCGAGAAATACACCTCGAAGACCGTCTCGAACGCCCGCCAGTGCTGCTCGTTCTTCACCAGGGTCGCGGCAAGCGCGTACTTGAACGCGTCGCGGTCCTCGATGGGGATGTGCTTGACGGCCTCCATCGCGTCGAGGTTCTCCGTCAACGAGACCGGCAGCCCCGCATTGCGCAGCTCACCCACGAAGCCGCTGAGCAGGTCCAGCATGATCGACTCCCGTCTGCGTCCCGGCGGCTGCTAGGCCTCGACCGTCAGTTCCTTAGCGGCCTTCTCGATGTCGGACTGGTACTTGAGCAGGATGTGCAGCGTCTGCTTGGCCTGCTCGACATCGATGTTCTCGATGCCCAGCAGCACCAGCGTCCGGGCCCAGTCCAGCGTCTCGGACACCGACGGCGCCTTCTTGAGCTCGAGCTGGCGCACCGAGCGCACGACCCGCGCTATCTGCTCTGCCAGGTTCTCGCTGATGCCGACAACCTTGGTCAGCACGATCTGCTTCTCGCGCTCGAGGTCGGGATAGTCGATGTGCAGGAACAGGCACCGGCGCTTGAGCGCCTCGGACAGTTCACGGGTGTTGTTTGAGGTCAGGAACACCAGCGGGATCTGGCTGGCCATGATGGTGCCCAGCTCGGGAATCGAGACCTGGTAGTCGGAGAGGATCTCGAGCAGCAGCGCCTCGGTCTCGATCTCGACCCGGTCCACCTCGTCGATCAGCAGCACCACCTTGTCTTCGGCGCTGATCGCCTCGAGCAGCGGCCGGGTGAGCAGGAATTCGTCCTGGAAGATGTCGTCCTGCAGATCCACCCAATCCTCGTGCTCAGCGTCGACGCCGCGGTCGGCCTGGATGCGCAGGAGCTGCTTCTTGTAGTTCCACTCGTACAGCGCCTTGGCCTCGTCCAGGCCCTCGTAGCACTGCAGGCGAATGAGGCGCGCACCGCTCATGGCAGCCACCGACTTGGCCAGCTCGGTCTTGCCGGTTCCGGCCGGACCTTCGATGAGGACGGGCTTGCCGAGGCGTTCAGCCAGGTAGACGACACTGGCGATGCCGTCGTCGGCGAGGTATTCGACTTTCGCTAGGCCTTCGCGGACACCGGAGAGGTCTCCGAACATTGTCTCGGTCATAGTGGGGGTCTCCGGGGGCAACTTGGGAATTGAAACGGTCTGACAGTGTGGCAGCCGCGGCGGGTACTCGGCACGGCTAGGAGCGCGTGTGACCTTGGCCGGTCACCACGAACTTCGTTGTCGTGAGTTGGGTGAGGCCCATCGGGCCTCGCGCGTGGAGCTTCTGGGTGCTGATGCCGATCTCCGCGCCGAAGCCGAACTCCTCGCCGTCGACGAAACGGGTGGAGGCATTCACCAGCACAGCCGCCGCGTCGACGCGTTGGGTGAACTCCTGCGCGGCGGCCAGATCACCGGTCACGATGGCTTCGCTGTGGCCGGTTCCGTGGCGGTTGATGTGAGAGATCGCCGCATCGAGATCATCCACGATGGCGATGCTCATCTTGAGCGCGAGAAACTCCGTCGAGAAGTCGTCGGGACTCGCTGCGCCGATCTGCGGCGAGATGGCTCGTGATGCCGTGTCGCCGACGAGTTCCACGTCGCACAGGTCGTCGACGATGCGCGGCAGGAATATCTCGGCCACGGCGCGGTGAACCAACAGCGACTCGGCTGCGTTGCACACCGACGGCCGGCTGAGCTTGGCGTTGGCGACGATGTCCGCCGCCATGTCGAGGTCCGCCGCAGCGTCGACGTACACGTGACAATTGCCGTCGCCGTCGATGACGTAGGGCACCGTGGCGTTCGCGAGCACCGAGTCGATCAGCGCAGGACCGCCTCGAGGAATCAGGCAGTCGATGCAGGAGCGAAGGCGCATGAATTCCGTGGCGGCGCTGTGACGGGTGTCGGTGACCAGCAGCAGCGCATCCGCGGGGAGGCCCGCCTTGACCACACCCTCACGCAGTGCCTCGGCGATCGCGATATTGGACTGGAGTGCCGCCGATGACCCCCGCAGGAAGGCCGCGTTGGCGGACTTCAAGCACAGCCCGAAGGCGTCCGAAGTGACGTTCGGCCGGCTCTCGTAGATGATGGCGACGACGCCGAGCGGCACCCTGACGCGCTCCACCACGAGCCCGTTGGGCCGCACCCAGCCGTCGACCCGCTGGCCGACGGGATCGGCAAGGGCCGCGACATTGCGGAGCCCCGCGGCCATGGCACCGATACGGCCGTGATCGAGCCGCAGCCGGTCGACGAGCGTGGCTGAGGTGCCCGCCGCTTCTGCGTTGGCGACGTCGTCCCGGTTGGCGGCAAGAACGCGGTCCGTCGCTTCTTCGAGCAGATCAGCGGCCGACAGCAGGGCCTCGTCACGTGCGGCGCCAGGAGCCTGCGCCAGGACGGTCGCAGCAGCTTTGGCTCGCTCGCCGAGCGCGAGCATCTCCGCAGAGACCGGGCTGCCGGTCCCCGGGGGCGCGGTCGCAGACGCCACGTCAGGCACCCGAGCAGACTAGTGGCATCGCCGCGAATCACTCCAAGACGACGAGGTCGTCACGGTGCACCACCAGGGGATGCAAGCCCTCAGGGAGTTGATCGCTGCGCAGGCCTGCGGTGACGCGGAGTCCTTCGGCATCGATGGCCGCGAGCCCCTTGGCAAAGATCTCGTCGTGCGCATCGACGATGTCCACCGCCTCGCCCGCAGCGAACGATCCCGTGGAGCTGACGACGCCGGCTGCGAGCAGCGACTTCCCGCCTCCGGTCACGGCTCGGCGAGCGCCGTCGTCGACGGTCACCGTTCCGCGGGCAGCGACGGCAAATCCGATCCAGAGCTTTCGGGCTGAGACACGGGCGTCGCGCGCTGGCACCGTGGTGCCGACGCCTGGACGGCCCGCAGCGGCGTCCGCGAGGACATCGGGGCGGCGGGCTGATGCGATGACCGTGCGCACGCCGCTCCACGACGCCATCCGGGCCGCTGCCAGCTTCGAGGCCATGCCGCCGCTGCCGACCGCGCTCGCCGAGCCCGCAGCAGCCTGCAGCGACGGGCTCACCTCCAAGATCTCTGAGATCAGCGATGCATCGGGATCGATGCTGGGATCCGCGGTGAGCACACCCGGCATGTCGGTCAGCAGGATCAGTGCATCGGCGCGCACGAGGTTGGCAACGAGTGCAGCAATCCGATCGTTGTCGCCGTAGCGGATGGCGTCGTCGGCGATCGCGTCGTTCTCGTTGACAACGGGCACGACACCGAGGTCGAGCAGATGATGGAACGTCGCTCGAGCGTGGAGGTACTGGTCGCGATCACGAAAATCGTGCGGGGCGATCAGGACTTGGCCGACGACCATGCCGTGGTCGGCGAACAGCTCCCGGTAGGACGCCATGAGATCGATCTGTCCCACCGCAGACAGGGCCTGGAGCCGCTCGGGCTCGCTGGGCCGCTCGACGTCGAGCCGCTGCACGCCAGCGGTGATCGCGCCGGAGGTGACCACGATCACTTCGTGTCCGGCTGCGCGTACGCCAGCGACCTCAGATGCCAGCTTTGCGACGGCTTCGAGGTCGACCCGACCGTCTGCTGTGGTGATGGACGACGTCCCAATCTTGGCGATCAGCCGTTGTGAGGCAGGCATCGACATCAATCCTGCCGTCTCGCCGCTGCAATGGCAGCGCCCGGATTCACTCGCCGCCGGGTCACGTGTCGGGCTCGTAGGTGAACTCGAAGTCGCCGATGCGGACGAGATCGCCCGACTGTGCACCATTGCGAGCCAGGCTTCGCGACACGCCGAGCTCTTCCAACCGCCGCTGCGCCCATGCCAGCGCAGCGGGATCGGTCAGGTCCGACAGCGCCACGGCGCGGCGCGCCTGCCGTCCCTCGATCTCGAAGATCCCGTCCGCGAGGCGCAGCACGGCAACGCCACCCGGTGAGGGGCGGTGCACTACGTACTGGGTGGGGGCTTCTTCGGCCTCGCGGGCCTCGGCAACCAGATCCCGCAGGCTGCCGAGTACCGAGTTCACGCCCTCGCCCGTCACTGCGCTGACGCGCGGCCCGTCCCAGGCGAGGTGTGCCGCATCGGACTTGGTGCCGACAATCAGCGTGCGCCGGGTCGCGAGCACGGGGTTGTAGCGCTCGAGCTCGGCGAGCAGGACATCGACCTGTTCGCGTGGGTCGCGATCGGTGACCTCGGCCAGGTCCGCCATGATCAGCAGCACGCGGGCACGTTCCACATGCCGCAAGAACTGGTGACCCAGTCCCTTGCCCTCGGCAGCGCCTTCGATCAGCCCCGGCACGTCCGCGATGACCATCTCGAAACTGCCCTGGGCGCTGATCCGACCACGACCCGAGCCGTCATCGAGCCGGACGACTCCCAGGCTCGGGGTGAGCGTGGTGAACGGGTACGAGGCAACTTTCGGCTTCGCCGCGGAGACCGCGCTGATGAAAGTGCTCTTGCCGGCGTTCGGGAAGCCGACGAGCGCGACATCGGCCATCAGCTTGAGCTCCAAGCCGAACCAATGCTCCTCGCCGGGCTCCGCCTGCTCGGCAAATTGGGGAGCGCGCAGCCGGTTCGAAGCAAAACGCACATTTCCACGACCGCCCCGACCGCCGTGCGCGGCCAGCCAGCGGTCGCCTTCGTTCACCAGGTCGGCGATTGGGGTGCCGTCCCGATCGCGTACGACAGTGCCCTCGGGCACCTGGACGATCTCGTCGCCGCCGTTGCGACCGTGTCGCTTGCGGCCCTGGCCATGGGTTCCGTCGGCGGCCCGCCGGAACGGAAAGTCCCGGAACGCCAGCAGCGATGCCACATTGCGGTCGGCCACCAACCACACATCTCCGCCGTCACCACCGTCTCCCCCGTCGGGTCCGCCGCGCGGCACATGCGCCTCGCGACGGAACGACACGCAGCCAGCGCCGCCATTGCCTCCCTTGGCGTGCAGCTGGCACTCGTCGACAAAATCGCTCATCAGCGTTCGCCTGTCCAGAGGGTCGTGACTGCGTCACCGAGCGCCCGCCCGGGCGCTGCAACCTCGTGGTCTACGAGGCGACGACGTCGACCAGACGGCGTCCGCGGCGGTAGCCGAACCGCACGACCCCCGGTGCGGTGGCGAACAGCGTGTCGTCCTTGCCGCGGCCCACATTGCGGCCCGGATGGAACTTGGTGCCCCGCTGGCGCACGATGATGCCGCCGGCATCGATCGTCTGGCCTGAGTACACCTTCACACCGAGACGCTTCGCGACTGAATCGCGCCCGTTGCGGGTGGAGCCTCCGCCCTTGGTCTTCGACATCGTGCTGTCCTTTGGTGTGCGATGGGCGTGCTCGGCGGGATGCCTAGGCGGTGGCGATCTGGGTGATCTCGACTGTGCTGTAGCGCTGCCGGTGTCCCCACCTGCGCCGGTTGTTGGTGGCGTTCTTGTAGGTGAACCCGTCGATCTTGGGACCCTTGGTCTCGCCGACGACCCGTCCCCGCACCGAAGCGCCGTCGAGCTCGTCGGGCGTCGCCAGCACCGTGCCGTCGTCAACGACGAGGACCGGGGTGAAGGTGACCTCCTCGCCGGCCGGCAACGCGAGCAGCTCAACGTCAAGCCGTTGACCGGCCTCGACGCGGCGCTGCTTGCCGCCAGTGGAGATGACTGCGTACATCACCCCGGAAGGATACCGATGACCTCCCAGATCAGCGCAACCGTTTTCTTCCAGCCGCTAGGCGAAGAGCGATTCGCGCAGCTGGATGCCCCGGCCGTCACACACTTCGCAAGGATCGGACATCGACTCCAGCAGTCCTTCCCCGGTGCGCATCCGGGTCATCTGGACGATGCCCATATCGGAGATCGGCTCGGTCGCGGTTCGCGTCTTGTCGCGCGCCAACGCCTCGTTGAGCGTCGACATGAGCTTCTCGCGCTGTCGCTTGTCGTCCATGTCGACGAAGTCCACGACGATGATGCCGCCGATGTCGCGCAGGCGCAGTTGCTTCGCGATTTCGGTCGCCGCTTCCAAGTTGTTCTGGAAGAGGGTCTCGTTGAGGCTGGATCTGCCGACGTTGCGCCCCGTATTGACGTCGATCACGGTCAGGGCCTCGGTGTGCTCGATGATGAGCGAGCCGCCTGAAGGGAGCCAGACTTTGCGATCGGTGGCTTTACGCACCTGCTCGGCGACGTGTACGCGCTCAAACAGCGGAAGACGCTCAGCCACCGGGTCGTAGTAGCGGATCCGGTCGACGAGCGGTGCCGCGACGGCCTCCATGTACCCCTTGACCTGTTCGAACAGCGACGGGTCGTCGATCACGACCTCGCGGAAGTCCGCAGTGAACTGCTCCCGGATGATGCGGACAGCGAGCTCCGGTTCGCGGAACAGCAGCGCCGGGGCGTCAGAGCGCTCGGCGAGCTCGGAGATCTGCGTCCATTGACGGGTCAGCCGTTCGATGTCACGGCGGATTTCTGCGGGGGTGACGTTCTCGGCCGCGGTCCGCAGGATCACGCCGAAGCCCTCAGGGATCTCCTTGGCCAGCAGGCTGCGCAGCCTGCGCCGCTCGCGGCTCGGCAGGCGGCGGGAGATGCCGGTGACGCTGCTGTTGGGAATGAGCACCACGAACCGGCCCGGCAGCGATACCTCCGTCGTCAGTCGGGCGCCCTTGTGGCCGATCGGGTTCTTGATGACCTGGCACATGATCTTCTGACCGTTACGGATCAGCTCGCCGATTGCCGGTCCCTCGACTGAGCGGCCCCGTCGCCCGCCCGCGCGCTTGCGCTCGGGACTGGCGTCGTCGTCGCTGTCGTCAGTGTTGACCGTCAGATCGCCCCGGTACAGCACGGCCTGCTTGGGCGTGCCGATGTCGACGAACGCTGCCTCCATGCCCGGCAGCACCCGACGCACCCGCCCCATGTAGAGGTTGCCGTAGATCTCGGAGATGTCATCGGACGGACGGCTGACGTAGTACTCGATGAGCGACCGGCCTTCGAGCACGGCAATGTGCGTGGCGCCTTCCGCGACGTGGACGCACATGCGGTAGCGGCCGATCGGTTTCCCATTCCGGTACTTCCCGCGGCGCTCAGAGAGCTGCGCGTCGTCCAGTTCGACCGGCCGCTGGTCGGCCAGGATTGCCTCGACCGGCGCGTGGGCGCCGTTGCGCTCGGGGCCCGTCGTCGCGGGGGCCTCACCGGATCGACCACGACCTCCGCGTCCCCGGCCGCCTCGGCGGCGCCGGCGGCGACCAGTAGTGCCTTCGCCTTCGGCAGGCTGCGTGGTCGGTGCGGGACGGCTGTCCCCGATCTGGGGCTTGCGCACCGGCGGGGGTACCGGGGGCGGCAGCGGTTTCGCCGACTCTGGGCGAGCCTCGGTTGCATCGGCCTTGGTCGTGGGACCCGTCTTCGACTTGGTCTCGGGCCCGGCCTCGGGCTCTGTCGTGGGCTTGGGCTCGTTCGCTTGCTTGGGCCCAGCCTTGGCCCCCCCGGATGCCGCGCTTGCCCGCCTGCGCCGCGTCTGCTGCGGTGGCGCCGTCGCACCCCCCGGACCGGGCTTGGGCTGATCGGTCGTATCGCTGGTCGTGGGCGCCACCAGCCGGCGCTTGCGGACCGCAGGCACCGATTCGGGGGTGCTGCTGTCGGTCGAGTTTGTCTCGTTCGAGTTGTTCCTGCTCTCGTTTGCTGTGTCGTGTTCCGTCTCGTTCAGTGTCGATTCATCCACTGAGAGTTTCCTTCTGTCTCTGGGCGCATCGGGAAGGCACGGCCGGTTCGGCTCGTCCTGCGGCGCCACACGTCCATTGATGTGTTCTTCGGGCTATGCCCATGTCATGTTCCGGCGCGAGCGCCGGCACCAGTTCGCTGGGGCGCACCACGCGAGGCGTGGCAGACAGCACGGCGCTCAACTCCGCCCCCCGATTCGAAGATCCGACCACCTGCAGCAACTCAACGCTGGGTCGAACATCCGAACTCACGGTCTCGCCTTTGTGCACCCGCTCTGTCACGACGGTACCGGCGGCAAGCAGATCTGCAACCGCTTTCGTCGCTGCTGCCTCCGCGAGCCCCACGATGTCGAATCGCCAGCCGCACGTGCGCACCGCAGCCTGCAGCGACTGTCCGCTGCCGTCGGTCAGCACTGCGCAGGACACTTCCATGCCCACCGGCAATGCCTCGCTGAGTGCTGCGGCAAGCGTGCAGTAGCTCGGGGCGTCGAGATCCGGTTCGTCGCCGCAGGGAACGTGGGTGCCGCTCCGGCAGACGATTGCCGGCCCCGCGGCGGCAACATCACTGCCGACGCCATCGCGAGCATTCGCCTCGAGCATCGCACCGTCGATCAGCGGCAGCTCCACATACTCGCCGTCGGACTCGTACCCGGTCGGCAGCGCCAGACCAAAGCTCATCCGCATACGGGGCGAGAAGCCCTCGCTGTACGCCACAGGCAGCCCCACCCTGCGCACGGCACGCTCGGCCACACGGGCCACATCCCGGTGGCCGATGAACCGGATCTTGCCAGTCTTGGAAAAGCGGACGCGCAGCCTCAACGCCGTCTCCCACCCACGAGGGTGGGAGCGGCACTGCGGCTCGGCACCGGCGCGTCGGGGCTGCGCATCATGCGCCGCCTCCTGCCGGTGCGCCTGCGCCCGCCAACTGGCGGGGTCGCAGCTCGACCGGCACCACATGGCCGGTCGCGAGATCCTGTCCCGTCCCCTGACTGCCGCCGTTGGGGGCGACAGGGGACGCAACGATGTGCTCGATCCCATATTCAGTACAGGCCCCGCAGTCGTAGCACGGGGTCCATCGGCAGTCAGGAAGACCATGCCCAGCCAGGGCGTCCTGCCAGTCCTGCCAGAGAAAATCGCGATGCAGCCCGGCACCGATGTGGTCCCACGGCAGCATCTCGTGTTCGCCTCGGTGGCGGTGCACGTACCAATCCAGATCAAGGCCGCATGCCGCCATCGCCTCTTCCCACAACGTGAGGTCGAAGCGCTCGCTCCACTCCTGGAACGTGCCGCCCTTGCGCCAGACGTACTCAATGGCTGCACCGACCCGCCGGTCCCCACGGCTGGCGATGCCCTCGGCGGTCGACGCGGCCGGATCGTGCCACTTGAGCTGGACACGCCGGTTCCTGCCCAGCGCCGAGCGCACCAGCCGCACTTTGCGGGCCAGCTCGTCGGGCGGGTTCTGCCCGAACCACTGGAACGGCGTGTGGGGTTTGGGCACGAAGCCCCCCAGCGACACCGTCACCGAAGCCCGCTTGGTGTACTCCTGACCGATGCGAGCGCAGCTCTGGGCCAGGTGCGCGATGGCCTCGGTGTCGGGGTCCATCTCCGACGGCAAGCCCGTCAGGAAGTACAGCTTCATGCGATGCCAGCCTTGGCTGTAGGCCGAACGCACTGCGCTGTAGAGGTCTTCTTCGGTGATGAGCTTGTTGATGATCTGGCGCAGCCGCCACGATCCCGCCTCAGGGGCAAAGGTCAACCCCGTGCGGCGTGCCCGTGACACTTGGGCCGCCACGTCAACGGTGAACGCGTCGACGCGCAAGCTCGGCAACGAAACGCTGATGCGGCTGGGGTCTGTGGCGGCTCCGCCACCTGCGCCAGCGGTGACCGTGTCTCGGACCAGCTCGGCGATGCCGCTGTAGTCCGCCGTGGACAGCGACATCAGGCTGACCTCGTCGTACCCGCTGCGCTCCAGTCCTGCCGACACCATCTCGCGTACCTGTGCGGCAGGACGCTCCCGCACCGGGCGGGTGATCATGCCCGCCTGGCAGAAGCGGCATCCGCGGGTGCAGCCCCGGAATACCTCGACTGACAGGCGATCGTGCACCACCTCGGTGACAGGGACGAGTTGGCGCCGTGGGTACGGCCAGTCGGCAAGGTCGGCGACCGTCCGCTTGGCGACCAGCGGCGGCACGTCGGGGTACCTGGGGGTCACCTCGACGAGCTGTGCGCCGTCGTAGGAGACCTCGTACATCGACGGCACGTAGGTGCCCTCGATGCCGGCCAGATCACGCAGCAGCCCCTCACGCGTGCCGGCCCGCTTGCCGGAGCGCTTCCAGGCGCCCACGACATCGGTGATCTCGCCGACAACTTCCTCGCCGTCGCCGACCACGAAGAAATCCACGAAGTCCGCCAGCGGCTCAGGGTTGAACGCGCAATGACCGCCAGCCCCGATCAGCGGATCGGCGTCGCTGCGCTGCGCCGATCTCACTGGCACACCAGCCAGGTCGATGCAGTTGAGCACGTTGGTGAAGACGAGCTCAGCCGAGAGGTTGAACGCGATGACGTCGAACTCGCCCGCAGCACGATGGGTGTCCACCGAGAACAGTGGCAGCCGATGGGCACGCATCTCGGCCTCGAGGTCGATCCAGGGCGCGTACGCTCGCTCGGCGGTCGCGTCGGGCCGCTCATTCAGCAGCTCATAGAGGATCTGCAGTCCCTGATTGGGCAGGCCGATCTCGTACGTGTCGGGATACGCCAAAAGCCACGACGTGAGGTTGGAGTCAACACGTGGTCGCTGCATCCCGTCCTCGCAGCCGATGTATCGAGCCGGCTTGGAGACACGTGGCAGCAAAGGCTCGAGCCGTGGCCACAGCGTTGTCATTGCATGCCCAACGCTACCGGCACCTGTGGATAAAGAGGGATGAGCCGAATCTCTGCCCGCGTCTCAGCCCGCGTCTCAGATCGAGTATCGACGGGCGCCGACGCTGATGACGATGCCGATGGCAGCGAACGCAGTCACCGTCCCAGAGCCGCCGTGGCTCATGAGCGGCAGCGGAATGCCGGTGATGGGCATGATGCCGATCGTCATGCCGACGTTCTGAAACACTTGGAACAGCAGCATCGAGAGAACGCCGACGGCAAGTAATCGTCCGAAGGGGTCGCTCGCGGCGCGGCCGATCTGCCAGATGCGCACCGACATGTACGCATAGAGCGCCAGCAGGATCGAGCCGCCGACCAATCCGAACTCCTCCCCCAATGCTGTGAAGATGAAGTCGTTGTGCTGCTCGGGCACCAAGTCCAGATTCGTCTGGGTGCCCTGCCTCCAGCCCTGGCCCCAGACGCCGCCGGCGCCGATGGCGATCTGGCTCTGGCGCAGGTTGTACGACGCCTCGAGCGGTTCGAAGTCCTGATCCAGGAAGGCCGTCAAGCGGTTCCGCTGCGTCTCGTTGAGCAATCGCGGCCCCTGCAGGGCGTCGATGCTGAAGATCAGGATCAGCGCCAGGATGCCTGCCAGCGTGATGACGACGATGTGCCGGAGCTGCGCGCCCGCCACGAGCAGCATGCCCATCGCCACGGCCACGAAAACCAGCATCGTGCCGAGGTCGGGTTGCAGGTAGATCAGGCTCATCGGCACGATCAGCAGCAATCCCGCGTTGAACAGCGTGTCGAAGCGCAGGTAGCCCTCGTGGTTAGCAACGAAGGCCGCCAGCGACACGATCACGATGAGCTTGGCGAATTCCGACGGCTGCACCTGAAAGCCGAAGAACGGCAGTTCAAACCAGGAGCGGGCGTTGCGAATTTCAGGACCCCAGCGCAGCAGTGCCAGGAGGGCGACGAGCACCACCAAGTACGCCGGCGTCGCATAGAAGCGGAGCACCCGGTAGTCGATGACTGCCGCGACCACCATGACCACCACGCCGACGCCCACGAAGATTGCCTGGCGCCGCGCCACCGTCCAGGGGTCCTCGCCGTCGAACGTGAGGCTGCGCCAGGTGGCGGCGTAGTTCATGGCGATGCCCACGCACGCGACGGCAATCGCTGTCAACCCGAGCGAGTAGTCGGCAAACCACGCCGGGGATCGCAGCTCGCGGCGGGTGTGCGAGCGATTCAGCAGCCGCGCAATCATGACGCCACCCCGTCCCCGCGACGAGCCTCATGGCGCCGCAGTGCCACCCCGCGACGAGCCCCATGGCGCCGCAGTGCCGCCCTGCGGCGCGGCATGTCGCTCTGGGGGGCGCCGGAGATCTCGTCCACATCGGGAATGCCATCGCCGTCGGCGTCCGCGGGCGTGTTCGCACGGGGAAGCTGGATCCCCCAAGGGCATCCCTCGGGCACATAACCGAGGAAGGCCGGGTCGCCTCGCAGCGCCTCAGGCACCTCGGGGCACTCAGGCTGTGGCGGCACAAACGCGATCTGCGGTTCCGGCCAACGCTGCTCGTAGGCGCGCACTGCCTCCATGATGCGCCGCGCGACCGGCGCTGCCGCCTCGCCGCCGTACCCGGCCTCCTCCATGACGACGGCCACGACATACCTCGGATCGTGCGTGGGCGCCCACGCGACAAACACCGCCGTGTCCTCCTTCTTGCGCCGCAGCACTGCGTTGAGGCCCTGCGCCTGGGCCGTGCCAGTCTTGCCCGACACCCGGTAGCCCTGGTGGTCGTATCCCTCGAACGCCTTCGCCGCGGTGCCTCGCAGCCTCGGGTTGGTGACGTTGCTCAGCCCCTCCCGCACCACGGCGCTCCCGTCGGGGAATTCCACGACATCGAGCACTCTCGGCTCGAATTCGAGCACTTCCTCCCCGAACGTCTCGGACTCGCGCGAGACCACGGTCTCGACGATGTTGGGCGAGAACAAGGTGCCGCCATTGGCGACGGTGGCGTAGGCATTCGCGAGCTGGATCGGCGTCACTGCAACCAGGCCCTGTCCGATGCCCGTGTTGATGTTGTCGCCGGGAAACCAGCGAGGCGGCTCGTTGTAGGGGTTGTAGGCCTCGGGACTGATCTCGAACAGCCTCTTCTTCACCTCGCCATCGGGAATCCGGCCCGATTTCTCGAACGGCAGCTGCACACCCGACGGCGAGCCGAACCCGAGCGAGCGAGCCATGTCCTGGATCGCCCATTGCTCGGGACCGTCGATCCAGTAGAGGTCATCGGCCACCTTGTAGAAGTAGGCATCGCTCGAACGCGTCAGCGCGCCCGAGAGATCCAGCGTCCCGAGCGCAGCGCGATCGGCGTTGAAGAACGTGCAGCGGCCAGTGCAGCCCCGCGCTTCGGGAATGCTGTAATAGCCGACGTCGTGAAACGCAGCGCGGGGCGAGATCAGCCCGGCCTCGAGCCCCGCCAGCGCCGTCACCGGCTTGAACACCGACCCCGGCGAGTAGAGGCCCTGAACCGCCAGGTTGTTGAGCGCTCCGGGCGCGTACGGATTCTCGAACACCGACCGGTACTCGGCCAGGCTCAATCCCTCCACCATCCAGTTCGGGTCATAGGTCGGATGCGACGCCATTGCCAGCACGTCGCCGTTGCGCGCATCCATGACGACAGCAGCACCGGTGAGCGCCGGGTAGAAGAAACCAGAGTCCTCGCTCACGTTCTTGCGCGCAGCGATCAAGCCCTGTCGCAAGTACGACTCGGACGCAGCCTGCAGCTCGACGTCGATGGAGAGCACGATGTCATGGCCGGGCTGCGGCGGGACGTCGGCCAGGATGCGCTGCACCCGGTCGAGGCGGTCGACCTCGAGCTTGGTGCGGCCCGGCTCCCCGTGAAGCTCTGCTTCGAAGAGACCCTCGATGCCTGCCCGACCGACTCGCTCGTAGGGCAGGTAGCCGTCATCAATCAGCTCACGATGCTGGCGCTCCGACATCGCCCCCACGTACCCAACGATGTGCGCGGCGACCTCGTTCTGCGGGTAGGTCCGCACCCAGTCCCACTTGGCCTCGACCCCGGGGATCGACCGTTCGGCCACCCGCAGCAAGCCGTCCTCATCGAGGCCCGTCGCGACGACCTTGGGGGCGAGCGGGTGCGTTCGCTGGTCGGCGAGGCCTTGCCGGAGCTGGGATTCCGGCACGTCGAGCAGATCCGAGAGCTGGGCGAAGACCGAAGCGGCCTGGTCTTCGGTGTAGCTGGACTGGTCGATCGTCACGACGCCAGTGCGGACGTTGTCCGCAAGCACAACGCCGTGGCGATCAAGGATCCGCCCCCTGGTCGGCGGCGTGATGATGATGCGGACCTGGTTGGACTCCGCGGCCACAGCGAACTGCTCGGTCTCGAGCACCTGCAGGTACCACAGGCGCGTGAACAGCGCTCCGAACAGGCCCACGATCACGATGCCCATGAAGGCCATCCGGCGTCGGACCGTCTCATCCACCTGGAGACCTCGGACCACGTTCGGCCGACACCTGAGGGCGGATGAGGAGCACCCAGCGGACGGTGCGCTCAACCAGCGGATGCGCCACGAGGGCGGCGAGCGCGGTGACGATCGCGATGCGCACGATGGGCGCTTCGGTCACGAACTCGAGGTCCATCAACCAGCCTGCGCATGCGAACAAGCCGATGCCGCCAGCCGCCAGCAACGACGCGACCGCGGCACGGGCAACCGTGCGCGCCGATCCGATCTGCTCGGCGATGATGCCCGACAGGTAGCCGACGAGCGTCAGTACCAGCAAGGACATGCCGAAGGGCGTGTGCACGATCAGATCGGACGCCAACCCGCAGCCCGCACCGAAGGAGGCACCGGTGCCCCTGCCCCCCACCATCCCGCCCGCCACCGCGAGCAGCACCAGTGGGTCGATGATGACTCCCGCTGGGGTCATGTGGCTCAGCAGTCCGACGTGAATCACGACGGCCCCCACCAGCAGCAGCGCCGATCGGGCCAGCGGGCCCGCAGTCGCCATCACCGCACTTCCCCGATCACGGCGCGCCGCCTCCGGGCTCGGGAGCCGGCTCCGGCGCCGGTTCGGGCTCGGGATCTCGGTCGACGATTACCGGTTCGGGGACGTCGGGCTCATAGAGCAGCACCTGCACCCAACGCAGGCGCGTCAGGTCTGCGGCGGGGTGAACGGTGACCCGCTGTGCACCCCGAACCGCATCGGGCACCACTTCGGTGACGGTGCCCACGAGCAGGCCGGCAGGGAACGTGCTGCCCGCGAACCCGCTGGTCACCACGGTCTCGCCGGGGATGACCACGGTCTCGAGCTCGATGTAGCTCACCTCGAGGTCGCGGTCGGGCCCGCGTCCCGACGCGAGGCCGTCGTCCCCCGAGCGCACGATGCGAACGCCGGCATCGAAGTTGGGATCAGTCAGCAGCTCCACGCGCGACCAGTTCAGGCTCGTCTCCTCCACCCGGCCGACCAAGCCGTGGCCGCTCTCGACGGGCATCCCCACCCGGATGCCATCGCGGTGGCCCTTGTCCAGCTCGATGGTGCGCTCGAAGTTCGAAATCGGTGCATCGATGACCCGTGCGGTGACCCGGGGGATGGCCTGCACCGTGTCGCGTGCGCCGAGCAGCGCCAGCAGTTCCTGACGGTCCCGTTCCAACTCGCCGACCCGCAGGACAGATGCCTCCGCTTCGGCCAGCTCGCCGCGCAGTGCGGAGTTCTCGGCTTCGAGGTCGTCGTAGCTGACCACGCCGCGCCAGGCGTCGCGGATCGGCCCGGTCACCCAGTCGCCGAAGCTCCGCACCGGTCCCAGCACATCCAGCACCGCTCCGCGTGCAGAGTCGAGAACCCCGCCCGACCCGCGGGCGTCAAGGGTCAGCAGCGCTATAGCCGTAACGACGAGCAGACCCAGACGCAGCCAGAGACGTCTCCGATTGCCGGCGCGGCGGGCCACGGCCGGGGGCGTCAGCGCCCCTCAGTCGACGAGTACAGCACCCCGTGCAGCACGTCGAATTCCTCGAGCGTCTGGCCCGAGCCACGTACCACGGCAAACAGCGGGTCTTCCGCGATGTGAACGGCCACGCCCGTCTCAGAACGCAAGCGCTCGGTCATTCCCCGCAGCATGGCACCGCCTCCGGCGAGAGTGATGCCGTAGTCCATGACATCGGCGGCGAGTTCTGGCGCAGTGTCGTCCAGCGTTGCCTTCACCGAGTCGACGATGGCGCTGACCGGTCCCGCGATTGCCTCGCGAATTTCCAAGCTGTCGACGCTCACCGACTCCGGCAGCCCGCTCACCATGTCGCGGCCGCGGACCTCGGCGTAGATCTCCTCTTGCAGCGGCCACGCCGATCCGAGCGCCAGCTTGATTTCCTCCGCGGTGCGCTCGCCCACGATGAGGCCGTGCTCTTTCTTGACGTGCGCGACGATCGACGCGTCGATCATGTTGCCGCCGACGCGCGCGGAACGCGCCGTGACGATCCCGCCGAGCGAGATCACCGCCACCTCGGTCGTGCCGCCCCCGATATCGACGATCATGCTGCCCTGCGCCGATTGCACCGGCAATCCCGAGCCGATCGCGGCCGCCATCGGCTCTTCGATGATGTACGCCCGGCGGGCCCCCGCGTACTCGGCGGCTTCCTGCACAGCTCGCTGCTCGACGCCGGTGATGCCCGAGGGCACGCAGATGACCATGCGCGGCTTGGGCCAGCGGGTCTGGGAAACCTGGTTGATGAAGTGCCGGAGCATCTTCTCGCAGATGTCGAAATCCGCGATCACCCCGTCCTTGAGCGGGCTGATCGCGGAGATGTTGCCGGGTGTGCGCCCGATCATCCGCTTGGCCTCGTGGCCGACCGCCAGCGAGTTGCCGGTCATCGAATCGACGGCAACCACGGAGGGTTCGTTGAGCACGATGCCCCGGCCGCGCACGAACACGATCGTGTTCGCAGTGCCCAGGTCCACCGCGATGTCACGCCCGCCGAAGACGGTGCCGCGCCTGCGGGGCCGGGGCGACGCGCTTATGGCCATCAGCGGCGGGCCTTGCTGTTGGACACGGCGACAGCACCGAAGAACAGGGAAATCTCCCGTTCGGCAGAGGTTGCGCTGTCCGAGCCGTGCACCAGGTTCTCGGTTGGCGACAATCCGTAGTCGCCCCTGATCGTGCCGGGCGCCGCTGTCGCCGGGTTCGTGGCGCCCATCAGCGTGCGCACGATGGCGAAGATGTCGTCGCCGGCATCAGCCGGCCCGTCCAGCACCATCACCACGGAAGGGGATCGGGTGATGAACTCGAGCAGCGGCTCATAAAACGGCTTGCCTGCGTGCTCGGCGTAGTGCTGCTCAGCGGTCTCACGATCGATACGGCGATGCTCGAGGGCGGCGATCGTGAGGCCCTTGCGCTCGAACCTGCCCACGATCTCCCCGACAAGGCCTCGCTCGACCGCGTCGGGCTTGCAGATCACCAGCGTTTGCCCCATCACAGTCTCCCTCGGCCTGCCGCCGTGCGATGACGCCTCGCGCCACCCGCTGTGCGACCGAGGCTAATGCGGGCGGGACTCCAGAAGTCGCCGGGCCTCAGCAGCGACGTACAGCGAACCGCTCACCACGACGATCCCCTGGGTACCTGCCCGATCCTGTGCCCACCGCACCGCCTCGCCGACGTCGGAGATGGAGACGACCTCGGGGTTCTGGCCGAGTCCGGCCGCCACGCTCTCCACCGCTGCAGCGACGTCGTCGGGCGCCATCGCACGCGGCCATGCCGCGGCCGTCGCGACCACAGCGTCGAAGACCCCGAGATCGAGGGCCTCGCAGAACGCCGCGGGATCATGCGGCTTGTTGGCTCCGATGATCAGCACACCCACCGGTTCGGGGGGTGCCGGAGCCGCATCGTCAGATCCGGACGCTGCTCGGGTGCCGATCGACAGCGTCTCAGCGAGCGTGTCGCGCAAGGAAGCGGCGCCCGCAGGGTTATGCGCCCCGTCAATGACCACCGTCGGGCGGCTCCCCACGATCTCAAAGCGAGCGGGAAGGGTGACATCGGCAAGCGCAGCCCCGACCACATCGTGGTCGAGGCTCCGGCCGAAGAACGCTTCGACCGAGCAGACGGCGCACGCGGCATTGACCGCCTGATGTACGCCGTGCAGCGGGACGAATAGGTCGCTGTGCTCCCCGAACGGTGTGACGATCGTGACGAGCTGTCCCCCGACCGCCGGTTGGCGGGTTGCGACATCCCAGTCGACGCCGCGGCGCCACAGTTCAGCGCCGGCTTCGGACGTGGCTCGTTCGACGATGTCGACAAGATCGGGAGCGGTCTCGCCGCAGACGGCAGTCGCTCCCGGTGCGATGATGCCCGCCTTCTCCCTCGCCACGTCTGCCAGCGTCGGCCCGATGATCTCGAGATGGTCGGCGCCGATATTGGTGATCACCGCCACAGCCGCATCCACGACGTTGGTTGCATCCCAGCGACCGCCCATGCCCACCTCGATCACGTTCACATGGGCCGTCGAGGCAAACCAGTTGTACGCAGCGGCAGCCATCACCTCGAAGTAGTTCGGCCGTTCCCCGCAGCGGTCGGTCACCATCGGCTCGAAGACCGCTATCTCGCTGATCGCCAGGGCGAACGACTCGTCGTCGAGCGGCTCGTTCGCCACGGTGATCCGGTCGTTGACTCGCTCGATGTGCGGTGAGGTGTAGCTGCCCGCAGTCAGACCGCAGGCGCCCAGCAGCGCTACCGAGAGGCGTGCTGTGCTGCCCTTGCCGTTGGTGCCGGTGATGTGGATGGCCGGAACGCTGTCCTGGGGGTCGCCCAGGACTCCCATGAGCGTCCACATCCGATCGAGCGTGGGTGCTGTCGCCTCGGGCCCGCCGAGCAGTCGCTCGAGATCGATGTGGGAGTCGAGCCAGTCGAGCGCAGTCTCGTAGTCGCTCAGCGGCCCCGCCGGCACCCTGTTCGGCCCAGTATCTGGCGGCCCACTGTCTGGCGGCCCGGGATTCAAGGTGCGTGGCTCAAGAGGCCCGACGCGTCACGGTCGAGCGGGGAACCAGCGTGGGATTCACCTGTTCCAGCACGACGCTGCGATCCACGATGCAGCGGGCCACATCGTCGCGGCTCGGCAGGTCGTACATCAGCCCCAGCAAGACCTCTTCGAGGATGGCCCGAAGACCTCGGGCACCCGTGTTGCGGAGCATGGCCTGATCCACGATCGCCTCGAGTGCCTCCTCGGTGAACTCGAGCTCGACATCGTCGAGTTCGAACATCCGGCGGTACTGGCGCACGAGCGCATTCTTCGGCTCGGTGAGGATCCGGCGCAGCGCGTCCGGTCCCAACGGGTCGACGACGCCCACCACCGGCAGCCGGCCGATGAACTCGGGAATCAGGCCGAAGTGGCGCAGATCCTCGGGCAGCACGTCAGGCAGGATGTCGAGCGCCGAGCTGTCTGCCGCATTGCGAAGCCTCGCACCGAAGCCGACGCCACGCTCCCCGACGCGGTCGGCGATGAGACGCTCGAGGCCGTCGAACGCGCCCCCGCAGATGAACAGCACATTGCTGGTGTCGATCTGCAGGAACTCTTGGTGGGGGTGCTTGCGACCGCCTTGGGGGGGCACAGATGCGACCGTGCCTTCGAGGATCTTCAGCAGCGCCTGCTGGACGCCCTCGCCGGACACGTCACGGGTGATCGAGGCGTTCTCCGCCTTGCGGGCGATCTTGTCGATCTCGTCGATGTAGACGATGCCGGTCTCGGCACGCTTCACGTCGAAGTCCGCTGCCTGCAGCAGCTTGAGCAGGATGTTCTCGACGTCCTCTCCCACGTAGCCCGCTTCGGTCAGCGCGGTGGCATCAGCGATGGCAAACGGCACGTTGAGCATGCGAGCGAGGGTCTGCGCCATCATCGTCTTGCCGCATCCCGTCGGGCCGATCAGCAGGATGTTGGACTTCGCAATCTCGACGTCTTCGGTGGCGCCGGGACCCGAGGGCTCAAGGCGCATCCGCTTGTAGTGGTTGTACACGGCCACCGACAGGATCGTCTTGGTCCGGTCCTGATCGATGATGTAGTCGTCGAGAAAGGCATAGATCTCGCGCGGCTTGGGCACCGACTCGAACGGCGCCTGCGGCTCCGTCTCGACCTCGTCGTCGATGATCTCGTTGCACAGGTCGATGCACTCGTCGCAGATGTAGACGCCCGGGCCGGCAATGAGCTTGCGCACTTGCTTCTGGGACTTGCCGCAGAACGAGCACTTCAGCAGCTCGCCTCCCTCGCCGAACTTCGCCACGCTGCACCTCCCTTCGGCTGGGTTTCCATCGTCGACTGCCGTACAAGGGTGTCATACCGCGTGTCTCGGTATGACGCCCCGTCGGTTGATTTGAGTTGACCGCCAAGGATGGCACAGCCGCATGAACGCGGCGCGATCCGTTTCGTTCGCAGTGTTCGGCTCAGCACGCGGGACCACGGGGAGCGGTCGGGGCGCGCCGGTAGGCTCCGCGCTTCGTGAAGACGACGCTGACGCCGCTGGATCCAGCGGATTTCATCGGGCCCGCGCCAGTTTCCGAACCCGACCCCCCGCTCGAGGACGAGGCACCGGCGCCCACAGGCGCCGATGATGTGAGTGCCGATGAAGCGGACGCCGATGAGGTCGAGAGCGACGAGGCCGCCCCGGAGCGATTCATCGGCCCTCGCGTCAAGCTGACCGTCGAGGTCGACGCGGAGACATTCGACACCGATGTCGATGCCGCATTCCGCAAGCTCGCTCGTGAAGTACGCATTCCGGGATTCCGCCCGGGGCGGGCGCCGCGCCGGGTGCTGGAATCGCACTTCGGTGCCGAGATCGGGCGCGCACAGGCGCTCGAGGAAGCCGTTCCCCGCTACTACGCCGAGGCCGTGCGCGACAACCAGGTCGACGTGGTCAACCAGCCCGAACTCGAGCTGACCCTCGACGGGAGCGACGGGCCCGTGGCGTTCGAAGCGACCGTCGAGATCCGACCGGTGGTGGAAATCTCGGGCTACCACGACTTGAAGGTGGAGATCCCCAGCCCCGAGCCGTCCGATGAGCAGGTCGACGCGCGCATCGACGAGACGAGGCGCCAATTCGCCGACATCGCCGAGGTGGACCGTCCCGCCGCCGAGGGCGACCGCGTCACGATCGACATCGAAGGATCCGTCGAGGGCGAGCCGCTGCCCGGGCTCTCGGCGCAGGACTACCTCTACGAGGTCGGCAGCGGCGGCATCGTTCCCGAGGTCGACGAGCAGCTGATCGGCTGCGCGGCAGGCACCGAGTTGTCGTTCAGCGCAACCCATCCCGTGCAGACCGACATGGAGATCGACTTCGAGATCACGGTCAACGCCGTATCAGAACTGGTGCTGCCCGAGCTCACCGACGACTGGGTCGACGAGAACACCGAGCATGACGACGTTGCCGACATGCGCGAAGCGACGGCTCGCCAACTCGGCTTCGGGCTCGTCATGCAGGCCAACATGGCGCTGCGCGAGGAAGTGCAGAGCCAGCTCGCAGGCCTCGTGGACGGACCGGTTCCCGACGCCATGGTGAGCGGGGCGATCGCCGATCGCATGAACGAGCTGGGCAGCGGTCTGCAACAGCGGAACATGACGATCGAGAGCTGGCTCGAGGCGACAGGTCAAGAACCAGTGTCGTTCATCGGCGAGCTGCGTGACGATGCAGAGCGAGGGGTGCGCTTGGACCTCGCATTGCGTGCCTTGGCCAGCGCCGAGGAACTGCAGGCTGAAGACTCCGATATCGACGACGAGCTCGAGCGCTTGGCATCCACCGACGGCCGCAGCGCCGAGCAGCTACGCAAGGTCATGTCGGACAACGACGGGCTGGCATACCTCAAGTCAGCGATCTGCAAGGGCAAGGCGCTGCAATGGGCCGTCGATGCCGCCACACTCATTGGACCGGACGGCGAGGAGATCGATCGCTCAGCGCTCGAACTCCCCTCGCCCGACGGCGACGGCAGCGACGACGACACAGATTCCGACGATTCTGACGAGACTGGGGAAGCAACGTGACGACCGAGTACTCCGCATCATCTGGCCCGAGCGCAGGATTGCACAGCGCTCGCAACTACCTCGTGCCCACGGTGGTGGAGCAGACAAACCGGGGCGAGCGCGCGTACGACCTGTACTCCCGGCTGCTGAAGGAGAACATCATCTTCCTGGGCACGCCGATCGACGACGTCGTCGCCAACCTGGTGTGCGCGCAGATGATCCACCTGGAGTCGGAAAACCCCGACAGGGACATCAACATCTACATCAACTCCCCCGGCGGGGACATCAGCTCGCTGTTCGCCATCTACGACACGAGCCAGTACATCCGCAACGACATCACCACCATCTGCCTGGGCCAGGCGGCGTCTGCTGCGGCGGTGCTGCTGGCGGCCGGCACGCCGGGCAAGCGCATGGCGCTGCCCAATGCGCGGGTGCTGCTGCACCAGCCCTACGGCCAGGCGATGGGCCAGGCGACCGACATCGAGCTGGCGGCGCGGGAGATCGACCGGATGCGCGAGCGGCTCGAACGGATCATCGCCCTGCACACCGGCCAGGATCTCGAGCGGATCCATGCCGACACCGACCGTGACTTCATCATGGACGCCGAAGCGGCCAAGGAGTACGGGATCATCGACGAGGTGATCGCGAACCGCCAGGTGCTCGAGGACGGCCCGATCCGGGCCGCCTAATCGGAGCGGACGGCGGGAATCGCTGAGCCACCCGCAGCACACCATGTGCTGCCAGCATCATCAGCTTGGAAGGCTGAGGTTCTGTCGAGCGGACGACGGGAATCGAACCCGCATCATCAGCTTGGAAGGCTGAGGTTCTGGCCATTGAACTACGTCCGCGGCGACCGACGAGGGTAGCGGCGCAGTCGGTAGGGGGCGGTTAACGGCCGAGCACTTGCAGGTGCCCGATGTCTCTCAGGTGCTCGATGAACGCTTCGGTGTAGGCGGCTTCGGGATCGGCCCTCACTGCTTGGTCGATGGCGTAGGCATCGTCGCCGACGAGGATTCGCCACCGGCCGGCCAGCACGTCCGTCAGGATGATCTCAGCAGCCTGGGAAGCGGTGGTCGGTGCGTCGTCACGGAATCGTGTGTTGCGATCGGTGATCATCGCTTCGACTTGCTCGTCGCTGAAGGCATCGAGGTCGACGCCGCGAGCCGCCATGTTCTTGCGGATGAGCGGGATGTCGACGCCGTGGGCGGTGAAGCTGTTCAGTGCGATCGAGGTGCCGATGTGCCCGGGCATCACCACGTGGGCGCTGACGTGCGGCGCATGCAGGGCGAGGTCGACCTGCAGCGCCTCGGTGAAACCCTTCACGGCGAACTTGGCGGCGCAGTAGGACGTGTGCGGCAAGCCCGGGCCGACCGTCGCCCAGAAGCCGTTGATGCTGCTCGTGTTGACCATCGCCCCAGCGTCGGAGCGCACCAGCATGTCCATGAATGCCCGTGCGCAATTGAGCACGCCGTTCCAGCACACCTCGAAGGTCTTGTCCCAGGCTGCTCGCTGATCGTCGATGACGAAGCTGCCGCCGCCGCCGATGCCGGCATTGTTGAACAGCAGGTTGATGTGGTCGGTGTCGTGCTGAGCGGCGACTTCGGCCGCGAACGCTGTCACCGCGTCAGCGTCGGTCACATCGCAATCGTGTGTCGTGATGCGCACGCCGCTTGCGCCGCCGGCGGCCAGCTCCGCGGTGCGTGCCAGCTCGTCCGCGTTCAGGTCGCACGCAGCGACATGCGCCCCGGCTGCCGCGAGCCGGCAGACCAGCTCACGGCCCATGCCCGTGCCGCCGCCGGTGACGACTGCGATGCATCCCGCAAAATCAGTTACTGCCATTGCTCAACCCTCCTGAGGGCCATCAGCGAACATCGCCGCGGCTGCGGCTTCCATCTCGTCTGGCGTGACGTCGCGCACATGGGTCGCGATTGACCACTTGTGCCCGAACGGGTCGCGGACGCTGCCGAAGCGGTCGCCCCAGAACATGTCCTCGGGTGGCATCAGCACTTCCGCGCCCATCGCGACCGCTTTCTCGATGGTGGCGTCGCAGTCGGCGACATAGCGGTGCAGTGTGACTGTCGAGCCGGCCAGCGCCGCGGGCGCGGACGCTTCGCCTCCCCATTCAGGAAAGTCGTCAGCGAGGAAGAGCAGCCCGTCGCCGAGCACCAGTTCGGCGTGCATCAGCTTGTCGGTCCCCGGCGCCATCTGGCGATTGGTCTCGGTGGCGCCGAAGGCCTCCGTGTACCACGCGATGGCGTCGGCGGCGCCGCCTGGCGATCCGTCGGTGCGCGCCCCGATGGTCAGGTACGGCACGACGAATGGCCGGTCTGGCGGAATTGGATTGACGTCACCCATGGGCGCGGACTCTAGCCACGGCCTGCTGGTGGCGATGCCGCCGCTGAGGGCCTGCGCGGATTGCGGAACTTCCCCTCGCGTCACCTGTTGTTTCCCGCTCTTGTTCGCTGCGCTCAAGGGCCGCTCGGGCCACGGCTTCGCCATTCGGCTCAGCCTCCGAGCGTTCCCATCCGCCCCGCAAGGCTGCGAAAATGCGATGGTCTGGCGCGCCCGCCCTGCAATGTGCGCTGCCGGCGAGGAGGACTCCCATGAGGCAAGTCGACCACTGGATCGGCGGTCAGCGAACCGCAGGCTCGCCCAAGACGATGTTCGAGGTAACCGACCCGGTCACCTCCAATGTGATCGCCACCGTGCCCATGGCTTCGGGCAGCGACGTGGACGCGGCCGTCGGTGCGGCACGCACTGCGTGGGAGAGCTGGCGTGACGCGTCGATCGCGTCGCGTGCCGCGATCATGTTCAACTTCCGGGAACTGCTCACCGAGCACTGCTTGGAGCTTGCCGAGATGGTCTCGGCCGAGCACGGCAAGGTCCGCGCCGACGCCATGGGTGAGATGAGGCGAGGCATCGAGGTGGTGGAGTTCGCCTGCGGCGTCGGCCAGCTGCTCAAGGGCGAGCGCACCGACGACATCAGCACCGAGCACGACGCCTACACGGTGCGCCAGCCGGTGGGCGTGGTGGCGGGCATCACGCCGTTCAACGTCCCTGCGATGGTGCCGATGTGGATGTACCCGGTGGCCATCGCCTGCGGCAACTGCTTCGTGCTCAAGCCGTCCGAGAAGGATCCGTCGGTGACAGTGCGGATCGGCGAGCTGTTCGCCGATGCGGGGCTGCCCGACGGCGTGTTCAACGTGCTGCACGGCGATGCGGACGCGGTGAACGCTCTGTGCGAGCACCCGGGGATTGACGCTGTGAGCTTCGTGGGCTCGACGCCGATCGCCCGCCATGTGCACCGCACGGCGTCGATGGCGGGCAAGCGGGTGCAGGCGCTCGGCGGTGCCAAGAATCACATGATCGTGCTGCCCGACGCCGACCTCGGCCAGGCGGCCGACGCTGCGGTGTCGGCTGGCTACGGGTCGGCAGGCGAGCGCTGCATGGCCATCTCGGTCGTCGTGGCGGTGGGTGCGATCGCCGACGAGCTGTCGGACGCGATCTGCGAGCGGATCGACGGTCTGCGCATCGGCAACGGGCTGGGCGCCGAGGCGGTCGACATGGGACCGCTCGTGACGGCCGAGCACCGTGACCGGGTGCTCAGCTACATCGACCTGGGCGAATCCGAGGGCGCGGTCGTGCAGCGCGACGGGCGCGGCCTGGAGGTGGACGGCCACCCAGACGGCTACTGGGTGGGCCCCACGCTGCTCGACGAGGTCACCACCGAGATGAAGGTCTACGAGGACGAGATCTTCGGCCCCGTGCTGTGCCTGGTGCGGGTGGAGTCATTCGACGAAGCGATGGAGCTCATCGAGAACAACCAGTTCGGCAACGGCGTAGCGCTGTTCACCCGGGACGGCGGCGCCGCCCGGCGGTTCCGCCGCGAGGCGCCCATCGGCATGGTCGGCGTGAACGTGGCCATCCCGGTGCCGATGGCGTACCACTCCTTCGGCGGCTGGAAGGACTCGCTGTTCGGCGACCACCACATGCACGGCCCCGAAGGCATCCGCTTCTACACCCGCCTCAAGGCCGTCACCGAGCACTGGCCCGACCCCGCCGACCGCGGCGTCGACCTGGGATTCCCCACCGCCCGCTGAGCACCGGCCAAGCGGGGCAGAGTGCGCCTGCACTGATCAGTCGGGAAGGCGGGATTTGAACCCACGACCCCCTGCTCCCAAAGCAGGTGCGCTACCAGGCTGCGCCACTTCCCGAGTGTGAGGAGCCGAGCCTGCAGGGCCTGCGGTTCAGCTCCGAAGATCGATCGTACCGGTGGAGGTAAGTACGGCCTGCGTCGATTATTGGACTGGCGCCAGCACCCGGCGTTGCGGGTCAGCGGTGCCGTGCGGTCAGTCGTCTACCGAGATGACCTGTGTTGGGCAGCTTGCTGCCGCGGTGCGTACGGCGCTGTGGTCCTCAGCACTGGGACTGTCGTTCAGCAGCTGGACGAGACCGTCGTTGCCTACCTCGAAGACGCCCGGGGCGATCATCTCGCAGGAACCGCTGCCGATGCACTTCTCGACGTCGATGGTGATCTTCACTGTGCCTCCCGGTCATCGGGCATCCATGCCGCCAGGCGCCATTCTTGCGAGCGCAGGCGCCTGCTCACTACGCGCCGGGGCCACGCTAGGCCACACCGGGGCGGGTCCAACGCCTCTTCGACCACCTCTGAGACCTGCTCGCATCGCCCCGCAGCCGGGCACCGACGGCACCGGGCCGTTACCCTCAGCGGCGGCCACGACCGGCCAGCGGCGTGATCGCTTCGCCATCCACCAGGAGGACCCACTGTGAAGATCGGCGTGATGATGTTCCCCACCGACAAGGCCATCGGGCCCGTCGAGTTGGCCAAAGCCACCGAGGAACGGGGCTTCGAGTCGCTGTGGTTGCCCGAGCACAGCCACATCCCCACCAGCCGCGAGACGCCATGGGGCGGTCGCGAGGGTGCGCCGCCACTGCCCGAGGAGTACTGGCGCACGCACGACCAGTTCGTGTCGCTGGGTGCCGCGGCAGCGGTCACCGAGAACATCATGCTCGGCACCGGCATCACGCTCGTCGCTCAGCGCGACCCGATCTGGCTGGCGAAGGAAGCCGCCACGGTGGACCGGATCTCGAACGGCCGCTTCATCTTGGGCATCGGCTACGGCTGGAACAAGGAAGAGCTGCGGAACCACGGCGTGAAGTACACCGACCGCCGTGCAATCACCCGCGAGATGATGCTGGCGGTGCGCGAGCTGTGGACGAAGGACGAGGCCGAGTTCCACGGCGACTGGGTGAACTTCGACTCGTCGTGGTCGTGGCCCAAGCCGATCCAGGAGGGCGGCCCGAAGGTGATCCTCGGCGGTGCTGCCGGACCGAAGACCATCGCCGACATCGTGGAGTTCTGCGACGGCTGGATGCCGATCTCGGGCCGCTACGACTTCGACGTGCCGATCAAGCAGATCCGTGAGTCGGCGATCGAGGCGGGCCGTGACCCCGATGAGATCGAGTTCGGCCAGTTCGGCACGCCGCCCAAGCCGGAGATCATCGAGAGCCTCGCTGAGGTCGGCTGCACCCGGGTGGTGCTCGGCCTGCCGCCGGCCGATGCCGACACCGTGCTGCCGATCCTCGACAAGTACGCCGAGCTGCTGTAGCCGCCCGCTGGCCTCGCCAGCGGAAACAATCGGGAACAATGTGGCGGTGACTGACAGCGCGCCCGGCGTGGAACTGCTCGATGTCGTCGACGAGGTGGGGCGTTACGTGCGCACTGCCCCACGGGACGAGGTGCACCAGCGAGGCGAGTGGCACCAGGTATTCCACTGCCAGATCGTCACGCTGCGTGACGGCGTGCCGACGGCGGTGCTGCAGCAGCGATCGCGCACCAAGGCTGCCTTTCCCGGGCTGATCGACATCAGCGCGGCCGGACATCTCGCCGCCGGCGAAACACCGCTCGACGGGGTGCGGGAGCTCGAAGAAGAGCTCGGCATATCCCCCGCCAGCACCGACTTGGTGCCGCTCGGCGTCCGGCGGCTGGCCGACGACAGCGGCGAGGGCACGCTCAATTGCGAGCTGACCAGTGTGTTCCTGCTGCGCGACGACCGTCCACTCGCCGACTACGTGCTGGCCCGCGATGAGGTCGACTCGGTGCTCGACGCGCCCATCGTCGACCTGCTCGCACTGTTCGGCGGTGCTCCTTCGATCACGGTGCAGGGCATCTCCTCAGCCGGGCATCCCGACGCCAGCGAGGTCACGTTCGAAGTCACCCTCGACGACTTCGTGCCCGGGGCCGAATACTGGGTGGTGCTGATGGTGATGGCGCAGCGGTTCCTCGCCGGCCACGGCCCACTCGCCGTCTGACGTGGTGCGTGCCGCTCAGGCGTGTTGTGCGATGACGGCCAGCACTTCCACGCCGTAGGAGTCTCGCTTGGCCGGCCCGATGCCGGGCACGGCCATCAGCTCCGCGTCGTTGCTGGGGCGCCGGGTAGCGAGCCCAATCAGAACCGCGTCTGAGAAGACTCTGAATGCGCGCACGCCTTCTGCTCGACTTCGCTCGAGGCGCCAGGCGCGCAGCGCTTCGAACAGCGCCGCATCACCCGGATCGGTCGGCGGCTCGGGCTTCGGTCGCCGGGCCGCTGCACGCGAACCGGTGCCCGACAGCACCGCTGAGTCGCCCCGCTCGGCACGGGCACCGAACCCTGGACCGGCTCCAGAATCGGCGCCTCTCGGGGACTCTCGCCGCGTTGATCCGGTGAGCGGCGGCTCGGGTTCGGCGGGCAGCGGCGGCGCGAGTTCACTGAGCTCGGCCAGAAACGGTGACGGCGGATCGTCGCTGATGAATGTCACAGATGCAGCACAGCGGGTCAGCGCCACGTGGAAGACGCGGCGTTCTTCCTCGATGTCGTGAGCGAGGCGGTGCGGCATCAGACCTGCCGAGGCCTCGTAGACGATGACGTGGGGCCATTCGAGGCCCTTCACCCGGTGAACTGTCGCGAGCCGAACCCCCGGTTGCTGTGCCGAGCGCGTCGGGCGTGCCGAGCCCACAGAAGCGCCGTCGCCCGAAGAACGAGCCTCGTCGTTGCCGAAGCCGGCTGCGTCCGCGGCGCCGAACCCTGACAAGCGGTCAGCCAGCCATGCGGCGAAACTGGCCGGGTCGGGATGCAGGTGCGCCACCGAGATCAGCGCCCGCAGGTCGTCGCCGTGAGCGGATCTGTCCACGGAGCGTCGCGAGGCATCCAAGCGGGTGTCGAGGCTGTGCCCCAAACCCAGCTCATCCCGAACGATCTCGAGGATGGCCTCGGTGGAAAGCTGCTCGTTGGCTGTGCGCTGGCGCAGCATGTCGATGTCATCGGCGAACTCGTCGACCTTGGTCGCCGAGCGCTCGTCACTGAGCCGGCCCGCCAGCGCACGCAGCGCGCCGAGGCTGCGCTGCTCGCCGATCCACTCAATGACGCGCGGCGAGATGCCACGCGGCGGCCGGCGCGCCGCATCCGACAACGCGCCCCCCGGCAGTGCCTGACGTGAAGCGACCGCCAGCCTGAGCCACGCCAACGCGCCCGCGATGCCAGTGCGCTCGATGAACCCGCGTCCCAGCGGAGCATCCGCCGCCACGCCCATGTCGCCGAGCACGATCTGGGGCACCAGCAGCGTGCTGTTGACCCGCGTCAGCACAGCGATGTCCGACGGCTGAGCGCCGTCGTTCAGCAGAGACATCACCGTCTCCCGCAGTGCCGCAGCTGCCTCCGACCCGGCCTTGACTGCGAGTGCGCCGTCGTCACGGCTCTTGGCGGTGGCATGGCTGCCGACTTGTCCCGCTTCCGGCACCTTCGTCGATGCCGCGTCGCCGTCGAACACCTCGGGAGTCACCGCGCCGACCTGCGTCGGCGCGGTGATCTGCTTGTCGATGCGGCGGTGATTGTGCGACAGCAGGTTGACTGCGGCGCCCACCACGGACGGCGGGCAGCGGTAGTTGACGTTCAGGTGATGGCGTGCCGCGCCAGGGAAGTACTTGTCGAAGTCGATGAGCCACTGCGGCGATGCGCCCGCGTAGCCGTAGATGGTCTGGTCGTCGTCGCCGACGGCGAACACGTCGGCGCGGGGACCGGCCAGCAGCCGGATCATCAGCAGGTGAGCCGGTGTCAAGTCCTGAAATTCGTCCACCAGCAGCACGCCGCAAGCCCGGCGTGCGGCGGCACGGGCTGCGGGGTCGGCCAACAGGATTTCGATCGCCCCGATGATCTGCTGGTCAAAGTCGACCAGTCCGTCAGCCGCCAGCTCGTTGACGTAGCGCGGCGCCAACGTCGAGAACTCCGGCACGTCAGGCTGGAACTCGCCTTCGACGACAGCCGGGTCGCGCAGCCCCAGCCGGGTAGCACTCAGTGCCTCCAGCCATGGTGCGAGCTGATCGGTCATCGCCCGCCGGCGACGCTTGACAATGCCGTCAAGACGGTCGCGCACCCCCATCTCGTCGATGACCTGGACCCGGCTCCGGTCCGCCGGACGGGCGAAGGGGCCAGTGCCGTTGCAGATAGCCAGGGCGATGCTGTTGAGGGTCCGCACTTGCAGTCCCTTCAGGTCCGCAGTGCGCTCTTCCATCTCGCGACGGGCCCGAACGTTGAACGCCACCAGGCACACCGCAGCGGGGGCAACTCCGAGATCCCTCACGAGATAGCGGGCCCGCTCGGTGAGCACCCGGGTCTTGCCCGATCCTGCCGGCGCAACGATGCACGCAGCGCCGCCCAGGTGGCCGACAGCCGCATGCTGATCCGATGCCAGGTCGGCTTGCGGCACGGCCGGCTGCACCGCGCGCAGGCTGCCCGCCGCCAGGTTGGCCGCAGGCACCACCGCTGCAGCCAGTTCGAACACCGCCAGAGGTCCGCCGTCGCACCACACCGGTCCGGCGTCGGTGACCACATCGCCGTCGCCAGCGGCAAACGTGCTTGACCCGCTCGCGAGCACGGCGCCGAGCCGCAGAGCCGCCTCGACGGGAGCGAAGCGGGCCCGCTCGGGCTGCCGAGCATCGACGGCGTTGGCGGTGATCAGGTGCGCCAGCACTTCCGATCGCATGGTCAGCCCCGGCGACAGCTCCCACCACGGTGACTGCCAGACCGGCGACGGTTCGGGAAAGTCACCGTCGAGCTCGATGACCAGCCGGGTCCGCTCCAGCCAAGCCTCACGCAGCTGGCGGCCCGTCGCCGCACCGATGTCGGCGAGCCTGACCCGCACCCGTTCGCAGCCCGACCACGCGTCGGGCGCAGCGCCGCCCGGAAGCACCAACAGGCTGCGCCCCAACTCCGGCGGGCCAGCGAATACGTCCGCGCTGAGTCTCATCTACGGCTCGCACTCACGCAGAACGTGACTCGAGCACAGCGCCGTGCATGCAATTCGGCCTGTGGGCCGCTAGCGACCCACGCCGATGAGGTGCATCGCCTCCGCACGGGTGGCCGTGTTACGGAATTGCCCCCGAACCGCCGACGTGATCGTCAGCGACCCCGGCTTCTGCACGCCTCGCATCGACATGCACTGATGCTCGGCCTCGACAACCACGAGCGTACCCCGCGGCTCGAGCACCTCCATCAGCTTGTCGGCGACCTGGGTGGTGAGCCGTTCTTGCACCTGCGGCCGGCGGGCGTAGGCCTCCACCAGCCGGGCGAGCTTGGACAGCCCGGTGATCATGCCCCGCTCGCCGGGAATGTAGGCAACATGGGCACGGCCCACGAAGGGCATCAGGTGGTGCTCGCACATCGAATAGAAGGGGATGTCGCGCACCATGACCATCTCGTCATGGCCGGTCTCGAACTGCACCTTCAGGTGATGCTCGGGGTCTTCCTGCAGGCCAGCGAACACTTCGGCGTACATGCGGGCGACGCGCTTGGGCGTCTTCTGCAACCCGTCCCGATCGGGGTCCTCGCCGATCGCGAGCAGGATCTCCCTGACGGCCTTCTCGATGCGGTCCGTGTCCACCTGCTGGTCGGTCACAGCACCGTTGGTCTCAGCGATCGACATCGCCCCTCCAGCGACATTTGGCGCCGGAGCAGCATCCGTGCCGGAAAATGCGCTCCGCGGCATCCGGTGAACCTACCCGCGTCGACCGGGGACACCATCGCGATGCGGCATCGCCGCCTGTCATCGCCGATGCGCCCCCGGCAGGACTCGAACCTGCAACCGGCGGGATAGAAGCCCGCTGCGCTGTCCAGTTGCGCCACGGGGGCTCAGGCCACGCAGGCCCAGCGCCATCCTGCCACCCATCTGGCGCCGGTCCAAGGTCTCGGGGCGACAGCGGCGGCCTGCTCGGTACATTCTGGGGGCTGGCATGCACCTCGCCCGCCGCTCGAAGGAGACCGACCGTGAGCGCAGAGAACTCTGGCTTCCGCTTCGACACCAACGATCTTGCGTGGATCCACTACGAGGGCGGGCCGCGATTCGACTACCCGATCGACTACGACATCGCCGTGCTGGGCCACCAGGAGGACGTCGGGCGGCTGGACCTGCTCATCCGCTGGGCGCCCGATGCCTACTGCCACTTCCACCGCCACGTGGCGACGACCACCTCGCTGGTGCTCGAAGGTGAGCATCACGTCATCGACATCGACGACGACGGCAATGAGGTGCACCACGATGTCCGGCCCGCCGGCACCTACTGCAGCGGCCCGGGCGGTGACGTGCACATGGAGCGCGGCGGCCCCGAGGGCTCACTGGTGCTGTTCTCGATGCACGAGCCCACGGGGCGGATGTTCGAGGTGCTCGACGCCGACCGCAACATCCTGGCCGAGAACACCATCGAGTCCTTCAGGGAACCGGCCCGCGAATTCGCTAGCTGACCTCGGACGCAACCGAGGCTTGTCAGAACCCCGAGGCTGAGCCCCGAGGCTGGGCGGGGCTAGCGCGAGGGCCAGCGCAGGATGCCGGTTTCGGTGCGGCCGTCGGCTTCGAGGTAGTCGGGGTCGTCGGGGAAGGCGATCCGGTGCGGCCCCTCGTTGTCGTAGCGGATCCGCACGTGCTCGTCGTCGTCAGGCGTGCCCCTGCCCGCCGCAGCGACCGCCTCGGCCACGGTCTCGAATCTGGCGAGGCGGTGCAGCATGCCGATGGTGGGCGTCATCATCACCATGTCGCCGATCTCGTTGCGCCGGATGGCGTCGGCGGGGCGAACCCACTGGTGCTCTACGGCCTCGTCGTGGTCGGGCAGCGGCACTTGGCCATCCGGCATCGCCGTCAGGAAGAACCGCGTGTCGTAGCGGCGAGGGGAGCCCAGCGGCGTCACCCAGCGGCCGATGAAATAGACGTTGTCGCCGTCGAGCAGCAGGTCTTCGCTGCGCACCGTCTCGATGAAGTCGCGCTCGCCTGCATTGACCTCGTCGCGGTATTGCGAGAACCGTTCGGCCACATCAGGCGGCGAGAGATCGATGATGCCCGAGGGCAGGTCCCGGGGATCCTCCACGCCGACCGGGTGGTCGTGATGGGCGAGCAGGATGCCTGCTTCCTCGAACGTCTCCCGCAGGGCCGCGACCCAGAACGCGATGCCGCCCCGCTCGATGCCGATGTGAAACGAGGCTTCATCATCGGTCAGACCCGAAACGGTCTCGTCGGCGACCTGGGTGGCGTCTTCGGGGTCGACCGCGCCACCGGGATACACCCACATGTCGCCCACGAAGATCGAGCGGGCGTTGCGCTTGAGCATCAGCACATGGGGGTCGTTCTCATCGGACAGGATCATCACCGTGGCCGCGTCGCGCACCGGCACGGCTTCGGGGTCGTAGTCGCCCCCGCTCCCGGGTGACTTGGCACCGACTGAGGCGCGACGCTCGGGCTGCTCACTCATCGACGGCCCACTCCCGGCTCAACCGGCGTCAGTGCGAACTGCGGCCGGCTTCGGCACAAGCAGCCGCGCACACCCGGTCGTCGTCATCTGGCCGCCACACAGAA
>JAJEBN010000067.1 GCA_022822525.1 Acidimicrobiia bacterium | reverse complement strand
CTGCACCACAACGGCACCAACTGGGCCACCGCCTGACCCCCCCACGCCGCCGACTCCCGCACCAGCCGTCAAACCCGCCAACCGCGTCACAACACCAAACCGACGCCCACAGCACTCAATTGCTCAGCAGTCTCCTAGGCGTGGACAGTTCGCTCACAGCAGCGATGCTGGAGCGGTCAGCCCCGACGTGTAAGGACTCGGTCGCCGTCGGTGTTCGTTGTGACGGCCCAGTCGGAACGCGTCGCGGTTCTCCACTCAGGGTCCCAGCGGTCGAGCATCTCGTGAAGAGCTAGGAGGCCCTGAGCGTGCTCCAACAGATCTTCGACCTTGCCAGCGATGTACAGATCGGCGGCGGTGGTCGTGTAGTCGTCCGCCAAGCGCATGAACAACCAGCCGGCGGGATCGTCTACCGGCCCGGCCTGCTCAAGCAGATCAAGGAAGGCGGCGAGGCGAGCGAGCGAGCGGCGTCGTTCCGGCGCTGGCGACTCGCCTGAGCGCCACTTGCGTACTGCGGACACCGACACGGAGCACAAGCGTGCGATGTCTGACCAAGTGAGGCCTCGCTCGACAGCCAGTTCGTCGAGCAGCACTGCGATCCCCGAGAGCACCTTGGCGTCGGTGCGCGCCCCCAGATCGAGCGCGTGCGCGTCCCGGCATCCGCCAGCCACGCTTCGCAAGGGTACGCGCATGCGGCCGGTCAGATTCCGCGCCGCGCTTCGAAGCAGTGATGCCCGTAGCTCGGCCGCGGATCGAGCCGTACCTGCCCACAGACCGGGCGAGCCTCGGCGCGGAGTCTGGTTCCCGGTCTGTGGCACGGTTTGCATACGCTGGGCACGGGAGGAGGGCTGCCTTCTGTGATGTGTGCCGTCATTCTCGAAGGAGTCGCGATGTCGGAGACTCTGCCGATTGTGCCTGAAGAGCGCGAGCATGAACCGAACCTCGCCGAGCGGGTGACCCGTGCCCGCCGAATCCGCGAGGAGGCCGCTGAGCGCGTGGCGCGTCGCTGCGCCGGGATCAAGCCCGACACACGACGCTGGCGCACGCGCGAAGACCTCGTCGTGCCCTCGGAGCCGCTCCGTGTCAGGTGATGCATCGCGGATCGAATCCGACCTCGTCTATCCGCCGGGTGAGACTCTGGTCGAGTGGTTGGATGAGTATGGGATGACCCAGGCCGAACTCGCTGCTCGTCTGGGCCTTTCAGCGAAGCACATCAAGCAGATCGCGAAGGGCGCGGCGCCGATCACCATCGAGACGGCATTGGGCTTGGAGCAGGTCACCCGGGTGCCCGCAGAATTCTGGAACAACTTGGAGCTGAACTACCGCGCACATCTCACGCGTCACGATGAGCGCGAGCGGTTGGCGCAGGACATGGCTGGCTGAACGAACTCCCGGTCCCGGAACTCGTGAAACGAGAGCGGGTCGGTAGAAAGCTGACGCATTCGCATCCCGAGCGCTCATTCCACGCGAACACGAGTCCGTGCTAGGCCAGTTGCACACCAACGATGATGTGGTGCAATTCGCCCGGTCAGTTGGCATAGCCCCCGGCATCGTCGTCGGACGCCTGCAGCACATGCGCTGGTGGAAGCACGCCGAAGGCCACGAACTGCTTGAGCGCTTCGACTGGCCGCCTTCGTGACATCGCCAACACATCCCACGACGAGCCAGCAGCCTTGGGCAGGTCAGACGAGCGACACTGGCGCGCTTGCGACGACCTCGTCATCCACTCGGAGCCGCTCCGTGTCAGATGACGCATGGCCGCTCGGCTGGTTGGTCGGAGAACTGACTGGGTGTGGAGCGCCGCCGAGAAATGCCGTTTAGTTAGGCAAGTGTGTGCCATACCGTTAGATGATCTGATGCCAAATCGTTAGGTACAAGGCTGCCATCTGGTTATTCTGCGTGTTCGTGGATGGCTACATGTCTCGGGTGGTTGATGCCCAGGTCGAAGACAAGCTGCGTTCTGCGCCGGTGGTCCTTGTGGAGGGAGCACGCGGATGCGGCAAGACGACCACCGCCCAGCAGTTTGCAGCCAGCCAAGTGCTGTTCGACGAGGACGAGACCGCACGAGACCATGCCGCGCAGGGCACGCTCCCGTTGCTCGAGGGGCCTCACCCCATGCTGCTCGACGAATGGCCGCTGGTGCCGGGACTGTGGGACCGAGTAAGGCGGGCCGGCGACCGCTTGCGGCAGCCCGGCAGATTCATCCTCTCTGCGTCGGCACAGCCCACCGACTACATCATCCGGCACTCAGGTGCCGGGCGGATGGGACGCATACTCATGCGGCCGATGTCGCTGTGGGAAAGCGGTGCCTCGACGGGAGCGGTGAGCTTGAGCAGGCTCCTCGACGGTGATTTCGAAGCGGAGTATCGGCCATCACCGGTCGGCGCTGCCACCCTGCCGGACCAGCTCAGAGAGGTCATCGATTGGCTCTTGCGGGGCGGGTGGCCGCTCACGCAGAGAATGGTTTCGGGCGACGCGCAGGCGTTCGCCCGCGACTATCTCGACGAAGTGTGCCGTGTGGATGTGCCCAAGGCCAGCGGCTCTCGTCACAGCCCGCGCAGCGTGCGCCGTCTGCTCGCCTCGCTGGCTCGGAACAGCGCTTCGGAAGCCAGCCAAGCCACCCTCGCGTCGGACATGGGCGACGACGGCAGCGCTGCTCGCCAAACGGTGAGCTCTTATCTCGATGCGTTGGGCAGGATATTCGTCTACGAGAGCCAGCCTGCTTGGAAGGCCCGGCTGCTGTCGCGCACGACACTGCGTTCGTCCCCCAAGCACCATCTGGTGGATCCTTCGCTGGCCGCCGCCGCCGTCGGGGCCAGTGCCGACGCCCTGTTCAACGATCGCACCGCCCTCGGGCTGCTGTTCGAGTCGATGGCGCTGCGCGATCTGCGGGTGTATGCCCAAGCGAACAGAAGCACGGTTTTCCATTATCGCGACAAGGCGAAGCTCGAGGTAGGCGCCGTAGTGGAGCGCGACGACGGTCGATGGATCGCCGCAGAGGTGAAACTCGGGGCACCTCATGCCATCGAGGAAGCTGCCCAGGCATTGCTGGCATTGCGGGCCAAAGTGGACACCAGCGTGACCGGCCCCCCACGCGCGCTCGTCGTCGTCACCTCCACGGGGCAGCCCTACATGAGAGCCGACGGCGTAGGCGTAACGCCGCTCACCGCAATGCGGCCGTAGCGATCCAGCCCGCGGATTGCCGAGTGCGAGCGATTCGCGAACGGTCGACCACTCGCTGCGATGACAGCCTTTCGGGCTGGTTGATGCCGTCATTACGCTGCCGGCCGTGCGGATCCGCCACCACGCGACGACCCCAGTGCTCCTGCTGCGGCTGGGTTCTTGGCAGGCCGAGCGGGCCGAGATGGAGCCGGGGACGTACAGGGAGGGGCACGGCTACCGAGACGGCATGTCAAGCCGCGAGTTGGTCGACTCGACGCGCGCGTGGGGGAAACTCGATCCCGATCGCGTGGCAGGTGAAGGCATCAACCTCGCGGTCGCGGTCCATCAGGGTGTGACTCGGGCTGTTGTACGAATCGGAGACTTGTTCCAGCGATCGGACGGACGGTGGGCGTTCTCGGCGGCGCTGGTGACCGGTGACCAAATCTTCGACGAATGGGTAGGCCCACGCGGGCGCAGCGTTGAGTTCGCGCGCGGCAATCAGAATCCGGTCGCCTACTGGACGCCCGGCTGAACGCACTAGGCAGGCTGCGGTCGTGACAGAGGGTTGGACTGGCGCAGCTCGGGAGAATCGCTTCATCGAGTACGCACGTCGCAAGCCCGGCCAACTCGCGGGATGGTGCATTGCCTGGTTCGTGCTGGCGAGCATCCTCGACTACGCGCTGTCGACATCTGGACCGAGCACCGGCGATGGATGGCAGTTCTTTGTTGCGTCGATTTATTTTTTGATTGCGCCCGCGATACTCACATGCGCTTTCTTGGCGATTTGGGGCTCCAACGCCATCATCAGGCGCCGGACCGGCGGGTTGCCTTCGGTAGACGAAGCGCGGGATGCTGCAGACCGGCGGGCAGCGCTCTCTGGTCGATCCTCGCGAGCCTGAGCGTCACTGGCCTCGGTCACGAGGCGGGCGCTGCAGGTCGACTCGCAGTCTGACGTGGGAGGGCTGTCGGGGCGGGTCTGTGAAGCCGAAGTTGAGGGGCCGCTCGAGCCGGGCTAGCGCGCCGAGGTCGGTGCCGTCGAGGCTCGCCGTGGCGGCGACGACTCGGCGGGCCGTGCTGGTCCGGTACCACTCGACGACACCTGTCGGGCTGCTGCCATAGGTGTGCACATCGAGCAGCTGGCGAGCGCACCAGTTCTCGACTGTGGCAGTGAACCAGCGGGGCCGCGGCGGAAGGCTGAGTCTCGCGAGACCGATCTTCATCTCCAGCTGGAGTCCGCCTGTCCGCATGGCGTAGCTGCGACCGTCGCGTTCGGTCGTGACCGGTTCGTTTCGGACCTCGTCGAGGGGGTACACCGAGTTGACGAAGGCGGCGGCGACAGCCTCGCCGAGCAGAATGCGCTTTCCATCGGGGCGAGCCCACATTACGTCGGCGAACGGGCCAATCGGGCTCTGCCGCCAGTCACCGATCACGAATCGATGACCCCAGGCGAATCCCACTGAAGTGATCGAGCCCCGCAGCGTCTCCATCACCGGCCGTACGCGGCGCGGAGTGCTTCTTCGAATTGGGCCGGAGTGACGACTGACGGGATCTGTGGAGACCAACTCAAGAGGTCTTGGTCTCCACTGACAATGAAGTCCACATCTCGAGCCTGCGCTAGCGCGATGAGGTAGTCATCCTTGGCATCTCGGGTCACAGGCAGGAACTCAGTCGGATCGGGCATCATGACCGCTGTATGAGCCAGAGCTGACACGAAGTTCTGGGCGGCGCTCTCCGAGATCCAACGGCGCATGCGCGGGCGCTCAAGAAGCACCGATGTCGTTTCAGCAAGCAGGAGGGGGCACGCAACGACATCGAACTCGCCTTGCTCGAGCCATCGCTGTACGACTCGGTGAGGTGGCCCGGTGCTGATCGCTGCGGACACAAAGACGTTCGCGTCCAGCACGGCTCTCATCGGGATGATTCAGCGCGTCAGACGATTACGGCGAACGGCTTTCACCTCCGCGACGGCGAGTTCGACGGCCTCGTCTTCGGTCAATCCAGTGTTGGCCTCGGCATTCGCCACGAGCTCGGCACGCACATCGGCCGAGTAGTACGCCCATGCCGACTGACGGCTGACGCCCAACGCTTCGGCGATCGCCTCCCAAGTCTCGCCATCGCGCCGCGCAGCAGCGACCTGGCGGCGCTTCAAGGAGTCGAACTCGTCCGCCGTGCGGGCAATCTCGCGCAGGGCGTCAAGCGGCTCCGTCGGCAGAGCATCGACCGCCAGCAGAGTCACGGTTGTCAATATAGCCTGACAAAACCCGCGTCGGCACTGCGGCGACCGTGATCAATCGTCGTCTGCGAATTCGGCAAGAGCGCGCCGGACCTCAGCGTCAAGCGAAATCGGCCGAGCAGCGGCATCGTCGATGAGGCTTCTGATCACGGCGCTGCGCGTCGTGCCCGCCGCAGCGGCCCGGGCGTCGAGGAATTCTCTCTGCCCAGCCGTCAGGTAGAAGCTGGTGTGCCGCACGCGTCATGTTGTACACCGCTTCGGACGCCGCCCAGTGCCAGACGGGCTTGAGGTGTCACGCGGCGGCACGGGCATAGGGCTGGCCGTGTAGCCGATGTCGGGCCTGTGATGAGCGGTTTTCGGCTGGCCGGGGTGATCGTCGTTCGGGCTGGTTGATGCCGTCGTTACGCTGCTGGCCGTGCAGGCCACGGTGGCGACGCGGCTTGAGATCGGGCCGCGTGCTGAGCAGCAGGATTGGGTTGTGGCGCGACTCGATGACGACGGGTTGTGGCTTATTGCGGTGTGCGATGGGCTCGGGGGGCATCCGCGCGGCGATGAAGCGGCCGAGGCTGCGATCGCGGCTCTGCCGCAGCGCGTCGCCGGTCGCGCCGAGGCCGAAGCCGCCTTGCGGGAAGCCAACCGTGCGGCGTGCGGGCTGGTGCCGGCCGATGAGCGCGGGCGCCTGATGGAGTGGGATCTGCCGATGACCACGATGTGCGTGGTGGCGTGGACGCCGGCGGGCGGGCTGTGCGGCGCATGGGTGGGGGACAGCGCGATCTTCGTGCTGCCCGCGCAGGCGTCCGACGACGAGAGCCTCGCCTGGTCGAGCAGCCCGCATGGCAGCTGGTCGGGACATGCGGTGAACAGCACCCTGGGGTGGCACCCAGAGTTCGGCGACGACGACATCGGATGGTTCGCCGACAGCCAGACCGCGGGCACGATGCACATGGCCGCTGCTGCGGGAGCGTTGATCGTCGCCGCCTCCGACGGCCTGTATGAGCCCTTCGTGTCGCCGCATGCCACCTACGAACCGGCGGCCCAGCTCGGGGACAGCGATCGTGCCACTGCCGACCTCGCCGCTCAGAAGCTGATGGCCGACGCTGTCACCATCGGGCTCAGCGACAACGCCGCGATAGCCCTCGCCCGAATCGGCACGACAGTCGGCACCGAGCCGTGAGAACGACTCGGGAAGCGCCGACAGCCCGAGACGATCGTTGAGAAAGGCGTTCGCGTGCGAGACGCCGGCCACTACTCCGGTATGTCGTCGGCTCGTTCGGCACCGAACGGAGGGTGCGCGCCATGAGCATCGCTGAGGAATTGGCCGGAGCGCTCGACCCGCGCATGATCGGAGACCTCGCCGGCCCGGCGGTCTACGAACGAGGCGTGGGGTACTGGGAAGACGGCCGGGTGCAGTCGGTCGTCGAGGAAGAAGGGCGTCTCCGAGCCACTGTGCGCGGCTCCATGCCCTACGCAGTCGAGCTGTGGTTCGAAGGCGACGAACTGCTGTGGTCCTGCTCATGCCCCGCAGCGGAGAACGGCTCGTTCTGCAAGCACTGCACCGCAGTCGCGCTGACGCTGCTGTACGCCGACATCTGGCCGGACGACGTCGACGCGTCGAAGCGGGATCGGGACTCTGGCGGCACTCACAGCACCGACGATGACAGCGAACTGCTCGAAGGCTTCGTGCGTCGGCTCGATCCCGAACGGCTCACCGACATCGTGCTGAGCCAGTTGGCCGGTGACTGGCGCCTGCGCGAGCAACTGCTGCTCGAAGCCAGATCCGAGCGGGGCCTGGGCCCCGACATGGCCCAGTGGCGCGAGCGAATCGACAGCGCGTTCGCCACCGGTGGACTCGACCGATGGGGCTACCCGCACTACCGGGACCCAGCCGACTGGGCCGACAGCGTCAACGAGGTGATCGACGCGCTCGACGACCTGGCTGCCGCAGGTCACCACCAGACGGCAGCGGAACTGGCTTCCCATGCGTACATACGGGCCGACGTCGCCATGGGCGAGGTAGACGACTCCGACAGCCGGGTGACGTCGGTGACCGAACGGCTCGCACACCTGCATTTGCAGGCGTGCGAGGACGGCAGCCCCGACCCGGCCGCGCTCGCACAGCGTTTGGCGAAGCTCGAGCTGAGCTGCGAGTTGGACCACTTCATCCGATCGGCAGCGACCTATGCGCATGTGCTTGGGCCGGCAGGGCTCGCCGCCTTTCACGAGATCGTCGAGCCGAAGTGGCTGAAGATCGACCCGTCCCCAGAGGGCGACCCACGGCAGCGGGATTACCGACGGGATGGGGTCGAATTTCAGCTGCGGCAGGCGATGATCGGATGGGCGCTTGCCACCGGAGACCCCGACGCGCTGGTCGAGGCCCACCGAAGCGAGCGCATCGCGCCCCATGCGACGCTGGAGATCGCACGGGCATACGAGGCTGCGGGTCGCCATGACGAAGCCGTCGAATGGGCGCGCACAGGACTCTCGGGGTACGGCCACGGCTCGTGGCACTCCGACGATCTGCGCGACTTCCTCGCGCGCAAGCTGCGCGAGCGCGGCGAAGACGGACCCGCGATCGACCTGTACTGGAACGCCTTCACCGCCAGCCCGTCGCAGCAGGCATGCCGGACGCTGCTGGCCCAAGACCGGCGGCCAAGCGCACCAGACTGGCTCGAGCGTTGCCTCACGCATCTTCGCAGTCGCCTGGGACCCAGTTCATCCGCGGTGTCGTCGCCGCCGGGTGATGTCATGGCCTCGAACAGAGACGAGGCGCCCTCCGCTGCGGTCGTGCTCGCTGAGATCCTGCTCTACGAAGGCCGCCGCGACGAGGCATGGCAGGTGGCCCTCGAGCATGGCACCAGCAAGGAGATGTGGATGAAGCTCGCGCTGGCACGCGAGCAAACCGCTCCCCGTGAATCGATCGCGATCTACGAATCGGAGGCTCTGGCGATCATCGGCCGCAAGCGGCCCAACGACTACCGGCACGCTGTCGATCTGCTGGCCCGGATCCGGCGCCTCGCCGACGAGGCCGACGAACCGGCCCTGTTCGACCCGCTGCTGCACCACGTCAGAACGGCCCACAAGCCGAAGCGCCGTCTCCAAAGCGAACTCGGAGAAATGAAGCCGCTCGCGCCCTCCTGCTGAGGCGACACCATCAGCGAAGCGGAGACAAGGGCCTTCGTGGAAGCTCTCGGGTTCTGACTGGTGGTGACTCAGGAGCTGCTCCGCTCGGCTGAGGTTGCCGACGGATGGAGCTCGCGGCGCGGTATACCCGGGGTCGCTGGCATTCGGACTGACAGGGACCGCCACGGACATGACCAATCGATTTCTTGCAGTTGTGTCGTTCTCGGCGCTCGTGCTGTCGGCGCTGGCGCTGTTCGTCGCGTTGGGTGCGGCAGACGACGAGACACCGGCGGCATCAACGGCCCCGGCGGAGACCCCGGTTCAGGCCGACGTCGACGACGGCCGCGAAGCAGACGTGCCCACAGCGACCGAACCCGCTGGCGCGGCGTCCACCACGCCAGCGACCGCGCCGCTGGTGACGGCGGCCCCGGCGGTGACCGCCGCCGAACCCGTCTGGCCGACCGCTTCGACTGTGCCGGCGGACTCGCTGCCGGGCACACCCGGAGCGTTCGGTCCAGCGGAGGACGCCCGGCTCGGCGTCATCGGTGTCAACCACGACGATTGGCTCAACCTTCGCGAGGTGCCCAACGGCACGATTGTGGCGACCCTGTCGATCCGCATCGGCAACTCCGCGGCGGAAGGACCTTCGCTGCTCGTGCAAGAGCCCGACGCCGTCGGCCACCTCGCAACGCTCGACATCGTGGGGCTCGTGGCGACCGGCCGCACGCGTGAGCTGGCGACGTCCACCTGGCACGAAGTCCAAGCGGGCCCAGTGGTCGGCTGGGCGAGCAGCAACTTCCTGGCACCGTTCGCGTCGCAGGCGGCACGCGATGCCACTGGACAGGTCATCGACGCCGCGGGCGAGGTTCTGGAGGCCGCCACGCTCACCGAGCTCTCCGGGCTCGTCGCGGCCCAATACGCATCCACCGCCGACCCGCAATCGCGCATCCGGACCGTCGCGCCGCCCAGCGTGTTCGAAGGCGTCGCGGAGGTGACCATCGACGTTGTCGGCCAACCCGACGACTCGGTGCGCGGCTTCCGGTTGGCCATCGCCGCGGAGGCCGCAGGGGACTGGCTGGCTGCTGCCGCTGATGGAGACATCGCGGCCGACGCGGGGCCCTACACCCTGCGCAGCGTCTCGGTGACGCCGCTGTGCTACAGCCATCGGGGTGTCAGCGACGACGGCCGCTGCAACTGACCCCGGGGCGTGCTGCACGCCGTGGGAGAATCGGGCCTCGTCGCCAGCACGGCGGGGCCTCGGAGGTGCCGCGATGAGCGAATCGGCCGGAGCTGCTCCGGGGCCAGTGGCCTCGGGTCACTGCATGTGCGGCGGGGTGGCCTACGAGGTGCACGGGCCGATTCGGCAGGTGTGGAATTGCCACTGCTGGCGATGCCGGCGCTGGACGGGCCACTTCATGGCGGCGTCGGGATGCGAGCGCTCAGATCTGCGGCTGATCTCGGATGACTCTCTGGCGTGGCACCACCCAGCCGACGACCCCAACGTGGCCTACGGCTTCTGCCGCGAGTGCGGCGGGTCGCTCTTCTGGAAGGTGATCGAGGGCGAACATCACCAGATCGGCACCATTTCGATCTGCGCCGGGACGCTCGACCCGCCTACGGGCCTCCACACTGAGCTGGCGATATTCGTGGACGACGCTGCGGACTACCACGCCCTCGATCCGGCGGTTCCCACCGAGAACCGCGAGTAAACGTCTGGCGGGCGATATTCCCGAGCCGTAGACGGCGTCGTCGATCTCGTCTGGCTCCGCGCTCGATCCCTCCCGCCCGGCTGTCGCTAGCTCGATCGGCGGGTGTCGGGGGTTCGGTGGGCGAGGTTCGCCACGGCGGTGGGTGTGGCAATGCCCTCGGTCAGGTCGGCAGCGGGCGTGGGCAGCTCGAACCGTGTCGTCAGCGGCACCACGCCGGCCCACCAGTCGCCGGCCATGTCCTCGGCGTCGTCGACGGGGTCGCCGGCGCGGACCTTGGCCGACGCCTCGGCCAGCGGCAGCTCCAGCACCAGCGTTGCCCGCAGATCCTCCGCGCTCGGTGGCCGGGAGGTGTCCCAGTTGGCCACGATGTGATCGGTCACCAGCTTGAGTGCGCGTTCCTTGGCGACGGCGTCGGTGACCCGGCGAGCGAGGCCGCGCACCACGACACAGCGGAAGTTCATGGAGTTGTGGAACGGCGTGCGTGCCATCACCAGCCCGTCGAGGTGGGTGACGGTCACGCAGATCTCCGTCCCCTCGCCGGAATTCAGCAGGTGGTTCGCCAGCGCACCGTGCAGGTAGAGCGTCTCGTCGTCGCGGCCGTAGGCCATCGGCAGCACGAGCGGACCGTCAGGGGTGTCCACGCCGACGTGGGCGATCAGCCCGGCGTCCAGGATCTCCCGCACCTCGTCGCCGCTGTAGCGGCCCCGCTCGGCCATCCGCCGCAATCGCGTTCGGTCCGAGGGTGCCTGCGAACTGTTCTGTGATGTCTCCGTTGTTGTGCTCACGCCCGCACCGTACGCGGCAAACGTTCCGCCGTCACAGTGACCTCCCGGCGCAGGTGCAACCGCTTCCTGTCAGTCGAGCAGGTCGTCGTCGCGGACGCGGCGACGCTCGGCTTGCTCATGCTCAGGAAGGACCCGTCCGAAGAGCTGCCGGGTGCGGACGACCCGTCCGATGACGCCCGGCTGGTGGGTGTAGGCGAAGATGGCGGCGTGGCGGGGCTGCGACGCCGCCGCCACCCGGGTGACCCGGTGCAGCGAGTAGCGCCCGCGGAAGATCTGCAAGTCGCCTGGTTGCAGATCGAGGGTGTGCACGCCTGCGCGGCCGCCCCGAAGCAGGTTCCCGACCGCCGCGAAACCCTCGTCGTCGGCAGACCGCACCGCAGGCGCGTACTCGAACAGGCCTCCCTCGTCGGCAGGCTGCACCAGCACGGTCACGGCGAAGTCGTTGGTGTCGAAGTGCCAGGGGAATTGCTGACCCGGATCCAGGATGTTCGCCGTCAATCCCGCCAGCGGATCGTCGTAGCAATGCAGTTCGTCGATCTCGAGGCAATCGGCAAGCAGTCGGCACACTGCGGGCGCCCGAAACAGCGTGTCCATGGCACAGACTGCCGGCCAGGCGTCGCCGGGGATGAAGCCGCTCGAACGCTCGGTGAAGGTGTTCACCGCATGGTCGTCGCCGAATGCGGGATTGACCTCGGTGTGGAAGTACGGATTGATGACCTGCGACGAGAAGTGTGTTCTCGGCTTCGCAGCGACGATCTCGTCGTTGAGCAGGCGCACGGCAGCCGGAGTGACGAATTCCTTCAGCAGCGCACAGCCGTCCGAGCGCAGACCCAGGCGAGCTGTCTCGACTGCCTGCCAGTAGGCAGCGTGGCGCGCACTGCCCGGGGGCAGGTCTCGCCCGCCCAGCGGGTAGCGGTCGGTGTCGACCAGGCCGTCCACGGTGACCAGCTCGTCCGAGCGAGGCGGGCTCTCGCTGGCCATGCTCATCTCGCTACGCCTCCCAGTGCGGGACCCAGTCGCCGTCGAGCCGCAGCGAAAGGCCAGCGTCGTCCTCGATGCGGCGGGCCACGCTCAGCTCGGGTCCGTCGATCCCGTAGCGCTCGGCTGCCTGCTCGAAGGCAGCCCGCGCTGCGGCCGTCATCGGCAGGTCGGCGCCGACGGCCGACTCCAGCTCGGCTAGGAGGCCCAAGTCCTTCACGCACAAGCCCAGTGAGAACGACGGGTCGTAGTGCCCGGCGAAGATGCTGGGTGCGTCATGGCGGGCGACGAAGCTGTCGGCGACGCTGTCCTTGATCGCCTCCCAGAGGTTTCCGAGCTCGACGCCGTTGCGCACGCCGACAGCCAGCCCCTCGGCCAAAGCGGCAGCGCCGACGAACCACAGCTGGTTGGTGACCAGCTTCGTCACGCAGCCCGTGCCCAGCTCGCCGCATGAAATAACCCGCCCGAGTACGGCAAGCAGCGGCCGCACCTGCTCAACCGCCGCCGCCTCCCCGCCGGCGAACAGCGTGAGGGTGCCATTGCGAGCTCCATCCACCGCACCCGTGACAGGCGCATCCACTACGGCAACGCCGGCGGGCGCCTCCCCAGCCAGTCGCCGAATCAGCTCAGGACGGCTCGTCGTCAAGTCCACCCAGAGCGACCCGGCAGACAGCGCCGCAAGTGCACCGCCGTCGCACATCACCGCCTCGACATGCTGCGGGGCGGGCAGCGATGTCAGCAAGACATCGGCACCAGAGGCCGCTTCCGCAGCGGAGCCAGCGGCAGACGCGCCCGCTGCCACCGCTGCATCGAGCGCTTCGGGGTTCACGTCGAAGGCCGTGACCGGGTAGCCGGCACCCGACAGGCGAGCGCACATCGGCCCGCCCATCGTGCCCAGCCCCACGAATCCAACGGTGGTCACCCCCACATCTTTGCACCGCCCCCGTGCCCGTCCAAACACTCCTGTATGCAACGCATCCAGCCGCGGCGATGCGGCAGACGGGATGCCCATCGCGCACAGTGTCGAGCGGTTTGAAGCGATGGCACGAGCGCAAGCACCCGCCCCGGTCAGTATCGAATGCGTCCCTGCTGGCGACGCTTCGCGGAACAGCCGAGAGCGCCCCACATAGGATGACCGGCGGCCAGTCGACGAGAGGGCGTGCCATGAAGTTCGGGATCTTCTACGAGCTGCAACTGCCGAGGCCGTGGAACGACGACTCCGAGTTCGTCCTGTTCCAGCAGGCGCTCGACCAGATCGAGCTGGCCGACAAGCTCGGCTACGACTACGCGTGGGAGGTCGAGCACCACTTCCTCGAGGAGTACAGCCACAGCTCGGCGCCTGAGGTGTTCCTGGCGGCGGCCAGCCAGCGCACCAAGAACATCCGGCTCGGGCACGGCATCGTGCAGCTGCCCACCAACCACCCCGCCCGCGTGGCCGAACGGGTCTCCACGCTTGACATCGTCAGCGGCGGCCGGGTCGAGCTGGGCATCGGCGAGGGCTCGTCGGTGACCGAGCTGCATCCCTTCGACCGACGCTTCCGAGACAAGCGCGTCGTCTGGGAGGACGCCGTGCGCTGCTTGATGCCCATGTTCCAGGAGGTCAACCACTCCTACGACGGGGAGATCTTCAAGTTCCCCGCTCGCAACGTGGTGCCCAAGCCGTACCAGAAGCCGCACCCGCCGCTGTGGGTGGCGTGCAGCCAGCTCGACACGATCATCATGGCGGCACAGCGAGGCATGGGCGCGCTGGGATTCTCATTCGTGTCGGCCGACGCTGCCCGTGCCTGGGTGAACGCCTACTACAACAACTACCTCAACCACCTCGACCTGCTCTGCGACTACCAGACCAACCCCGGTGTGGCCGTGGTGAGCCCGTTCATGTGCGCCGAGACCGACGAGGAAGCCCAGGCCAAGGCCGAGGGCTGGACGTTCTTCCAGTTCTCGCTGGTCTTCTACAACTCCCACGGGCCCGTCGAGCCGGGCTCGGTCAACCTGTGGGACGAGTACCAGGAGTGGAAGAAGTCGCCGAAGGGCCAGAAGGCCAGCAACAACGTCGGCCTCGTGGGCTCACCCGACACCATCCGTCGCAAGCTGGAGATGTACGAGGACGCCCACGTCGATCAGCTCATCCTGCTGAACCAGGCCGGCAAGAACACCCACGAGGACATCTGCTCCAGCCTCGAGCTGTTCGCTGCCGAGGTCATGGGTGAATTCCACGAGCGCGACGCCGAGCACCAAGACTGGAAGTCGGCAGTGCTGGCCGGCGATGTCGTCCTCGACGACATCGACACCGACCTGTACCAGGTGATCACCAACCAGACGCCGGTCGAGAAGCGCGAAGAGATCGAGCGCAAGCAGCGCGAGGCCCGAGCCCGCGAAGCGGTCGGGCTCAGCTAGCGGGAGAGGTCAGCCCGCTGGGTCGGCGGGCTGAGCCGGCACAGCCGCGGGATCAGCGGTTCTGGAGCCAGTCGGCAATGGCTTGGCCGATCTCGTCGGGGCTGTCTTCTTGGCAGAAGTGATTGCCAGCGACGGTTACCTCGGTCTGGTTCGGCCAGGTGCGGCAGTACTCCAGCTGCGGGCCGTTCAGGATCGCGCCCGGGTCGGCGTTGACCAGCAGCTTGGGCACGTCTGAGCCTGACAGCCACTCGCCGTAGTCGGTCACGATCTGGGTGACGTCGGCCGGCTCGCCCTCGATCGGGATCTGGCGCGGCCATGTGAGGGTGGGACGCCGGTGCTCGGGCTCGACGAACGGGCGCCGGTACTCGTTCATCTCGTCGTCGGACAGCTTGCGGATGATCGATCCGGGCAGCACTGCTTCGACGAACAGGTTCTTGGTGATGACCATCTCCTCGCCTGCGGGCGAGCGGAAGCCTTGGAAGATGCCGGCTGCAGCCTCGGGCCACTCGGCCCAGCTCATCGGCCGCACGATGGCCTCCATGTAGCAGAGACCCGCGACGCGGTCACGGTGCCGGTTGGCCCAGTCGAATCCGAGCGCCGAGCCCCAGTCGTGGATCACGAAGGTGATGTTGTCGCCCAGGTCGAGCTGGTCGAGCAAGCCGTCGAGGTACTCGCGGTGCTCCACGAAGCGGTACGAATCGGGCCCGGTGTCGTCGAGCTTGTCCGAGTCGCCTTGGCCGATCAGGTCCGGCACGACGCAGCGTCCGTGCGGCGAGACATGGGGCACGATGTTGCGCCACAGGTACGACGAGGTCGGGTTGCCGTGCAGGAACACCACTGGGTCGCCCGAGCCGGAGTCGTGGTACGCCATGCGCTTGCCGTTGACGGTGGCGGAGGACTTGGGCAGTGGTTCTGCAGAGATGGGCGCCATTGGTGCTCCTCGGTGCTGTAGGGGTTCAGCCGGATCGGCGCCCCATGATGCCTGCCCGGCCGCGCCGTTGCTCAGAGGCCTAAGGGCGTCTCCGTGTCTGATGCTTCAGACGCCTAACGGCGTCTGAAGAGCAACAAGAACTCCATGATTCCGTGGTCCTCGGCGGACAGCACGATCGGCACCTGCGGCACCGTCACATCGAAGTCGGCGAAGGTGATCTCGACCGAGCCGACCACGGCGATGACGCTGCCGACCAGCCGGGCCTCGATGTCGATGCTCACCGGCTGGGTGATGCCCTTCACCGTCAGGTCACCCGGTGCCGCGAGGCTGATGGGCTCGCCGCTCTCGGGGGCACCCCCGATGTCCAGCTCGGTGGTGAGCGAGAACGTGGCCGTCGGGTGCTGAGCAGTGCCCAAGGCGCTTTGCACGGCCCCGTCACGGCGGCTGTCGTCAGTCCGGAGCGTGGTCAGGTCGACTTCGATCTCCACCGAGGTCACGCGTTCGTCGGCGATCTCCAACGTGCCGCTGACATCGCCGGTGCGGCCCACGGCAGTGAATGCGCCGATGCTCGCCAGCTCTTCGTCGACGCGAAAACCTGCGTAGGAGCCGGTGGCATTCTCCAGCGTGAACTCCCCGGTCTCCGCATCTACGGCCCAGGTCCCATCCAGCTCAGCGGTCGACATCAGGGCACCATCGGATGCCGCGGTCTCGTCGATGTCGCCGCCGTCGTCCGCATCGCTGTCACTCGAACCGGATGCAGCGCTCTCATCCGTGTCAGCATCACTGCCGGTAGCCGGCTCGGCTGGTTCCGCCGGGGAGTCCTCCTGCAGCTGCTCGGCAAGCTCCTCCGCCTCGGCCAGGCTGACCTCGTCGGGGGCGTCGCCGAGCACTCGCCAGACGCCGAGAGCCGCTGCCGCAGCAACGATCACCAGCAGCACCGCCACCGTCAGAACAGTCCGGCGACGGGTGCTCATGGCGGGTCACGGTAGCTTGGGGCCGCTCATGAAACTGCGCGACCTGCGAACCGGGCTGACCTTCGACGACGTGCTGATCGTCCCGCAACGATCGTCGATACGCAGTCGCAGCGACGTGTCGGTCCGCACCCGCCTGTCACGCAACATCGAGCTGGATCTGCCGGTCATCGCGGCCAACATGGACACGGTCTGCGAGCACGAGATGGCGATCGCCATGGGACGTCTCGGCGGCGCCGGCATCGTCCACCGTTTCATGCCCATCGAAGCCCAGGCAGCCCAGATCGCCGCCGTCAAGAACGTCGACAGCGGCGCCCTGGTGGCCGGCGGCGCAGTCGGCACCGACCACGACATGGGGGACCGGGCCAAGGCGCTTGTCGCCGCGGGGGCCGATGTGCTCGTGCTGGACATCGCGCACGGCCACGCAGATCACGCCATCGACGGTGTGCGCCGGCTGAAGGACCACTTCGACGACGTCGACGTCATCGCAGGAAACGTCGCCACGGCCGAGGGGGCAATCGACATGGCCGAGGCCGGCGCGGACGCGATCAAGGTCGGGGTCGGACCCGGCGGGGTGTGCACCACCCGACTGGTGGCCGGCGTCGGCGTTCCGCAGCTCAGCGCCACCGACGATGTGGTCATCGCGCTGGCAGGAGCGGGACTCGACATCCCGGTCATCGCCGACGGCGGCATCAAGAATTCCGGCGACATCGCCAAGGCACTTGCCGTCGGTGCCGAAACCGTGATGATCGGCAGCATGCTGGCGGGCACCAAGGAGAGTCCCGGCGAAGTCGAGCAGGGCCCCCACGGGCTGCGCAAGCGGATCCGGGGCATGGCGAGCTTCGAGGCCATCGAGGCCCGCGCAGAGCGCCACGGCGAAGAGATCGACGACGAGTACTTCGAGCAGCGGGCGCCTGAGGGCGTCGAGGGCACCGTGCCCTACCGGGGCGAGGCGGGCAAGCTGATCGGCGAGCTGATGGCCGGGCTGCGCAGCGCCATGAGCTACACCAACGCCCGCACACTGGCGGAGTTCACCGAGCGGGCGTCGTTCGTGGCCGTGACGCCGCTGGGGTTGGCGGAGAACACCCCGCACGCCACCCTGTCTTACTGACGGGTGCTGACGGGTGCCTCGGCGCGCCCCTCGAGGAGATCCGACATGGGAAGCGAACCCTCACGAGACCTGATCGCGCTCGACGACCCGTACCCCGACCGCGACTACGAGGTGCGCTGCACTACGCCCGAGCTGACCTGCGTCTGTCCGGTGACCGGCCAGCCCGACTACGCCACCATCGAGATCGCCTACGTCCCCGACCGCCGCATCGTCGAGCTGAAGTCGCTGAAGCTCTACCTGTGGAGCTACCGGGACGAGCCCGTCCACCACGAGGCCATCACCAACCGGATCCTCGACGACCTGGTGGCGGCCGTCGCCCCGAAGCAGGCAACGGTCGAGACGCGCTGGCTGGTGCGAGGCGGGATCACCACGACGGTGACGGCCCGACATCCCGCCGAAGCCTCACTCGGCTGAGCTGCTGACCTGAGCGGTCGGCGTAGCGCGCCACATTCCTGCGCATCGTTCTGACTGAAGCTCGCAGAGCGACCTCAATACACTCGATCCGATGCCGTTGCTGGCGCCGGCCGACAGGCGCATTCTGCGCGAGCTGCTCACTCGCGGCGGCGCTGCCGAGATCGGCGAGATCAGCGCGGCCACGGCCTTGGACGGCGCGGCAGTGCAGACGTCGCTCGACACCCTGCACCAGTCGGGCATCGTGGCGCCGGCGGGGTCGGTGCCGGGCTTGCGGGGCGCACGGTGGTCGCTCACCCCCCACGGCCACGAGGTGGGGCCATCGCTGGTCGGCAACGACCTCGCTCAGCAGCACGCCGGCGACGCAGCGGCGCAGGTTGCCGACCCGGCCGAGGGCTGGGGCTTCCCGTGGCGACCGCCGAAGCCCGAAGCACCCCTCTATGCGACCGGCCTGAGCCGCCGCGCTCGACGCGTCGCTGATCGAGCCGTTCTCAGCACGGCGGGATCGCGGCGTCAGCGCCGGCGCGGCGGCCGGCTGCTGGTCGTGCTGCTGCTGGTGGCCGCGACGATTGGGGTGGGCATCGTGGCCTTCGGTGCGCTGCGTGTCACCGAGATCACCGTCAGCGGGATCAGCGAGAGCGCGAACCTGCGCCCTGATCAAGTGCAGGGAACCGTGCTGGAGTTCACCGTGGACGGCGGCGACCTCGACTCGGCGCAGCTGCTGCTCGACGGCCTGCCGGTCAGCGGTGTGCAGCGTTACGACAACTCGATCGTGTGGCCGGTGCCCGGATTGACCGAGGGCACCCACGTCGTGACGCTCGATGTCGACCGGCGCTTCTTCGGCACCGCCCAGGCGGCGGTGAGCTTCACTGTCGACGGGACCCCTCCCGAGGTGGAGTTGCCGAGAGTCTTCGATCCGGTGGAACTGGGCGAACCAGTGGTCGTGGCCGGATCCGTCGAGCCTGGCGTTTCGCTGCGGATCGGAGATCAGCAGGTCGATACGTCATCGGGCTCGTTCAGCCTCACCCTGCCGAGCCCGCCCGGCGGCCCAGTCCCGGTGATCGCCGAAGACACCGCTGGCAACAAGACCGAATTCGACGTCATCGTGCCCATCGGCTACCCGCACACCACTGGAGTTCACGTCACCGCCGCGGCATGGGACCACGACGGGTTGCGCGAGTCGGTGGTGGAGCTCATCGAGCAAGGCCGCATCAACACGGTGCAGCTGGACCTCAAGGACGAGGACGGCCGCATCGGCCACCGGACCGATGTCCGGCTGGCCCAGCTGGCCGGTGCGTCGCGAGAGCTCTACGACTTGCGGGAAGCCATCGACGATCTGCACGGTCTCGGCGTGCGGGTCATCGGGCGCATCGTGGCGTTCAGGGATCCGACGCTGAGCCGCTATGCACTGGACAACGGCAACCACGACTGGGTGCTGCAGACGCCCGACGGCAGGCCGCTGGCGAGTTACGGCGGGTTCACCAACTTCCACCACTCGATGGTGCGGCAGTACAACCTGGACATCGCGGCCGAGGCGGCCGAAGCCGGCATCGACGACATCTTGTGGGACTACATGCGCCGGCCCGAAGGCGACCTGAGCGGCATCCGGATTCCGGGCTGGGACGGCGGCGACCCGTCACAGGTCATCGTGGAGTTCCTTGCCGAGGCCGGTTCCATGCTGCGCGAGGCGCAGGTGTTCCACGGCGTCTCGGTGTTCGGCATCGCGGCCGACCGCGGCGAGTGGGTGGCGCAGGACATCGGCGCCATGTCCCCACACGTCGACTATGTGGCACCGATGGTGTATCCGTCGCACTGGGGGCGCGGCGAGTACGGCGTGGTGCACCCAGAGGCGCAGCCCTATGACATCACCAGGGCGTCGCTGGCCCAGTTCCAGCGCGTGCTTGCGGGCACCAACACGGCGGTCGTGCCGTGGCTGCAGGACTTCTCGATGAGAGTGAACTACGGCCCCGCAGAGGTGCGCGCCCAGATCGACGCCGCGGCCGACCTCGGCATCAGCGACTGGCTGCTGTGGGATCCCCAGGTCACCTACACCAGCGAGGGCATCCCGGTCTCGTACCGCTGAGGACAGCGGCTGCGCCCGCACGGCTCCGGCTCAGTCGAAATGCTCGCGCAGCCGGTACTTCTGGATCTTGCCGCTGGGGGTCATCGGGAACTCATCGATGATGACGAGGTCCTCGGGCCAGAACTGGCGGGTCACCTGTTGGGCGTCGAGAAACTCGGTGAGCTCGGCAAGCGTCGGCGGCTCGCCGACCGGCTGGACGAACGCACAGCCGATCTCGCCGAGTCGAGGGTGCGGCTTGGCGACGATCGCCGCCACGCCGACGGCCCGGTGGCGCATCAGCACGTCCTCGACCTCCTTGACCGGAACGTTCTCGCCGCCCCGGATCACCAGGTCCTTCGAGCGTCCGGCAATGCTGATGTAGCCGTCGGCATGCATGATCGCCCGGTCGCCGGTGTCAAACCAGCCGTCGGTCCAGAACTGCTCCGTGAACGCCCGCCCGGCCATGTAGCCGGCAAACAGCGCGCTGCCGCGGCACTGCAGGTCGCCCTCCGCCTCCAGCACGGCCCCGCCGGATTCGTCGACGACTCGGACTTCGTTGTCGTCCACCGCCCGGCCGTCGGTCAGGCGGCGCTCGAGCGGATCGCTGGGCCGGCCCACGGTCAGCAGGCCGGTCTCGGTCATGCCCCAACCCGGCATCACCACGCAGTCGGGCAGCAACTCGAGCGCACGTTCGAGCAGCGGCCGAGGGATCGCCGCACCCGCGCACAGGAATCGCTGCCACGTCGACAGGTCGTAGCCGGCCAGATCATCCACATTGAGCAAATCGGCCAGGAACGGCGTTGCACCCATCGACAGCTGGATCCGGTGCTTGCCGATGAGCCCCACGAACTCGGTTGGGTCCCACACGTCCTGCATGACGACGTGGCCGCCGGAGTAGAGCGGCAGCCGCATGCCGCAGAGGTAGCCGGTCTGGTGGCCGAGCGTGGAGGCCATGTGGGTGACGTACGCCTGCGGCGCGCCGGCGCCGGGATGCGGCTCGAGCCCTTCGCACACGGTGTCCAGGAAGGCGTCGACGGCCACCGCCAGGATGTTGTGGGTGTGCATCACACCCTTGGGCAGGCCGGTCGTGCCCGAGGTGAACATCATCTCGCACACGTCGTTGGGCCCCGGCCGGCACAGGTCGACCGCGGCGCGGTCATACGACGAGAACCGGCCCTCCTCGATCAGGTCCTCCCAGGTGATCGCGCCCTCCGGCAGCCACGACTCGTCACCGCCGGCGTCCGACTGCAGGGTCTCGGGCGCGGGCACCACAACCAACTCGGTGACCCACGCGCAGCGCTCGCGCAGCTCGGCGTGCATCTCGGCGAGCTGGAAGCCGCGGTAGCTGTCGGCGGTGATGACGACCATCGGGCGGGCGAGCTCGCTCATCACGGTGAGCTCGTTGTGCCGGAAGATCGGTGCCACCGGGTTGACCACGGCGCCGATGCGGTCGCACGCCGCTGCTGCGATCACGAAGTGGCGCCAATTCGGCAGCTGCAGCTGCACGACCGTGCCGGGACGGACGCCGATCTCCAGCAGGCCCTTGCTGGCGGCATCCACGTCGGCGCCGAGCTCGCCCCAGGTCATCGTGCCGAAGCGATCGGTGATGACCGGCTCGCCGGCCCGCTCGGCGGTCCACTTGTCGATCCGCTCGTCGAGCAGCCGGTCCGGCCACGCTCCCGAAACGCTCAGCTCGTCGATGCGTTCCGCTGACAGCGTCGTCTCGAAGAATCGCTTCGCGGACATCGTGTCCCCCCCGGCGACTAGGCCTGCCCGTCGCGGAAGCGCGGCAGCACCTCCGCCGCCCAGAACCGTTCGCTTTCTTCGATATAGCTCATGGGCGAGGCGGCGCTCAGCACGACAGTGCGGGCACCTGCGTCGATGTACTCGCGCAGCCGCGCTTCGCAGCGGTCGGGGTCGCCGGCAATGGCGAACTTGTGGACGAGCTGGGAGAAGTCCTGCGCGTACTGCTTGGACAGCCGTTCAGCGGCGTACTGGACGGCTGTGTCGTTGTCTTCGTGGCAGCAGAAGAAGACGAACATGCCGGGCTCGACCGGCGTGGGGTTGCCCTCGTCCTCGCGGTAGCCGGCGATCGCCTCGATCGACTGCGCGAGCCGGTCGGGCGTGTACATGTACGGCAGCCAGCCGTCGCCGTAGCGGGCTGCCCGCCGCCACGCGGCGTCCTGGCGGCCCGAGACCCACACCGGCGGCGGCGATGCCGGCTTGGGCGCGAGCGTCACGCCGTTCAGCGTGTTGAAGCGGCCCTCGAAGGTGACGTCGTCTTCGGTCCACAGCCGCTGCATGATCTCGAGCGCCTCGTTCGTGCGGGCGCCGCGTTCGCGCACCGGCACGCCGCACGCCTCGAACTCCGATGGCATCTCGCCTCCCACCCCGACGCCGAGGTGGAAACGGCCGCCTGAGGCCACGTCGAGCGCTGCGGCGAGCTTGGCGCACAGCGCCGCCGGGTAGAGCGGGATCAGCGTGATGGACGTCATCAGCTTGAGCGTGGTGGTGGCGCCCGCAGCGACCGCCAGCGAGATGAAGCCGTTCGAGGTGGGCACATGGAAGAAGACGTGCTCGCCGGTGGTGGCGTAGTCGTAGCCGAGCGCTTCGATCTCGCGCGCCTGGCTGGCGATGTCGTCGCTGCGGCGGATTGCCAGCCCGAACTCGATCTTGCCGTCGGCCGGTGTGCTGTCGCTCATTGCATTCCCCTGTTCTGCGCCAGCGAGACGGTAGCCGCGGGTGCTAGGCCAAGGCCGTGAGCACAACAACTGGCGCCCCGTCCACTGTCCAACCATCCCGCATCGACGCGCTGCTCGACCGCTGCAAACGCGAGGTCGAATCGGGTCTCCTGCCGAGCTGCCAGGTCGCGGTCGGCTTCGAGGGAGAGATCGTCGCTCAGGCCACCTACGGCGATGCCACCGACGAGACCCGCTACTGCATCTTCTCGGCGACCAAGCCGTTCGTGGCCTCAACGATGTGGCAGCTCATCAGCGAGGGGGTGGTGGAGCTCGACGCCACCGCAGCGAGCTACGTGCCGGCTTTCGGCGAGAACGGCAAGGACCAGATCACCGTGTCCCAGGTGATGCTGCACACGTCGGGCTTCCCGCACGCCCCGCTGAAGCCGCCGGAGTGGGACACATCGGAGTCACGGCTGGTGGCCATGGCGAACTGGCGGCTCAACTGGGAGCCCGGCACCCGCTATGAGTACCACCCGACCTCGGCGCACTGGGTGCTGGCTGAGATCATCAACGCGGTCACCGGCAATGACTTCCGCGACGAGGTGCACGACCGCGTCACCGGCCCGCTGGGACTGGGGCGCCTGCTGGGCTTGGCCCCTGACGAGCAGGACGGCATCGCGGAGCTGATCCTGGTGGGAGAGCCGGCCACGCCCGACGAGCTCGAGGCGACGTTCGGCGTGCGGGAGCTGCCCATGACCGAGGTCACCAACGAGGCAATCCTGCGCTTCAACGAGACGTCCGTGCGCGAGGTGGGCGTGCCGGGCGGCGGGGGATTCGGGACCGCGGTCGATCTGGCGCTCTTCTACCAAGGCCTGCTCCACAACCCCGACGAACTGTGGGATCCCGAGATGCTGGCCACCGGCACCGGCGAGGTCCGCAACACGATGCCCGACCCGATGGGGATGCCCGCCAACCGCTCGATCGGGCTGTTTCTGGCAGGCGACGACGGCTTGTCGAACATGCGCGGGCTGGGCCGCACGGTGTCGCCGATGGCCTTCGGCCACAACGGCGCCGGCGGGCAGCTTGCCTGGGGCGATCCCGCCACCGGCCTGTCGCTCGGCTACACCACCAACGGCTACGACGAGCACGAGGTTCGCCAGCCCCGCCGCGACACCGCCATCGGCAGCCTCGCCGGGCTCTGCACCACGCCGGGCTGAGCGCCTGAGCCGGGACTTCGGCTGTTCGCACCTCGCTGCGATGCGCCGCCGGTGACCCTTTCGCTGCCTTGGCGAGCAACGGGGACGTGGTAGCAACGGGGGCGATGCGGCTCCTCGTTCTCCAGCACATCGACTGCGAGCATCCCGGGCGGCTGCGCGACTTCCTGCGCGCCGACGGCGTCGAGTGGACTGCGGTGGAGCTCGATGAGGGCGAGCCCATCCCGTCGCTCGAGGACTACGACGCCATGTGGGTGATGGGCGGCCCGATGGACGTGTGGGACGTGGAGGACTGCCCGTGGCTGGTGCCCGAGAAGCGCGCCATCCGCCGCTGGGTGCGCGAGCTGCAAAGGCCGTTCCTGGGGCTGTGCCTCGGACACCAGCTGCTGGCTGATGCGCTGGGCGGAACCTGCGGCCCCCAGCGCCCGCCTGAGATCGGCGTGCTGGCCGTGGATCTCACCCCGGAGGGCCGCAGTGACCCGATCTTCCGCCAGATGAGCGAGCGCCAGCACGCGCTGCAGTGGCACTCGGTGCAGGTGGCGCAACCGCCCGATGATGCCGTCGTGCTCGCAAGCTCCCCGGAGTGCCGGGTGCAGGCGATGCGGGTCGGCCCGCGGGCATGGTCGATGCAGTACCACGTCGAGGTGGAAGACGACACGGTGCGCAACTGGGGCGCCATCGACGCCTACCGTGACGCCCTGGAGTCGACGCTCGGCCCCGGCTCGCTGGACGCGCTCAGCGCCGACGCCGATCGCGCCATGGCCGGCTTCGCCGCCGACGCCGAGCAGCTCTACCGCAACTTCATGGCCGCGGCCTTCGGCTAGTGGGGTGTCCGCAAACGTTCGGGGGGTTGGGTCATGCGGCTTTGGGGGTGGCGGGTCGTCCCCATTGCCGGCCTTTTTCGGATCTGACTCGGGCTCGTTCTCGGCGTTGTGCTGCGAGCAGTTGGGGGTCGCGG
>JAJEBN010000055.1 GCA_022822525.1 Acidimicrobiia bacterium | reverse complement strand
CCCGACAAGCCCTACTACCCCTTCCGGGCGTTCGGCCCGAACCAAGCGCCGCTCGTGGGGTGGGATGCCCTGACCGGATTCCCGCACGAGGAACCCGCTGGCATTCCCTCCATCGCGCCGCCCGACTACATGGGCGGGCTGCACACGATGATGGCCATCGTCACAGCACTGCACGAACGGGACCAGACCGGGGAAGGTCGGTTCCTCGACATCAGCCAGCTCGAGACCACCGTGTCGTTTCTCGGGCCATACCTCGTCGGGCAGGACCTGGGCGTGCCGGAACCGTTTCGCAATGGCAACCGGGTGTCGTGGGCGGCACCGGCCGGGATCTACCCATGCGCCGGCGATGATCGCTGGATCGCCGTCGAGGTGCCCGATGACGAGGCATGGCAGGCGCTGGCGGGGTTGGCCGAATGGGCCGATGTCGCGGCGCACGATGCCAGCGGCCAAGCAGCGTTGTCGACCTACCCGCACGGCACATTGGCCGATCGCCTCGCACACCACGATGCGATTGATGCGGAACTGTCCTCATGGACCAGCCGCCGCAGCGCCCAGCAGGCGGCTGCGGAGCTGCAGGCGCTGGGCATCGCGGCGTACGAGGTGCTGAATCACACGGGCGTGCTGGCCGACCCGCAGGTGCACGACCGCCGCCCCTACTCGATCGCCCCGAGCCCACGACTGGGCCGCGATCTGTTCGTTCGCAACCCGGTGCGCATGAGCGGGACGCCCCCATACGTCACCCGCGCGGGCCCCAACATGGGAGGTGACACTGTCGACGTGCTGACCGAGCTCGGCTATTCGACCGACGACGTCGAACGGATGGTTGCAGACGGGACGGCGTTCGTCGATGCGCGACCCGATGTGGTGCTGGAGCGGCCGTTCGACCGCTGGTACGAAACGGTCGGGATTGCGGAGTTCTACGACGCCGAAGGCAACGTCACGGGGGGCAGCCAATGAGCCCCGCACAGCAAGGCCATGGCCCGTGGAGCGGCGTCCGGGTGCTCGACCTGACGGGACTGTCGGGCGCATATGGCACCCGCGTCTGGGCGGCGCTCGGCGCCGACGTGATCTGCGTGGAGCCGCCCGGGGGGAATCCCATTCGCACCATGCCGCCGCTGGCGCCTGGCCACGAGGGTCCTGAGGCGAGCCTGTGGTGGGCGTACTACGCAGCGTCGAAGCGCAGCGTGATGCTCGACCCGGCCGATCCGAACGACGTCGCTGCACTCGTGCAGCTGATCGCCAGCGCGGATGTGGTGCTCGACGATGCAATGCCGGCCACCCAGGAGGCCTACCCGTGGCTGGCCGATGCTGGCGAGGGCGGGATCGGTGTCGCCGGAATTGTCGAGCGGTTCCCACATCTGACGTGGGTGTCCATCACGCCCTTCGGCATGACGGGGCCGCGCCGTCACTGGCGCTCGTCGAACCTCGTCGGTTGGTCATCATGCGGGCTGGCGTCCACCGTCGGCTTCCCGCATGGCCCCCCGCTGGCCCCGGCAGGAGAGATCGGCGTGCTGATGCACGGGGCCTCGCTGCATGCGGTGATCGGCTCGATGATGTCCGTGCGCGCGCGCAACCAGGCCGCTGCGGCTGACGAACCGGCGCTCGGCCAGACCATCGATCTGTCGCTGCAGGAAGTCGGTCTCTGGCTGTCGCCCGAAACCGGTGTTCCGCTGTATCTCGACGATCAGGTGCCGCGTCCCCGGGCCGGCAACCGCCGCCCGGTCACCAGCCCGATGGGCATGTACCCGGCATCGGACGGCTACGTGGCGATCATCGCCATCCAGCCGGCCCACTGGAACGCCATGGCGCAGTGGGTGCACGAGCTCACTGGCAACGAAGGCATCCTCGATGAGATCTTCATCGACATCGTGGTGCGCCGTGAAGCGCTGGAAGCCGTGGACGCATGGGTCGAGGAGCTGACGACCCGCTTCACCAAGCAGGAGCTGTTCGTGGAGGGCCAGCGACGGCGAATCCCCATCACGCCGGTCAACACCGTCGGCGATCTTCGCAACGATCCGCATCTCGAAGCAGTGGGCTGGTGGCGGCCCGAGGAGCACCCCGTGCTCGGTACCTACACCGTCCCCGGCTCGCCGTTCAGCACCGACGGCGACTGGTGGGCTTGGCAGCGGGCACCGCTGCTCGGCGAGCACACCGACGAAGTGCTGAGCGAGCTGAGCTAGGGGCCAGCCCGGCGACGCTCAGCGGGGCGGGTCGAGCAGCGGCGGACCGGTGGCTGTGACGGTGACCGGGTCGCCTACGGAGACCACAGCGCCTTCGGGATCGATGGTGCAGGCGATGCCGAACATGGCGTTGCCTTCCAGCATTCCCCGCATGCCTGGCGAGAAGCCTTCCGCGACCGAGCACCAGCGGTGCTTGCGCAGCACCAGGGCAGGTTCGCGGTGGCGTTCGCCGGTGTCCTGATCGATCTGGGGGACGGCACAGCGGGGCCACACCACGCGAGCGCTGAGCTGGGCCGGGCCGATGGAGAACTCCGTCCAGGTGTCCTCCGACCACGGTTCGTCGTTGGTCACGATGAGGTTCGCCCGGAATCGCTCGATGCCGAACGGTTCCGAGGCGCGTGCCACCAGATCGGCGAGCGAGGCCGTGTTGGCCACGAGCACTGGGGCGGCGTCAGCGAAACCGGTGAGGCGTCCCCGGAACAATCGCATCGGCCGGGAGGACTCGGGGGTCAACGCTGCGAGCCTGGCCGGGAAGCCGAGCACGTCGCTGAAGAACTCGGCCGCTTCGTCCCCTGCATCCGCGCACGCGACCTCATCGCCGATCAGTGCGAGGACCGTGGTGTCATTGGCATCGGGTCGCTTCACGTCGATCGTGCCGACGCCAGGCGCGCTGATCGTCAAGCCGCCGTCGATCGGCACAGGCGAGACGGTGGCGAGCGCCGCGTTCCGGCGCTGTGTGACCGACTCACCGAGTTCACCGGCCCCATTGGGGGCCGTTACCACCTGCCATGCGCGGTCGCCCTCGAGCCCAGTCGCAGCGACCAGAGCCGAATCGAGCTCGATGCGGCGGCAGCCTTTGATGGGGTAAATGGCGATCCCGGTGAGCGTGCCGGCGTGCTCACCGTCGTGTTCCTCTGTGGTCATGGGCAGACCCTAGGCTCGCCGCGCACCGGTGTCTCGGCCTCGCCGCGAGGCTCTGCAGATCTTGGGAGGGCGAGCAGGCATGGCACTGCAGGGGTTCGAACGCCGCCACCGACCCAAGATCGGCGTCGGGCGCGCCGAGCCTCCCGACTGGTTTCTGGACCACACCGACCTCAACATGCACGCGCTCGGACCGGGCGCCGATCTGGAGGCAGAGTGGGTGGCTGCGGGGCTGCAGCTTCCCGACCGCTCAGCGCTGCGCCGCTACCGGCTGGAACGAGTCCGCGAGCAGTTGCGCGGCGCAGGCTGCGACGCAGCACTGCTGTATGACCCTGTGAACATCCGCTACGCCACCGACACCACGAACATGTCGCTGTGGACCATGCACAATGCCGTGCGCTTCGCAGTGGTGAACACCGACGGACCGGTTGTGGTCTTCGAATTCTCCGAGGGCGAATTCCTGGACGCCCATTCCGAGGTGGTCGACGAGATCCGCCCCGCCCCGTCGTACACGCACTTCCTCGCCGGTCCGAGGGCTGAGGAGATCGCCCATCTGTGGGCTGCGGAGGTTGCCGAGCTCGTCGCCGCGCATGCCCGTACTTCAAGCCGCCTTGAGGGCCCGCGCCTCGCTGTGGATCGGCTGGATCTCGGCGCTGCGCGGGCACTCGAGTCTCGGGGCATGGCGCTGGTGGCAGGTGAGCCGCTCATGGAGACCGCTCGCACGATCAAGAGCGCGGACGAGATCCGGGCGATGCGCTGCGCAGTGCACGCCTGCGAGGCCGCAATCGGCGAGATGGCTGCCATCTTCGAGCCCGGAGTCAGCGAGCTGGATCTGTGGGCTGCGCTGTGGGCGGGTTGCCTGCGGCGCTACGGCGAGTGGATCGAGACGAGGCTGCTGTCGTCGGGGCCGAGGACCAATCCCTGGTACCACGAGGCGAGCAGCAGGAGGGTGCAGGCCGGTGAGCTGATGGGCTTCGACACCGATCTGGTGGGTGCCTACGGCATATGTGTCGACATGTCGCGCACCTGGCTTTGCGGCAACGGCCGGCCTTCAGCAGCACAGCACGACACGTGGTCGTTGGCGGCCGAGCAGATCCAGCGCAATGTCGAGCTGTACCAGGCGGGAACAACGTTTCGCGAGCTGACCGAGGCGTCCTGGTACCCCGATCCCGACGACTACCGCCACTACACGTCCCTGGCGCACGGGGTGGGCCTCTGCGACGAGTACCCGTCAATCATGTTCCGGCACAAGTGGGATCGGGTCGGTTACGACGGCGCGCTGGAACCCGGCATGGTGGTGTGCGTGGAGGCCTTTGTCGGGCCACGAAGCGGCGGTGAGGGCGTCAAGCTCGAAGAACAGGTGCTGATCACCGAGACCGGCAACGAGGTGCTGACGACCCTCCCGCTCGGGCTCGTCTAGGCGGCTGGACCCGTCGAGCCACGCGCTCTGGGTGCTGTCAGGCTGGATCCGACGGCAGGTCGTGCCCGTGTTGCTCGAAGCTGACGAGGATTTGGTTGGCTTCGACGGCGTCGCCGGCGCTGCAGCGGATCTCCGCGACCGTTCCGGCTCCGTGCGCCGTTAGCGAGTGGAGCATCTTCATGGCCTCCACCACCACGACCACATCGCCGGTGGCCACCACATCGCCGACCACGACGGGCACCTCGACAACCACGGCAGGGAACGGCGCTGCAACGGCATCGACCGAGCCGATGTCGTCGGTCGCGGCGGGTGCCCACGCATCGGACCGGTCGGGCACTTCGAAGGTGATGGTGTGCCCGACGATGTTGACTGCCACGGATCGGGCATTGGCGCTGCTGGCCGTGGCGAGAGCCTCGGTGCTGGTGCCGTTCATGGCCCCAGCGGCCACTTCGCGCAGCTCGCCTGCGCTGTCACGCAGCACAACTGCCGCCTCGGCACGGTGCTCGGTCAGGCGGAATGATCCCAGCGTCGACCAGGGGCTGGCCGTCTGCGCGGCTCGCTGGCTCCTCAGCCGTGCCATCCATGCCGCTGCTGCTGCGGGTGCAGCGTCGCCGTTCGACGGCGCTTCACCCATCTCTGCGGGTCCGAGTGCGTCGATGACATTGGTGGTCATCTCGCCGCTTCGCAGCGCAGGCATGTCGGTCAGCCAACGCAGGAATCCGGCATTGGTGGGAACCGGCCCCACGACGAGCCCGTCGAGCGAATCGCGCAGCGCATCCAGCGCCGATGCCCGGTCGGGCCGCGTGACGATCAGCTTGGCGATGAGGGGGTCGTAGTAGGGAGTGACCTCTGACCCTTCGGCGACCGACGCATCCCAACGCACGCCGGCGGGCACCGACAGGTGGCGCACCGGGCCCGCCCGCGGGCTGAAGCCGTCGTACGGATCCTCGGCGTTGATACGGGCCTCGATGCTGTGGTCGGTGAACGTCACATCAGACTGACCCAGGCCCAACGGCTCGCCGGTCGCAGCCCGCAGTTGCAGCTCCACGAGATCGAGTCCCGTGATCGCCTCGGTGACGGGATGCTCCACCTGCAGGCGGGTGTTCATCTCCAGGAAGAAGAACTCGCCGGAGGCGGCATCCACGATGAACTCCACCGTGCCAGCGTTGTCGTAACCGATGTGCCGGGCGAGGGCCACAGCGGCATCGTGCAGGCCGTCGCGGGTGGCTGCAGGCAGGTTCGGCGCCGGGGCTTCCTCGATCAGCTTCTGGTAGCGGCGCTGCGACGAGCAGTCGCGAGTGCCGAGATGGATGACGCTGCCGTGCCGGTCGCCGACTACCTGCACTTCGACGTGGCGGGGACGGGAGATGTAGCGCTCGACGATGACGCGATCGTCGCCGAAGGAGCGCAGCGCCTCGGTGCGTGCCTCACTCAGCGCAGCGTCAAACTCGCCGGCCGAATGCACTATGCGGATGCCCTTGCCGCCGCCGCCGGCCGAGGCCTT
>JAJEBN010000043.1 GCA_022822525.1 Acidimicrobiia bacterium | reverse complement strand
GCCCAATTCGGCGGAACGCCGGCTCTCGTTCTGATCGCCGGCATAGCGAGGGGACTTGACGACCTGTACGGGGATTACCTTCTTGAGCCTTGGCTGAGGGATCGACTCGGGAAGGGGCCGATTCAGGCGGATGAGCTCGTCATCACGGTCCAAGTCGATGGCCCCTGGCGGGCCGCGTTCGGGATCTGCCGCGACCTGCTGAACGGTGACACCATCGCAGCGCTGTCACAGGTCGGCGTGAATCTGGTTGTCGTCCCCGTGTGTTCGCCCAAGACGACGAACCTCGCGGCGAACGCTGCGACGCTCGCGGCAGATGGTCCTGGGATCGTCGTGCTTGCCAACGGTCCCCGGCGGTTTCGCGATATGGCCCAGGGGTCCGATCCGTACATACCGATGGCATTGATCGCGACGCCGCTGGACCAAGTCCTCAACCCGACGCACAGCGCGGTCTGTTCGCCGCCCCAACTCTGCACATACGAGTTCGAGACCAACAGGCTGGCGGCCGTCTAGCGGTCTGGAGATAATTTGTGATTGGTTGTGTTTTAGTTGCGAGATAGTTGGCAACTGCCTATGCTGGCCTCATGACCATGACAGTTGACCTCGAAGCACAGGTCTTGCCGATGCTGGCCCGCCTCGAGAAGGATCCGAGCCGGCGCACATCGGAGTTCCCGATGGTCATCGGCCGTGTCCTGCGGCGCGACCCCGACCAGTCGACGCTGCGTCACCTCCGCAGCGAGCTCGCCGCTGCGGCCAGCCGGCTTCGTGGCGAGCACGATCGGCACGATCCCAGCAGCAGCGCCGTCCTGACTGCTGAGGCCGTCTCAGTGCTAGCAGACCTGATCGCGGTGTGGGTTGCGCAGGCCGACGCATCCGGCGACGTTGCATCTGAACCGTCCTTCCGGCACCGGCTGCTGGAAGCACTCTCGGAGACTCCTGCTCGGCCGTCGGACCTCGCGGACAAGCTTGACCGGGGACGCCCACAAGTCTCCGAAGCACTCAACAAACTCACAGAACGAGGGCTCGTCACCAACGCGCAGTCGGCCGTCGACGGCCGCTCACGGCTGTTCCAATTGACCGACGACGGCCGCGCTGCACTTGCAACCTGGACGCTCTGAGAAATCGCGACACCAAAGCACCACGCTTCAGCTCAGACGCACAGCGAAGCCTCCGAGCGACCAACTGGACACATGACGTCACCGCAGTCGTGATGGTGCACCGCTACGAAGACGCAAGATCTACTGTCGACGGCGCGTTCGACGGGGGACTGAGGCTTGTCGGGGAGCTGGCTGCTGCGATCGCTCAAGAACGCAAATTGTGTGACGATTGGCTGAGCCGGCTCGGGACTGCTCCAACACTCCTTCAGTCGGCGCAGCGTCACCTGACGATCCGAGGACGCTTGATCGCAGCCTCCCAGCGATGCGTCGCTGGCGCCCAGCAATCCACACCGGCTTGCTCATGGAGTGTGTCGCGCTAGTCGGCATCCACACCTTGGGTCACTGTCAATAGTTGATGCACTTGCTGCCGGCAGTTAGAGACACTACGGCTGGGCACCACGGACGGTGCAACGACATCGCAGCTGCGTTTAGGCCGGTCGATCCTTCAGGAAGTGACTGCTCAGGCCGTTGAGCAGGGTTGTACCGCAGTCGTAATAGCCCAGCACAAACGCGGACTCAATCACGCCGACTCGATGCGTTGACCAGCACAAACGCTCCAAACGACATCGTCAACCAGAACGAATCACGACCCCGAAACGCGTTTTGCGGAGCACGCGATCGCGTTCCATGCACTGGCTAGACGCGTTCCGAATCCGGTGTCATTGCGTTTCCCAGCGACTTCGCCCAGCGCTCTGACCTGCGGAAACGCTATTCCGCACACGTCCCCCTCGGAACGGCCGGGCGAAGAGGGAGGGCCTCGCCAGACCGCTTCGGAGGTCGCGTGATCGAGCGAGCCGGCGGTCAGCTCCCGGCAGCCAGCGCAGCCTCGATCCACGGATCGACCACGTCGCGGTTGGCGGCAATCCAGTCGGCGGCTGCAGCAGCGATCTGCTCGTCGGAGTTGGCGCCAGCGTCGATGGCGACGGCCTGTACGGCGACCGCCAGCGGATCCATCTCGAAGTCCTCGAGCAGCGACGCTGCCGCCGGGTTGGCGTTGAGGAAGTCGATGTTGGCGGTCACCACGATGTCTGAGGGCGTGAACATCGTCGTGCAGGGATCGTTGGTGCACGCAGCGCCGACTGCGGAGACCCCGTCCTGGCCGTCGAGGGCCTGTTCGGGCTCGATGGCCAGCCACAGCACATCGCGGCCCGGCACGAGCTTGCCGACGAAGGCCGTCGGCGTCCACACGTACTGCAGCACCGGTCCGCCCCCGGCGAAGCTCGCCTGGGACTCCGCGAACAGCGCCGAGTGAGTGGCCGACACCTGTGCGGCGCGGTCATCCCAGCCGTTCTTGGCAAGGGTGTCGTTGATGACCTTCTGGCAGCCCCAGCCGTCATCGCAGCCGTTGATGTCAGCCTTGCCGTCGCCGTCGCTGTCGAAGTGAGCGACCGCTTCAGGATTGTCGAGCAGTTCCCCGAGTGTCGCAAAGCCGAACTGCTCGACACTGGGAATGTCGACGAGCAGGCCCTGGAGCGCACCCGACGCCATCATCGTGCCCACGTAACGGGCCTTGTCGCCGAAGGTCCCCCCGTCGGGGCTCTCGCCCTCGAGCAAGGGGGTGTGGTTGAGGGGCCACGAAGATCCCCACAAGTCGTAGTCACCCTGGGCAACGGCGGGGTAGAACGTCGCCGGCGTGATTTCCTCCGGATCGGTCACTTCGTAGCCGAGCTCCCCGAGGAGCTGCTGGATGACGAAGTTCTGGAAGTTGGTCTCGATCCAGTTGCCCCGCGCCATCGTGACGGTCACGCCCTGACCGGGCAGTGCCGCGGGTTCGGTCGCCGCCGGTGCGGCGGCTTCGGTGGTCGGTGCTGCGGTGTCGGATGTGGAGTCGTCATCTCCGCAGGCGGCAGCGATCAGGCCGAACGCCATCAGAACGACAATGAGCAGTCGTCCGCGATTGGTGTGCATTGGTATCCCCTTGGTGATCGACCCCTGAGCCCCAAGGGCCGCGACCATACACATCTGTTTAGTTCAAGCACTTCATGAATGCAATGGCGAGATCTCAGAACGAGGGTCGGCTGTGCACTCGAGGCTGCACTCGAGGGTCGCTGCGGCTACGACGCAGCGCTGGCGCGCCAGCCGCGCGCCGCGAGCATCAGACCGCCGATGACAGTGAGGAATGCGCTGGCCCCGGGCCCGAGCGCCGGCGTTGCAAGTCGGACGAACGAAGCGATCCACGCAACTCCGACTGCGGCGAGCGCGCATCCCGTCCCGAACGCGACGAGCCCCGCGAAACGCTGCAATGCCCCGCGGCGCACGAGTCGAACGAGCGCCGCCGCGGCGCCGATCAACGTGAGGACCAGCACGATGTAACCGATCTGCGGCCCGGCAGCATCGAGGCCGCGGACTGTCACACGCCGGGTCAGCGCCAGGGCCTCGGCCAGCAGTTCGGCTGCCAGGCCGCCCTGGTCGACGCCCTCTGCCTCGGCTGCCATCTCAGCGGCGATCTGCACTGCGTCGCTGCGCTGGTCCAACAGCCACGATCCTGACGCTCCCGCGAACACCAGGAACAGCGTCAGCACCGCGATGGTGATCACTTCCTTTGTGCCCACACGAGCCACCTCGCCATCGGACGCTGCCCGCCCTGCAGCGACAGCGCCGCCGCCCAGCACCACCAGCGCGCCACCGAGGGCCAGCCACACGCCCGTGGCGTGGCTGTAGTTGTCGCTGCGTGGGGAGATGCTCAGGTACGCCACGACGAGCGACACCAGCACCAGACCGGAGGCGAAGAACGCCCGGGCGCTGGCGATGAACGTGGCCCGACTGCGCGGGCTCGACAGCGCTGCAACGCCGCCGAAGGCGACGGTCAGGCCGACGAGGCCGAACAGGATCCCGAACCACGAACCCCCGGTGGCGTCGAGCCCGCTGTGAGCCCCGGGAAGGTCGTTGTCGTCGAATCGGGCGTAGCCCGACAGCAGCCCGGCGTCGTTGCCCCAGCTCAGCAACGTCGAGAACGCACAGAAGAGGCCGCCGACCAGGGCCGCAATCGCCCCGAGGCGGTGGGCGGGGCCCAGCCGCGCAGGAGCCGGCTCCTCGGCGGGAGGGGGCGTCTCGGCGTCTGGCTCCATGCCCGCAACGGGGGGCACCACCGGGTCCGAGCGTGTGCTCCATGCGCTGCGCATCCGTGCGAAGAGACTGCGGCGGTCGACCTTGTCGTCGGGCTGGGAGATCCGGTCCAGCAGCACGCCGACGAAGTAGAGGCCGGCCCCGGCCGATGCGCCGATGGGAATGTCGGCGGTGTTGAGGGCGGTGAGGATCGGTTTTCCGAGACCGCCGCCGGCGATGATCGCCACGATGCCCACCATCGACAGCGACAGGAGCAGCGTCTGGTTGAGCCCGGCCATGATCGCTGGCCGCGCCAGCGGGAGCTGCACCTCGCGCAGCACCCGGCTCTCGGTAGCGCCGAACGCCCGGGCTGCTTCGATCACGTCGGCAGGGACTTGACGCAGCCCCAGGTTGGTGAGACGGACGATGGGAGGCAGAGCGAAGACCAGCGTGGCCAGCACCCCGGGCGTGCGGCGGACGCCGAACAGGAAGATGATGGGCAGCAGGTAGACGAAGGGGTGGATGACCTGCATGCCGTCGAGGACGGGACGCAGCCGGCCCCAGAACGCGTCGACGCGGGCCGCCAGGATCCCCAACGGGATGCCGATCGCCGTGCAGATCATCACCGCCACGATGATCATCCCGACCGTTTCCATGGTGAGGTCCCAGTACTCGTTGCCGAGCAGCCCGCAGACCAGCAGGCCCGCCGCGCTGCCGAGCCCCACCAGTGCATTTCGTGTGGTGAGCCCCAGCAGGAAGAACAGCAGCAGGACGATCGGCCACGGCAGCCAGGTCTGGAGCAGGTTGTCGATAATGAGCTTGAGGAGCTTGTCGACGGGCCACTTGACGGCGTCGAGGAATCCCGTGATGTGGGTCGTCAGCCAGAAGACGATTTCCTCGATCCAGCGACCGAAGGGAATCTCCCAGACGTCGAGGGTGCGGTTGTCCCAGAAGCTGGTGGCGAGCGCGCCCGAGGTCACTGCTGGACGCCGTGGGTCTTGGCGAGCTCGAGCTGCTCGGAGATGTTCTCGACCCGTCCCAGCTCGGCGAGGACTTCGAGGGGGCGCACCGACCCGATGAGCACGCCGTCGCCGTCGACAACGGCGACCGGCAGGCCCGATCCGAAGAGTTGATACACCTTCGCCAGGATCGTGTCGTTGGTGATCGCCGGCACGTCTTGGATGAGCCCGCTGAGGTCGCGGGTGCCGCTGCGTTGCGCCTGCTCGGCGGCGTCTCGGGCCACGACGCCGAGGGGCCGCCCGTCGGCGTCGACCACGTGGGCCGCTTCGACGCCGAGGCGATCGATGGCGCTGAGCGCGTCGGCGACGGAGGCGCTCTGCGGTACCGCCGCGGCGTCCTCGCGCACCGTCTCGACCTCCAGCACGCGGCCCTGGTCGACGTCTTGGACGAACTCGGCCACGTAGTCGGTCTCGGGCCGCATGAGGATGTCCTCGGGCGTGCCGACCTGGTGGATCGCGCCGTCTTTCATGATGCAGACCCGGGAGCCCACGCGCAATGCCTCGTTGAGGTCGTGGGTGATGAACAGGATCGTCTTGTGAAGCTGGTCCTGGATCGACATCAGCTCGTCTTGCATCTGGCGGCGGATGAGCGGATCGAGCGCGCTGAAGGCTTCGTCCATGAGCAGGATGTCGGGGTCGGTGGCCAGTGCGCGGGCCAGCCCCACCCGCTGCTGCATGCCGCCGCTGAGCTGGCGGGGATAGCTGGACTCGTAGCCGCTGAGCCCGACGAGGGCCAAGGCCCGCTCGGCGGCAGCATTTCGGCCGTCGGCGTCCATGCCTTTCACCTTGAGCCCGAACGCGACGTTGGAGCGGATGTCCCGGTGGGGGAACAGGGCGAAGTGCTGGAAGACCATGCCGGTGCTGTCGCGTCGGAAGGCCTGGAGCTCTTTGGGATCGAGGGCGGTGACGTCGGTGCTGTCGACGAAGACGCTGCCGGCGGTGGGCTCGTAGAGCCGGTTCACACAGCGGATCAAGGTGGACTTGCCCGAGCCGGACAGGCCCATCACGACGAAGATCTCCCCTTCGGAGATGTCGATGTTGGCGTCGTTCACGCCCACGATGTGGCCGGTGCTCTCCCGGATGACGTTCTTGGAGTATCCGGCCTGCAGCAGCGTCAGCGCTTCGCCGTCGGGCTCGTCACCGAAGATCTTGACGAGGTTCGAGATCTTGACCTTGGTCGACATGCGTCACCCGAGTTTCGGTGCAGCGCACGCGAAGGACTTCGGGAGCGAGTCGTCTCGGCCCCGCCCGAAGCCGGCCCGTGCGTCCTCGGCGTTCACGAACTTGATACTCCAAGGCACGCAAGCCGACGGCACCAAAACATGATGTCACTTGCGTGTGACGTCCGACGCAACGGCAGCGCTCAGCGGGGGCGAGCGGCGAGCAGTTCCGCGACCCGCACGGCGGCGCTCTCGCCGGTGCTCAGGGCGCCGTTGACTGACGGGATGCCCATGTAGTCGCCTGCCAGGAACAGGTTGTCGATGCTGCCCGCGAGCTGGCCGGGCACCTCGGCCAGGGCGGCGAGCATGCCGGGCTGGCCCATGCACAGCGCTTCCTCCCAGCGGTGCACACCGAAGAAGTGGCCCTCGTCGTCGCCCGGCAGCTTCGAGCCGGGAGGCGCATTGCGGCGGGCGGCGGCGAGCAGCTCACGCTTGATCGACTCGTCGTCGAGCGGGATCAGTTCCTTGGCGCGGTCACGGCCGATGAGCAGGTCGAGGATGCTCTTGCCCGGCGGCGCGCACGCGGGCAGGAACTTGGACCGGTCCATCAGCAGCGGGGCGTCGTCGTCTTCGGGGTAGAGCGCGCCATGCCAGCCCTCAGGCAGCGGCGAGCCCTCGACGCCGATCACCACCCGGCAGCCGGTCGAGTAGCTGACGGTGCCGAGCGCGCGTCGCACCGGCGCCGGCAGCTCGGGCACCAGGTCTGCGACCTTGGTTCCCGGCACGGCGCAGATGACTGCATCCGCGTCGATCGTCTCGCCGCCGGCGATCACGCCGGTCGCCTTGCCGCCGTCGACGACGATCCGGCTGACAGGTGTGGACACCCGGATGACATCCGCGCACTCGGCGGCCAGCGCTGCGCTCAGCGAGCCGATGCCCCGCTCGGGCATCGACACCGCACCCCCGCTCAGCATCGTCTCGCCGATGTAGGCCCGCATCAGCGCCTGCCCCGCCGGCATGGGATCGCCCAGGATCATCTTGAGCGGCCCGGTGAGCGTCACCTGCAGCTTGCGGGGCACGCCGAGCCGCCGCAGGTAGTCGCCGAAGGACTCGTCGTCGTCGATCTCGGCGAGCGGGCTGTCGCCGGCGAAGCTCATGTACTCCGCCTGGCGACGGATCTGACGCATCACCTTGGTGCCCGACCGGAACCCCGAGGGCGACAGGAAGCCCAAGGCGACGGCCGCGGGCAGCTGGCGCACGAAGCTCCCCAGCGACCCCTCCGGGGACGTGGTCACCCAGCGCCCGCCGCGCAGGTGGCCGAACTTCATCTGCGAGCTCACGAGCGGCAGCCCCAGCTCCTCGCAGATGCGGAATGCGGTGTCGTAGGTGGCGGTGAAGACGAAGGCGCCCATGTCTACCGAGAACCCGTCGATCTGCTCGCCCTTGCCGCGCCCGCCCGCTCGATCGGACGACTCGAGCAGCAGGGGAGTGATGCCGCGCTTCATCAGCGTGTAGGCGGCGCTGAGCCCTGCGAACCCGCCGCCCACGATGACGGCCCGGTGAGCGCTCATGTGCGCAGCTTCCCGGCGGGCCGCAAACGCATTCCTGCACCGTATCCCTCAGCCGCTCGGGGCTCTCGGCATGCCAGGCGCGGCCGCAGCGGGGGCACGTGGCCCACGTCTGCACCGGGCATGCACCGGTGAAGTGCCCTGCCCGCTCTGCAAGGGACCGCTTGCGGGGTGGAAATTGGCCTAACTGGACTGTGATAATCTCTAACCACTAGGTCGCGCAGCGCTCAAGGGCAACCAGGGGGGAGCACATGCCGGACGGCCGAGAGCTGGCTCGTCGCCATCTCGTACCTCACTTCACGTCTGCGGGCACGTGGAACGCCGACGATCTCGTGGTCATCGAACGCGGCGAGGGCTGCTATCTCACCGACGCAGACGGCAACGAATACCTCGACGGGCTCGCCGGGCTGTTCTGCACCAATCTCGGTCACGGCCGCAGCGACCTGACCGCCGCTGCCGCCAAGCAGATGGATCAGCTGGCGTTCTACTCCAACTGGGGTTTCGCCCATCCCTCCGCCATCGAGGCGGCGTCGATGATCGCCGAGTTCGCCCCCGCCGACCTCGACCGGGTGTTCTTCGTGAACTCCGGCTCAGAGGCGGTGGAATCGGCGATCAAGCTGGCCCGCTGCTTCCACCTGGCCAACGGCGAGGAGCAGCGCCACAAGGTGATCGCCCGCAAGATGGCGTACCACGGCACCACCCTCGGTGCGCTCGCGCTGACCGGCATACCCCGGGTGCGCGAGCCGTTCCTGCCGATGATCACCGACACCGTCCGGCACGTGGCCAACACGCTGGACTGGCACCTCGAGCCGGGCCAGTCGGCGGCCGAGCTGCCGTGCGTGACCGAGGTCGAGGAAGCCATCGTGACCGAAGGCCCCGAGACCGTCTCGATGGTGATCGCCGAGCCGGTCCAGAACGGCCGCGGCGCGCTCGTGCCGCCCGATGGCTACTGGGCCGAACTGCGCCGCATCTGCGACACCTACGGCGTGGTGCTGTGCGCCGATGAGGTGATCAACTCCTTCGGCCGCCTCGGCCACTGGTTCGGCAGCGAACGCTTCGGCGCCGAACCCGACATCATCACGTTCGCGAAGGGCGTCACCAGCGCCTATGCCCCCTTGGGCGGCATCGTCGCCAGGGACTCGCTCGTCGAGCGCGTGTGGGACTCGCCGCTGGCGATGTTCACCCACGGCTCCACCTTCGGCGCCCACCCCGTCGCCACCGCGGTCGCCGTGGCCAACATGACCGCCATGCGCGACGAAGAGGTGTTCGCCGGCGTGCTGGCCAACGAAGCGCACCTCGCGGGCGGGCTGGCCGACCTGATGGACGCCCACCACTGCGTGAAGGAGGTCCGCGGCGCCGGCTACTTCTACGCGGTGGAACTGATGCGCGACCGCACCTCGGGCACCGAGCTCTCCGAGGCCGAGTTCGCCGAGCTGCTGCCCGGCGGCGTGCTCGACGGGTTCGTCCGGTCCGAGCGCGTGCTGGTGCGGCCCGATGCCCGGGGCGCCGCCATGATCATGATCTCGCCGCCGCTGGTGGCCGACGTCGCCGTAATCGACGACCTGCTGAGCCGGGTCGACAAGGTGCTGGGCCGCACGAGCGGCTGGCTCCATGCCTCCAGATGAGGCAGAACACATCCATCAACATGGAGGGACCCCAATGAAACGACTACTGGCATTGGTCGCAGTGCTTGCGCTTGCAGCTGCCGCGTGCGGCGGCGATGACACGCCCGAGGAGCTGAACGTCGCCTACTTCTTGGAGTGGCCGACAGCCAACCAGGTAGCCCAGCTCGAGCAGACCTACGACGACGAGCTCGGCGTGACGGTCAACTGGATCCCGTTCGCCTCTGGCGGCGACATGGCCCAGGCGATGGAAGCCGGAGACATCGACATCTCCTACTCCCAGGGTCTGACACCGTTCGCGAACTTCGTGACCGGCGGCTCTGACCTGCTGCTCATCGGCGTGGCGGTCAGCTACGCCGACGCAGACAACTGCGTCGCCCATCCCGACTACGGCGTCACGGCCGACAATGCGGCCGACACCCTGGCGGGCCAGAGCATCTACACGCCGCTGGGCAACGTGACCCACTTCAAGCTGCTGAAGATGCTCGAGCATCTCGGCGTCGACACCTCCACGGTCGAGCTGATCCAGTCCGAGGGCGGCCCCGCGGCCGTCGCGGCCCTGGATTCGGGCGAAGTGGCGATGGCGTGCGCATTCGGCGGTGCCGTCAACGAGATGATCGCCAACGGCGGCAACCTGGTGATGACCGGGTCGGAGCAGGAGGCCATCGGCATCCGCGTCTTCGACATCATCTCCACCACCGGAGACTTCGCGGAGACCTATCCCGACGTGCTCACGACCTTCCTGCAGGTCACCGAGGACGCCAACCGGGCCTACAACCGTGACCGGGCGCCGCTGATCGACACCATTGCCGAGGCTGCGGGCATGGAGCGCGCACCGACGATCGCCCTGCTGGATGCCTTCTCGTTCCCCGAGAAAGACGTCCAGCTGTCTGAGGCGTGGCTCGGCGGCACCGTGCAGCAGGTGATGAAGGACCAGATGGACTTCTTCGTCGCCCAGGGCGAGATCGCCTCGGCACTGTCGAGCTACGACGGCTTCGTCGACACGAGCTTCCTCGAGGGCGTCGAGTAAGCGAGCAGATGATGGGCGGGCGCCGTCCCTCCCCAGGCGTCCGCCCATATCTGTTCCAACGGGCATGATTGCTCAGGGCCGCCACCCACACCGCGGATTCAACGGCACGGCATGGACTCAGTAGTCGACGTACTCGCAGACATCTACGACGGCATCACCTACGTGGTGGCGCGGGGTGCCTACTGGATCTCGATCGTGTTCGTGTTCGTCGCCGCCATCGGGGTGGCGGCCATGATCGTCGACCTGCTCATCACACCTTCGCGCCGCTTCAAGCAGGCGGACCGGGCTGCGCATCCCACCGACGGGATGATCTTCATCGGCCAGCTCACGGCCGGTGTGGCGCTCGTCGGCGGTGTCGTGCTGATCTTCCGCGACACGGCGTCGCCGTGGCAGCCGGCGGCAGCACTGGTCGGCGGGGCCGCGCTGATGGCCCTGCTGGTCGTCTACCGCCGCGCCGACGAGGCCCGCCAGGCGGTGCTGGTGCGCTACCTGTGGCTGTCGCTCGCCGCGAGCGCCGCCGTCGCCGTCGTGCTGGCCGTCATGCAGATCGAGGGCAGCTCGATCGTCTACCTCGGTCTGCTCGCCACCGCGTGCCTGCAGGCACGGGCCTGGCTCGTGCTGGCCCGCCCCGAAGTGCGTTTCGACGCCACCGACGTGGAGATCACCGAGGAGTCCCGCACCGAGACCCCGCTGGTCGTGGAGAACCTCGGCATGGTCTACGAGCTGCCCGACGGCGGCACCGTGGAAGCGCTCAAGGATGTGTCGTTCACGCTGGAGCCGGGCCGGCTGCTCACGCTGCTGGGCCCGTCGGGGTGCGGCAAGACCACCCTGCTCAACATCATCGCCGGCTTCCTGGCGCCCACATCGGGCGACGCCAAGCTCGGCGACACGCCCATCACCGGCCCGAGCCAGGACCGCGGCATGGTGTTCCAGCAGGGTGCGCTGTTCGAGTGGCTGAGCGTGAACGACAACGTGGGCTTCGGTGCCCGCATGAACGGTCGCTCCCGGCCGGCATCGCGTGAAGCGGTGCAGGAGCTGCTGCGCATCGTGGGTCTCTCGGAGTTCGGCGACAAGGCCGTCTACGAGCTGTCGGGCGGGATGCAGCAGCGGGTGGCGCTGGCGCGGTGCCTGGCCAACGACCCCACCATCATCCTGATGGACGAGCCGCTGGGGGCGCTCGACGCGCTCACCCGCGAGAAGATGCAGAGCCTGGTGCTCAACCTGTGGAACCAGACCGGCAAGACGATCGTGCTGGTGACCCACAGTGTCGAGGAGGCGCTGTATCTCGGCGACCAGCTGTTCGTGATGGCGCCCCGCCCCGGGCGGATCGAGCGGGTCTACGACCTGCCGTTCGCACAGCAGGCACTCACCGCTGATGCTCGCGAGCTGAAGGCGTCGCCGGAGTTCATCGAGGCCCGCGAGGAGATCCTCTCGCTCATCTGGGAGATGGAGGAGCAGATCATGGGCACGACCGAGGGCGGCTGATGGCGGAAGGTCCCGGCGGGCACGCACTCGACGACAACATCGACCAGCAGAACCGCATGGCGAACTGGCCCTTCAACTGGTTCTTCTCGAAGCGCGGCCAGAGCACCCGCAAGACGGTCACCTTCGGCGACGCGGCCGAGGTGAGCGGGGCGCTGCGATGGACCGTCGTCAGCCTCATCGTCATCTTGGTGCTGTGGTTCATCTCCACCACCGTGTGGGGACTGCCCCAGCAGTGGTACGACCACGCGGACGAGGTCCGCGCCGGGCTGTCCGCCGATGAGGCCTACGGCCAGCGAGACCTGCTGCGCGACTGCGACAACGCCGCGGACGACCCGTCGCTGTTCCCGGGCCTGCCGGCGTGCTCGTACACGCAATGGCTCAGCGAATCCACCCTGCCCAGCCCGATCCAGGTGTGGGATGCCTCCTGGGACTTCGCCCGCAACGGCTACAGCGGGTTCACCCTGTGGCAGCACTTGTGGCTGAGCTTCAGCCGGCTGGCCAAGGGGTTGTTCTGGGGTGTGGTCATCGGCGTGCCGATCGGCTTGGCGATGGGCCTGTCCAGCCGCTGGCGGGGCATCTTCGACCCGATCGTGGAGCTGCTGCGGCCCATCCCGCCGCTCGCGCTGATCCCGCTGTTCATCGTGTGGTTCGGCATCGGCGAGGAGGGCAAGGTCAACCTGCTGCTGTTCGCCGCGATATGGATCATGGTGATCGCAGCAAGATCCGGCGTGCTGGCCGTCAACACCACCAAGGTGCACGCCGCCTACTCGCTGGGCGCATCCAAGGCCCAGGTGCTGCGGCACGTGATCCTGCCCAACGCGCTGCCGGAGATCTTCACCGGGCTGCGGGTGGCCATCGGGGTGTGCTGGGGCACGCTCGTGGCCGCCGAGCTGCTGGGCGCCAGCTCGGGGCTCGGCTTCACCATCTTCAAGGCGCGACAGTTCTTCCTGCTCGATCTGATGCTCTCGGCCGTCATCCTCATCAGCATCCTGGGGGTGACCATGGACCTGGCCATGCGCATGGCGGAGAAGCGGCTGATCCCCTGGCGGGGCAAGGGTTGACAACCCCTGAGCCGGCCGCGAGCCGGGAACCTGTCGCCGAGTCGTGGCGACGCCAGGCACGAGCGGCGCAGATGCGGGTGGTGCTCGCCGACGGGGCAGACGAGCGTGCGATGGCCGCGGCGGCACGGCTGGCCGCCGAGGGACTGGCCGAGCCGGTGCTGCTCGACGACGCTGCGGGCGCGTGCTCGGCGGCGGTGCGGGCGACGGCTGAGGGGTCGCCGTTTCGCGAGCGCATCGATCTGGACGACCCGCTTCACGTGGCGGCGCTCATGGTGGCCGCCGGCGAGGCCGATGCCTGCGTCGGCGGTGCCAGCCGTGCGTCTGCCGACGTGGTGCGGGCGGCGCTGTTCTGCATCGGTCCGGCGCCGGGCATCAGCACCATCAGTTCCTGCTTCTTGATGGTGCTGGGCGACGGCACGCCGATCACCTATGGCGACTGCGGCGTGATCCCCGAGCCCGACGCCGAGCAGCTCGCGTCGATTGCCATCGCTACAGCGGCCACCCACGCCCAGCTCACCGCGGAGACGCCGCGGGTGGCGATGCTGTCGTACTCCACCAAGGGCAGCGCCGAGGGCGTGGGGGTGGAGCGGGTGCGCGCTGCCACGCGGCTGGTGCGCGAGCGGATGGGCTCGCTGGCCATCGACGGCGAGCTGCAGTTCGACGCCGCGTGGGATCGGGGGGTGGCTGCGGCCAAAGCCCCGGACTCCGATGTCGCGGGCCGGGCCAACGTGTTCATCTTCCCCGACCTCGACGCCGGCAACATCGCCTACAAGATCACCGAGCGGCTGGCCGGCGCCCGGGCGTACGGACCGCTGCTGCAGGGGACCGCGCGGGTGATGCACGATCTGTCGCGCGGCTGCGACGCGGACGACATCGTGTCGGTTGCGCTGATCGCGGCCTGCCAAGCTGCGCAGGACCGCCCGTAGCGTCCGCCATCTCTAACAGTTTCGATATAGCTGCTAACTTCCGCGTGAGAGGGCCGTGCAATCGGCCTGGCCCGGACAGCGGCGCAGCGACAGGAAGCGGGGCGACATGGCCGGACGCAACGGAGACCGCTCGACGGCTCGCCGACCGCTGGACCGCGGCAAGGTCGTCGCAGCCGCCGCCGAGATCGCCGATGCCGAGGGACTCGCCAAGATGACCCTGACACGGGTCGCCGCCGGACTGGGCGTGCGCCAGCCGGCCCTGTATCGCCACATCGACGGGTACGACGATCTGCTGCGCAGCCTCAGCCTGCAGGGCCGCGAGATCCTCGCCCAGCGGCTGACCGACGCGGCGGTCGGCCTGTCGGGCGACGACTCGGTCGCTGCGGTCGGACACGCCTGGCGGGCGATGGTGCGAGACCACCCCGGCATCTACGCCGCCACCGACCGCTACCCGTGCGCCGGCGATGCCGAGCTGGAGGCCGCCGTGGAGCGGGTGCTCGCCGTGCTGGGCCAGACCCTGCGGGGCTACGACCTCAGCGAAGAAGACCGGGTGCACGCGGCCCGCACCCTGCGCAGCGCATTCCACGGGTTCAGCCACCTCGAGTCGGGCGATGGCCACCCCCTGCCGCACGACCCCGAGGACACCTTCGAGCACCTGGTCCAGTTGCTGTGCGCCGGCATTCACCGGCTGTCGCGCACCCCTGCCGCTGCCTCCAAGGGCGGGGGATAACTCAGTTATCCACTCCCGGTCCGACCCCTGTGCGATCCCAGTCCGGCCTTTGTTCGACGCCTTCCGCTATCGGTTATAAGCTCTAACTCGGCGGCGGGGTGGGCGTCGATCAGTCGGGAATTCGTTCAACGAAGGGTGAAGACATGACCCGCATGACCCCCAGCGAAGCGTTCGTCGAGACGATGGCGGCCCACGGGGTCGACACCATCTTCGGCATCATGGGCAGCGCGTTCATGGACGCCATGGACATCTTCGAGCCCGCCGGCATCGAGCTGGTGCCGGTGGTGCACGAGCAGGGTGCCGCCCACATGGCCGACGGCTTCAGCCGCGTCAGCGGCCGCCACGGCGTGGTGATCGGCCAGAACGGGCCGGGCATCTCCAACTGCGTGACGGCGGTCGCCGCTGCGTTCTGGGCGCACAGCCCGGTGGTTGTCATCACCCCCGAGACCGGCACGATGGGCATCGGCCTGGGCGGCTTCCAGGAGGCCAACCAGCTCCCGATGTTCGAGGAGTTCACCAAGTACCAGGGCCATGTCAACAACGAGCACCGCATGGCCGAGCTGACCGGCCGGTGCTTCGACCGGGCGCTGTCGGAGATGGGGCCGACGCAGCTCAACATTCCCCGTGACCGCTTCTACGGCGACATCGACGTGGAGATCCCCCAGCCGCAGCTCATCGACCGGGGCCCTGGCGGGGAGCGCACCCTCAATGAGGCCGCCGACCTGCTGGCCCAAGCCGAGTTCCCGGTGATGATCTCCGGCGGCGGCGTGGTGATGGGCGACGCCATGGCCGAAACGATTGCGCTGGCGGAGCGGCTGGGCTGCCCGGTGGTCAACAGCTACCTGCACAACGATTCGTTCCCGGCGTCGCATCCGCAGTGGTGCGGCCCGCTGGGCTACCAGGGCTCGAAGGCGGCGATGCGGCTGATCTCTCGGGCCGATGTGGTGCTGGCGCTGGGCACCCGGCTCGGCCCGTTCGGCACCCTGCCCCAGCACGGGCTCGACTACTGGCCTGAGGGGGCCAAGATCATCCAGGTGGATGCCGACGCGACGATGCTCGGTCTGGTCAAGCGCATCGACGTGGGCATCTGCGGCGATGCGGGTGCGGCGGCAGTGGCGCTCACCCAGCGGCTGGCGGGCCGAGAGCTGGTCTGCGATGCCACCCGGGCGCAGCGGGCCGCGGAGCTCGCGGCCGACAAGGCCGACTGGGAAGCCGAGCTGGACGACTGGATCCACGAGACCGACGACTTCAGCGTCGACATGATTAAGCAGGCGGCGGAGGAGAGCTACAACTGGATGCATCCCCGCCAGGTGCTGCGCGAGCTCGAGAACGCCATGCCGGAGCGGGTGATGGTGTCGACCGACATCGGCAACATCAACTCGGTGGCCAACAGCTACCTGCGCTTCGAGGAGCCCCGGTCGTTCCTTGCTCCGATGAGCTGGGGCAACTGCGGCTATGCGCTGCCCACGATGATCGGCGCCAAGAAGGCGGCACCGGATCGGCCCGCGGTGGCCTATGCGGGCGACGGGGCGTGGGCCATGAGCATGGTGGAGATCATGACCGCGGTGCGCCACAGCATCCCGGTGACTGCGGTGGTGTTCCACAACCGCCAGTGGGGTGCGGAGAAGAAGAACCAGGTCGACTTCTACGGCCGCCGCTTCGTGGCCGGCGAGCTGGACGGCGGCGAGAACTGGTCGGAGGTGGCCCAGGCGATGGGCGCCGAGGGCGTGCGTGTCAACCAGCTCGAGGATGTCGGCCCGGCGCTGGAGCGTGCCATCGACGCCCAGATGAACGGCGGGCGCACCACCGTGATCGAGGCGATGTGCACGATGGAGCTGGGCGATCCGTTCCGCAAGGATGCGCTCAAGCGCCCGATCCGCTTCTTGGACAAGTACGGCGAATACACCTGATCCCGTGCCGGGGCGGCCCGGGTCGCTTGCGCGCCGGGTTGCGGTTGCGTGCGGGCTGGTGCTGGCGGCGTCGCTGGCCGCCGGATGCGTCGAGGCAGCGTGGGACGTCGCCGTGCACGAGGACGGGTCGGGCTCGTTCGAGTGGCGGTACACCTTCGACGATGCCGCTGTCCCATTCGAGGCTGACGACGACGCCGGCGACAGGGAAGGTCTCGGGCCGGACGCAGCGTGCGAGCGGTTCCTGCGAAGGTTCGACGGCGTCGGACCGGTGCGGCCCCGCGTCGCTGCTGTGACGACGCATGTCGAGGTTCGTCACAGCGACGGTGTGTGCAGCTGTGCCGCGAGCATCGCGTGGACCGCGGACGAGTCAGACGACGTGCTGGCGTCACTTGCTGCGAATCACGGACCGGAGATCCGGCGCGTCACGGGCGGCCGGTGGCGCTTCGACCTCGAGACCCGATTCGTCGACGAGTACCTGGCTGCCGGCGGGCCGCAGTTCGAGGCGGTCGGCGAGCTGCATCCGACGTTCACGCTGTCGTTGACGTTGCCCGGGACTTTGGTCGAGAGCAACGCCGACACCGCCGAGGGGTCGACGCATGTCTGGATTCTCGACCTGGCCGAGCTGGAGGACATTCCCACGGTGCTGCACGCCGAGTCGGCGACGGCAGGAGGCGGGTTCGTGACCCAGGCGATCGGGATTGCCCTGTTCGCGCTGGTGCTCGCGCTCGCCGTGCGCTACCGCCTGCACAAGCGCCGCCAAGCCCGAGCCGCCCGCTGGTAATCGCCGGCGCCGCCCTCCCCTGAGCGGGAGTATCGGCGTCGGTCGGGTCAGCTTCGTTCGATGACGCCGCAGGCCACGCGGTCGCCGGCGCCGGGTTCGGCGCCGTAGGAATCGGGCTGGGCGTGAATGATGATGGCTGAGCCGTCGGCATCGAACACCGTGGTGTCGGCGTCGGCCG
>JAJEBN010000002.1 GCA_022822525.1 Acidimicrobiia bacterium | reverse complement strand
TCGAACGCTGCGATGTTCTGGCGGATCCTGAACACGCTCGGCGCCGAGGACCTGCCGGCGAAGCCGGCAGGGGTGACCCACGACACGATCACGGCTCAGGAAGCGAGGGACTTCAGCGACGGCAACGGCTGGGCCGGCTGGCCGCCCATCAACGACGCACTGCAACGCTGCACCACCGACCCCGACCCCGACCCGGTGACACCCGACCCCGACCCGGTGACACCCGACCCTGACCCGGAGATCAGCGTCGCCGCGGGCGCAGGGGTGACCGAGGGCGACGCGGCGACGTTCACGGTCACTGCGAGCCCTGCGCCGTCGGCGCCGCTGACGGTGGACGTGTCGGTGTCGACCTCGGGCGACTTCGGCGTGACGCCGGGCACCCGGACCGTCACGATCCCGACCTCCGGCAGCGCCACGCTCACGGTCAGCACCACCAACGACAGCACAGACGAGGCCGACGGGCAGGTCACCGCGACTATCGACGCCGGCAGCGGCTACACCGTGTCGGCGACCGCCGAGTCGGCCTCTGTGGCGGTGGCAGACGACGACGACCCGCCGCCTGCGATCCCCGAGATCAGCATCACGGCGGGCGCAGGTGTGACCGAGGGCGGCGACGCGACCTTCACCGTGACTGCCGTTCCTGCGCCGTCGGCGCCGCTGACGGTGGACGTGTCGGTGGCCCAGTCCGGCGATTTCGGCGTCGCGACCGGATCGCGCACGGTGACCGTCGGCACGTCGGGCACCGCGACGCTCACAGTGACCACGACGAACGACAGCGCCGACGAGGCCGACGGGACGGCCACCGTCACGGTCGACAGCGGCGCCGGCTACACCGTGTCGCATTCCGCGGGCACAGCCACGGTCGCGGTGGCAGACGACGACGACCCGCCCCCGCCGGCGGTGAACGCGACGCCGTCGCTGTCGATCAGCGACGCAACGGCGGGCGAGGGCGGCACCCTGACGTTCACCGTGACGCTCAGCCCCGCCAGCAGCCGCTACGTGTGGGTGCACTACTACGCGCGGCCCGCGTTCGGGGCCGGGCTGTCGGCGACCTTCGCGGACTTCGCGCAGGCCTACGGGATGCTCACCTTCAACCCCGGCGAGACCGCCAAGACCATCACCGTGGCAGCAGTCGACGACAACAGCCCAGAAGACGACGAGACATTCACCGTCGTGCTGTACTCCGCAGTCCAAGCAGCAATCGCCGACAGCGAAGCAACCGGCACCATCACCGACAACGACTAGCCGGAGCGGCCGAGTTCCTCTATGCCGGTATAGGTTCGAGCCTCTAGCCGGGAGCGAGCGCGTCGAACTTGTCCATCAAGCCTGGCGGCGGACGGCGGGGCTTGCCGTCGTTGTCGCAGATGGCCGCGGTCAGGTTGCCCTCGACCAGCACCGCGTCGTCTGCTTCGCGGATGATTCGCTGCTGCCAGCGGGTACTCGCACGGCGGCGCTCGACCAGCTCGGTCTCGACGCGCAGCGTGTCGCGGGCGGTCGCCGGCGTCCGGAAACGCACCTCGAGGTTGGTCACCACGATCTGGACGTTCTGATCTGACAGGTCCGGCAGTGCAAGATCCGCGGATTCCAGCGCCAGGCAGCGGGCTGCTTCGAAGTACGACACATAGACCGCATGGTTGACGTGGTTGTACGGGTCCAGCTCGCCGAATCGGGGCACGATCTGGGTCGCGTGTGTCGCCATCGGCAGAACGCTAGTGGCGCGCCACGACAGGCTGGCCGCAACCATCGCTGAGCCGACATCATCTGGGCCGCGCACTGCTCCCTCTAGCGTTGCGGTGCGTGAGCGTCATCGCGGCGATCGACGTCGGAACCAACTCGTTCCACCTCGTCGTCGCATCGATCGACGCAGATGGCCACTTCGAAGTACTGACACGCGAACGCGAACCGGTCCGGCTGGGCTCGGGCGGCGAGGACATGAAGCGTCTCGAGCCCGATGCCATGGATCGCGGCGTCTCGACGCTGGATCGGATGCGACGCATCGCCGACCACGCCGGCGCCACTTCAGTCACCGCGGTGGCCACCAGCGCGGTGCGGGAGGCCGACAACCGAGGCGAGTTTGTGGCACGGGCCCTGTCCGAGGCCGGCGTCGACATCGAGGTGGTCTCTGGAGTCGAGGAGGCCCGGCTGATCCACCTCGGCGTGCTGGCAGCCGTGCCGCTGCTCGACAAACGGCACCTGATCATCGACATCGGCGGCGGCTCCACCGAGGTCATCGTCGGCGACGGCGCCGAGCCGCTGCTGCTGCGCAGCCTCAAGCTCGGATCGATCCGGCTCACCGACCGCTTCTTCCCAGAGGGCCGCACACGTGAGCGCTCCGTGCACGAGTGCCGCAATTACATCAGATCGTTCCTGGGACACCTGCCTGCGGAAGTCGCGGAACTCGGCTTCGAAGCCGCCGTCGGCTCGTCGGGAACGATCATCGCCTTGGCACGCATGTGCGCCATCCGACGCGGCGATCGCGACAGCCGCACCGGGAGGCTGTCATTCACACGCAAAGAGCTCCGATCGCTCACGACCGACCTCACCGACGCCGCGACACCTGCTCGCCGACTCTCCATCGAAGGGTTGGAGGAACGCCGGGCAGACATCATCGTGGGCGGCGCGCTGCTGCTGGCGGAGACGTTCAAGCTGCTGGGCATCAAGCGCATGGAAGTTTCCGACTACGCGCTGCGTGAAGGCATTCTCTTCGAGCAGATGCGGCGGGCAGCAGCGCCCGAGCTTGACCCGTTCCACCGTTTGGAGGATCTGCGGCGCTCCGGCGTGATGTATGTGGCAAACAGCTACCACGAAGATCTGCGGCACGCCGAGCACATCACCGACCTGGCGCTGGAGTTGTTCGACGGCCTCTGCGGACTGCACGGACTCGACGAAGAGGACCGGGAGCTGTTCGAGGCGGCTTCGCTGCTGCACAACGTGGGCATCTTCATCTCCCACAGTGCCCACCACCGCCACAGCTACTACATCATCCGCAACAGCGAGCACCTCACCGGCTTCACCGAACGCGAGATCGAGATCATCGCCCAAGTCGCTCGCTACCACCGCAAGAGCGCGCCGAAGCTGAAGCATGCCGATTTCGCCTCGCTCAGCCGGATCGATCAAGAAAAGGTGCGCTGGATGGCGGCCATGCTGCGCGTGGCCATCGGTTTGGATCGCTCCAATCGCCAGGTGGTGACCCGCGTGCGAGTCGCAGGCGGGCTCCAGTCTTCGAACCACGACGGCGAGCTTCGCCTCTTCGCACGGGTCTCACCCGGCGTCGACACCTCAGTGGAGATGTTCACTGCCCAGAATCGCAGTGAGCTGCTGGCCGCGATCACCGGACGCACCGTGGTGATCGAGTCCGAAGTCGCCGAGACCGGACGGGCTACTCACCCCACCAACGGGACGCACCACGCGGAGCCCGCCCGGGCGGTGTCCGAGCCGGTCGCTGGCCGTCGCTAGCGCGGTCCGAGCGCACCACGACCCGGCACGGGCGCGAGCGGAATCGCCGGATAGCGTCCCGGCCTGATCCCTCCCCCGTCATCCTGACGGCTTCCCGACGCCGTCGCCTCCGGCATCGCCGCAGCGCGCCCGGTGCCATGGCAGCTGCTTGCGAAAGGAACTGACATGTACTCGTCTCTCGGCCGGTGGTGCTTTCGCCACCCGTGGCGCGTACTGGCCGTCTGGCTGACGGTCGCCGTCGCCGTCGGCGCCGTCGCCGGCGGACTCGGTCCCTCGTTCGGCGCCGAACTGTCCACCCCCGACTCCGAGAGCGGCCGGGCCGCCGACATCCTCGGCGAGCACTTCGGCAGCGTCGGCTCGCGCGTCAGCGGCACGATCGTCGTCGACGCGCGGGAGACGGCAGACGGCGTCGAGGATCCTGCTGTTCGCGCCGCCATGACGGCACTGGTCAGCGATGTCAACGCAATTCCTGACGTCTCCGCAGCTTCTCCATTCGAGGCCGGGGGCGCTCGCCGCATCTCTGCAACCGGACCAGCAGCGGGCCGCATCGCCTACGCCGACGTCGAGGTGGCCCCTGGGTTCAACGTCGACGAAGCTGCCGGCCTCGGCGAAGAGATCGATCATCTCATCGACGCCAGCGGGCTGCGCGACCTCCCCGGGGTGCAGGCGCATGTCGGCGGGGCTTGGCTCTCCGGGCAAGAGCCTCCCGAGACCGAGGCCATCGGGCTGGCGTTCGCGATCTTCGTGCTCATCGCAGCAGTCGGCTCGGTAGCGGCGATGGGTGTGACTGTCGGCACCGCGTTGATTGGCGTCGGCATCGGCGCCGCGGGAATCGTGATCATCAGCAACGTCGCGACCGTCCCCGATTTCGCATCGACGCTGGGCGTCATGATCGGCATCGGCGTCGGCATCGACTATGCGCTGTTCATCATCAATCGTGTCCGCGAGTGGACACGCCACGGACTCGGCCTGGGCGATGCTGTGGCGTCGGCGCTCGACTCTGCGGGGCGATCAGTGGTGTTCGCCGGCGCCACAGTGGTGCTGTCGCTGCTGGGCCTGCTGCTGGTCGGCCTGCCGTTCGTCTCGGGCTTGGGCATCTCAGCGGCAGTCACGGTCGCCATCGTCATGGCGGGCTCGATCACGCTGCTGCCGGCTGTGCTGGGACTCGTGGGCGGGAGGCTGGGCACCATCAGGGTGCGCGGCATCGCCGCATCGGCTCTCGTTGCCGTCGCGCTGCTGGGATTCGGCTTGGGGATCACGCTGCTGCTGGCGGGCATCCCAGCTGCGGCGGCTGTGATCATCGCCGGCTCGTTCGCCGGCGACCGCAATCCGCTGCGCCGTGTCATTCGGCAACGGCCGCCCAAGGCACTGCGAGAGACCGGCTGGTACCGCATGAGCCGCATGGTGCAGGCGCGGCCGTGGGCGGGCGCTCTCGGAGGCATCGCTCTGTTGATTCTGCTGGCGGCGCCGGTGCTGAGCCTGCGGCTGGGCTTCTCCGATGAGGGCAACTTCCCTCCCGACAGCGCGACACGGCAGGCCTACGACCTGCTCGCCGAGGGTTTCGGCCCTGGCGCCAACGGCCCCCTGCTCGTCGTTGCCGAAATGCCGAACCAAGGCGACATGGAGTCGCTCGGCTTGCTGGCGGAGGCCATGCGCAGCACCGAGGGCGTCGCCACTGTGTCGCCCCCGATGCCGAGTCCCGACGGCGGCGCAGCATTCATCCGGGCGCAGCCGGCCACCGGGCCGCAAGACGCCGCCACCGAGGAGCTGGTGCAGCGATTGCGCGACGAGGTAGTCCCCTCTGCACTCGCCGGCACGTCGGTCTCGGCACAGGTCGGCGGCGGCGTGGCGTTCGGCATCGACTTCAGCGACTACCTGGCACAGCGGATGCTGATCTTCTTCGCCGCAGTGCTGGGCGCCTCGTTCCTGCTGCTCATGGCGGTGTTCCGGTCGCTGGTGGTGCCGCTCAAGGCGGTAGTGATGAACATGCTGTCGATCGGGGCTGCCTACGGCGTCGTGGTGGCCATCTTCCAGTGGGGATGGCTGGGCAGCCTGTTCGGCATCGACGGGGCGCCCATCGAGCCGTTCATCCCGATGATGCTGTTCGCGATCCTGTTCGGGCTGTCGATGGACTACGAGGTCTTCCTGCTGTCACGCATGAAGGAGGAATACGAACGCACCGGCGACCCGGTGAACTCGATCGCCGACGGTCTGGCCGCGACAGCGCGGGTCATCAGTGCTGCTGCAGCGATCATGGTGGTGGTGTTCGGCAGCTTCGTGCTCGAGGACAACCGCGTCGTCAAGCTGTTCGGCTTCGGGCTCGCAGCCGCCATCGCGTTCGACGCGACCGTGGTGCGGATGCTGATCGTGCCATCCACCATGGAACTGCTCGGCGCCCGCAACTGGTGGCTGCCGGCCTGGCTCGACCGCCTCATCCCCAACCTGCGCGTCGAAGGCGAGCTGCCGGACCGCGTGCCGGCCGACGATGCAGACGAACCCGCCTCAGCCGTCGTCGGTGACGAGGCATCCGAGAACACGACCTGAGCCCGATTCCGCACCTCAGTCGGCCGCAAAGTCGGCTGCCTCGGCGCCGCTCGCTTGCACCAGTTCATCTGGCGTCAGCTCGAAGACCGTGTCGGGTGTGCCTGCGGCGGCCCACACTGTGTCGTAGGCCAGCAGCGCCCGGTCGATGACAGCACGCAGAGGCTGAGCGTGCCCGAACGGGGGCGTGCCGCCGATCGCGTAGCCAGTGGCCTCCCGCACGCCATCGGCGTCAGCACGGCTGATCGCGCCTCCGAGCAGGTCGCCCAGGCGGGTGGTATCGACCCGGTTCGCACCGGAGGTCAATGCCAGCACCGGCTCACCGCCGCACAGGAACACCAGCGATTTCACGATCTGGCCGAGCTCGCAGCCCACAGCGGCAGCCGCCTGCTCGGCAGTACGCGTGCCCTCAGGAAAGCGCAGGATCTCCGGCGTCAAGCCCAGCGCCTCGGCCCCCGCAAGGAATCGCTCCCGAGCACCCGCTCTGCGCCTGCCTTCACTCATCCGCGGCAAGCTATCGAGCGGGGGCAAAGCTGCCTGCGTCAGCTCCAGAGGTGCTGGACTGTGTGGGGACCGGGCGCGGCAGTATTGGTTGGCGTGCGGAACTCAGCCGATGACGCCGCCGGCGCCGATCACGCCTGCGACGCTGAGCCAGATCGGCACCATGATGGACACGCCGATGCCCACGAGCCAGTAGTGGCGCACCCGCTGCGCCTTGCTGTCCTCGTCGCGCTGTGCGGCGAGCCCATCGACCTTCGTGTCGAGCTTGGCCACGGCGGTTTCGAGGCCGGTCACCCTGGCGTCCAGGCCGTCGACCTTGCTGTCGATCTTGCTGTCGAGCCGGTCGACTTTGGCTTCGAGTTTGGCGAGGTCGTCCTTGGTGGCGAACCGTGACAGCTCGCGCGACAGCTCGGCGGTGAGGAAGTCCTTGGTGACCAGATCGGACAGCGGGGCGGGGGCGAGGCACGACATCAGGTACTCGGCGCGCTGCTCGTCGGTCTGCTCACGCAGCCAAGCGTAGATGCCCGAGCGGATCTCTTCAGACACGGCAGCCCTCCCATGGCGCTGGCAGCGACAGGACCAAACCGTAGATACAGAAACTCGATGCTTCCAAATGATTTTCGGAGGCTTCCGCAGGCACATGTACCGAACAGCGAAGGCTCACGGCGTGCAGCCGGGGCTGCACCGAAGGAACCCGGTGCGACCCCGACAAGCAGATCCCGAGACGCACCACGCAACGGGGCACTGCCCGGGCAGGGTGTTGTTCGAAGCACGAAAGGTTCTGCAGCCGCGTCAGCGGGCTTGCACCGCCACCCGGCAGCTTCCCGCTGCACGGGCCACACCCCCGATCTGGTCGGGGCGCGGCCTGGGATCGTCGAACAGCGGCACCAGCTCGTACGCGTCGAACAGTTGCTCAAGCACGCGCGACATCGCCGTCAGGGAAAAGGGCCGCGCCGGACAGGCGTGGGGGCCCACACCGAAGGTGACGACCGACTCGGGTGCCAGCCCCGATGGCGCCACCAGGCGGGACCCCTGCCACCGGTCGGGGTCGTAGCGATCCAGCCCGGGACCGGCGGACGTGTTCGTCAGCGGCAGGAATGTCGCCAGCGAGGCACCGGGAGCAACCTCGTAGATCCGAGAGCCGTCATCGATGGTCACGGGTTCGAGCACCATGCGCAGCATGATGGATCGCTGGCCGATGCGAGTCGACTCCAGCGCACAACGCGACGCCAAGTCGTGATCGTCTCCTCGGCGAACCCGTATGCGGGCGATCACGTCGGGATGCTGCAACAGGTGGACAAGCGACCAACCGAGCGCTGCGAACAGGTTGGACATCGATGCGATGTGGATCAGTATCACGTCGCGGGCCACGCCGACTCGTCTCTCCGCATCGGGGGCGTCTGCCCATCGTTCGAGGATCATGTCCAGCACGTCGCCGACAGGTCGGCGGCGAGCGGCCGCCGTGTCGGCCAGGATCTGCTCGGCCTTGGCCATGGCGGCGTACTCGGCAGCCTTGCCCGACTGTGCGACGTCGCGCATGCGGGCAGGAGCCACGAAGGCCTCGGACCCGTCGAGCGCATCCAGCGCTGCAGTCAGTTCCTCGAATCTGCCGGAGCGCAGCGTCTCGCGGCCGCCCCAGCTGGCCAGACCCATGCGGTGGCCGAGCCGTCGAGCGAAATCGAACAGATCGATCTCGGCACCGTGACTCAGTCCTGCCAGTTGGGCCGAGATGGCCGCTTCCAGCGACGCTCGGAGGCCCGACGCCTGGGCTCGGGTGAACAGCTCGTGGGGCAGGGTCCGCCGACCGTCGAAGAGCTCGTCGGGAAGCTTGCGGCTGAGCATCTTCCAGTCGGCGAGGGCTTTGCTGGCCTGCTGTTCGGGAACTGCGTAGAAATGCCTGAGGCCGACCGGTGAGAACAGGAACAGGTAGCGATCGTCGCCGCTGTCGACCACGAAGGTGTCGCCGCACGCCGACCGGGCGGCACCGATGGCCGCCACAGTGTCGCTGACCGGCCCGTCCCACGGGAGCACGCAATCGGCGACGGCGGGCATCGGGGTGATCAGCGGCAACTCGACCATCGTTTGCCTCATTGCCGATGGGTTGACGAACTACGCCACAGCGCCAAAGGGACCAGCGCCCGTCCGCGCCAGATGGTCGGGCAAAGGGTCGCCTGTTACTCGGCCCAGGCCTTGATCTTGGAGATGACCTCGAGGGGATTCTCGGTTTCCTGCGGGATGGTGATGTCGAGGTACGACACGCCCACCGAGCGGTACACCTCGATGCGCTCCTTCACCCGCTCGGGGTCGCCAGTGAGGCTGGCCCGGTCGACGTAGTCGTCCGGCACCGCAGCGAACGCCTCGTCGCGCTTGCCGGTCAGGAACAGGTCCTGGATCTTCTCTGCCTCGTCCACGTAGCCGTAGCGCTTGAACAGGTCGTTGTAGAAGTTCTTGTCACGAGCGCCCATGCCGCCGACATAGAAGCCCACGTTGTCACGCACGCCCTTGCGGACCCCCTCGACCATCGGGCCCGAGCCCATCGCCACCGTGCCGCCCGCCACGATCTGCAGGTCGCCCAGGTCGTCGGCGCGGCGGGAGCCGCCCGCTTCCAGCGCATCACCCCACACGTCGTTGAACTTCTCGGGCAGGAAGTGGATGGGCTGCCACACCTCGGCCAGCTCGGCGGTCATCTCGACGTTGCGCGGGCCGATCGATGCCACGGCGATCGGGATGTCGCGGCGGTGCGGCTTGGCCATGAGCTTGAGCGGCTTGCCCAGGCCCGTGCCGCCGTCGTAGGGCAGGCTGACGGCACTGCCGTCATGGACCACCTTGTCGCCCGACCAGACCTTGCGGCAGATCTCGATCACGTCGCGGGTCCGTCCCATCGGCTTGGAGAACGGCACGCCGTGCCAGCCCTCGATCACCTGCGGCCCCGAAGTGCCCAGGCCCAGGATGAACCGGCCTTCGGACAGCGTGTCGATGGTCATGGCCGTCTGGGCGATGATGGCGGGACTGCGCGAGTAGATGGGCAGGATGCCGGTCATGAGCTGGATGCGCTCGGTCTTGGCAGCCACGTACGCCAGCGTCGACACCAGGTCGAAGCCGTAGATCTCGCCGCCCCAGATCATGTCGACACCGGCGGCTTCGAGGTCGGTCACGTGCTGGGTGAGACGCTTGGGGTCGAGGCTCGCCCCCGCTCCGATCGCCATGGATATCTTCATCGTCGTACTCCGTCGTGCTCGCTGCTGCGTTCGGTCGGCGCGAATGCTAGGAGCAACGCCGCGTCGATGACGGGGCACGCATCGGCGGCACCCAACCGGGAGGAGCAGTCATGGATGTTCACGGAGGCGCTGGAGCGTCGGCGGCGGCTGCGACAGACGACGTCGCCGACGAGATCATCGAGACGCTGCGGCGCTGGGTGGACGAGGTGGTGGTGCCCGAGTCGTCTGCGCTGGAGCTGGCTGATGAGTACCCGACTGCGATGGCTTCGCAGATGGAGGACTTCGGCCTGTTCGGGGCGACCATTCCTGAATCGCACGGCGGTCTCGACCTCGACCATGTGACCTACGCCCGGGTGATCGAGGAGCTGTCGCGGGGGTGGATGTCGCTGGCGGGAATCGTCAACAGCCACCTCATCTGCGCCAAGCTGATCGACCGGTTCGGCACCGACGAGCAGCGCGACCGGTCGCTGCCTGGGATGGCCACTGGCAAGCTGCGCGGCTGCTTCTCACTGTCTGAGCCCGACAGCGGCTCCGACGCGGGCGCGCTGCGCTGCCGTGCGGTGCGCGACGGCGACGAGTTCGTCATCAATGGCACCAAGATGTGGGTCACCAACGGCGAGCGAGCGGGCATCGTGGCGCTGCTGGCCCGGGTGCCCGAAGGCGACCCCTCGGGCAGCTCGGGCATCACCTGCTTCCTCGTGGACAAGACGCCGGGCAAGCATGCGGGCGGCATCACGGTGAGCCGCAAGATCGACAAGATCGGCTACCGCGGGCTGGAGACCGTCGAGATGTCCTACGTGGATCACCGGGTGCCGGCAGACCGTGTGCTGGGTGGCGACGGTCTCAACGGAGATGGCGGGATCGGCAACGGGCTGCGCTGGGCGCTCGCTGCGCTGGAACTGGGGCGCATCAACGTGGCGGCCCGGGGCGTCGGCGTGGCCCAGGCCGCGTATGACGCCGCGGTCGCGTACGCGAAGGAGCGTGAGGCGTTCGGCAAGCCCATCGCCAAGCACCAGGCAATCGCCTTCAAGATCGCCGAGATGGCCACCAAGCTGCACGCCGCCCGGCTGATGACCTACGACGCCGCCCGCAAGGCCGACGCGGGCGAGCGGGTCGACCTGGCTGCGGGCATGGCCAAGCTGTTCGCCTCGGAGACGGCCGCCGAGCTGTCGCTGGACGCCATGCGCATTCACGGCGGGAACGGGTTCTCCACCGAGTACCCGGTGGAGCGCTACTACCGCGATGCACCGCTGATGATCATCGGCGAGGGCACGAGCGAGATCCAGAAACTGGTCATCAGCCGCGCCCTGCTCGCCGACGACTGACCGCCCCAGCACGGCACCGCCGGATGGCCCCTTGGACGGCGACGGCGACGGGTGCTGCTGCGATAGATGTGACACGGCGCGCCTAGGTTGACGGTCGCGTAGCTGGAGGTATGAGTCATGGCAGACCGCAAGTCGTTCTGGGCGTGGTGCCTGGAGTCCGAAGAGCCGACCGACGCCGAGCGAGCCGAGCTGGCCAAGAAGCTCTCGGCCCAATACGGCACCGAGATCACCGCCAAGCCGGTGCCGTCGGTGGACGACGCCGACTTGCGTCCGCCGCGCATAGCGATTCCCGATTCGGTGGCCGGCTGGTGCTCGGTCAGCACCTACGACCGGGCTCGCTACGCCTACGGCGCACACTTCACCGAGCGGGTGCGGGCCTTCAACCTCGACTTCCCGAACCCGCCCGACGTGGTGGCCCACCCGCGCAACGACACCGAGGTCGAGGCCACGCTCGACTGGTGCGACGCCAACGGCTACATCGCGGTGCCCTACGGCGGCGGCTCGTCGGTGGTCTGGGGCCTGACGCCGCCCGAGGACCGCGGGCCAACCGTGGTGATCTCGCTGGACCAGCTCGACCAGGTGCTCGAGATCGACGACGTGTCTCGCGCGGCTCGCATCCAGGCCGGCGTGTTCGGTCCCCACCTCGAGGACCAGCTTCGCCCCAGCGGACACACGCTGCGCCACTTCCCGCAGTCGTTCCGCTTCTCGACCCTCGGCGGATGGATCGCCACGCGCTCGGGCGGCCACTACGCCACCAACCACACCCATATCGACGAGTTCGTGGAGTCGACCCGGATGATCACGCCGTCGGGCTGGTGGGAGTCGCGCCGGCTGCCCGGTTCGGGTGCGGGCCCCAGCCCCGACCGCATGGTGATCGGCTCCGAAGGCATCTACGGGATCATCACCGAGGCGTGGATGCGCATCCAGAAGCGGCCGACGTTCCGCGCCACGGCCGGTATCACCTTCCCGTCATGGGAAGCCGGCTACGACGCAGTGCGACACCTGGTTCAAGCGAAGCTGTGGCCGGCCAACCTGCGGATCCTTGACCCGGCAGAGGCCGGGCGCGCGGCGGGCATGGACGGCGAGCACGCGCTGGTCATCGTGTCGTTCGAATCGGCCGAGCTGACCCAGCGTCACAACATCGCGCAAGCAGTCGAGATCGCACGTGAGTGCAACGGGCACGTGCCCGACGACGAGATCCAGATCGACGACGGCACCGGCACACCCACCGGCCGCGGCGGCGCAGTGGGCGCATGGCGCAATGCGTTCATCGGCGTGGGCAACGGCGTCGAAACGTCGCTGGGCCTCATCAACGACACGTTCGAAACCGCCATCACCTGGGACCGGTGGCCCGAATTCGACGCCGTGGTGCGCGAAAAGGTCGGCGCCGTGCTGTCCGAGGTCTTCGGCGAGCACCACTCGCTGTCATGCCGGTTCACCCACGTGTACACCGACGGCCCGGCGCCCTACTACACGTGGTCGGGCATGGGCACCCAGGGCGGCGAGATCGAGCAGTGGCAAACGGTGAAGGACGCCGCCAACGAGGCGCTCGAAGCCGCCGGCGGCACGTGCACACACCACCACGCCGTGGGCCGCATGCACCGCCCCAACGCCTATGACCGCCAGCGCCCCGAGCTGTTCGCCGAAGCCGTCCGGGCCGCCAAGAAGCGGCTCGACCCCAACGGCATCCTCAACCCCGGCGTCCTCATCGACCCCTGATCAACACCTGGCGGTCACCCGAACGCGACGGGCGGCCGCCGCTGCCGAGATAGCTCCCGGCGGCGACGGCCGCCCGTCTTGTTCAGTCAGGTTCTCGACGCTGGCCTAGCGCCAGCCTCGAGTCCGACCATGCGCCTGCCTAGCGGCAGCCGCCGTTGTCCTTGTCCCACACGCAGTTGCCCGAAGCGCCGTTCACGTCAATGACGTTCGAGACGATCCAGGAGTGCGTGGACGAGTCGTACTGGCTGATATCGGTGCCCTCGACCGGGAAGGCATCGGCGTTGCCGTTCATGGCGAACGTGATGCCGTCCAGGAAGATCGGGTGGTGGATGTCGATCGCCCGCACGGCCAGGATGAAGTTGGCCCGGTTCAGGCCCGCCGGGTTGTTCGCACTCGCAGGCAGCTCCGCGGCGATGCGCAGCGCCTCCACGTACGGGTAGCCCAGCATGTAGCCGTTGCCGAACATCGCGATGCCCGGATCGAGGTCATTGGCCTCGAGGCTCTCGATGATGAAGTCGATGAACGGGTCGCTGCCGATCAGCGCCGGGTCGGTGGTGTCCTTGACGCCGCCGCCCACGATGTACCAGCCGTCACCGTCGTCGCCAGCCGGTTGAATCCAGCTCGCCGGTGCCTTGCACACTGACGGCGTGAACGCTGCCGAGATGTCTTCCTTCAGACCTGACGCTGCGACCTCCTGGATGGCGAGCAGGCATGCATTGCCCGCGGTCATCGAGATGTAGACGTCCGGATTGCTCGCGGCGATGGTCGTGATCTCGTTGGTGATGGTCGGCGATGCAGGGTCATGGCGTACCGGCACGAACTCCGACACCACATCGGGGTTGTTGTGGGCGTACTCCTCGAAGCCCAGCTCGTAGGCCAAGCCGAAGTCGTTGTCCATCACCAGGCCTGCCACCACAACCGGCAACTCGCCCGAGAGGTTGTCCTTGATCCAGTTGCCCCACAGCACCGCCTCCGTGGAGTAGGACAGGATGATGCCCGTCGTCCATGGGTGAACCTCGGGATCGCCCCACGCCGGGTGGCCCGTCCACACGAACGGCTGCGGGATGCACTCGGCATTCAGCGTGTCGTACACGGCCAGCGTGTTCGGCGAGCCCAGCGTGTGGATCGCAAAGACGTTGTCGTTCTCGATCAGCTCATCGACGAACTCGATGGTCTGTGCAGCCACGTACGCGTCGTCGTAGGACTTCATCACCACATCCCGGCCCGCGATGCCGCCTTCGGCATTCACGTGCTGGAGGTAGTTCTGCCAACCCAGGCGGGCATTGCCGTACAGCGCCAAGGTGCCCGACTGCGGGCCGGTCTGGCCGAGGCGGATCTCGTCGTCGGTGATGCCCTCGGTGTTGGACCAGTCGTCGGGACACTCGTTGAGGTCGATCGCGAACCCTTCAGGGCCGCGGAGGATGTTGTCATCGCCGACGCCCCACTCGCCCGACTCGATGTGGGCGGTGATCCGCTCGACAACCTTGCCCCGCCGGAATTCGGCCTCTTCGAAGATGCCCTCGATGGTGGAGCGGTCGAACTCCATCATCTCGTCGTCCATCATCTCGTCGTCGGCCATGTCCTCTTCGGCGGCCCGCTCGATGGCGTCCTGGCTGAGACCGCCGGCCTCTTCCTCGGGCTCGCCGTCGGCCATCTCGTCCTCGTCGTGGCCGTCGTCCTCGTCGTGGTCGTCCGCTTCCTCCTCGGCCATGGCCTCGGTGGTCTGGGTCTCGCCGGCGTCATCGTCGCCGTCGTCGCCACCGCAGGCGGCCGCGACAAGCGAGAACGCGAAGAGCAGCGCTAGCAAGCGCAAAAGGCGGTTCTTGGATAGTTGCATTGGTCCCTCCTCGGTGGAACAGCAGCCACCGCAGAGTCGCAAGCCGACACTCGGCGGGCATGGCCCGCGACTGTCCCCCATGACCGCTGCGGCGGTGCGCGCGAGAGTAATCGCGCCGCGCCGATCCGATCTCAGCTCGGGTACGACGATCGCGTGACAATCGCCCAGGGAACGTCTTGGCGCCTCCGCAGCGGACACACCCGGCAGGCGGAGGCGCGCGCGGCATAGCGTGTCGGCCCATGGAATGGGGAGTAACTCTGCCGCATCTGGGCCGCGTCGGTACTCGCGACGGGCTCATCACGTTCGCCTCCGAAGTCGACCGGCTCGGCTTCGCTTCGGGCTGGGCATCCGATCACGTCTGCTGGCCTGCCGAGCTGGTGTCGCAATATCCCTACAGCGACGACGGCTCGTTCCCGGCGCCGCCCAAGACGGGATGGCTCGACCCGATCGGCACCCTGCAGTTCGTCGCGGCGGTCACCGACAATCTGCGGCTCGGCTTCAGCGTGCTGATCCTGCCGTACCGGCCGCCGGTCGAGACGGCCAAGCGTCTCGCGACGATCGACGTGCTGTCGGAGGGCCGGCTCATCCTGGGCGTGGGCGTCGGCTGGATGCGCGAGGAAGCCGAGGTGCTGGGCATGCCGTGGGACCGCCGCGGCAAGCGCTCCGACGAGCAGCTCGAGGTGTTCCGCACGCTGTTCAACGACGACGACCCGAGCTTCGACGGCGAGTTCTACTCGTTCCCCACCGTCGGCTTCGAGCCCAAGCCAGTGCAGGATCCCGTGCCGGTATGGGTGGGGGGCAACACGGCCGCCGCATACCGGCGGGTGGCCCAGTACGGGCACGGCTTCCATGCGGCATTCGAGACCGTCGACGAGGTCGCGGCGGGCTGGAGCGGTGTGGGCGAGGCGTGCGACGCCGTGGGCCGCGACCGCAGCGAGATCACGCTGTCGCTGCGCTACTACCTCGATCCGGCATCGGCCATGAAGCCTGCGGTGTCGATCGCGGGCAGCACCGAGCAGATGATCGACAGCGTCGGGCACGTCGCTGAGGCGGGCGTGACCCATTTCGTGCTCGACCCGGTGGCACGCGGCGGCATCGAGGGCCGCCTCGATGCGCTGCGGGCCTTCATGGCCGACGTGGCCCCGCACTTCGCCTAGCGGCTCAGCCACCGGACGCCACCGACAGTCGGACAGTCCCGTCGCGGTCCGGCGGCGACCGCATCTGCGCCGGCGGGTGAGACGCCGCGGTCCGGCGGCAGACTCGGACTGTGCTGTGGGCATCCTCCCTCGCCAAGTCGTACCCGCCGCGGCGGCTGTTTGCTGATGTCAGCGTGCAGCTTGCGCCTGGCCGGCGAGTCGCGCTGGTGGGCGGCAACGGGATCGGCAAGACGACCCTGCTGGAGATCCTGGCCGGCATCAACGAGCCCGACGAGGGCGAGGTGCACCGCCAGAGCGGGCTGACGGTCGGCTACCTGCCCCAGGAGCTCGACGAGATCACCGAGGGCACGGTGCTCGAAGCGACGCTGGCGGGAGCGGGCGACATCACCGCCATGACGGCCGACCTGCGTTCGCTGGAGGCGAGGCTGGCCGACGTCGAGGCTGCCGACCACGACGAGGTGCTCGCGCGCTACGGCGAGCTGGAGGCGCGTTTCCGCCAGATCGGCGGGTATGGCTTCGAGGCGGAGGCTCACCGGGTGCTGGCCGGGCTGGGCTTCGCTGCCGACGACGCGCAGCGGCCGGTCGCGCAGCTCTCGGGCGGGTGGCGGATGCGGGTTGCGCTCGGGCAGCTCCTGCTGGCCAAGCCCGACGTGCTGCTGGCCGACGAGCCCACCAACCACCTCGACGTCGACTCTGTGGCCTGGCTGGAAGACCAGCTCGCCGCCTGGGAGGGCGGGCTGCTGTTCGTCAGCCACGACCGCGACTTCATCGATGCCGTTGCCAACCGGGTCATCGAGATGGACGGCACGAGCGCGTACGAGCACGTCGGCGGCTTCGCAGAATTCGTTGCGTCCCGCGAGGAGCGGATCGCGGCTGCCGAAGCCGCGGCGGCACTGCAGGCGCGCCGCCGGGCGCACACCGAGCGCTTCATCGAGCGCTTCCGCTACAAGGCCACCAAGGCTCGGCAGGTGCAGAGCCGGATCAAGGCACTCGAGAAGCTGGCGCCGGTCGAGGTTCCGAGCCGCAAGGAGCTCGCCGCACGGTTCGGCTTTGGCACGCCGCGGCGGTCATCACGAGTGGTCACCGAGCTGATCGACGCGACGCTGGGGTACGCCGACGGCGACGAGCCCGTGCTCCGAGGCGTGAACCTCGTCATCGAACGCGGCTCGAAGGTCGGTGTGGTCGGTCCCAACGGCGCCGGCAAGACGACGCTGCTGCGGGTGCTGCAGGGCGACCTGGGCGTGCTCGGCGGCGAGCTGCACCGGGGTCGCAACGTCGACATGGCCACCTTCGAGCAGCATCTCACCGAGGTCATGGACCCCCGCCGCACGGTGGCCGAAGAGTTCACGGCCTCGGTGGGCGACCAGCCCGGGCGCAACGTGCGCACGATGCTCGGCGGATTCGGGTTTGCGGGCGACGCAGCTGATCGCAAGGTGGCCGACCTGTCGGGCGGTGAGCGCACACGGCTGGCGCTCGGGATCACGATGGCCAATCCGGTCAACCTGCTGGTGCTCGACGAGCCCACCAACCATCTCGACCTGCCGAGCTGCGACCTGCTCGAGGATGCGCTGTCGGTGTACCCGGGCACGGTGCTGCTGGTGACCCACGACCGCCACCTCATCCGCAGCGTGGCCGACTCGCTGATCGTGGTGCGCGACGGCACCGCGACCCTGCACCCCGGCGTCGACGAGGACCTGCTGCGGCCCCCGGGGCTGAGCACGCGACGGACCGCCGGCGGCAGCACTACGGGCAACACCGGCACCAGCGGCAGCGGCAGCCAGGGCACGGGCGACGGCGGCGCGAGCAGTCAGCACGCTGGTGGTCGCGGCGCCGGTACAGGGGCACCGACGTCGCGGGCTGCCGCTGCCGAGCGGCGCCGCGAGGGGGCCAGCAAGCGTCAGGCCGCCCACGACGCAACGGCGGGCCTGCGCCGGGAACTCGCTGCGGCCGAGCGGGCCTGGGAGGCCGCCGAGCACCGCGTCGCAGAGCTGCAGGCGCTGCTGGGCGAGCCGGCTACCTACGACGACCCCGAACGCGCCCGCCAGGCAGCCGAGGACTACGGCGCGGCCAGGTCCGAGGCGATGCGCCACATGTCCGAGTGCGAGGCGCTGCAGCGACGCATCGACCGCGCCGCATCGGCTCTGTAGTTCGACGAGGTTCTGTTCTCCATATCCTCACATCGAGGCTGCCGAAGCCGCGGGTCTACTCACTGCTTCGTGTCTCTAGCGCCTCAAAGGAGACATTTACTCGCTCGCAGTACGCCTCTGCGGGTGTCCTTCCAAAGACTTTCTTGAACTCCGTAGCCCTGACGATATCAAAATCTTGGTAGCGGTCCTCGACTTCATCAGCGTCGAGTTCACCGCCGAAGAATTCGCAGAGAACTGCCGCCTTTTGGTGCAATTGGCTGACGCGTCCATGAGAGTCAGCATCGACAACGTACATTAGTCTTCGATTACGCCGGTCGGCACTATCCGACAACGACTTGTCTAGACAAAAGTGGTGATCTAGGGCCGTAACAGTCGACACGTCGAGGTAGTTCAGGACTCTTCTTGCAGTTACTACTGAGACTCTCGCGGGAATCGTCTGCAGTCCTGAAACTTCATTGCCAGTCAGGTCGGCAAGCACCTCAGTCAGGTCGATATCCTCTGTCAACAACTCCTTGGCGAGGTGAACTTCAACCATTCGCCAAAATCGGCCCAGTATTCTTGAGTCATCCTTAAGGAAGCGCAGATGCGCATTAATCTCATCCGCAGTATTGACGAAAGCAACGCGTGATTCATTTTCGCCAAGCTCACTCTTGCTCTGCCAGTGCTGAATCTCTGGGCGTACGCCTCCCGACCAATCGACGCCATTCTCGTGGCGTTCGGCACTGTAGAACGGTCTATAGACACAGAGGTGCGGAGTATGCTCAACAATGAGGTGATCTCGAAATGCTACGTCATCGAAGACTTGCTGAGAAAAGGACCGGGTGAGATAACCTGGCGCAGCCTGGCCTGAGGGCGACCAAAGCTCCGGAATGACCGCGCCGGAATCGTCAACGAGGTCAGTAGGAGGCTCCCACATCAGCGATTGCCGATCTTCAGCTAGTGGCCAACGCGCTGCGAGGCGAACCCGCTCATCGAGAGTGTTCTCATCAAACGAAAACCTCATCTCATCGATTGCAGTCGGATTAATCAGCAATTGACTCCGGTCTGCGAACAAAGCATGAAGCAGATTGACTTCGTCGCAAATCGCTGGCCATGTGCCACTGGGGTTTTGCTGTCCGACTGAAGATATGTTCAGCCGGCGCGCTTCACTAATCCTGTGCGAAAGATATATTCGTGGCGTCGACTTGTCTTGCAATAGCGCAGCTACTGCTGCAGTACAGTGCTTTGTGCCCACGACCGCAAGATCTGCTTCCAACATGCCTGCCAGATTTTCGGCCTGAATCATCTCGGCATCACGCCAAGTCATCAATCGATTTAGGCAGGCCGCCTGGACATTGCGGTCGACATACTGCAAATTACGGCTGAGTGTATCATGGTCTAAGCTGAGTTGTTGTAGCTCATTATTGCCGCTATCTGGCACTGATAGATTCCAGTAGTCGACCAACAGATTTTTTCGGCCTCGAAGGCCATCGTCATCATATAGATCGCCTGGCTGCCTCAATCTTCCGTACATTTCAAGTACATCATCGATCAAGACAATGACATTGTCAACTTGCTCTCTGAGTTCGGCCATTAGCGAATAGTCGACAGGTACAAAGAACTCGCTCGTGCTCGGATTATACCAAGTCAAATGAAGCGCAATAAATTGCCTCTCCGCCTGAGTGCCCAGCGCCTTCAAGTTGCTAATGCACTTGCGCCACGCCGAACGCCACGACGTCCGGAGTTCAGAGCGAGGCTGTTTCAGTATGAGTTGTCCCATTGAAGGCTGCGCAGCATAAACGTGCGAATGAGATTCCAAATAGTCTGCGCATAGCTGGTCTTCGAGATCAGAAACGGCTGCACGTTCGACCTCTTGCGCGAGTTGGGCTGCGATCCGCGTTAATTCGGTGCCTGGAGCCGCGCAGAGAATCGAATAGGACCCATGTGCCATGGTACTTGCGTCGACTCTCAGTCCTTAGATTAGGACTAGGCCAGTTCCAGGAGAAGCTGAGTTATTGCATCCTTACCTTCACAAAGAGCTTCTCGCGTACGAAGCATCGGGCGCGGAAGACGCCGATTCTCTGTGAACAAGTACGCAATCCGAGAATCGTCTAGCAAATCGAGAATCTCAATCGTCGACGTCTGGCTAGGGTCACCATACAAGATAGCCACAGTCGAATTCAGATAGGCTGAGAATAACGCATTGTCGTTCTTTATTCTCTCGTAGGCAGTTTGCGGAGGATCTTGAGTAGAGGTGTCAGACTGAACGCCCAAGCTCATCTTGCCTTCCCTTCTCAGTGTCGCACTCAATTGCCGACAGTCCCTGATCTGTCGAGAAACCGTACCTTAGAACAGTTGTTACTTGGTGTATGCCCCTATTTCGTGTGGCCGACCAGCGCAGCCGTCGGGCGGGGGCGCGACCGGCACATGATCGACCGTGACGGTGCCGGGACTGCCGTCGGCGTTGCGGGAGAAGGTGACCAAGCAGGCCGTCCCGTTCGATGGGATGCCCATGGGTGCGCCGGGATACCACGCGGTCACCTCGCCTACCGAGACGTCGGTGGTGACATGCCAGTGGCCGAGCGCCACGTAGTCGGCCGCGGTGGCCTCGATCTCCGATGCCGTGATCGGCGACGAACGGTGCTCGTCGTCTGCTGTTCGCAGGAAGTGCCCGTGACCGGCGGCGATGAACCAGCCGTCATCGGGTCGATCCGGTACGCCGGCGAGGGGCCGGTAGTCGACGTCGTGGGACTCCATGGCTCTTCCCCACAGCATCAGGTCGTGCTCGCCGAAGTGCAGCGTCGCGCCTTCGGGAGCGTCGAGGAAGATCACGCCGGCACCAGTCACCTCGAGACGATGCTCGTGGTCGGCATGGGTGCCCCAGAGAGATCGCTCGTCGTGCACGTCATGGTTGCCGGGAATGATCACCACCGACGCGTCCACGTCGCCGAGCAGCTCCATGGTTTGCGCCACATCGGACCGCTTCAGCCGGGCGTGGTCGAACAGATCCCCCGCGATCAGAAGCACATCGGCCCGGTGAGCCACCGCCGTCTGCGCGAGGGCGTGTATAGGGCATTGACAGACATCTCGGTGCGGGCCGTGCGGGCCGCGTACGTGACCGATGTGCACATCGGAGGTGTGCAGCACGCGCAGCGGCTGGTCTGCCGCAGGCAGCCCAATGTCAGCCGGTCCCTCCACAGCGAGACAGCTTGCCACGACACACCGCCCGAGACTCGGGACAGGACCAGAGGCGGCTCACCGGGCGTGGGTCGCGTGTCGACTGGGCGTCGGCGCTGCGCTGTCGCTCGTTCGCGTGGGGTTCGTCCTCGCTTCACCTGCGGGCGGTACCTTCGACACGGTGCGCATCCTGGTAACCAACGATGACGGAATCGAGTCCGAGGGATTGCACGTTCTTGCGAGCGCGATGACCGCACACGGCGACGTGGTCGTGGTCGCGCCAGATTCTGAGTACTCCGGCGCCGGCGCCGCGATCGGGCCGCTGCACCTCATGGATCCCCAAGTGCACAAGGTGCGCTTCGAGGGCATCGAAGATGCTTGGGCGGTGTCGGGAGCGCCGGCGCTGTGCGTTATGTTCGCCCGGCTCGGCGCCTTCGGCCCCGTTGATCTCGTCGTGTCGGGCATCAATCCCGGCGCCAACGTCGGCCGGTCCGTCTATCACTCGGGCACCGTGGGTGCGGTGCTCACCGGTCGCAACGGCGACATTCCCGGCTTGGCAGTCAGCCAGACCGTCGAGGGTTTCGGCGTGGAGGGTCAAGGCTGGGAGGACGCCATCGCCGACCAGAAGTGGCACTCGGCGGCCGAGGTGGCCAGCGTCGTGCTCGGCGGCCTGCTCGCAGACGAGCACGATGCCACATGGGCGGTCAACCTCAATGTGCCCAATAGCGAAGTCGCCGACATGAAGGGCTGGCGGTTCACCGAGGTGGGCACGCTGCCGCCGCGTTCGATCACCTCGGTGAGCCTCGAACCGCACCCCGACAACGGGGATGCCTTCCGGGTTGCCATGCAGTGGGGCGACGCCGTCGACATGCCAGCGGACGTCGACACGGGTGCGGTCATGCACGACTACATCTCGGTGTCGTTCCTGTCGCGACTCACGGCGATGCCCGAGGCGGGCGGCCCCAAGCTCGCAACCTGCCTCGACGGGCTGTTCTGAGCAAGCAGTACCGGGCGGTCCGAACCGGGCGCGCGCCGACGGTCGCGGCTCGTCTCAGCCGCTCGCGCGCTGCGGCGTGGCCGCTCAGGCCGTGAAGCGCCGCGTGACCCGGAAGTTGCGCACCAGCATCACGACGGCCGCGATGCCGAGCGCCACGGCCACCCACGCTCCCCAGCTCGCCAGATCGGCATAGGAGCGGTGCTCCACCGCCAAGCCTGAACTGACGCCGGCGGCGGCGCCGAGCGCGGTCATCAGCACGTCCGCGGTCGCCTGCACGCTGACACGGCGCTCCAGCGGGAATGAGGCGGTCAGCAACGAGCTGGCGGACACGACGCAGCAGCTCCAGCCGATGCCGATGAGGAACAGCCCGAACAGCAGACCCGTGGCGTGCTGGGCTTCGGTATTGGCGGCCATGACAGCGCCGACGGTGAGCACGAGCGCACCGGTGACGATGATGACCTGGCCGCCGACACGGTCGACCAGCCAGCCCACATACGGCGAGAACGCAAACATGCCGGCGATGTGCAGCGACAGCATGATGCCGATGACCAGCGGGTTCTGGCCTCCCTGGGACATGTGAATGGGCGACACCGTCATGACGCCCACCATCACGGCCTGCGACAGCATCATCCCGATGAGCGCAATAGACGCCACGGGATGGGCCAGGATGCGTCCGGCCTCGGCCAAGCTCGGCAGTTTGACGCTCGTCGAACCCGCATCGGCGGCCACGACATGCAGCGGATCAGGGCGCAGACGGCGCCAGATGTTGAGGGCGCCCAGGCCGAACAGGCCGAGGGCCAATGCGTACGGCAGCGCGAATCCGCTCAACCCCTCGGTGTCGGCGAACATGCTCTTGAGACCGAGCGCGACTGTCGGTCCCAAGACCGAGCCGACCGTGCTCGCCCACAGCACCAAGCTGATCGAGCGGGCCCGGTTCTCATCGGTGGCCAGGTCGGCCCCGGCGTAGCGCGCCGCCAGGTTGGCGGCTTGGCCTGTGCCGATCAGCACCATGCCGAGCACGAGCACCGAGTAGCGGCCCATGAACGCCGACAGCAACGCCAGCGTGGCGCCGATCGCCCCGACGAAGTAGCCGGCGGCGAGTCCGGCGCGGCGGCCGTGGCGGGCCATCAGCGCCGCCAGCGGGATGCCCGCGAGCGTGCCGCCGATGCTCAGGCACACCGCGGCCAGCGAGGCCTTCGTCTCGCTGCCCGTCATCTGGTCGGCCAGCAGGGTCGACGCCGAGAACGACGCCGTCATGGCCAGCCCGCCGGGGATCACCCCGAGCTGCAGGACTCGGATGGTGCGGCGTGCCAGCTCGTCGCGTTCGGGCGAACCCGGGAGGTATGCAGATCCCTCGCTGCCCTCCGACAAACTCTGCACCATCGACCTAGCCTCCGGATCGGCCCGCCGGTGTCGCGGCAGGGCCGATCGCGAACGCTACTGCGGGTCACCGGAGCGCGCCGGGACGACCCGACGGCCCGCCAGGAGGACTGCAATATGCGAGACATCACCGGCTGCGTGGCGATGATCAGCGGTGCGAATCGCGGCATCGGCGAAGCCATCGCCGCTGCGCTGCACGCCGACGGCTGGGCGCTGTCGCTGGGTGCTCGTGAGCCGGCCTCGCTGGAAGCCTCAGCGGCTGAATACCGGACCGACGCCGGCGGCGGCCCCGCAGTGAGTCTGCACCGCTACGACGCCACCGATCCCGAGGCTGCCGAGCGCTGGACCGCAGAGACGATTGCGGCGCATGGTCGGATCGACTGCCTCGTGAACAACGCCGGCGTCGCCTATCCCGACCCCTTCGAAGACCTGACTGAGGACACGCTCGACGAGATGTGGGAGGTCAACGCGAAGGGGCCGTTCCTCATGCTGCGCGCCACGCTCGATCACCTGCGCGGCAGCGGCGAGGGCCGCATCGTGAACGTGATCTCGATGTCGGGCAAGCGAGTGCGCGGCACGTTCGCGCCCGGCTACGCCATGAGCAAGCACGCGGCGATGGCGCTGCACCACTCGGTGCGGCACCTCACGTTTCCCGACGGCATCCGGTGCACCGCCGTATGCCCCGGTTACGTGCAGACCGACATGACCTCGGACTTCGGCGTCGACCCGTCGATCATGATCCAGGCTGACGACCTGGCCCAGGCCCTGGCCACGATCCTGCGCCTGCCGAACACCGCATCGGTCGCCGAGCTGCTCGTCACCACCGAACCAGAGACCATCGCCTAGCGAGTTGCGCGCTGGCGGCGGCGCTCGACTATCCGGTCGGTGGCATCATCGCTGCCGTCGTGATAGGTGCCGAACCACTTGTCGAGCGGGACCAGTGCGGTTCCGTAGTTGCAGTCGAAGTAGCGGTGGTGGAGCGTGTGGAAGCGATCCCCGCCCGCCACCGTGCGACTGCCTGCAACGACGAATCGGTCGAAACCCGAGTGCGACGCCGCCGGCGACAGCAAGAAGTATGTGGTCGCCAGCGTCACCAGGTACGGGTTTGCGGGGATGACGAGGAACAGGAACGGCACCGACAGGTACAGCAGGTGCTCGATCGGGTGCATCGACACACCCGACCACGGGCCGATGTTGACGTTGCGGTGGTGCAGCGAGTGCGCCCAGCGGTACAGGAACCGCGTGTGCAGCAGCCGGTGGGTGCCGTAGAAGTGGATCGACCCCAGCGGGAAGACGGCCAGCGTGATTGCTGCGGTGTATGCATAGGCCGCGAGGCTGCCGCCTGCCGGTACCGACCAGATGAGGTCGTTGGCGTACAGCCACATCATCAGCGACTCGAACAGTGCCGCTATAGAGCACGCGCTGGCCAGCGACCAGCAGACGTTGTCACGTGTCTGGTTGCGGAACAGGAATGGGCGGCGGCCAACCGACAGCCAGCGCTCGTCGTACTTGTGCACGGTGCCTTGACGGCGGCGGATGTACAGCCACCAGTGCAACCCGCCGGCCACAGCAATCATGAGCGCCACGTTGCGCAAGTACACCGCTGCGACGGCCCACGCCGCCGGTGTTGCGAAGCTCTCAAGCGACGGCGTGAGCCAGTTCCACGCCACGATGCCGACGGCGATCCACAGGCCGCCCTGCCACCACAGGAAGTTGGTGATCGTCCAGCGGGCCATCGCGAAGGGGCGAGGCGGCCGGTCGTACAGCGGCGGGAGCGTCACCTCCCCAATCCCCACGATGCGAATTGTACGACTGCGGGTGCGAGGCACCTAGCGTCGCTTCCATGAGCGGCGAGCCCGGGCCTGCGTCTTCGAAGGACGCCTGGCGACGGTGGCTTCGAGATCGGCAGCAGCCGGTCACAGCGGCGTCGACGGCCGCCGTGGTCGCGGGGCTTCAGGCGTTCATCGAGGCGATCGACGAGGGCTCGACTGCGATCACCGGTGGGCCGGCGCTTCCGGGTGCCAACCTGATCCTCTTCTACCGGGCGATGGCGAACGAGCTGTCGCTGGACAGCCTGGCCGACTCGGTTGGCTGGCAGCGCTTTGCCGTGACGCGCACTCCCCCGGACGGCCCGCTCACACTGCACCCGGCGATCGGCGCGATGGAACAGCACCGGTACGGCTTTGCGCAGCCCACCGCGGAGGCCTTCGAGTTGCAGCCCCGGCACATCTCGCTGGCGCTGGTTCCCGGTGTGGCCTTCGACCGTCACGGCACCCGGCTGGGCCACGGCGTCGGCTACTTCGACGAGCTGCTGGCCCGGCTGCCCGAGGACTGCCCGCGGGTCGGGGTCGCCTGCCGCGATCTCGTCTTCGAGCAGCTTCCATCGGAGCCCCACGATGTGCCGATGACCCATCTGGCCACTGAAGACGGCGTCATCGATCTCGGCGCCGTTGACGTCTAGTGGTGCCGTTCGTCGAACCGCGCTAGCAATGACGGTGACCGATCACACCTGAGAGGAGCCGGCATGGCGACACAACTGCGCCGCTACGACGTCATCGAGGGTCAGATGGACTCGCTGATCGAGTGGTTCCCCAACATCATCGCCGTGCGGGAGAAGTTCGGCTTCAAGGTCGAGTTCATGTATGCCGACCGCGAGAACAACCAGCTCGTGTGGGCCGTGAGCCACCCCGGCGACTACGAAGCTGCGTACGAGGAGTTCGCCGCGTCGCCCGAGCGAGCGGCCGTCTTCGCCGGCCAGCCCGATCGCGTCAGCGGCATGCACCTGTCGATGGTGGACACCGTCATCGCCCCCGGCGCCGACTGACATCCAGCCACCGGCCCCGGTTCGGCCAGACAGCGAGCCGCCCACCGGCACGTTGGGGCAGGTGCCGAGGGCTGACCCGGTCCGACGCCGCCAGCCTGCCGACTGGCTTCAGTCGGCTCCGGGGATTGTCGGACGAGCCAGCGTGTCTCTGGCCGACTCGATGGCTGGGCGCCGGTGGCAGCCGTCGAGGTGGTCGTTGACGATGCCTGACGCCTGCATCAGGGCGTAGCAGGTGGTGGGGCCGACAAACCGCCAGCCCAACTTGCGCAGTGCCTTGCTGAGCGCCGTCGACTCCGGCGTTGAGGGCATCGAGGTGAGCGCTCCCTGGTCGATGACCGGCGGCCGATCATGCGGCTGCGGTTCGAACGACCAGAAGAACGCCGCCAGGCTGCCGTGTGCCTCGATGGTGTCGAGCGCAGCGCGGGCGTTGTTGATAGTGGCTTCGATCTTGCCGCGGTGGCGCACGATGCCTGCGTCGCCGAGGAGTCGCTCGACGTCGGGGTCGCCGAAGCCGGCCACGACCTCGAAGTCAAACCCGCAGAACGCAGCCCGGAAGTTCTCGCGCTTGCGCAGGATCGTCAGCCACGACAGTCCCGACTGGAACCCCTCAAGGCACATCTTCTCGTACAGCCGCACGTCGTCGGTGACCGGCAGACCCCACTCGGTGTCGTGGTAGGCCTCGTAGTCGTCGTGGCCTTCGCCCCACCAGCACGCCAGTGTTCCGTCGCCGCGCTGACGGAGGCCGGAAGGCACGTCGGCCGGCGGGTTCATGCGCCGCTGGCGGCGGCGACGGCTTCGGCGATTGCGTCGTTGGTGGGCGGCGGGCCGTAGAACATCATGGTGGTGCGGTCGGCGAACGTGTTGCGCTCGGCGATCTGGGCACCCACCTCAGATGGCGTGCCCGACACAACGATGAGATCCAGCAGGTCGTCGTCGATGAGATCGCTCATCTCGCGCCAGTTGCCCTGCTTGGACAGCGTGTTCAGGCGGGGCTGCAGTTCGCCGTAACCGTGGTGGTCGAGTGCGCCCGCGTAGGCCGGCGTCGATCCGTAGAACGCGAGCTGGCCCGCGGCGGAGCGGCGCGCCTTGTCGACCTGCTCGTCGTTGTCGCCCATTGCGACGATTGTCAGGCAGGCAACG
>JAJEBN010000052.1 GCA_022822525.1 Acidimicrobiia bacterium | reverse complement strand
CATGCGCCAATAGGCGCTGACCTGCGGAAACGCTGTAGGCGTTGGAATGCGCGCCGGTCCTCTGACCTGCGGGTTTGCAACCTGCATCGGCACCAATCACGAAATGCACTGAAATCTGCTTCACCTATCCGCGCGGCCTCTTAGCGGCTGGGCCTATCGCTCGCCTGACGGCGGCGGGATGCCTGCTCCGCGACGGATTGCCCGGCCGGGCCGCGCGCCGGTGCTGGCGCCGTCACGCCAGACCGCCCTGCCGTTGACCACGACGAGTTCGATGCCGCGGGCGGGCTGCTTGGGCTGCTCGAAGGTGGCGGTATCGATCACGGTGTCTGGGTCGAAGAGCACCAGGTCGGCCATCGCCCCAGGCTCGAGCACGCCCCTGCCCGTCAGGCCGAAGTGCCGGGCCGGCAAGCCCGTCATCTTGTGCACGGCCTCCTCCAGCGAGAACAGTCCGATCTCGCGTGCATAGTGGCCGAGCACCCGCGGGAAGGTGCCCCACAGCCGCGGGTGCGGGAATTCGTCGTGCGGCAGGCCGTCGGAGCCGATCATCGTGCCCGGGTAGGCCAGGATGCGACGCACGTCGGACTCGTCCATCATGAAGAAGATCCCGCCGGCCGGCATGAGGGCGTCGACGGCGTCGTGCGGGTCGAGCCCCATGTCGGCGGCAATCTCGTTGAGATCCCGACCCGCCGCTTCAGGATGCGGCGTCGACCAGGTCACGAGCACTCTGCTGGCGCCGAGCCGTCGCCCCGAGGCGAGCGTCGTCGAGCTGGCGATGTAGGGGTAGGCATCGAGGCTGACGTGTTGGCGTCGACGCGCCGCCTCGATCAAGGCCAGTGTTTCCGTCGAGCGGCCGAAGTTGGCCTGGCCGGCGCACTTGTGGTGCGAGATCACGACCGGAACGCCGGCGGTGCGGCCGATGGTGAACGTCTCTTCGAGCGAATCGCCGACGTGGTCGCCCTCGTCGCGCATGTGTGTCGTGTGGATGCCGCCCGCTTCCTGGACGGCTCGCGCCAGCTCGATGATCTCGCTGGTCGGCGCAGCGTTGGCGGGGGCGTAGAACAGGCCCGTCGACAGACCGATGGCGCCAGCTTCCAGCGCCTGTTCCAAGCGATCGCGCATGGCAGAGATCTCGCCGGGGGTTGCGGGACGGTCCAGCGAGTCCATGGCCTCCACCCGCAGCGAGGCGTGGCCGACCTGGCAGAGCGCGTTGAGGGCCGCCGGCTCTGCGTCGAGCGCGGCCAGATAATCGCCGAAATCGGCGAAGAAGCCGTCGGCGTGAGGACTCACGAGATCGAGCGGCGGGGGAGGGCGTTCGCTGGTGCGCAGCGGCGCCAGGCTCACCCCGCAGTTGCCGGTGACGACGGTGGTGACGCCTTGGCTGACCTTGGGCGCCATCAACGGGTCGATCAGCAGCGCCCGATCGTCGTGGGTGTGCACGTCGATGAACCCGGGCGCCACCGCCTTGCCGCCGGCATCGATCTCGACGGCGCCCTTGGCGTCGCCGAGCTCACCCATCGCGACGATCCTGTCGTCGGCGACCGCGACGGCACCCTGCGTCGAAGGGGCGCCCGTGCCGTCGATCAGGTGGGCGTTGCGAATGATCAGATCCACGCTGTCTGGCACTGCGGGGAGCCCTTTCCCAGGTCGGCCGAGATCGCGAGTTCACCACAGTTCGGTCCGCTGCCCTCGATCTCGGGATCTCGGCACCTATGGTTCGAGCCGCCTGCGACAAGGAGCCCCCAATGGGACGTCACGCAATCAAGACACCGCCGCACCACGCCACATGGCCCGAATACCTGGCCATCTGGCAGGCCGCCGATGAGATCGAGGTGTTCGAGTCGGCGTGGAACTGGGACCACTTCTATCCCCTGGCGCCCCCCTATGACGGTCCCAACCTGGAGGGCTGGACGATGCTGGCGGGCTTGGCGCAGGCCACCACCCGGATCCGTCTCGGGGCGATGGTGAATGGCATGCACCACCGTCATCCAGCGGTCACGGCGAACATGGCAGCCACGCTCGACCACATCTCGAACGGCCGCTTCGAACTGGGGATGGGCGCCGGCTGGAACTTCATGGAGAGCGATGCGTACGGCATCGAGCTCGGGCCGGTGCGCGACCGGTCGGACCGGCTCGAGGAGGGCATGGAGGTGATCGTCAAGCTGCTGACCGAGACGACGACCACCCACAAGGGCCGGTTCTTCGAGCTCACTGATGCCTGGTGCGAGCCCAAGCCGATCCAGGAGCGCATCCCGATCGTGATCGGCGGGCAGGGCCGGGTGCGCACGCTGCGAACGGCAGCCAAGTACGCCGACCAGTGGGACATGACGTTCCCTCCCGATGTCGCTGCGTGGCGGGAGCTCGACGACGTCCTGCGAGTGCACTGCGAGCGCGTCGGGCGTGACGAGGCCGAGATCGACCGGTCGATCCACCTCGGTTTCGAAGCCGGCGGCGATGTCGACCAGGCAGTCGCGGGCGCGCAGGATTTCTTCGACGCGGGGGTCGACATCGTGGTGTGGTCGTGGCGAGGCGAGCTGGACCCGGTGCGCCTCGATGCCCTCGCAACGGCGATCAGCGAGGCCTGATCCCCGCCGAAAATCTGACCCCGCAGCGCTATGCTGATGCGCCCCGAAATGGCTGCCCACCGGCCGGTTTGGGGGCGTTCAGTCGGAGTGGCGGAATTGGCAGACGCGCTAGATTAAGGATCTAGTGCCCGAAAGGGTGTGGGGGTTCAAGTCCCCCCTCCGACAC
>JAJEBN010000057.1 GCA_022822525.1 Acidimicrobiia bacterium | reverse complement strand
GGGCGTGGTGCTCTTCGAAGTTGAGCTCGGGGTTGGCGTGGATCGTGTGCGAGAGATCCAGCAGCGTCGGCGTGAGGCGATCGATCTCGGCACGAACGATGTTCTTGGCATCCGCAACGTCCATGACGGCGAGATTACTCACGCCCTCGGACTCGGGCCGGTCGTGCTGGCTCACCTACAGCGCCTGTTCGTACAGCGCATGGACTTCCTCCCGGCTCGGGTAGCGCGGCGTGTTCAAGATGATGAGGTCGCGCAAGGCATCGGTGGTGAGCCCGTCGATGTCCTGCGGCCCGGCGCCGAGGTCGCTGAGGCTGCGGTCGGTTCCGACGGTCGCGGACAGCGTCTCGACCGCCTCGATGGCCGCCAGCGGGTCGCGAGCGACGCCGAGCGCTTGGCCCACGTCGGCATAGCGATCGGAGACCGACTCGAGGTTGAAGCGCATGATGTGGGGGAGCATGGTGGCGAGCGTCTGCCCGTGGGCCGCGCCGAAGGTGCCCGAGACGGGATGACCGGTGGCATGGACGAGTCCCAGCAGCGGGCCCGACGAGAACGCACGGCCGGCCAGGTGGGACGCGATCTGCATCGAGGCCCGGGCTTGCACGTCGCTGCCGACGGCGACGGCCTGGGGGAGCCACTGCCCGGTGAGCCGGATGGCCTGCAGCGCGAGGCCGTCGGCGTAGGGGTTCGACGCGGTGGACGTGTAGGCCTCGATGGCGTGCGTCAGCACATCCATGCCGCACACCGCAGTGGCGCCCGACGGAAGCCCGACGGTCAGGAGCGGATCCAGCACGACAGCGCGCGGCCGAACGTCGGGGTGGCTGAACGTGAGCTTGCGATGGTCCTCTGTTCGGGTGATCAGGCCGCCGCCGTTGGTCTCCGATGCCGTGCCAGAGGTGGTGGGCACGGCGATCGTGGGCACGCACGGCGCACTGGCCCGAGCCGGGGGCGCCAAGGTGGTGAAGTCGATCCGGTCGGCGTCGTCGAGCTCGGGCGAGAAGGCGAGCGACGAGTCCTCGATGCCTGACGGCGCTGCCATGGCGATGTACTTGCCGCAGTCCATGACCGACCCGCCGCCGACGAGCACCATCACGACGTCTTCGGTGCCGAACCCTCGCAGCGACTCCACCCCAGCGGCCACGTTGGCATCGGTCGGATTGGGGTCGACGTCGTCGAAGACCGTCCATTCGAGGGCGTCTTTCGTGAGGGCGTCGATGACGGTATTGAGAACGCCCGCGGCCCGCACGCCCGGGTCGCTCACCACGAAGGCGCGGCTGCCGTGGGCCCGCACGTGCTGGGAGAGATCGGCGACGCTGCCCTCTCCCACGAGGGTGGTCGGCATGGGTTCAAGCGTGTAGGTGCTCATCTGTCGGGAAACTCCTCTGCTGCTGTGACCACGCCGGGTCATGGCCGTTCGTGGCGGGAAGTTGATGGCCCAGTCGGCGGGCCTTGGTCTCGAGGTATCGGTGGTTGTGGAGGTTCGGCGCCACAGCGAGCGGCACGCGTTCCACGGTGATCCCGTGCTCGCGAAGGCTCTCTGCCTTGTGGGGGTTGTTCGTGAGCAGCTCGACGTCGGTGATGCCGAGGTCACGAAGGATCCCGGCCGCAGGCGCATAGTCGCGCTGATCGGCCTCGAAACCCAGCGTGGTGTTGGCGTCCACGGTGTCGAAGCCGGTGTCCTGGCACTGGTAGGCCCGGATCTTGTTGGCGAGCCCGATCCCGCGGCCCTCCTGGTCGAGATAGAGGATCGCGCCGGCCCCTGCGCCGGTCACGTGTTGGATTGCGAGCTCGAGCTGCTGCCCGCAGTCGCACCGCAACGAGCCGAACACGTCACCGGTGACGCACGAGGAGTGCATCCGCACCGGGACCGCGCCGCGACGCGAGTGCGGATCGCCGAAGACCAGTGCCACATGCTCGCCTGCGCCCTCTCCGGTGTAGGCGAAGATCGTGAACAGGCCGTGGTTCGTGGGGAGTTGGGCCTCACCCACCCGTTCCAGGGTGTGCGGGGTTTCGTCGGGTGCCGTGCTCATGGGGGTGTGTTTCGACGATGGAAGCCGGACTGGGACTCTAACCGGAATGAGAACCGTTCCTACGATGCTGACCGCAACGGGCGGCAGTGCGGTCACCTGGGCCGGAGCGCCTCGCCGGAGGGCTCTAGCTGCGGATATGTGCTGGTCGCACCGGTGCGCGGGAGTGCTAGAACCGCACCTGTGCCGAAGTTCGCTGGGTCAGAGGGGTCGATTCACTACGAGCGATGGGCTCCCGACGGCCCGGCCCGCCGCATAGTGGTGGTAGTGCACGGCTACGCCGAGTACGCGGCCCGCTATGGCCACCTAGCCGAGCGGCTGATGGCCGACGGCGCGGCGATCTACGGCGAGGACCACATGGGGCACGGTCGCAGCGACGGCGAGCGGGCGCTCATCACCGACTTCGAGCATGTGGTGGACGACCTGCGCACGCTCGTCGACATCGCTCAGGCCGAGCATCCGGGGCTGCCGGTGGTGATGATCGGGCACTCGATGGGCGGGCTGCTCGCTTCAAGATTCGCCCAGGAATACTCCGACGATGTCGCCGGCATCGTCCTGCTTGGCGCAGTGATCGGCGACTGGAACTGGGCCCGGGAGGTTTTGGCGCAGCCAGAGCTGCCTCCCGCCACCACCGACTTCTCGGGCATGTCCCGTGACACGGCCGCTGTCGAGGCCTACGCCACCGATCCGCTCATCTATCGGGGCCGGTACAAGCGGCCCTTGCTGGAAGCCGAGGTCGTCGCCCTGGACCGCTTCCGGGCCCAGGTCAGTGCCCTCACGATGGGGGTGCTGTTCTGCCACGGCACCGATGACCCCTTCGTCGACTACCGCACCTCGCTGGAGGCGGTGCAGTCGATGCCCAGCAATGACAAGACCATCCGCCTCTACGAGGGCGCCCGCCACGAACTGGTGAACGAGACCAACCGGGACGAGGTGATCGATGAGATCGCCGCATTCGTCGCCCGGGTCACCGCATAGAGACGGCGTCGTGCCTTCAGGCTGGCGTGACCGGCCTCGGTAGAATGCGGTGATGGGCGAGCGACTCGCCGAGACTCACGAATTGGTGTCGGCCCGCCTGAATGACGCCGGGCAGCTCTACACCAAGGGTCGGCGAGAACTCGTGGAGCTTCTCGTTCGCGCCGCTCGACCGGCGACCATCCCCGAGATGC
>JAJEBN010000047.1 GCA_022822525.1 Acidimicrobiia bacterium | reverse complement strand
CGAAGAAACACCGACCGCGAGCCCCGCCATCGCCTCGCCCAGCTCGCACTCGCCGTCGCCCTGATCATCACCATCAAGCTCATCGACCACCGAGACCGCTGGCAACCCCGCTGACCCGCCTATCGGCGCATCCTCTAAGCGTCGTCTTCGAGGTTCAGGGAGCGTTGGCGGAGGCGGCGCATGCCTCTGAGCCAGCGGTCTGGGTCGGAGGCTTTGCGCTCGACGTAGGTCTGAGCCTCGGGGTGGGACAGGATCAGGAACCGCTCTTCGGCCATGGCTTCGGTGATGACCTGCGCCACGAATTCGGGCTCGACGATGCCGTCGGTGCCGCCGTCGGCGAGCCGCTGCGGCGCCATCGCGGTGTTGACGCCCTGGGGGCACAGCACCGAGACGCGGATGCCGTCGTCGCCGTGCAGGATCGACTCCATCTCGGCCAGCTTGATACAGGCGGCTTTGGTGACCGAGTAGGGCGCCGAGCCCATTGCGGCCAGCAGCCCCGCGGCGCTGGCGGTGTGCACCAGGTAGCCCTCGCCCCGGGCCAGCATCGAGGGCAGCACCGCCCGGGCCGCGTACACGTGGCTCATCACGTGCAACTCCCACTGCGACTGCCACGCGTCGTTGGACGCATCCACGCCGCCTTCGGCGCCTGCACCGGCGTTGGAGAAGAACACGTCGATCGGGCCATGCGCATCAAGGGTGCGCTCGACGAGGTCGGCGACGGCCGCTTCGTCGGTGACGTCCAGCCCGACCCCCTCGCAGCCGATCTCGTCCGCGACCGCCTGGGCAGTCTCCGCGTTGTAGTCGGCGACGACGATGTGGCGGGCGCCCGCAGCCATCCAGTTGCGGGCGGTGGCCCCGCCGATGCCGCCTCCCCCGCCCGTGATGATCGCAACCCGATCGCGCAGTTCCATCGACATCGCTCCTTGCTCGTCTACAGCCTCTCGGCGCTGTGAACCGGCTCAGTGTCGCGCAGCGCAGCCGTTCGTGGCGGTGCCGAAGAGCGTCAGTGCGCAGCGGGATCAGTCGGCCGCGGCGACTTCAGGCTCGGCGGTGCCGATGCCGCCGACCTGCTCACCCTCGTCGATGGCCTTGATCCGGGCCGCGTATGCAGTCTCGGCAAGGCCCTCGGCCCCGAGGAACCGGCCGGGGCTGGCGCCGTCGATGTGGCCCATGATCCCCCGGTACAAGCTGAAACCGCACAGCGCCGCCAGCTCGTCGGGCATGTCGCGGACGTCTTCGGGAGCGAGGCTGTAGTACTGGTTCTGCTGCTGGCGCATCCAGCCCCGGCAGTACTGCACGCTGATGCCCAGGCGCCAATCGTCGTCGGAGGTGTTGGCGCCGCCGCAGTGCCAGGTGCCGCCGTTGACGACCAGCACCGAGCCGGCCCCCATCTCGGCCGCGATGTAGTCCGGCTTCTCGCCCGGTTGAGGCTCATGGTCGAACCGGTGCGAGCCGGGCACCAGGCGGGTGGCGCCGTTGGCCTCGGTGAAATCGGTGAACGCCCAGATGGTCGTCACCATGAACGGCGGGCGGGGCCGCGGCACATCGATCTGGTCGACGAGGCCGTCGTCGGAATGCAGGCCCTGGTGCACCTCGCCGGGGCCGATGTGCATGCAGGTGGTGCCCGACAGGATTGCCCCGGGCTCCATCAGGTGCTGCGGGAACGGCAGCACGTTGCGGTGGATCGGCAGCTTCCAGAACGACCGGTCTTTGTTGAGCAGGTTGTACATGCGCTTGGTGGCGAACCCCTCGATGCGGTTTCCCTTCGGCTGGATATTCAGCTCGCTCTCGACGCGGGCGACGGTCTCACGGATCTCGGCGACCAGCTCGGGTTCGATGGCGCCTTCGACGATGCAGTAGCCGTTCTCGTCGACTTCGTCGAGATAGCGCTGCAGTTCCGATTCGTTGGCAGTGAGGTCCAAGGTGCCGCTCATGGCCCCAGTCTCGCAGGATGGGGCCGGTCAGGCCTCTTCGACTCCTGCGAAGGCCAGGTCGCAGCCGTCGCGCACTTCGCTGGCGCGGCCGAGGAAGTGGCTGTCCTCGACGTTCCAGGTGTGCTCATCGCCGTGGCGCACCCGCAGGTAGCCGGCGCCGTGGGTCCAGTAGATGCGCCCGCCGGCCAGCGTGACGTCGTGGGCCAGGGCGATGTCGACCCGCCGGGGCACCCGCCGCCAACCCCCGACGGTTTCGAGATCGTGGCGGGAGATCATGAGCACCCCGCCGGAGACACCCACGAACGGGACGTAGCGCTCGGAGAACTTCTGGCGGTTCTGGTCGCGCACGGTGGTGTTGAGCCGTTCCAGGTACACGTACTCGGCGGACTTGCCGATCAGCTCGGCCCCTGAGTACTCGTGGGCAAGCGCCAAGTCCTGCACGTGCTCGGCGCCGTAGTAGTCGTCGTCGTCCATCTTGGTGACGAGCGATCCGCCCGCCGCCTCCGCAGCCGCTCGCAGCACCCCTCCCAGGTTCTGTGTGCCGTCCACCCGAACGATCTGGAGCGGGCGGCCGAGGTCGCCGGCCAGCGCTGCGATCTCGGCGTCGCTGCCGAACCCGTCGCCATGCAGGGCGAGCACGAGCTCGAGGCGGGGGTAGGTCTGACTGGCGGCGGTGGCGATGACATCGGCCACACGGTCCGGCCGCCGGGTCGGAGCAAGAATGGACACCTCGGGAGGCTGAGCGATGACGCCGGTCTCTGAGAGGATCTGGCGCGCCCGACTGCGCAGCGAGTGATCGCGCAGCGCGCAGCGCCGCATCTCGATGCTGAGCTGCTCACGGCGGTGGGCATCGGCTTGGGGTACCTCTTCGGACGCCATCATCGCCGTCAGCTCGGTCCCCAGCGACGCCGCCAGCGCCGGATCGGCTGCGTCGACGTGCACCAGCACGCCGGCTGCCGCGAGCGCCGCCAGTGCGCCGGCCCGTTCAGCGGGATGGCGGTGGTCGCCAGCCCGGTCCACCACGTGATGACGCGAGCGCAGGTCGGTGAGCAGTTCGCCGCCGAGCTGCAAGCTGAACACCGCTCCGCGCTCCAGCGACAGGATCGAGCGGAGCGGGACGCCCTCGGGTTCGCAATCTGCCGACCAGCCGACCGGATTGACAGCTTCAGGATTGAATGCCTGCACGCTGAGCCCACTCGGCAACTCGGCCAGCACCGCGACTGCCGGGGGCCGCTCGAGGGTGCTCGTGCGCATCGCCGCCTCGGCCACGCGGTCCGAGTCCGCCAGCAGCACATCAACGTGGTGATCGCCCCCGTCGCCGACATGGAGCGCCACCCGGGTGGAAGCGGCGAGCACCGAGGATGCCGTACGGCCGGCCGCGGCGAAATTCGCGCCGAGCGGGTAGCGGGCCAGACGCTGCACGTAGCGCTGGCTGCGGGGCTGCAGCCCCAGCCAGATCCTGATCGCCTTGCGTGCGCGTCGCGGCCATTGCCGGCGCACCCGACGCAGCGTGAACCGCAGCCGTCGAACCCGCCAGCGGATGCCTCGCGCAATCCAGCGAACGTTGCCCAAGCGCCACGCCACGGCACGGAGCACGGTGCCGACAAGCGAGGCGAGGTCTTTCGGGTGCCGGATGCGGCGCAAGCCAGCCCCGAGCGTCCCCAGGTGCCGGCGCATCCGGGCCCACATCCGCAGGAGCCACTTGGCCGGGCCGTGCAGCTTGCCGGCGAGCCATCCCTGCGGCTTGGCCTCCTGGGTGACCGCCAGACTGTCGACATCGAGCTCGACAACCGTGCCGAGCTCGGTGACGGTGCGACCCGCGCGGCGGGCGCGGTGGACGGCCCAGCCGCGGGTGATCTCCACCCGATGTCCTGAGGCTAGGTCCGACGCTCCGGCGGCGGCGGTGCCGAGCTGATTCTGGAGCCGGTCGAGCATGCGTGGCCGGATGCCGGCACCAGCGGGAACACGCACGTGGAATGCCGCTGCGGGATGTGCGAGCGCAGCGCCGCCGGCTTCGCCCACGCTCACGCGGGGGTCGGGGTTCAGCAGGCGGCCGAGCCGTTCGAATTGCTCGCCCGGTCGCTCGTCCACCCACACCACGAGGTCGTGGTTGTCGCTGGCCAGCACCTGCTCGACGGTGTCGAGCACCTCGGGTTCGTCGGCATGGCCGGGCTGCACGGTCACCACAAACAGCGGCACGGTGTAGGAGCGGCCGGGGGGCGAGGTGCGCAATCGCCGGTCGGGAATGAGGTGCGACAGCTTGTCGCGCTGCTGGGCCAAGCTGATCGTCTCGTCCTCGCTGAGCACCGCCCCTTCGCCCTGGTGCCAGCACAGCGCCGCACGCTCGGGCACCAGCACGGCACCGAGCGCGTACGCACGCCAGCCAAACTCGACATCCTCCGAACCCCATTGGGTGAACGACTCGTCGAACATGCCCGCTGTCTCGAAGAACGCCTTTGACACAGCGAAGTTGCCGCCGGTGACCGCTCGGAAGACATCATCGGCATCGGATGCGAGGTCGTCGGTGGCCTCCATGCGGCGCTCGATCCACTCGGGGCGCTGGATCGGCCGTCCCTCGAACAGCGCAGCGAGCGAGCTGGGCCGGTCACGCACGTCGGCTGGCGCGATGCCGCCGACCTCGACGTGGTGGCGAAACCCCAGCGTGAGCAGGTCACTGGCGGCGTGGTGCCAGCGAGCGTGCGCAGCCAGCCAATCGGCCTCCGGGACCATGTCACAGTCCAGGAAGACCAGCACGTCGCCCTGCGCCGCGCAGGCACCGCTATTGCGTGCGCGGGCCAGTCCGAACCCGAGGTCTTCCTGGTGCACCACTCGCAGGCTGAGCGAGCTGGGCCCCGTGCGATCGAGCGCGGCCAGATCGAGCTCGGCGAGGTCGAGCGGGGGATCCGAGCCGTCGTCCACCACGACCACCTCGAAGAGATCCCGGGGGTAGGTCTGGCGCTCCAGACCCGCCAGCGTCAGTGCGAGCGCGTCGGGCGCCTCGTAGTAGGGCATGACCACCGTCACCGGCAGCAGCGGCTCGAACACGTCCAGCGGGGCCACTCCCAGCGAGCGCCAGTCGTTGCCCCGCACGTCGGCGGGCGGCGGCGTGGGACGGTGTGGAGGCGGTGAGAACACGGGCAGTCCGTTGCGGTCAGACATCCGTCGCCGGACATCACTCGGCCGCGTGAGTATGCCCCCGCCGGGGGTCCCTGCCCCTCGCCGTTGCCCCAAGGATGGCCTTCGTAGGATGACCCGCGTGAGTACAGAGGCCGCTGGCGGCTCCGGCTCGGGCGAGAGGACGGTCCGGCCGCTCATCGACCTCACATCGAGACCGACGGCGCGGACGTACCTGCGGGAGGCGTGGCGCCGGCGCGAGTTCGCCATCGTGGTGCCGGCGCAGGACCTGCGGGCGCAGAACATGGACACCACGCTGGGCCAGCTCTGGCACCTGGTGAATCCGGCCCTGCTGGTCGGGGTCTATTTCCTGGTGTTCGGCGTCATCATCGACACCCGGCGCGGGGTCGACAACTTCCTGGGATTCCTCATCGTCGGCGTGGTGCTGTTCCATCTCACCCAGCGGGTCACCCTGGAGGCATCCACTTCGATCACGCAGAACATGGGCCTGATCCGCTCCATCCAGTTCCCTCGCATCCTGCTGCCCGCGGCGTCGGTGAACGGCCAGACCGCTGCGTTCGTGCCCGCGCTGGCGCTGGCGATCCTGGCGGTGCTGGCGACCGGTGAGCTGCCGACGCTTCGCTGGCTCGTGCTGCCGGCGGTGCTCGTAGCGCAGTTCGCCTTAAATTTCGGCACAGCGCTGCTCGTGGCTCGCATCGGCACCACCATGCCCGACCTGCGCCAGATCCTGCCGCACCTGTTCCGGCTGCTGTTCTACGGCTCGGGTGTGATCTTCAGCGTCGACGCATTCGTGCAGAGCGCGGCGTGGCGGCGTGCGTTCGCGCTCAACCCACTCTACGACGTCATCACGTGCGCGCGCTGGTGCCTGCTGGGCGAACCCGTGGACCTGTGGGTCGTGGCCGGTCTGGTGATGTGGTGCATCGTGATGCCCGCAATCGGATTCTGGGTGTTCCACCGGTCCGAGCAGAGGCTCGGCGCGTGAGCGATCCCGCCGTCACGGTCGAGGTGCGCGACGCCCACGTCAGCTACCGGGTCTTCGAGGAACCCGCCATGGGCCTCAAGCAGGGCTTTGCCCGCGGCCGGATGCGTCGCCAGTACCGCATGATCCCCGCGGTGCAGGGCGTGACGCTGGACTTGTTCGAGCACGAGACGCTGGGGCTGATCGGGCCGAACGGTGCGGGCAAGTCGACGCTGCTCGCCGCGATGACCGGGCTGCTGCCGCTGCGCTCGGGCAGCATCCGGGGGCGGTCGCGGCCGTCGCTGCTCGGGGTGTCGTCGGTGCTGCGACCGGCGCTGTCGGGGCGCCGCAACATCCTGATCGGCGGGCTGGCGCTGGGCTTCACCCGTGCCGAGGTGGAGCGCCGGATGGACGAGATCATCGACTTCGCCGGGCTGCGCGCCGACATCGACCGGCCGATGCGCACGTATTCATCGGGTATGCGCGCCCGGCTGCGCTTCGCCATCGCCACTGCCCGCATCCCTGAGATCCTGCTGATCGACGAGGCGCTGACCGTGGGCGACGAGGAATTCCGGCGGCTGGCGGCCGAACGGATCGACGACGTGCGCTCGGCGTCTGGCTCGGTGGTGCTGGTCACCCACAACATGAACGAGATCCGGCGCTTCTGCGATCGGGTGGTCTGGCTGGACGAGGGCCGCGTCCGGGCCGTCGGCGACCCTGCCGACATTGTCGACAGCTATCTCGCGGCCCCCAGCCCCAACTCCCGCTGACAGGCCGGGACGGCTCGCAGCCAGTGGTGCGAGACTGAGCCCGTGGCGGCAGAGGGGGCAGACGGTCAAGGCCGGCGAATCATCCTGAACGCGTTCACGATGAACTGCGTGGGCCACATACAGCAGGGGCTGTGGGTGCGAGACGACACCCGCCAGCGGGAGTACACCTCACTCGAGCCGTGGCTGGAGCTGGCCCGCATTTGCGAGGCCGGGTGCTTCGACGCCATCTTCCTCGCGGACGTCATCGGGCTGTACGACACCTACCGGGGCAGCGCCGACACCTCGCTGCGCGAGGCGATGCAGGTGCCCGTGAACGACCCGATGCTGCTGATCCCGGCCATGGCCACCGTCACCGAGCACCTGGGGTTCGCGTTCACCAGCAACGTGCTGCAGGCGCACCCGTTCACCTTCTCCCGCCAGATCTCCACGCTCGACCATCTCACGGGCGGGCGGGTGGCCTGGAATGTCGTCACCTCGTACCTGCAGAACGGCGCGCAGAGCCTCGGCTACCCGCGACTGCCCAAGCACGACACGCGCTACGAGCGGGCCGAGGACTACCTGGACGTCTGCTACAAGCTCTGGGAGGGCAGCTGGTCTGACGATGCGGTGGTGGCCGACACCGAGCGCGGCGTCTATACCGACCCTGATCGGGTGCGGCCGATCGACCACGAAGGCCCGTACTACTCGGTGGCCGGCCCGCACCTCGCGGAGCCGTCGCCGCAGCGCACGCCGGTGATCTACCAGGCGGGCTCGTCGGATCGCGGGCGCGATTTCGCGGCCAAACACGCCGAGTGCGTCTTCGTGGTGGCGGCCTCGCGGGGCCTCACGCGCATCGCCGAAGACATCCGGCGCAGGGTGCGTGCGGTCGGTCGTCACCCCGACGACGTAAAGATCATCGCCGGCCTGTCCCCCATCGTTGGTGGAACCGAGGCCGAGGCGAAGGCCAAGCACGCCGACTATCTCGAGACGCTCTCGCTGGAGGCGGGCCTGGCGCACCTGAGCGGCAATCTCAACGTGGACTTGAGCCACATCGACCCCGACCAGCCGCTGGAGACGCTGCGCACCGAGGGCGTCAGGGGGCCGGTGAAGTCGCTGCTGGATTCTGCACGGCCGGGCACCCGGACTTTCGGCGACCTCATCAAGCTGAACATGGCTGGGCAGTTCCTGGTGGGGTCGCCCGAGCAGATCGCCGACGGCATGCAGCGCCGGCTCGACCAGGGTGTGGACGGCTTCAACTTGGTGTATGCCACCACCCCCGGCACGTTCGTGGACTTCATCGAGGGTGTCGTGCCGGTGCTGCGCGACCGGGGCCTGCTGCAGCGGGAGTACCGGCCGGGAACGCTGCGCGAGAAACTCTTCGGCCGCAGGCGCCTGCCCGAGGCTCACTACGCCAGCGGCTTCCGCCAGCAGCGGGTGTAGCCGATCGGCGCAGCGAGCGGCTGCGGATAACCGGCTCAGCCAGCGAGAAGAATGACGGCGGCGGCCGGCTCAGCCGCGCGGTGAGGCCCGTGACGGTCCTCGCAGGGTCACGCCGCCGTCGACGACCAGCGTGTGACCGGTGATGTAGCGGGCCTCGTCGCTGCACAAGAACCTGACGGCCGCGCCGATGTCCCAGCCGTTGCCCTCGATCTTCAGCACGCTGGCCCGCCGGCGGGCCTCGGCCAGCTCCTCGAGCATGTCGTTGCCGCCGACCATCGGCGTGCGCACCGGGCCTGGTGCCACGCAGTTCACCCGCACGCCGTCGGCCCCGTGATCCACGGCCATCGCCGAGGTCAGCGCCATGATTGCGCCCTTCGACGTCGAGTACGCCGTCATGCCGCGGGGCCGCAGCGCCGAGATGGACGAGATGTTGACAACGGCTCCCCCGCCCGAGTGCTCGATCATCGCCGGGATCGCATGCCGGGACGCCAGCACCATCGACGTGAGGTTCACGTCCATCACCCGCTCCCACGCATCGACATCGCTGGTCACCACCGTCCCGCTGCTGCCGATGCCGACGTTGTTCACCAAGACGTCCAGCCGGCCCCAGCGCTCCAGCGCCGCTCGGGTCATGGCCTCGCAATCAGCTTCGACGGTCACATCGGCACCGACGGCGACGGCGCTGCCCCCCTCGGCGCTGATCATGTCGACCGTGGCTGCGGCCAGCTCGGGCTTGCGGTCCACCGCCAGCATGTGCGCGCCGGCCTCGGCCAGCAGGATCGCCGCAGCGCGGCCGTTGCCGATCCCGTCGCCACGCGCCCCGGCGCCGGTGACGATCGCCACCCGGTCGCCCAGGTCTGCAGTCGCTCGTGTCGCAGTCATCCGTCGACGATCCAGCGGGCCACGTGCTCAGCCGTCGCCGTTGCGGCGGAGGGTGCTGCGGTCGTCCAGCGGGTTCCACGCTGCGGCGTAGTCATCCTGCAGCTCGTCGAGGCCGGCCGCCCACGCCGTGGGGACCCATGCGTAACGAGACTCGAACATGAAGGCGAGCATGTCGGCCATCCGCCGGGGTTCGAGCTCGGCGGTGGTGCCGGCGTCGTAGGCCTCGATGTCGGGGCCGTGGGGCAGGAAGGCGTTGTGGATGCTGACGCCGCCCGGCTCGAATCCTCCCTCGGGCTTGGCGTCGTAGGTGCCTTCGATGAGCCCCATCAGCTCGCTCATCACGTTGGAGTGGTACCAGGGCGGGCGGAAGGTGTGCTCCTGCACCGCCCAGCGCTCACGGAACAGCACGAAGTCGACGTTGGCGGTGCCCGCTGTGTCTGATGGAGATGTCAGCAGTGTCCAGATGGACGGCGCCGGATGGTCGAACAGCAGCGGGCCCAGCGGGCAGTAGTTGCGCAGGTCGTACTTGTAGGGGGCGAAATTGCCATGCCAGGCCACCACATCGAGCGGCGAGTGCGGCAGGTGCGTCTCGAGCAGGCGGCCGCCGTGCTTGAAGACCAGCCGGGTGGGCTGATCGGTGGCCTCGTAGCCGGCAACCGGAAACAGGAAGTCGCGGGGCATGGCGAGCGCGTCCACGCCGATCAGCCCCGGGTCGGGCAGCCGGAAGGGCGCCCCGTAGTTCTCGCACACGTACCCGCGGGCCGTCTCCTCCATCAGCTCGACGCGGAACTTGACGCCACGCGGCACTGTGGCCAGTTCCGCAGGCCCGACGGCGAGGGTGCCGAGCTCGGTGACGAGGCGCAGCGCGCCCTGCTGGGGCAGGATCAGCATCTCGCCGTCGGCGTTGGCGAACACCTCGTCATCCATGGAGCGATTAGCGACGTACAGGTGCGTTGCGGCACCCGTGCCGAGATGGGCGTCGCCGTTGGCGGCGAGGGTGCAGAGGCCCTCGAGCCAGCTCAGCGGCTCAGCGGGAACCGCTCTCGGGCTCCAGCGCAGCTGGGCGACCGGTGGCGTGCCCTCACGGCAGGGCGAGGTGCGCAGGTTGCCCGCCTCGATGTCACGCAGCGCGGTGACGTGGCGCACCGAGGGGCGGATCCGGTACATCCAGGTGCGCAGCGCATCGGCCCTGGGCGCCGTGAACGCGCTGCCGGTCAGCTGCTCGGTGTAGAGGTCGTGGGTGACGCGCTGGGGGCTGTTCTGGCCGATCGGCAGCACGCCGGGCTCTGCCTCGGTGACGTGCTCATTGCCGAAGCCGCTCTGGTACTCGATGCCGAAATCGTCCCCCATGGCGGCCAGCCTAGGTTCGAGCTGGAGAGCGAATGATCTTCGCTGTCAGAACGCCGCTGGAGGCGGCAATTCCACACCCAGAAGGAGACAACGTCAGGGACCGACTGGGCGCGGACGGCGCATGATCAGCGCCAGCACGGTCGCGCCGGCAGCAAGCACTGCGAAACCCGTCCAGACCAGGTTGAAGCTGCCCGTCCACTCGGCGACGTAGCCCGTGACAAGACCTCCGATGCTGAGCCCGGACATGAAGCCGAGCATCACGATGCCCGACGCCCGGCCCGCCAACGCGACAGGAATGCCGGTGATGATGGCCAGCATCGCAACGGCATTCCACGACATCATCGTGAACCCGGCCAGCAGCGACATCACCCACATCAGACTGCTGTGGACTGTTGCCGCGCCGAGCAGCAGGGCCATCGCCACCACGGTGAAGGCGGACTGGATTGCCAGCGCGCTCGCGGGATGCACCCGGCGCTCAGTGAGCCGGGCCCACCAAATGCGCGATCCGATTGCAGTCACGCCGGCTAGGGCGCTGGCCCATCCGGCCCAGAAGTTGGTCCAGCCCAGCGATTCCTCTGCAAAGAGGATCTGGAAGCGGCCGACGCCGCCCACGACGCTGCCCATCAGCAGCGAGAACCATGTGATCGTGATGATGAATTGGCGCTCCGCAGGCCCCATGCGCACCACCCTGGGCTGCGCGGGCGCAACGGCGAACACCGCACCCGGCGGCGCCTCGTAAGCGAAGGCCGGCTCGCTGCCGGTCTTGGCGTCGGGCCGCAGCCACAGCGCGATGCCCAGCGCGCACGCCAGCGTCACCACGCCGTAGATGCCGGTCGCCCAGCGCCAGCCGTACAGGGTGGCGAGCGTGGGCAGGGTGGCGAGCGTGGGCAGGGTGGCGCCCGACAGGAACGTGCCGAACATGACGCCGGACTGCTTCAGGCCGGTGATGGTGCCGCGACGACCCGCCGGGACGCGCTCGGCGATGAGTTTGTTGGTGGCTGGATTGCACCAGCCTTGGCCGAGACCCGAGAATGCCGCCGCCGCCATGAGCAGCCACACGTTGGGTGCGAATGCCATGCCGAACAAGCCCACCCCGGCGGTGCCGATCGTGAGCACCGTCGACACTTTCGGCCCGATCTGATCGGTGATGCGACCCGACAGCGGCGCGAAGAGCGCAGCGACGACCGTGTTGGCGGTGAGGGCGACGCTGAATGCACCCGTGGTGATGCCGAGATCACCGATGAGATCGACCGCTACCACAGCTGGCGCCATGATCGGGAACGGCCCGAGCACCATCGTCGCGACCAGCACGAAGTTGAGACCGAAGCGCTGCTCGGGGCGGTCGCCGGTCGCAGCGACCTCGTCAGGCGCGCCCGCCGTGGCGCTCGGGGCGTCGCCCGTCCGCATCGCAGCGAACCCTATGGCCGCTCGCCCGCAACCGTGCAATTTGCGCCTTGCCGCTGCGTCGTGCCTCCCGCGACCCCACTGCCCGCGGCACGCCACCACATGCCGGTACCTGTGAAGGCGTCGGCCGTTCGGAGTGCATAGCGTGCCAGCGTGAAATCTCCCCAGGTGCTGCTGCCCGCTGACGACTACCGGCGGCTGGCCGATCGGATCTCGGCACTCGATCACGACATCACGCCGCTGCTGTGGAGCCGCGAGGGCGTGACGCTCGCCGACGGCTCGGTCATCGCCGATGCAAGCGGCGTGCCGACCGGTGACGCCGGCTACGCACCGGTCGCTGCCTGGATCTCGATCGGACTGCTGTTCGGCGGCAACCTGGCCCCCTTCGTCGAGGCGGCGCTGGCCCCACGCACGCTGCGCTGGACGCAGATCTGCCTGGCGGGAACCGACGCTCCACCGTTCCAGCAGCTTCTGGCTGCAGGCGTTCGGCTGAGCCGCAGCGACGCTCCCAACGACGCCACCGCCGAGCACACCATGTCGCTGGTGCTCAGCACCTTTCATGACTGGGCAGGACGGATCGACCGGCGCCGGGCCGGCGACTGGCTGCAGGCTCCGTGGCGGGAGGTGCGCGGCAGCCGGTGGCTCATCGTCGGATTCGGTTCGATCGGTCGCAAGGTGGCCACGCTGGCTCGTGCATTCGGCGCAGCAGTGGTGGGCGCCCGCCGCAGCGTGGCCGACGACGCCGATCTCGCGGCGACCGACGCCATGGTGACGATGGAGGCCATCGCGGATGAGCTGCCGCTCGCCGATGTGGTGGTGCTGACGTGCCCGCTCGCCGACGAGACCCGCGGGCTCGTCGGCGCCGAGTTCCTGTCGGCTCTGCGTGACGACGTGGTGTTGGTGAATGTGGCCCGCGGTCCCGTCATCGACACCGACGCACTCCTGGCCTGGCTGGACGGTGACCGTGCGGCGACCGCAGTGCTCGACGTGTTCGACATCGAGCCGCTGCCGGGTGACAGCCCGTTGTGGCAGCACCCCAAGGTGGTGATGACCACCCACATCGGCGGTGCCGGCAGCGGGATGGCAGCCCGCAACGACGACCTGTTCGTCGCCCAACTCGACACGTTCCTCGCAGGCCGGCCGCCGCGCCTGCTTGCGGAGGGCTGAGACGTGGAGACTGGATGATGGGGTCCGCGACATGAAGACAGAAACGCTCCTGCCGCTGGGCAAGCTCGACCCCGGACTGCGCGCGCCCGATGTGCCGCTGGATGTGGCGAGCATCGGCGAGGCTGCTGCGCAGGTCGAAGCGCTGGGCTACGACGCCCTGGTGGTGGAAGAGACCAAGGACGATCCGTACCAGCTGCTCGCCATGGCTGCAGTGGCAACCACCACGCTCGGACTCGGCACCTCGGTGGCCATGGCGTTTCCAAGGTCGCCGACCGTCACTGCGCTGTCAGCGTGGACATTGCAGAAGGTCTCCGCAGGGCGAGCAATCCTCGGGCTCGGCTCACAGGTGCGCGGCCACATCCGCCGCCGCTACGGCATGGAGTGGTCGGCGCCGGGGCCGTGGATGCGCGACTACGTCGGCGCGGTGCGTGCGGTGTGGCGCTGCTGGCAGGACCGCACGCCGCTGGAGTATGAGAGCGAGCACTACAACCTGAGCCTCATGGTGCCGCTCTTCGACCCCGGCCCGATCGACCACCCTGGTGTCCCGGTGCACATCGCAGCGATCAACCCGAACATGTGCGGCGTTGCAGGCGAGGTTGCCGACGGCGTGCGGCTGCACCCGGTGTGCTCGCCTCGTTACATCACCGAGGTGATGGCGCCCGCAGTCGCTCGCGGCGCCGAACGGGCCGGGCGGGATGCCGGCGAAGTGGACTGGTGCATGAAGCCGCTGGTTGCCACGGCGCCCGATGAGGCCACGCTGGCCGGCGTGGCTCGCACGGTGCGCGAGCGTGTCGGCTTCTACCTCTCGACGCCCGCCTACCGGGCAGCGTTCGATGTGCACGACTGGACCGACGAGGCAGAGCAGGCTGCGGCACTCTCCAAGGCGCAGCGCTGGGATGAGATCGCCGCGATCGTGTCGGACGAGATGCTGCACACCATCGCCACGGTCGGCACCTACGACCAGATCGGCCGCCTGCTCGCCGAGCGCTACGGCCCCCATATCGACCGCATCGAGTTCTCGATCCCGGTCAACAGTGCCGCAGACGGCGAACGCCTGAGCGGCATCCTCGATGAGCTGCAGGCCACCAACCGTCGTTGATCGATCCTGCCCGGTCAATCACCGCCGCGACACCTGCGCCCGCTGAGGTCTAGGGTCTCGCCGTCGACCCTGCGCGGCGGTCGCCGGGGTCAAGTCTCACATGGAGGGGAAGCGGCAAATGGGTGTTCTGGACGGACGGGTTGCGATCATCACCGGCGGCGCACGAGGACAGGGCGCCATCGAAGGCCAGCTCTTTGCCGACGAGGGTGCAACGGTGGTGCTCACCGACGTGCTCGACGATGAGGGCGGACGCACTGCGGGCGAGATGGGGTGCGACTACCTGCATCACGACGTGGCCGACGAAGCGGCGTGGGACTCGGTGGTGGCCGACGTTCTCGCTCGCCATGGCCGCATCGACGTGCTGGTCAACAACGCCGGGATCTTCCAAGGCGCAGGCCTGATGAAGACCTCTGCCGCAGACTTCGACCGCATGTTGGCGATCAATGCCCGCGGCGTGTTCCTGGGCATGCAGAAGGTCGGTGCCGCAATGGCCGAGGCCGAGTCAGGCTCGATCGTCAACATCAGCTCGGTGGCCGGACTGATGGGCACCGCTGGATCGTTCGCCTACAGCGCCAGCAAGTGGGCGGTGCGCGGCATGACCAAATCGGCCGCCAAGGAGCTGGGCCGTCGCAACGTGCGGGTCAACTCCGTACACCCCGGCTACATCGACACCGAGATGCTGACCCAGACCAACGTGTTCACCGAGGACAGCGATCGCACCCGCCGGATACTGCGCGGGGTGCCGCTGGGACGCATCGCCGAGCCGGCGGAGGTGGGCCGGGTAGTCCTGTTCCTCGCCTCCGACGCCAGCAGCTACTGCACCGGCCAAGAATTCACAGTCGATGGGGGAATGTTCGGCTGAGCTTGCTCGGCCGAACCATCGGACACAGCGGCTGAGCTTGCTCGGCCGCGGAGGCGGTCAGGTTCATAGGTAGCCGCTCGGGGCTGAACTACTGTGACCGGCGGGCGAACCTACGCGGCGGGATCTGAGATGAACTACGACACCCAGCGCCTTCGTGCCGATCTGCAAGCCGGCGTCGTCTCTGCGATCGTCGTGCTGCCGCTGGCGCTCGCATTCGGCGTGGTGTCCGGACTGGGCCCCATTGCCGGACTGTGGGGCGCGGTCGCCGTCGGGTTCATCGCTGCAGTGCTCGGAGGCACCCGGGTGCAGATCTCTGCCGCAACCGCGCCGGTGGCCATCGCAGTTTCGTTCGTGCTGGTTCGCTATGCCGACACAGCGCTGGAGGCCTTCGCCATCATCTTCATCGCCGGGATCCTCCAGGTGCTGATCGGACTGCTGCGACTCGGCAGCCTCGTGCAATACACGCCGCACTCGGTCACCTCGGGCTTCATCAGCGGCATCGGGGTGATGGTGGTGCTGTTGCAGGTGCTGCCGTTCTTCGGCGCCGATCCGATCGGGGGCAATCCGATCGATTCGATCCGTCATTGGGACGATGCCGCAAACGACATGGATTTCCATGCCTTCGGCTTGGCCGTCACCACGTTCGTGATCTGCGCAGGCTGGCCGAGACGCTTGCGCCGCTACCTGCCGCGAATACCCGGCGCGCTGGTGTGCGGTGTCATCGTGGGCGCAGTCGTCTTCGACGGGGCGCCGCGTATCGCCGATGTCATCGAAGCGCCGTCGTTCTGGGCCATGGAGATGCCCCCCGGCGGCTTCTGGGGCGCTGTCGGTGCCGCCGTCACCATTGCTCTCATCGGCGCGATCAACAGCCTGATGAACGCATCGCAAGCCGACTCCATGACAGGCCAGCAGCACGACCCGAATCGAGAAATGATCGGTGTCGGACTCGGCAACGCGGTCGCCGCCATGTTTGGCGGCTTGGCTGGCGCCGGATCGCGTGACGCCACCGGGGTCAACATCCGCGCAGGCGCTCAGACCCGTGCCGCAGGTGCGATCTCGGCGGTGCTGGCACTGGTGCTGATCGTGGTGCTCAGCGGTCTCATCGACGCCATCCCCTATGCGGTGCTCGCGGGAATCCTGCTGTGGCTGGGGCTCACCCTCATCGACTGGCGGCTCATCACGCACCTGTACCGGGTGCAGCGGGAGCACATGTTGGTGATGCTGCTGACGCTCGGCCTCACGGTGTTCGTCGACCTGCTGATCGCCATCGCTGCCGGGACGGTCGCCGCGGCACTGGCGGCCAGCCGCCGATTCGAGCGCCTCGAGCTCGACAGCGTGTTGTCGGTGCCCATGCTCGATGCGGTGTTCTTCGCCGACAGCGACCGGGTGGACATCAGCCAGTTTGACGCTTTCTCGGCGCGGGTCGGCATGGTCAAGATGCGCGGCAGCTTCACCGTGGCCTCGTCGAACCGCTTGCGCTTTGCCATCAGCAAGGACATCGTCGAGCACGAAGTCGTCATCTTGGACTTCACCGAGACGAGCTACATCGACGACAGCGCTGCGCTGGTGGTGGAGCAGCTCATCGACGCAGCGATGGAGCACGACACCGAGTGCATCGTGATCGGTCTCGAGAGCCTGCCCTCGGGCAGCCTGCAGTCGCTCGATGTGCTGCACCGGGTGCCCGGCGACCACTTCGTGGCGAGCTTCGATGAGGCTCGGAACATTGCGGCCCGGCTGCTCGAGATCAACATGGAGTCCCGGACCGAGGCGTGAGCCGATCAGTCGGCGGCCGGCGCCGACGAAGGGCGCGACGACGGCTCAGTACAACTCGGGCACGAAGGTCTGGTCGGTGATCGGCGGCCGTACATAGCCGCCTGCTGCGCCCCGGTCGGGCAGATCGACATGCTCCCAGGGCACTGCCTCATAGGGAATCTGCGACAGCAGGTGGGCGATGCAGTTGAGGTGTGCGGCGCGCTTGTCGTCGGCTTCGACAACCCACCACGGTGCCTGCTTGATGTCGGTATGTGCGAACAGAATGTCCTTGGCGCGCGAGAAGTCCACCCAGCGCGCACGAGCTTCGAGATCCATCGGTGAGAGCTTCCAGCGGCGCGCCGGGTCGACGATGCGTCGTTGGAATCGGCGCTCCTGCTCTTCGTCACTGATCGAGAACCAGTACTTGATGAGGATGATGCCCGAGCGCACCAGCATCCGCTCGAACTCTGGGCTCGAGCGCAGGAACTCCTCGTACTCCTCGTCTGTGCAGAAGCCCATCACCGGCTCGACAAGGCCGCGGTTGTACCAGCTGCGATCGAAGATCACCATCTCGCCCGCCGCCGGCAGTTCTTCGACGTAGCGCTGAAACCACCACTGGGTTTTCTCCCGGTCGCTGGGTTTGCCCAGTGCCACGACGCGCACGATGCGCGGATTCAGCCGTCGGATGATGCGCTTGATCGTGCTGCCCTTGCCTGCGGCATCGCGGCCCTCGAAGATGACGACGACTTTGAGCCCCTGATGCTGGATCCAGCGCTGGAGGTTGGCCAGCTCCTGTTGCAGCAGTGCAAGCTCACGCTCGTACTTCTGGCGCGGCACGCGGCTCTTGCGCTTCGGAGGTCCGGAAGGAGCGTCGTCACGGGACCCCATGGCTTCGGACAGTATCCGAGCCAACGGTGGAGTGAAGACCCGGGCGCTCGGGGATCCTCTCAGATCTGCAGCGTTCAGTCGCTGCCGAACGCCACTGCGCCCCTGCGGTCGAGCACGGTGGCGTACAGCATCCCGAAGATCACGATGACGGCCCCTGCCACAGTGACGAGAGCTGGGTACTCGCTGAGGAACACAGCCGCCCAGACGATGCCCGCCACAGTTTCCACCGGGGCAAACAGGGCGACTTCGCCGGCGGGCGCGTACTTCGGAGCGGTGCTGTAGGACAGGCGGCCGAGCGGGTTGCACACCAGGCCCATGGCCAAGATGGCTGCCCATGCCGGTGCGTCGAGCCCTCCGAGATCGACCACAAAGACGGTTGGGATCACCACCAGCACTGCGCCCAACGCCAACCCCACGGTGCGGCTCATGTCCCGATGGCGGCGCCAGATGACGGTGCTGGCGGCAAAGCAGATCACTGCGACGAGGGCCAGGAAATCGCCGAAGAGATTGGGCGAACCGATCGACGACGACACCACCATGCCGATGCCCACCACGGTAAGGGCGATACCCACAGCGACCCGAGGCGAGGTCCGCTCGCGGAGCACCATCCAGGCGAACGCCGCAGCCAGCACCGGCGCAGAGGCCACGATCGCCACGACGTTGGGCACCTCGGTATGGGTGATCGCCGAGATGAACGTGAGCTGGCTGATGGCGCCGAGCACGCCGATTGCCAGCAGCGGCCGGGTATCGGCTCGCAGCGACGCCCACGAAGCCGACGCATGGCGCAAGGCCATCGCGCCGTAGAGCAGCAGTGCCAGCACGCTCACGATGAAAGCGATGGTCAGTGCATCAGCGCCCGAGACGCGCACCCACAGCGAGTCGGTGGACACCAGCAGCATGCCGAGCGCCGCAAGGCCCCAGCCGAGGCGGCGGCTGCCGGTGACGGCGATCACGAGATCCGGCGATGCACGAGGACGGCGGCGGCCAAGTCGCTCAGCGCAAAGCCGACTGACTTGAACAGGGTGATCTGGGCATCCGACGTGCGGCCGGGGTGGCTGGCGGTGACCAGCGACGCCAAGTCGGCGGCGATATCGGTGCTGGAGATCACACCGGAGGCCAGCGGCTGCGCCAGATCGCCGGCCAGCACTGCTCCCTCCTGCGTGTCAACGAACAGCGTGGCCGCCCGCACCGTTGCGTCGTCGGCTTCGCGCATGTCCGCCCGAAAGCCCCCCACCAGGTCCAGGTGCGTGCCTGGCCGCAGCGCATCGCCGCTCACCAGCGGGCTGGTCGCACCGGTAGCGCACGTCACGATGTCGGCTCGTCCGATTGCGGCATCGAGTGCCTCGACGGGTCGTGCAGGCAGACCCTCGCTGACCAGACGGCGGGCCGTCGCGGCGGCATTGGCGGGGGTGCGGCCCCACACCTCGATCGCCTCCAGCTCACGGACCGCCGCGTGCGCGAGCGCCAGGTTGGGTGCCAGCTTGCCCGTGCCGATGACCAGCAAGCGGTGGGCATCGGGACGCGCCAGACAGTCGGCGGCCAGCGCTGAGACGGCTGCCGTGCGACGCAGCGTGAGCTCGTCGCCGTCCAGCGTGGCGCACAGCTGACCAGTCGTGCCGTCAAACAGCAGGTAGCCGGCGCTGATGGTGGGCAGGTCCGTGCCCGCGTTGGAGGGGAAGTACGTGACCGCCTTCACGCCGAGCAGTTCGGCATCCAGCCACGCGGGCATGACCAGCAGCGAGCCGGTGCCGCCGTCTGGCAATTGGACTTCGTGCATCTCCCGCTGGGGCACGTTGGCGGCGCCGCCGGCGAGCAGTTCTGCGATGGTCTCGATCAGCTCGTTCCACGGCGTGGCGTCTCGTACGGCCGCCGCGTCGAGCGTCAGCATCACCCCGCGCCTGTGCCCGAGCCTCGCCAGGCAACGCGCGGCAACTGCTTCTCTTTGTCAACGAACGGCAGGGTGTCCACGGTGGCCTCGTGCTGTGTGCCCTCGTAGTCGTGCAGCACAACGGTCTTTCCCAGCCAGTCGTCGTCCGTGAGCGGCTCGTCGAATCGCACATAGCCGACGCCGACATCGAGCGTGGGCGACCAGGTGCCGATCGTCACGTGGCCCGCGTGCCGATCGCCGTAGCTGACGCCCATCTGCGGCTCCGGCATCGCGGATGGGCAGACCAGGCCGAACAGCAATTGGCTGCGGTCCGCAGCCTTGAGTGCCGCCTTGCCCACGAAGCCCTCCTTGTCGAGCCGGACGAACTGGCCGAGGCCGGCGCCGTAGGGAGTCAGCCCTGGCTCGATGTCGGTGCCGTTGTCGAGGATGCCCGACTCGATGCGCCGGATCCCCATCGAGGATGCGGTGCCGAACTCCATGCCGAACGGCTCGCCGCACGCGAACAGGCCGTCCCACAGGGCGTCGTGATCGGTGGGCACCGGCCCGCTATTGCAGTAGATCTCGAAGCCCACCTCGCCGGTCCACCCGGTCCGCGACACCCACAGCGTCTGGCCGCACACCTCGAAGAAGCCGGCCCGGAAGTACTTGAAGTCAGCCGGCAAGCCGCCGCCGATGGCCGCGTCGAGCACGTCAAGCGATTCGGGGCCTTGTATCTGCAGCACCCGTGACTGGGGATCGATGACGGTGACGTCGAGTCCGATGGCGTGCGCCCGCAGCCAGCTCACGAACTCGCCGTTGGCGATGACGTACCAGAACCGGTGGGGGCCCAGGCGCATCACGACGCCGTCCATCAGGATCGTGCCGTCGTCGTTGCACGCAAGCCCGTAGCGGCAGCGGCCGATGCCGAGATCGACGACGCGGCAGGCCAACACCCGCTCGAGCAGCCGCACGGCGTCAGCTCCAGCGATCTCCAGCGGCTTCTCGGGAACGTCGTACAGCATGACGCCCCGGCGCAGCTTCCAGTAATCCTCGATGGGGCTCTCGTCTGGTGACAGCTTCACCGGGTACAGCCGGTCGCAGTACACCGCGTGAATAGTCTGATCAGTCGTATAGCGGTGGGCGAAGGGCGACCGGCTGATCCGGTACGGCGCCAGCGAGATCTCCTCGAAGGACTCGAGGTAGTAGTGCCGGTTCGTCCTCACCTCGGATCCTCCATCCGGACAGCGAGACTACGAGGGGACCGGTAGGCGGCATGACTGACCGCGCCGTCGATCACATAGAGCTCCCAGATCGAGGCCTTCTTGCAGCGGCTCGGATTCACGTCGATGCCGCGATGGGCGAGGCGCCAGAGCACCTCAGGGATGACATCGCCGTGGCTGCACAGCACGCTGTCGCCCGACTGGCCGCACAGCTGGTCCACCAAGGCCTCGGTCCGCCGGCCGTCTGCGCCTTCTGCAAGCTCCGCGGAGATCTCGATGTCTAGTCCCAGCTTGGCTGCGAGCGGTTCGATCGTCTGGATACATCGAACGCTGGGGCTCGACAGGATGCGAGCAACGGATGCCGCGACAAGCGCTGCTGCGATGGCCTCGGCTTGGGTGTGACCTACCGCATCCAGCGGCCGAGCACTGTCATCGCCGCGCCAGGCGTGCCGATCACCGGCCGATGCGTGTCGCACGAGATGCAGCACCCGCAGAACGCTAGAGCCGCGCGGAAGTGTCCGGCGCCGCGTCGCGACCACGGGACCCCCGGTGCAGTGTGCGACGATGAGCGCGAGTTGAACAGGGGTGAGCGATGAGCGATGCATCCCCAGATCCGACGCCCAGCGTCACTGAGCCCGATGCTGCGACGCCCAGCGTCGCAGTGCCAGCGCTGCCCGCTGGCGAATTCGCTTGGCATCGGCTGATGGGGGTCGACGAGCTGGACGTGGGACGGGTCACCACGGTGACGGTCGGCCACGAGAGCCTGTGCGTCACCCGGACCGAGGCGGGGTTCGGCTGCCTGGCCAATGCCTGCCCTCATCAGGGCGGTCCCCTCGGCGAGGGCAGCATCGAACGCGGCTGGCTTCGTTGCCCATGGCACGGCTACGACTACTCACCGCTCGACGGCACGCCGCCGCCGCCCTTCGACGATGCACCGCCCGCCTTCAGAACCGAGATCCGGCCTGACGGGGTCTATGTGGCGCTTCCGGCGACCGACGAACGGCCCCGCACCGTGTCGGACCAGCTCGTCGAGACGATGACGGCATGGGGGGTGGCGTGGGTGTTCGGCATGGTGGGCCATTCCAACCTGGGGTTCGCCGATACGCTGCGTGCCGCGGAGGTTCGCGGCGAGCTGCAGTTCGTCGGGGTGCGCCACGAAGGCGCCGCCGCGTTCGCCGCCACCGCCTACGGCAAGCTCACCGGCGAGCTGGCGGCGTGCTTCGCCATCGCGGGACCGGGCAGCACCAACCTGCTCACCGGGCTCTACGACGCCAAGATGGACCGTGCGCCGGTGCTCGCGCTGTCGGGCCAGGTGCCGTCGAGCGTCCGGGGCCGGGGCGCTTTTCAAGACACCGACCTCTCCGCGGCGTTTGCCGACGTGTCCCGCTACTCGGCAACGGTGCAGGCGGGCTCCGACGCAGCCGAGCTGATGAATCTGGCCTGCAAGACCGCCTTGGTGGAACGCGACGTGGCCCACCTCGTGCTGCCGGACGAAGTGCAGGTGTTGCCGGCGGCTGCGCCCGAGCGACCGGCCGGCTCCCCGCAGGGACGCACGGGCGATCGCGGGGTGTCGCCTGCCGCCGGTGCGCTCGACGCGGCGGCAGATGTGCTGTCGGGTTCGAAGCGGCCGATGATCGTCGTGGGTCACGGTGCCCGCAGCGGCATCGACGACATCGTGGCGCTGGCCGAGGCCATCGACGCACCGATCGCCACCACGTTCAAGGGCAAAGGGCTGATCGCCGACCAGCACCGGTTGGCCTGCGGCGTGCTCGGCCGCTCGGGCACCCCGATCGCCAGCTGGTTCATGAACGAGGCCGACGCGCTGGTGACCTTCGGCGTGTCGTTCGCCAACCACACCGGCATCGCGTCCTACAAGCCGATCGTGCAGGTGGACTTCGACCCGATGGCGCTGGGCCGGTTCCATGCGGTGACCGTGCCGATGCTGGCCGATGTCGGAGTGGCGGCCCAGGCGCTGGCCGGGGCGCTCGCAGGCAGGTCCAACGCAGGAACGTCTGCAGCGGAGGTTGCCGCGCGTTGGGACATCTGGCGCGCTGAGAAGCAGCGTCGGCGGGCAGATGACCGCGGCAGCGGCATGAACGCTGCTGGGGTGTTCGAGGCGCTGAGCCGCCTGGTGCCCACCGATGCCGTCATGCCGGTGGACGTCGGCAACCACGCCTACTCCTTCGGTCGCTACTTCGAGCCGTGCGGCCAGACCGTGCTGATGTCGGGGTACTTGGGGTCGATCGGCTTCGCGTTCCCGGCCGCAATGGGCTGCTGGGCCGCGACCCAGCGCGCGCCGGGCTCGCAATGGGCCGGCCGCCCGGTGGTCTCGGTGTCGGGCGACGGCGGCTTCGGCCAGTACGCCATGGAACTGACCACTGCCGTCAAGTACGTGATGGACATCACCCACGTGCTGCTCAACAACGGCGAGCTGGGCAAGATCTCCAAGGAGCAGCGAGCGGCCGAGTTCGACGTGTGGCAGACGTCGCTGCACAACCCGAGCTTCGCCGAGTTCGCAGAGCTGTGCGGAGCGATGGGCCGCCAGGTGACGGCGGCAGACGAACTGGACGACGCGCTCAGCGAGGCCTTGGCGCACCCAGGTCCCGCCTTGGTGGAAGCGCTGACCGATCCGCTGCTCGTCTGACGGGCGATGCGCCGCGCTCACTGAGGTCGCGCATCGATAACCGAAGACACTGCAGTGGCTACTGGCGGTAGGCGAACGTCTCGTCGAAGCGGGATTGCAGGTAGGCGCCCGAGGTGGTCGTGGGGTACTTGGGCTGCTCGCCCTCGCCGAGGCAGCTCGGCAGGCACTCCACCACAGTGTCGTAGGACGGGTTGACGAACATCGGCACCGAGTAGCGGTCGGCCGTGCGCGGCGATTGCGCACGGTGCACGGTGGCGCGGTACCGGTCGTTGGTCCAACGGGCCAGCATGTCGCCCAGGTTCACGATGAAACTGCCTGCTGGTGCGATGACGTCATGCCACCTGCCCTCGACGTCTGCCAGCTGCAGGCCGGCGGTACCGTCGATGTGCAGCAGCGTGACGCAGCCGTAGTCGCTATGCGCGCCACACCCGAGCTGGTCGGGCCGTGGTTCGGCCACCGCCGGGTAGCGGATCAGCCGTGTGCCGACCAGCGGCCGCTCGAAACGCTCATCGAAGAAAGACCGCTCCTGGCCGAGCGCTTGCGCGATCAGGCGAAGCAAACGTTTCGCTGTTCTCAGCACAGCAGCCTGGTAGGCCCCGACGGTGTCACGGAATCCTGGCAGGTCGGGCCACTGGTTCGGTCCTTCCAGCGGTGAGCGGAGCGGGTCATCGGCCGGCACTTCGGGGCCGAAGTCCATCGTCTCCTTGTAGTCAGCTCGCAGACCCGGCTCGAGCAGCTCGCCTTCCACGCCGGCGTAGCCCCGGTGGTGGTCGGACAGCTCGATCGCAAGCGAGCTCTTGTCGGCGGGCGGCTGGGCGAAGAACATCCGGGTCACGTCGAGCACGCCGTCGAGCAGCTCGCCCGAAACGCCGTGGCCGGTGATGGCAAAGAAGCCGATGCCCCGGCAGGCCGCGTCGATCTGGGCGCAGGCGCTCCCAGCAGGGGTGCTCGCCGAGATGTCGATGACGGGAATCGCCGTGCTGTCCGTGGCCACGGATGCAAGGTACCGGGTGCCCAGACGCGCCGAAGCGGGCCGGCGGAGAGGGAACCGGCCCGCTTCGGACGCTGCTTGGCGGCAGCGGGGGGGGTTATGCAGCGGCGTCGGACTAGGCGTGCCGACCCAAGTGCCTCGCACCGTCGAAACCACCGCGATGCAAGCCGCGGCGGCCGCGGCGGTCGTCGTCATCATCGGGCCGTTCGGGCCGTTCGCCGCTCACGAAGGCGGTGATTCGCTCGGTCACGGCGTCTACATCGATCTCACGGTCGTGCTCGGCTGCCGTGTCGGTGATCGCCGTCACGAGTGCGTAGATCACTTCGGACACGTCAACGCCCTGTGCGGCAGCAATGTCGGCCAGCGTCGAACCGCTCTTCAGCTGCTCCCGAAGTGTCTCGGCGTCGGTGTCCAGCAGTTCGGTGAGCGTGTCGCCCATGCCGAACCGTCCGAGCTTGCCGCCCCGGCGTGCGCCGTTCTTGTCGCAGGTGCCGTCGGAGTCGTCGTTGGCGCTGTCGTCCGCTTGCTGCTGGTCGGCGTTGCCGTTGTCGTTCTGGGTCTGCGCGCTGGCGCTGCCCGCGCCGAACGCAACGACCGCAGTCGCTGCCAGCAGCAGCGCAGCCAGCAGCGCAAGCGCTCGGCCGCGCCCTGACTTGCACCTCGGTGCGTCTGTGGGCTCGTCGGCCTCGCTGGATTCGGTCATATCGCCAGTCCTTTCGTCGGGGTTCGTGCGACGACCCAGACGATGGCGAATGAACCTGAACGGTCCCTGAAATCAACCTGAGAGCGGGATGAGATTGTGATCGCCGCGCGGCCGCCGGTGCGCAGCAGCTCCGTCCGGCGCTCCTCAGCCGGCTTCGGAGTGGGTGACCGGCTCCTCGCCCATCCACTCGCGCAGGGTGTTCTTCAGCTTGGTCTGCTGAATGAACAGATCGTGCTCAGGGCCAGCAGGATCGGCCGACTGGGGCGCCTTGAGGTAGAACGACAGCCACTCCTGCACGCCGCCCTGCCCGGCACGCTGGGCCAGATCCAAGAACAGCGCCAGGTCGAGCACGATCGGTGCCGCGAGGATCGAGTCGCGGCACAGGAAGTCGATCTTGATCTGCATCGGGTAACCGAGCCAGCCGAAGATGTCGATGTTGTCCCAGCCCTCTTTGTTGTCGCCGCGGGGCGGGTAGTAGTTGATCCGCACCACGTGGTCGATCTCGCTGTAGAGCTCGGGATAGGTCTCGGGCTGCAGGATCGTGTCGAGCACGCCGAGCTTGGACGTCTCCTTGGTCTTGAAGTTCTCGGGGTCGTCCAGCACCTCGCCGTCGCGATTGCCCAAGATGTTGGTGGAATACCAGCCGCGCAGGCCCAGCATCCGAGCCTTCAGGCCAGGCGCCACCAGCGTCTTCATCAGCGTTTGGCCGGTCTTGAAGTCTTTGCCCGCGATGGGCACGCCGCGGCGCACGGCCAGCTCGGTCATGGCCGGTATGTCGACGGACAGGTTCGGCGCGCCGTTGGCGAAGGGCACACCGCTCATCAGCGCTGCGTAGGCGTAGATCTGGCTGGGCGAGATGTTGCCGTCGTCGGCAGCGAGCCCCGCTTCGAACGCCTCGACGCTGGCATGCACCTCGGAGGGCTCCTGGTAGGCCTCGGTCGAGCCGCACCACACCATCACCAGCCGGTCGCACTCGTTCTGCGTTCGGAATCGCTCGATGTCGTCCATGAGTGCTTGGGCAGCTTCGAGCTTGCGCATCGGCGGCTTGGTCCGCGTGCCTTCCAGCCGACTCACCCATCGGGGGTCGAACACGGCATCCATGGCCACGATGCCTTCGAGCTCGCGCGAGATCACGCCGAGATCTCGCTCTTCGAGCACACCGGCAGTGCGGGCGCCCTCGAGGGCGTTGGGCGTGATGGGATCCCAGCCGCCAAAGACAAGATCATCCAGCGAGGCCAGCGGGACGAAGTCGCGGATGAGCGGGTTGCGGCCATCGGCCCGCCCGCCGAGGCGAATGTGGGCCATCTGGCTCACCGAGCCGATGGGCGCCGCCAAGCCCGCGCGTGCAGCGAGCACTCCTGCGATGAACGTGGTGGCCACCGCGCCCATCCCAGGCGTCAGCACGCCGAGCTTGCCGGTCGCCGGCGCAATCTGGGGCTTCGTCATGGCGCGAACGCTAGAGGTTGCCTCGTCCGATGAGCCCGCTAGCTCACGCTCATGGTGCTTTCGAGGGCGTGATACGGATTTCTGGAGCGACCGGCTGCTCGGTTCTTGGCTGTGCCTCGGGGTTCAGCACCGCGCGTAAGCACAGGTCGAGCACCGCGGCCTCGGCGCATTCGAGGTCAGACCGGCACCGGGGCAGTCGGGGTGAATTCGGCGTCGAGGCGCTTGATGCCGTGGATGAACGATGCGCGCAGGAGGTCGGGTTCGCCTGCGGCGACGATGTCGGGCAGCCGCTCGAACAGTTCGCGGTACATCGAGGTGATCTGGCGACGCGCCAAGTGGGCGCCCAGGCAGAAGTGCGGGCCGGGGCCGCCGAAGCCGTACTGCGGGTTGGGGTCGCGCATCACGTCGAAGCGGAACGGTTCGTCGAACACTGCGGGATCACGGTTCGCGGCGATGTAGAACATTGCCACCTTGTCGCCTTCTCGCATCTGCTGCCCACCGCATTCGAAGTCGCGGGTCACGCTGCGGCGCATGTAGCTCACAGGACTGGCGACACGGACGATCTCCTCCACCGCGGTGGGTGCCACCTTCTCGAAGTCTGCGGCCCAGATGGCCCGCTGATCGGGGTTCTCGGTGAGGAACTTCAGTGCCCAGGCGGTGGAGTTGCGGGTGGTCTCGTTGCCGGCCACTACCAGCAGCACGAAGAAGCTGGCCAAGTCGGATTCGCTCAGCCGGTCGTCTTCGAGTTCCGCGTTCACGATGACGCTGGTGAGGTCGTTGCCGTCGCCGCCTTTCTTCGCGGCGGCCACTTCCTTCATCAACTCGGCGAGCTCGGCACCGGCATTCAGCAGCGCAGTGGCGAGGTCGCCGTCGGGCGGCTGGAAGTCGGGATCGGAGATGCCCAGGATGATGTTCGTTCGGTCGAACACGAACTTGTATTCCGAACCAGGTATGCCCATGAGGTCGCACACGATGCGCAGCGGCAGAGCAGCCGCCACGTCGTAGACGAACTCGCAGGTGCCCTGCTCGCAGATCGAGTTCACGATCTCGCGCGCCCCGTCACGGATGCCGCCGTCGAGCTGTTCGAGCATCTTGGGCGTGAAGCCCTTGGAGACGATGCGTCGCAGCCGTGCGTGACGGGGATCGTCCATGGCGATCATGGAGCTGAAGAACTCGGTGAACTCGGGCGGGTTGTCGCCGAGCGTGATGCCTCGCGCCGAGCTGAACACGTCTGCGTTCCGCGACACGGTGGCGATGTCGTCGTGGCGGGTGACGCACCAGTAGCCGGGGCTGGGCGTCACCCATTCGGAGAAATAGGGCTCCTCGAACCAGTCCAGCGGCGCCTCGGCGTGGTAGCGGGCGATCACCGCATCGATCTCGTCAGCCGGCTGCGTCCAGAACCACGGTTCCATGAGGTTCGGCAGCGTCGTGTTCCACTCGCGCATGGCAGCACGGTAGCGCCACGCCGCGGCGAGGTGGCTCCCCTGCGTCGCTGCACTGCGGCGAATCCACTCATGCCATGTGCCTTGGCACCCGCCAGCTCATCGCTCACGCTTGCATTCGTTCGCTATGAGCGATATATTCTTTGGCTAATGACATATAGCTGAACTAAAATTGCTAGATTTCGAGGTGCTTGGTTTCAAACAGCGCCCGTCAACGGCAGTTTCGATGGGGGTGCAGGTCCAGCGAAACGTCGAAATCGGCCGTATTCGGAGCCGCACTTCACGCCTCAGAGACGTCTCAGCGGCGTTCTGCGGGCCGATCGGTCCGGCGGCGAACCATGCTCGGTAGCCCGGCGCAGCCGCACCGCTGCGGCGTCACGGCCAGCGGCACAGAGGCTCTCGTCGCCGAAGAGCGTCTCGGCCGAGATCCGCTCGCCCGCAACAGGGTCCCCGCCCGACGGCAGCCGGCGTCAGCGGCGGCGCTGCAGCGCCTCGGCCGCTGCGACAGAGCATCGAGGCGCGCAGCGCGTCGGGCGCTCATCGCCAAAGCCCCGCGGTCTCATGGTCGCCGCAATCACGCGCCGCAATCGCAGCCGCCGCGAAATGACCCGCCGCCGGATCGGCCAACAACCCCTCGATACGACTCACCGCTGCTCTCAGCGTCAGGAACGCACCCCGTCTGCAGTCATGCTCTCCCACAGCCGGCGGACTGCGAATGCAAGCGCCACCGGAGCGGCACAGATGCCGAACGCAACAGCACCTTGAACGACAATCTTGATGATGTCGCCCGTCACGGTTTCTCTCCTCTGTCAGAAGTCAGGCGCTCAACCCGACGAAACCGCCTCAGCCGCGCGGCGGGGCCTTCTGCGGCCAGGCGTCCATATGCCGAGGCACCCAGCACGCACAAGCTCAACCCGAACAGCCCAAGCCCCGTATAGTGGTTGGAAGGCAGCGCGTAGCTCACGAGCAGAATGAGCAACATCACGACTACCGCCGGCAGATACCGATACCAAAACAGATACCGAAACGGTGGCCTCTGCGGTTGCGTCTCAGCCGTGTCGGGTGCGCTCATGGTGTCAGGGTAGTTTGGGGCGTTCATCGTCGTTCTCGCTGTCGCTGTGTCGGCTAGGGGCAGTCGAACCATGCCCACCAATCGGCCCACTGCTGGGGCGTCGTAATGACCCGCCCACGGATCGCCCAACAACCCCTCGATCCGACTCACCCCGGCGAGACTAGGCGCCGGCCCGCGCAACGCCGGGCAGCGCCGAACGTCAACCCGACGAAACCCCGGCGGCAGCCCGCGGGTACCCGCGCGGCGGCTTGGCATTCGGGGAGCGCCGCGCCTGCCAGCCGGTCAGCAGCCGCCAAGCAATCCACGCGCCGCCCGGCAGCAACAGCACTTCTGGCGGGATACCCGCGCTGTCGAAGCGGCCCGCCGCCCAATATCCGGCAACAGCTACGCCGAAAACCCAACAAAACGCCTGGGCACATTTCCGTTTTGAGCGGCGCAGCGGGGACTGTCGGGAATTTTGTGTATCGGGCGTGATCTGAGGGTCCGCAGCTTTGGGCTGTGGGCTGGGGAGGATCATGTCTGTGACTGATCATGACAGGCCGGCTGTGCCGGCGAGCGATGCTGCGGGCGAGGCGGCGATGAAGGACTGGGCTGAGCAGCTGGTGGCTCAGGCGCGCGCTGAGGGCGTGGAGCTGACCGGCGACGATGGCCTGTTGACCGGTCTGGTGCGTCGGGTGCTCCAGACCGGTCTGGAGGTCGAGATGACCGAGCATCTGGGCTATGAGCGTTACGCCCCGGAGGGCCGCGGGACGCCGAACTTGCGCAACGGGTCGACCCCCAAGAGGGTGACGACCGAGATCGGCGAGGTCGACCTCGCGGTGCCGCGTGACCGGGCGGGCACGTTCGAGCCGACCACGGTGCCCAAGCACCGGCGTCGTCTGGACGGGCTGTCGGGCAATGTGATCAGCCTGTATGCGAAGGGGCTCACGACCGGTGAGATCCAGGCGCATCTCGAGGAGATCTATGACGTCTCGGTGAGCCGGGAGACGATCTCGAAGATCACCGACGAGATCGTGGCCGACATGGCGGTGTGGCAGAACCGCACCCCTCGAGCCGGTCTATGCGGTGGTGCTGATCGACGCGATCGTCGTCAAGGTCCGCGACTCCCAGGTCGCGAACAGGCCCGTGTATGTGGCGATCGGCGTGGATCTTCAAGGCGAACGCGACGTGCTGGGCCTGTGGCTGGGTCCATCGGGCGGGGAGGGCGCCAAGCAGTGGGCGGCGATGCCGGCCGAGCTGCGAAACCGAGGCCTCGCCGACGCGTTGATCGTGTGCGGCGACGGCCTGGCCGGGCTGCCCGAGTCGATCCGGGCGACGTGGCCCCAGGCCACGGTGCAGACATGCGTGGTGCACATGGTCCGCAACAGCCTGCGGTACGCGTCGAAGAAGCACTGGGGCTCCATCACCCGATCGATGCGAGAGATCTACACAGCTCCCACCGTCGAGGCCGCCGAGGCCCGCTTCGAGAGCTTCGCCGCCGACTGGGAGGCCGCCTACCCGGCCATGATCGGCTCCTGGCGGAAGTCCTGGGACGAATTCGTGCCGTTCTTGGCGTTCCCCGCCGAGCTGCGCCGGGTCGTCTACACCACCAACGCCATCGAGAGCCTCAACGCCCGATTCCGACGAGCCGTCCGCCATCGAGGGCACTTCCCCAACGAGCAGGCCGCGATGAAGGTGCTCTACCTTGTCGCCACCGCCCGGCGCAAGAACCGGTCCAACCTGACCGGCAAGACCAACGGCTGGAAAGCCATCTTGAACACCCCGGCCGTCCACTACGGCGACCGGATCGCCGACCACATCCGATGAAAACCATCACGGCCGGTTACACAAAAAAACTGACAGTCCCGTTTGATTCACCCTGGGTTTTGCGCAGGCTGAATGTTTTGGTTTTCTGTCTTTGTGTGGTCGGTGTTGGCGGCAGCGTAGGCCGCTTCGAATTGGTCGGGTGAGTGGTCGTCGAGGTAGCCGTGGATGCGGTCGGTGTTCCACCAGTGGACCCAGCCGAGGGTGGCGAGCTCGACGTCGTCGATCGTGCGCCAGGGGCCTTGGCGGGGGCTTCGGATCAGCTCGGTCTTGAACAGCGCGTTGACGGCTTCGGCGAGGGCGTTGTCATATGAGTCGCCGACCGAGCCGACCGAGGGCACCGCGCCGAGGTCGTCGAGGCGTTCGCTGTAGCGGATGCTGGTGAACTGGCTGCCGGCGTCGGCGTGGGCGATGAGTCCTTCGAGGCGTGCGCCTCGGGTCCAGCGGGCCATCTCCAAAGCGTCGAGGACCATCTGTGTGCGCATGTGGCCGGCGACCCGCCAGCCCACGATGCGGCGGCTGAACGC
>JAJEBN010000021.1 GCA_022822525.1 Acidimicrobiia bacterium | reverse complement strand
GGTTCACGGGCCCGAGGCCCCTGCCAGGTTCAGGGTGCTCGGGCTTTGCGTTTGCTTCGTCGCGGTGTGGGCGTGGATCCGCGCTCTGGTTCTTGGACGGCGGTCCAGGTGCCGTCGGGTTGGGGGATCATCGTGTAGCCGCGTTGGTGGACGAGGTGGTGGTGGCGGTGGCACAGCAGCACCAAGTTGTCGAGGTTGGTGGGTCCGCCGTCGATCCAGTGCCAGATGTGGTGGGCGTCGCAGCGTGAGGGCGGTTCGTGGCAGCCGGGCCAGCGGCAGTGCCGGTCGCGTGCGACCAGCAGGCGCCGCAGTCGCAGCGACACGGTGCGGCGGGACCGGCCCGCGTCGGCTGGTCCGCCGGGGCTGCCCAGGATGATGGGGATGATCTCGGCGTCGCAGGCCATGCGCCGCACGATCTCGGGCGGCAGCTCGACGCCTGCGTCGGTGAGGCCCATCTCGTCGGTGCGGCCGCGCAGGGCGTCGAGACCGATCAGCACGCTGACCTGCGCCGGCGGCAGCCGTCGAGACAGCTCACAGCCATCTCCCGATCCCGACCAGCCGGCCCTGCCGTCAGGCGGCGGGTCCTGGGGCACAGTGTCGCTGCGGGCACTGGCACGGGCGTGCAGCCGGCGCACCGCAGCAGCGTCGGCATCGGTGTGGGTGAGGCCCGCGAACGCATACGCGAGCACGTCGGCATCTCGCTGGGCCGGGGTGCGCCGGCCGCTGCGCACCTGCTTGTCGTCGATCCAGTACTCGCGGCGCAACGCCTCGAGCGCAGCTTCGACATGGGCGCCGGTGTCGGGGTCGAACTTGGCCCACAGCCCCAGCATCCCCTCGTGATCTCGCCGCCACCCCGCACCACGAGCCGCCCGCTGACGCTCGAAGCGCTCCATCGAGGTCTCCACCGAGTGCTCGGCCTCGGCGCGTCGTACACGCCGGCGGGTGGCGTCGGTGTCCTCGCCGGCCGCAGCGGCCACCAGCTCGGCGCGCACCGGGTCGGGCACACGTGCGTCGCACAGCGTCTCGGCCTGGGCGGCGTTGATGTCGCCGTCCGACAGTGCCTCGAGCACCGTGGCGTGACCGCGGGCCTTCTCCGCAGCACGGACCATCCGGCGGGCGTCACGCTCGGACACCCCCGCCGCTTCACGCAACGACAGATGCGGGCTCACATCCGGCGCCACGCCCGACTCGCTCAGCACGTCCAGCGCGCCCAGCACCTCGGCCCGATACCCAGCCAACCGGTTCGCCAGCCGCTCGATATCGCCCAACACCCTCAACAGCTCGCCCCGCCCGAGCCCCGCCAGCGCCCCAGCGCTCAACCGGGTCAGCGACAGCGCCTCGCACGAGCCGGCATGAACGCGACCAACAGAGTCGGACGAGACGTGGCCGGCGGCGACGTGGGCAGCGGCGGGGGCGACGTGGCCGGCGGCGGGGGCGTCGTGACCGGCGGCGATGAGCTCAGCGGGTGTGTCTGCTGCGACGCGCCCGAGAGCGGCGGCGTCGTCGCTGCGCCTCGCCCCCTCAGAACCGTCCCTCAACATGAGAACAACCGTACGAAAGGGGTGTTACAACCACGGGGGCGAGGTCTTTGCGAATTGGCCTAACCAACCTCTTCGGACCTAGACTCAGCCGAATGAGCGACGTGCAACAGGACCTGAACGAGAGTGCTGAACACCAGTCAGCAGATGAAAACCAGTCGTCCGACGGCGTGGACGCGCCCTCGCCGCCGCCCGCTACGCCGGAGCACCCGGAGCCCGAGAACGATGAGTCTGGACGTCTCAGTCGCCTCGCCGACAAGGCGCTTGAAACTGCCAAGCAAACGGCTGACGCGACCATCTCCGGAAGTCGCAGGGCGGCCGAGGCCGCTTCCGCAACCGCAGCGTCGACGGCGCGGGTCATCGAAGAGAGCGCCAAGACAGCAGCCGCAGCCGGTGCATCGGCGGGGCGAGCCATCAGCGATGGCGCCGAGGCGGCAGTGGCGACGAGCGCATCGGCAGCGAAGACCATTGGCAGCGGATCCGCCAGGGCCGGAATTGCCAGCGGACGTGCCGTCGTCACTGGCGTACGGCGGATGCGCGACATGAGCATCGACCGGTCGGCGGCGGTGCTGTCAGCGGCGCAATCGCTCGTGGCGAGCGATCTCGCCGCATCAATCAATGACTTGGTCGCGGCGGCCGTCAAGGGCAGTGCCACCATCTACGACAAGGCGATGGACGCTGCATTCATCGAGACCGGTATCGGCGGCAGTTGGCACCGGCTGTTCGATGGCGGGCATACGATTCCCGGCGCATTCAGTGCGGCTCACGCGGCGTCTCCCGATGACAGCCTCATCGAAGAAGCGCTGGGTGCAGTTCAGGGTTTGCTGCGCGATGTCTCTACCCCACGGGGCCTGCCGCTGGCCAACTGGGACAAGGCGAACTTTGATGCCGTCGCAGACTCGCTCGAGTCGACCTTCGGCATACCCAAGGATTGGTTCCGCGAGCTGAATACCTACGACGCCGGCGACCTGCTGGGCGGCGCCATCGGCGTGGTCTCGGTCATCTTCGGATGGAATCGAGCCGACACCGAGACCTTCGCTCGCCTCGCCGCCGGCATGGGCATATCAGCGGCAGTGAGCGTCAACCCGCTGCTGATGCCCGTCGCGGTCATAGCCTTAGAGGATGCGCCGATAGGCGGGTCAGCGGGGTTGCCAGCGGTCTCGGTGGTCGATGAGCTTGATGGTGATGATCAGGGCGACGGCGAGTGCGAGCTGGGCGAGGCGATGGCGGGGCTCGCGGTCGGTGTTTCTTCG
>JAJEBN010000069.1 GCA_022822525.1 Acidimicrobiia bacterium | reverse complement strand
AGGCTCCCTACTGTCCACAGCGGATCGCTGCAGAGAGGAATCCGCTGTGTCTGAACAAGATCGTTCTCGCCTCTACGCTTGGTGGTGCGAGCAGGCCGACGAGTCGCTCGCCGAATACGTCATGTCCTGTCTGAGCCCTGTGCCGCTGCCCGATCTCGCCACCAAGAGCGACATCGCGCGTCTCGATACCGCGTTCGAGCGTCTCGATACCAAGTTCGAGCGTCTCGTCGATGCCCGCGAGGCCGACCGCAAGGAAGCGCGGCACCAGTTCCACTGGCTGGTTGGTCTCGGGGCGACGGGCTTCGGGGTGCTGCTGGCGGCCATGTTCGCTCTCGCTGCCATCAGCTAACCGCCGCGACGGCTCGAAAATGCGGCGAAGTCATCGATGCTGCGCTGCCGCCTCTGAAGAAGATCGTTCTCGCCTCTACGCTTGGTGGTGCGAGCAGGCCGACGAGTCGCTCGCCGAATACGTCATGTCCTGTCTGAGCCCTGTGCCGCTGCCCGATCTCGCCACCAAGAGCGACATCGCGCGTCTCGAGACCGCCACCAGGAAAGACATCGCGCGTCTCGATACCAAGTTCGAGCGGCTCGTCGATGCCCGCGAGGCCGACCGCAAGGAAGCGCGGCACCAGTTCCACTGGCTGGTGGGCATCGTCGTGGCAATCTACGGCGTCAGCGTGTCGGCCGTCGGCGTCATATTGGGGTCCGGCGTCTTCTCGTAGCGCTCGTCGGCACAGCCCCCACTCCAGCGCGCAGCCACACGGCCCCTCGACGCTCGGCGCCCCCGACGTGATCGGCTGAGCGTCCCGCAGTTCTCATTCTTGGCGGTCAGCCAATTGGCACCCTGTGGCTGGCACGATCGACCCCGGTCCATTCTCTTCGGGTGTTCCTCTCTACGCCCCGCCCCCGATCCCGGGCCGAACGAGAGCGCAGGTGCTCAACCCGTTCCCCATCGGCACCGGCTGCCAGCGCAGAACGGCAGATCAGCGAATCATCGAAAAATACTGAAATTCATTTTGACGTACACGCCCGCCCGCCTACTGTCCGCGTCCCTGTCGTGTTCTCTGCGCCGCCCGGGAGGTTGCCGTGTCTGAAGCTGTGAGAGTCCGTGCGTACGATTGGCTGCGTGAGCAGGCTGATCCGACGGTCGCGGAGTACGTGATGTCTCGCCTGAGTCCCGTGCCAGCGACAGAGGTCGCCACGAAAGACGACGTGCAAGCGGTCAAAAGCGATGTGCAAGCGGTCAAGGACGACGTGCAAGCGGTCAAAGACGACCTGCGTGGAGTCAAAGACGACGTGCAAGCGGTCAAAGACGACCTGCGCGGAGTCAAAGATGACGTACGCGAGGTCAAGCGCGACGTGGCGCGCCTCGACGGCAAGGTCGATGCCTTGGCCGTCCGCATGGACGAGAAGTTCGACCAGATCGTCGAACTGCACTATGCCGATCTCAAGGAGCGCGCCTCCGAGCGCGCTGACGACCGACGGGCGGCGAGCCGCCGTGCTTGGAACCTCGCCCTTGTGGTGCCAGTTGAGGTCGTCGTGCTGTTCGCAGGTGCCGCAGCGATTCTGGAGTGGCTGCGCGTCTGAGCAAGATCGTTCTCGCCTCTACGCTTGGTTCCGTGAGCAGCTCGACGAGCGCCGCGCGGAGTACATGATGTCGTGCCTCGCGCCTGCGCCGCTGTCGGAACTGGCGACCAAGGAATTCCTGACCGGGGAGCTGTCACGGTTCGCCACAAAGGAAGACCTCGCCGCCGTCGACGAGAAGGTCGCCCGCCTCGACGAGAAGGTCGATGCCCTGGTGGCCCAGCGCGCCGAGGATCGCGACGTGAGCCGCGTTCGTCACTATTGGCTTGCCGGCATCGGTCTGACTGCTGTGGTGTCGATCTGACTCGACGCTGCTGGCGTGATCGGCTGAGCGCTCCGCAGCTCGCGCACCAATGCTCCGCTAGAGCGGCGCTGCAGGCTCATGGCCGCCTGCGTCGTCGGTGTCGTCGTCATTGGACGGGGTGGGCCGATTCGGGCGGCGATCGCGCAATTCCGGCTCGGAGCCTCGTGACTGGTTCGACTGGTGGTGAACTACGCCGGGGGCGGCTACGAGGCCGGGAAGGGGTTGAGCACGTTCGCGCCGGTGGGTTCGAAGTGTAAGGAACTTCCAGCGCTTGGAAGCCGCCAACAGGGAGCAGTTCGCGCGTCTCGAAGCCAACTTCACCGGCTTGGACGCGAAGTTTCAGGCCGACCGCAAGGAGCGCGATGCGCAGCGCGAGACCGACCGGGCGGCTATGCCGGCAGCTGCGCGGCAGCGGTTCCGCAGATTCGTCAGCCTCGGAGTGACGGGCTTTGGGTTGCTGCCCGCTGCAATGATTGCTCTGACCGCCGTCAGCCTCGCCGCCGTCAGCAGATTCTTGTCGCCAAGTAGGTCGCCTCTCCATACCGGGTGGATGCCATGGGCCGCGATCAGCCCGGTAGTCTCACGATCAAGGGTCCGAGGCCCCCGCCCGATGCAGGCATCACATTGCGTCCGGGCGGGGGCCTCGCCCGTTTGCACTGGGGCCTGGGCCTGCATGACCGCCTTGATTAGAGCGTCGCGGCGTGCCTGCAACGTCTATGTCTGGTGCAACGCCGAAGGCCTGCCGGCTACCAGCAAGGTCCCCAAACTCGCTGGCCCGCCTCGGCCGCATCGTCATTGCCCTGCTGCGCTCGGAACACCGCCGTGCCGCACAACAGAACATGAAGCGCCTGGCCGCTCGGATGCGCAGGAATGGACCGCAGAAGCACGAGGAACGGGACGAGGCAGCCGGCGACGAGCCAATTGGGTGGCAGATCGGCCTCCATGAGGGTGTCGCGTTCGATGAACGCGTTCAGCCAGATTCCTGCCGGAAGACCCACCACGAATCCAGGAACAACAAGGTCCAGCGCCCCAGCCCACAGACTAGTCGAGGGTTGCACCGTCGGATCGGGCAATGTCAGCAGGCTGCGAGTCCAGCGGATCGTGACCCACATGCCAATCGAGGCGCCAGCAAGCAACACCGCCAGGAACTGCACGACGTCCCTGAGCGCTTGGTCGAGAGAGACGGTTGCCTCTTCGGTCGCGGAGGCAGCTACCGCCTCTGCCGCGCCCTCGGTCACACTGTCGACGTCACGCACGAGGACATGTGTGAGGATCGCCAGTATTGCCATGAACGCCCAGAAGCCAGTGATCTGGCGTGCCGCGCCAGTCGACGAAGGCGGCTTCCTACTGGAGTCGCTTCTGGACAGGATCTCGATGAAGTCCGGCAAGTGCAACACTGCCAGCAGCGCCACGGAGGTCGTGAGCGCGAGGGTGAGGCCCTGGATCGGGCACCCATTTCTCTGCCGCGAAGGCGCCCGCCAACCCAACAACCAGGGGCATGAGGAAGACCGCCGGCACCAGAAAGATCTGGCGGTCGAACGCCTTCCACCCGAGACGCGAGTCCATCTCGGCGTCGGTGAACTGGGGCCTTGATCCCATGACTCAAACATATTGACGGTCTTGGCTTCGGCGAACTCCCAGCAGGCTGGCGAAAACTTCGCGGTGCCGCCCGAAATTGCTACAAAACGCGCCCCGCCCGCATCCGTGCGCGCCTAGGCTCGAACCAGACGCAATCAGATGGTTATTCGCATTGCGCAGCCGGGACCGATTCCGTACCCTTGCAGGTTGCCGTGTCACAGAGCGCGCTCTGCCGCGGTTCTACTTGTCAGGCGGGAGATCGGTGCCACGAGGCCCCGTGCCCGGACACCAATAACCCATCAATTCCAAGCAGGAGGCTCGGAACCTTGACTATTCGAACGAAGCGGCGGGGCTGGCGCTCCCTCGCTGCGATCCTGGCGGCGATGCTCATGGCATCGGTGCTCGCGGTCGTAGCAGGGGCACCTGTTCAGGCCGCGAACACGGCCAGCGAAGCGCTGGTCGACACGAATGACGACGGCAGGCCCGACAGCCGTGCGTTCGCGGGCAGCGACCGCTACGACACGGCGCTGAGGCTCGCCAAGCATTTCGCCAACAACGACACCCCGAACTCGATCAGCACGGTGATTATCGCTTCTGGGGAAACCCAGATCGACGCCGTTGCTGCTGCGGGTGTTGCGGGCTATGAGGAAGCGCCGGTGCTGTTGACGCGCCAGAATCAGCTTCCCAAGGGCGTCGCTACCTTCATCGAGGACCAGGGCGTGTCCCGGGTCTACGTGGCTGGTGGCACTGCGGTGATCTCCGACGACGTTGTCGAGCAGATCGAAGGGCTCGACTCGTCGCCGACCGTCACGCGCGTGGCTGGCGACAACCGCTACGGCACTGCGGCTGCTCTTGCGGCCAAGATCCTGTCGACGGCCCGCTGGTGCGGGTCCGATGACAGCGCGGTGTTCCTCGCCAACGGCAATCAGGTCCCGATCACCTCGGCGATCCTGGCTGGCCCGATGTCCTACCGCATGCAGATGCCACTGCTGCTCACCGCAGACGACGCGCTGCCTTCGGAGACCTCTGAGTACATCGACGACAACGACATCGATCGGGTCGTGATCATCGGCAACACCGGCGAGGTGTCTGACGATGTCGCAGACGAGATCGCCGCGTTGGGCGCAACGGTTGACCGCGTCTCGGGCGACGACCCTGCGGCCACCTCAGTCGAGGTCGCCAAGCTCATGTGGGGCGACTGCGACGGCCTGCCCACCGACACCACTCGGGTCGCTTTGGTGAACGCCGACGCGACCGTGGACGGTGTGACCGGCGGCCCGGTCACCGGACGGGGCCTCGGCAACGATGACTCCCCGATGGCGATCCTGCTGGTTGGCAACACTCTGCCTGCGTCGGTGCGCGACTGGCTGGCTTCCACCCCGGTGGAGGCAGGCGGCAACAAGACGCACCTGTCGATCGTGGCGATTGGCGGCACCGCTGTGGTGTCCAACTCGGTGATGGCAGCCGCAGTCGATGCGGCCAGCACCGCACCTGGCCTTGCCACGACCATCCGCCCGGTCAATAGCAACCGGACCGGTGAAGGCGATGGCGCCACCAACGAGTTCACTGTCACGTTCAGCGACGAGATCGACACGACCGGGAGCTGGAAGCAGCAGCTCTCCGACGTGCTGTACGTCAATGGTCAGCTCGCCTCTATCGAGGACGAGGACAGTGACATCAACACTGCGATCGACGGGATCGACATCAGTGGTGCGAACACCAGCACCAACTGTGTGGTCGGCGCGTCGGTGACGGTGACGCTGACGCACAACCTCAAGGCGGGCGACCGCATCGAGGTGCGGCCCACGGCGCACAAGTTCGGCAAGGACCGCGACCAGCGACTCCTGCAGGCTTCGTCTGCGACCGTTGGACTGACCCCGAGCAGCGCCACGGCGCCGACTATCGACATCATCGCCATTGAAGGACAGACGCAACTGTTCCTGCGCAGCACTGGTGCTGTGGCGACGGGCTCCGCGGCCGGAGAGGTCGAGGTGAGGTCGGGCGTCAATGCCCAGGTCACCGTTGGGGCTGTCACTGCAGAAGGAAGCATTTCGAACCTGTACACGGCTGCGCTGACGCTCGCCGCGGATCTCGATCTGAACGGCGACGGCGACACAGACGACCCAGGCGAAGCTGCTTCGGGTGCCGGTTACGCCCTGAGGCCAGGTGACTCGGCTTGGGCCACGCGCAACGTGTTCACCAACGACAACCTGCCGAGCCGCTACGCACGTGATGAGGTTGCGCGCCGCGTGCGCAGCTTCAGGGCGAATTCGGTGCTGATCGGCAGCCGCGACACCGGCGTCGACGACGATCCCAGCAACGACGCAGGCAAAGTCGCTGCCCACCTTGTTGTTCCTGCCTCGAGGGCAGGCGTGAGCGAGCGGGCGACTGCGTTCATTGGCGGTACGCCGACTGACACGGCCGATGTCTCGACTTGGACGACTCAGATGCGGATCACCGGTCTGTGGTCTGGCGATGCTGCGGGCGCTGCTGGCAATGACTGGCAGATCGCCATCGACAGCAACGCCAACTACAACGCGGCGGCGACCACTCCCGAGATCGACGTGAGCGTCAGCAACCGCACCGGCGTCGCCGGCGGCGGTCTGATCCGCGTGCAGTTCATCGCCGGCGCGCCCACCTTGGGCAACCTGGCGGCAGCGCTGATGGGCAACGACGAGTTCACCGACAACTTTGCGTTGACCTACGACTGCTCGGAGAGCCGCGACGTGATCGACCGGTCTACGTTCGTGACCACCGCGACACCCCTGACGGGTGGCGTCAGTTCGGTCGGCATCCACGTGAACTGGAACGACTGGGTCAGTGCATTCGGTGACGCAGGCGGCACCAGGCTGCGTGACGATGTGCTCGGTTCGTTGGTGCCCGGTTACGACGTGGCCACTCCCGGCCTCGCTGCCATTGACACCACGGACACGACGGTGCAGAGTCAGGCGACCGTGGCGCTGATCGGCGGTGCGCCGACGATGAGCGCTCGGATCGTGTACTCGACCGAGAACGCCTCGAACCTGCCCGGGCTCCGCACCGGAGCCGGCAAGGGCGTCGTGACGTTCGGCGGTAGCTACTACCCCGCAGGCACCGACACCACGGCGGTCAATGACCATGTGGCGGTCAACTACTTGACCGATGCCGAGGACCGGGACAGTGACAACTTCGGCACCGATGACCCGGCAACTCCTGGCGATGAAGCGGCCAACGACGCTAGGACGGCCACGTCCGAGCCCGTTGACAACCACAACATCGGACAGATCATCAGGGTCCGCTCGGGTCCGGTGAATTCGCACTCGTAGCAGTCCCAGGAGGCAATACGGCCAGATCTAGTGACAACAGCGGAGGCGGGTTGAGAGCCTGAATCCAGCAGTCACAGACAGCCAAACAGGAGGACCCCGGGGTTTCTGCCCCGGGGTCCTTCGCGTCTGCGCACGATGCAAAGCGGCACCTTTCGGCAGTGCGCCATTGCTACGGTGAGACGGGGTGGATACGGCGATTCTGGGAGGGACCACGTGAGGTCAACTAGGGCCAACCCGGACGCTGGTCGACACAGGGACAAGAACCGCTCGGCGGCGGCACGCGGCAGGCTGCGCTCGCGTGCGGCGCTGCTCGCTGTGCTCATGGTCGCGGGCACCCTCAGCGTGGTGACGCCGGCGTCGGCAGTAGCACGAGATGCGACCTATACGCGCATCTCGGGACCGACCCGCTATGAGACGGCTGCGGAGATCGCCGAGGCCTACCGAGACGAACGCCGATCCGGAGTCGACACCGTCATTCTGGTATCGGGTGCCAACGAGCACTTCGGCTACGCGCTGATCGCACCGCCGCTGTCACGCCGTTATCACGCGCCCATGCTGCTCACCGAACCCGACCGGCTTTCGGTCGCCGCATCCCGCTTCATCACACGGCGCGACATCGACACCGTGTACATCATCGGCGGCACCGATGCCGTTTCGCGCCGGGTGCAAGACGACGTCGCCGGGCTGAGGGGCGTGACGGTGCACCGCATCGGCGGCAACGACGTCTACGCCACCGCCGCCGCGGTGGCACGGCGCGTCGGCCACCAAGCCGGTGTGCCCGGCAACTATCGCTCCGAAGGGCGCACGGTGCTGGTGGCCACCTCAGCCACCTTTGCCGACGGTCTCGCCGCCGGACCGCTCGCGTACCGCGGCGAGCATCCCATCCTGCTGACGCCCAGTGACAGCCTGCATCCCGCAGCGCTCGACTTCATGCTCGTCAGCGACACGCAGCATGCCGTCATCCTCGGCGGTACCTCGGCCATCAGCAGCGCCGTCGAACGGACCTTGGAGAACAACGAGATCAGCAGCGAGCGGCTCGCGGGCTCGGACCGATTCGCCACTGCAGCAGAAATCGCGCGGGAGCTGCAGGGGCCCGACTCTCCCCAGTCGTGCTTCGACGGCGCCGAGGCGGGGCTGGCCAACGGCTGGCGGCCGCCTGATGCCCTCGTGGGTGCCCCGCTGCTGGGCGAGCTCTGCGCCCCGCTGCTGATTACCGACCGAGACGGCCTGAGCAGTGCCACCGAGGAAGTACTGGCGTCTGACGACTACTTCACCGGCGACAACGACGGCGAATTGCGGATCACCGTGTTCGGCGGCACCGCCGCCATCTCGAGCACCGCCCTCAGCCAGGCCGACGACGCGGCGACGCTGGCGCCGATCATCGCCCACATCGAAGCCGTCGAGGGACGCTGCCAGATCACCATGACATTCAGCGACCCAGTGCATCGTGCCGATGTCGAAAACCTGAGCAACTACCGGCTCGACGGCGACCGGCTCAATACGGGCTTCGGCACCGTCGACGCCGGCCTCGGCACCAGCACCGTGCACGCGGTGATCATCCTGGCCGGGGCCAGCTCGCCGCGACCGAATGCCCAACCGGTGGACTGCGCCGCCCCGCTGGAGACCGGAGACCGCTTCGACATCATCGCCAACACCATCGGCAGTGCCAACGACAACCGCGTCGTCCGCGGCGAGAGCCAGCGCGTGGCCGCGGACCGCCTGCGGCCGCAGGTCTCCTTCATCTTGCTGGCGGGAGCCGATTTCTTCTACGCGGAGACGCGTGAGCCGGTGAGTGACAACACCGACGACGACCTCACCCCTGAGGTGATCTACCAGCGCCCAGGCGAGGATGACGTTCCGTTGAGGCTTAACTTCAGCCGGGGCGAGACACGGGCGATCCTGGTGCCGCCGTTCAGCGGTGGAGTCAAGTCGGGCGACACGGTGCGAATCGTGGCAGGTCTGCTGGTGGATCAGGCCGGCAACACCAATACGGCCTCTTCACGCAGGGCCGTGTCAGACAATCGAGCTCCGCGTGTCAGTACCGTGGCCGTCACCGCGCCAGAGCCCCGCGAGCCGGCGTCCGTCTCCTTCGACGGGCGCGGCAGCGGCAGCCGCATTCCCAATGCGTTCACCATCAGTGGCGATCTCGCCGGCGTGGCGGCAGGTGCCGATGGCAACGACTGGGTGCTCGATCTCACGCTCGACTCTGCATGGGATGCACGACAGCGCACCACTGCAACCATTGACGCCCAGCAGCAGCGTCTCAGCGTCGTTGCCTCGCAGGTGCGACCGCTGCAGAGCATCGCCAACGACCTCAATGCCAACAGCTCGTTCGCTGTGCTGTTTGAAGCAGAGGCATCGCGGCTGGCGCGTAGCACCGACGCCACGTTCAGCACCGGCGGTACGGGGCTGCAGTTCAGCGGCGGCACCAGCTCGGTCGACCTCGTGCTGACCTGGTCGGAGGTGGTGCATACCTGCGGCGAGAACAACGGCGTCGACGCCCGCCAGCTCGGCATCGACGCCGACGCAGACGACGAGCCCGAGTTCTACCTGGACGGCCTGTTCGCCCAGAGCGCTGGCGTGACGTTTGTGCAAGAAATCGACGCCGGGCGCCGGTTCAGCAGTGACGGTGCCGTCTGCGACACCGTCGCAGGGGCGCTGCCAGGCACGCTGGTGGCCCGCCTTGCCTCGGGGTCCAGAGCCGCCCTGCCGGGGCTCCGCTCGCAGATCTTCGACTCTGGGGGCGCCGCCACCGACCTCATCGGCAACAAATCAGTCCGGCGCCGTTACTCCAACTTCACGAGGCCACGATGATGAATGCCCGCTCGACCGTGTCTGCTGGGCGGCGGCTGAAGAGGTGGCGCCGCGCAGCGATGAGCGTGCTGCTGGCCGGCGGCGTGCTGGCGGGCATCGGGGTCACGACGCCCGTGGACGCCGCAGCGCCTTTGGTGACCCTGCAGCGTCTCGCTGGCGATACTCGCTACGAAACCGCTACGGCGATCGCCGGGAGGTACGTGGCTGACCGGGCGCGTGAGAACCCTTCGGTCGAGGTCGACACTGTCGTGCTGACCTCAGGTGAAGACCGCCACTTCGGTTATGCCTTGGCGGTGCCGCCGCTGTCGCGCAAGCTCGACGCGCCGCTGCTCATCACCCCGCCGGACGATCTGCCTTCGGCGGTTACGCGGTTCTTGGCCAGCAACGACATCGACCGGGTGGTGATCGTGGGCGGGCCCGATGTGGTGTCGTCGAGCATCGAGTCGGAGCTGCGGGCCGACGGCTACGACACCGATCGCATCAGCGGAGGCGACTCCTATGGCACCGCGGTGTCGGTCGCGGAGCAAGTCGGGTCGACCACCGGTCGTCCGGGCAACTACGACCGCTACGGCCGCACCGTGCTGATCGCCACCGGCGAGAACTTCGCCGACGCCCTTGCTCTGGGTGCGCTCGCCTACGAGGGGCAGCACCCGGTGCTGCTGACGCCGCAGGATGAACTGCACTTCGAGGTGGCGAGCTTCTTGCGCAGCGCCGATGTCGACCACGCCATCATCGCCGGCGGCACAGCGGCAGTCAGCCGCAGCGTGGAAGACGCCATCGACGATCTCGGCATCACCGTGCAGCGGCTCGCAGGCGACGATCGCTACGAGACCGCCACGGAGATTGCGGAGGAGCTGGTGGACTCGGGCAGCGCCTCAAGCTGCTTCGACGGCAGCAACGTGGGGCTGGCGCACGGCCGCCGCTCACCCGACGCGATCGTCAGCGGTCCGCTGCTGGGCGTGCGCTGCGCCCCGCTGCTGCTGACCGAGACCGACCGCTTGGACCGGGCGACGCAGCGTTTCCTGCGCCACGACGAGTACCTGCCCGGCGACGATGAGGGCCGGCTGAGGATGATCGTCTTCGGCGGTGAGGCTGCCGTGTCGGCTGACACCGCATCGGATGCCCGCAGCGCCGCAACGCTCGAGAGCATCCGGGCCCGGCTGAGCGGCACCGAGGGCAGGTGCTCGTTTGAGGTCACGTTCAACGAACCGGTGCTCACCGAGCACGCACAGGACCCGGCGGCCTACCGTGTGGACGGATCAACGCTCGACGACGCCACCGTCGAGGCGGGCAACGACGAGGTCACCAGCCGGGTGGTGGTGATCCTTGCGGGTGCCCGCGCGAGCGGCGGCGTGCCCACCGGCTGCGATGAGCCGCTCGAAGCCGACTCCGACATACAGGTTGCAGGCGGCGTGATCCGAGCTGCCGACGGCAACCGGGTGGTCGAGCGGAGCACGGCCAGGGTTGTCCGCGATAACCGGTCGCCGCGCCTCACGGTGACGGCATATGTCGGTGGGACTCAGGTGTGGGTGGATGCGGATGAGACGGTGCTGCTCCGGCGATCCAGGATCGAGTTCAGGCGCGACCAGACCGGAACAGACCCTGATCTGTACGCAGAATCCACGTTGAGCTTCGACGGCCTCGGAACCGGCTTAGTGGCCATCGTGCCGACCAGTTTCGCGACTGGTGAGACGTTCGGGACGCTCGCGCGGGGCGACGACATCACCGTCATCGAGGGTGCAGTGCAAGACCTCGCTGGCAACTTGAACTCCGCGGTGCGACGGTCTCCTGGCTCCGACAACTCACCGCCGCGGGTGTCACGCGTCTCGGTGACCGCGCCCGAGCCGGCCGCAGCTGCCGAGATCTTCCTCGACGGCGATGACAACGGCGCCCGGATCACCGACGCGGTCAAGATCAACGCCAAGGCGACCGGCAGCGCGGCTGGCGCACGCGGCAACGACTGGACGATGGAAGTCGTCATTGAGGCCAACTGGGCCGCCACCCGGGCGTCATCAGTTTCGGTCTCCACCGCCAACGACACGATCCTGCTACGTGCCTCCGACGACAGAGCGCTGCGCTTGGTAGTTGCCGACTTGAACCGCCACAGTGCCTTCTCGTCGCGCTTCATCGCCGAAGCCACCCCCAACTCGCGGCCTGATACCGCCACGCTGCGCGTCGATTCAGGACCTGATCCATTCGAAGGCGGAGCCAGTATCAACCGAATGCGAGTCGAGTGGAACGAAGCTGTCCTCGACTGCGGCGTCAGCGGCGGCGTCGACCTTGGCGACCTCGAAGTGGACTACGACGGCGACGGCGACGGCGACTACTTCCTCGACGGCACCGTGTTCGACGGAAATGTGACCTTCGTCGAGGCGCCTGACGGCAGCAACGCCGACACCTTCGGTTCAGCAGCGTGTGATTACACGCCCGGGGTGCGGCCAGGCACGCTGATCGCGTGGCTGCGTTCGGGAGACCTGAGCGTGCTGCCGTCGACGCGTTCGCGGCTCATCGTGCGTGCAGACGCTGCGCAGGATCGTGCGGGCAACTATGCGGTCGACCACGTCTATCGCGGCTTCAACCGCGGCTGACGCGGACACCGCGGCCGACAACGACGTGGGTCTGGCAGTGGTGTACGCGGCGGTTAGCGATCCGCGCGACATCGTGACGAACCGGCCCGACACGGGCTGCCCTCGGGTGCCAGTACACGCTGCCTAGCCTCGGCGCAGTGACCAATCCCGGGTGGCATCGTGCAGGTCGGCCTCGCCGCCGGCAGTTGGCTTCTGCATTACTGGGCTGCCTGCTGGCGGCAGGTGTGCTGGCAGGCGCCGGTGTCGCCGGAGCGGCCGAACCGTCGGTGACACGGAGCGGGCCGGTGTCGCCGGCGCAATGGCCCGCCTCGGCGCTGGCTGCGCCCGGCATCGAGGGCTGGCCCAATGCGCTGCGCATCTGGGGGCCAGACCGATACCAGACCTCGCTGGCCGGGTCGCTGGTGCTGCGCGGCAGCGGGACCTTCCCCTTCGATAGCCCCGACCACCGCGGCGGCGCCGGCAACTCGCTCAGCAACGTCGATCACTGGTGGGGCCTGGGCGTGTGCCCCAAGGCCGTGGTGATCGTCGCGGGAGACTCCCAAGCCGACGCACTGGCTGCAGCCGCACTGTCAGACCCGACCGGTGGCTCGAGCGAGCCGTACCTGCAGCGCGTTGCCGCAGCCGACCCGTTGTTCGACCCGCTCGGCGGCTTCGCCCGCGTGGACACCCAGGGCGCGCCGGTGCTGGTCACCCACTCGACGCGCATCGGTGCCCGCAGCCTGGCCGTGCCGGTGCGGCTGGCCGTGCAAGACCTGCGCTCGGGCGGCTGCAACACCGCACGCCAGGCGATCATCGTGGGAGGCCCTGCTGCGGTGCCGAGCGAGATCGAGGCCGAGCTGGTGTCGATCGGCATCACCGAGGTGTTCCGGGTGGCGGGGCAGAACCGCTACGGCACCGCCGCTGCCGTGGCGCATGCGCTGGGCACGGCGCCGGTGCCAGGCGGTGCTGGGCGCTGTGCGGCCACCCGCGACAGCGCCGATGGGCATGCAGAGCAAGCGCCGCCGCTCGCCTTCTGGGCCAATTCGGTCGTGGAGTGGCGCAACAGCCCCACCGAGTGCCGCCTGCTGGGGCGCACCGTGGTGCTCACTGACGGGATCGAGGGCATAGACGCGCTGGCCGCTGGCTGGTGGACCAGCTACTGGCAGGTGCCGGTGCTGCTGAGCGACGGCAGCAACCGGCTGCCCGCCGAGACCATCGCGGCGCTGACGCTGCTTGACATCGACCACATCATCGCCGTGGGCGGCACGGCGCGGCTGCCCGATGACGTTCTGGACGCGGCAGGCAGACTGACTGGCGCTCAGACCATGCGGGTGTCGGGTTCAAACCGTTACGCCACCAGTGTCGAGATGGCCAAATACTTCGGCGGCTGGTGGCCGAACGCCGATCCTGATGACGGCGGTTTCGAAGCGGCCGCTGTGTGCATTGCGGCGTCTGGCGGTGCACGCAGCTCGCTCGGCTGGCCGGACGCGCTCGGGGCCGGCGCGTGGTGCGGCACTGCCGCCGCTGCCGGCGCAGTGCAGCCGTCGCGCATGCTGGGTGCGGTGGCCTCGTCCAAGCCGCCCACGGTGGCTGCTGGTAGCTCGACGGCTCAAGATGACGGGGCGGCCGGGAGACCGGGAGGCCGAGCGGTGCCGCTGATACTGGTTCCCTCCGGCTCCGACCAGCTCCCCCCGTCAGTCGAGCAGTACTTGGAGAACATGTTTGCCGTCCCGTCGGGCTGTGTCGCCTTTGCGGGCAGCGGCGCGATGGGCTCCGACAGCGATGTCGTCACCTATGCGGCAGCGCTGGAGGACGGCACCTGTCCCGCTCCGGGGTTCGCGGTGACCTTCGGCGGTGCCGAAGCCGTCACCCCGGCCATGCTGGGCAACCTGTCGTCGATGCTGAGCGGGCGCCTGACGTCGGTGGCGGTGCCCGAGGTGGGCTTGGCAGGTGCCGAGACGCCCGACCCGCAGTCGTCGTTCGGCATCTCGTCGGTGCGCGGGGTGCCGCTGGGCGTCGGCGCGTATGCGACCACGCTGGCGATGACGCCGGTGTTCCACAGTGGAGAGGACGTGCTGGCGGCGGGTGCGGGGCGCGATGCTGGCGGTGGTCCGCTGAGCGTCTGCGTGCCGCGGGGCAGCTACCCGCAGGCCCGCTGGCTCAATCTCGAGGGGCTGCCGGCGGGCGCATCGCTGGGCCATGTCGATCTCACGGGTGTCGACTGGTATCGCAGCGACCACGACGGGGAATTCCGCTCGGTTGGCGAGGGGGCGCCCGGGTGCGTCGACCTGCGGCTGGCGGCCGGCGTGCCGCTGCTGCTGCGGGCCGTGGACCCGTTGGGGCGGTCGTCGCGGACGCTGCTGGTGGTCGACGATGCGGGGCGGCGCTTTGGCGTGACCGCGGCACTGGCGGCTCGCAACCCGGAGACCTCCGGGCTGCGCAGCGATGTGGAGTTCGGCCCCGGGGTGACGCGCTGGGTCTTCGAGACAGGGGCCGTGGCGGCCGAGGCCGAGATCGGCGATGCGGCCGAGCCGGTTGTGGGGTCGCGCCTTCAGATCGACCTGCGGCGGCGCGCCGGCGTCGGCGGGGCACCGGGGACAGTGACGTTCCGGGCGGAGTGGTTCATCCGGACCGCCGAGGGCCGGGCCGGCGGAACAGCCGACGGCGAGGCGGTGCTGCGCGGGGGCAAGTGGTGGCTGCGGGGCGCCAGCGTGCTCACGGGCGGCAACTGGGCGTCGTCGGTGCTGGGGTCGCCTGGTGCGGCGGTCTCGGAACCGTTCGAGCCTGCTGACTCGCCGCCGATCGGCGCGCTGGTGCCGCCGCTGCGGGTGGGCACCTCTGGCGGTTACGGCGCCGGGGGCTTCAGTGCCGAGATCACGCTGAACGGTCGCGGCAGCGGCGATGACACCATCTCGTGGCAGCCCGAGGCATTCATCAATACTGAAAAATAATTTTATTACACGAAAGTTGTTGACATAGGTTTCCTTGCGCTTGTTTGTTGAGGCGCGAAGGAGGCCCCATGTCGAGGTATTGGCTGCGGATGTGCCGGGCGGGTGTTGCACTGGCGGTTGGGTGCAGTGCTGCGGTGATGCTGCCCTCGGCAGCGCAGGCCGCGGCGGCCGAGGTGGAGACTCGCCGGCTGCATGGCGACTCGCGCTACGAGACCGCGGTGGAGATCGCCGAGGAGTACGCGGTGCGCACCGGTCGGTCGGCGGGCAGTGCTGCTGCGGTCTTCGACACGGTCATCGTGGCCTCGGGCGAGGATCGCCACGCTGCCTATGCCCTGGCGGTGCCAACGCTGGCCCGGTTGCACGATGCGCCGCTGCTGCTGACGCCCAGCGACCGGCTGCACTACTCGGTGATTGCGTTCTTGGCCCGCCACGGTGTGTCGAGGGTTGTCGTGGTGGGCGGTGACGAGGTGGTGAGCCGCCAGGTCGAACGCTCGCTGACGGCTGTCGGCGAGTTGGAGGTGACGCGGATCAGCGGCGACGGCCCGATCGGCACAGCGGTGGCGGTCGCCGAGCAGTCGGACGTCTCCGTTGGGCGGTTCGGCGAGTTTCCTGTGATGGGCCGCACGGCGCTGCTGGCTGGGAGCGATTCTGTCGCCGATGCGCTGGCGGCGGGATCGCTGGCCTACCAGGGCAGTCACCCGATCCTGCTGACCGAGCGTGACGCTCTCGATGAGCGGGTTGCGTCTCTGCTGAGCGACAGCCAGACCGAGCATGTGGTGATCTTGGGCGGCACCGCTGCGGTATCGGCCGACGTCGAGCGTGAGCTGGGGCGGCTTGGCATTGCGGTGACGCGCTGGGCGGGGGCCGATCGTGTCGGCACGGCGGCCGAGATTGCCGAGCGGCTGCTGAGCGTCGACTCGCCCCACACGTGCTTCGACGGTGCGGAGATTGCACTCGCCGATGGCTGGCGCTGGGCCGATGCGATTGCCGCCTCACCGCTGCTGGGCGAGCTGTGCGCGCCCCTGCTGCTCACTGCACCCGGGCGGCTGCCGAGTGCCGTCGGACGGCTGATCGGCTCGGATCTGCTGTTGGCAGGCAACGGCGACGGGATGCTGCGCATCACCGTGCTGGGCGGTGTGCACGCCGTTGCCGACGACGTGCTCGACGACGGCGTGACGATGGCCCGGCTGCAGCGGCTCGGCGCCCGGATCGAGGCTGCCGAGGGCGGCTGTCACTTCACGGTGATCTTCGATCAGCCGGTGCTGACCGCAGATGCCGGTGTCATCGGCAACTACCTCAACGGCAACACGCCGTTTGACAGTGGCGTTGCGACGGTGAATGCCGGCTCCGGCCCGACCACCACCCGTGCGACGCTGAGGCAGATAGACGCGCAAGCGTCGGGCGACGGCGTGCCAGCGGGGTGCGCCTCTCCGCTGCGATTTCGCGACCGCGTCGGCGTGGTCGGCGATCAGATTCGTGCCGCGAGGGATCGTCGGACGGTCGAGCGCGTGGAGTTCTTTGTGCCCGACGACAGCGACCCGCCCGAGTTGCGCGTAGGAGCCAGCCAAGGCGCGGGTCGCGTGTGGGTCAGCTCGTCTGAGCCGCTGAAGGCCGCCACGGCGACCGTGGTCTTCGGGCGGCGAGGGCTCACCGATGTGGAGGTCCCTGCCGACGTGATGGCCGGCGTGTCATCGTTCTCGGTTGCGGTGCCCGCAGAGTTCGACAGTGCACTGCACATGCGCGACAGCGTCCGCATCGCCGCCGGGGAGGTCCACGACCTGGCCGACAACCCGAACGAGCTGGCCACAGCCGTCGTCGGACGGGACCGGACCGTGCCCCGCGTGAGGAGCATCACGGTCACCACACCAGTCGCCGCTGCGCAGGCGTCGGCCACGCTCAAAGTCAGCGACGACCAGGGCGGGAACAAGCCGGGCCTGGAGGTGACGGCCGACGCAGGCGGTCTCGCCGACGGAGCTGGCGGCAACTCGTGGACCATTGAGGTCGTCGAGCGGACGAGGCGACCGATGCAGTGGTCGTCGACGCAGACGGTCGCAGTGGACGTGTCCGTCGCCAGCCGCCGCGTGGTGGTCTTCGTGCTCGCCAAGCAGGCCACGGTCGGCCACGCGGTCACCGAGCTCAACGCACACCGGCCGTTCGCAGGCGCATTCACCGCGGCAGCCGCAACCGGCGCCGAAAGTGCGTTGCTTGCCGGCCTCGGAGCGCGCGTTCAGTTCTCCGACGGCGCCAGCACCGTCGACCTGAAGGTGCTGTGGTCGGAGCCGGTGCATGGGTGCGACGTCGAAGACAAGGGCGTCGAACCTCGCCGCATTGAGATCGACGTGGACGGCCGCGGCGACTGGGACTTCGCACTCGACGGCTACGCCGCTCCCCACAGCGACATCACGTTCGTCGAGGACGGCACCGCGCAGCCGCCGCTGAAGGCCGACACGGCCGTCTGCGACGCCACTACTGCCAACGGCGGCACCGGCACGCTGGTCGCCCGCGTCAAGTCCACCGAGCTGGCCCATCTGCCCAGCACCCGGTCAGTGGCCACGATCCGCAGCGGCGCCGCAACCGATCTCGCCGGCAACCCCAGCGTCCACCAGTCACCGGTCCACCTCATCTCCCCGCCGAACTGACCGCTCATTGTCACTGTCGCGGCGTAGCGTTCCGGCGACGGAAATCCGTGGAGTGTGAGGTCAGCATGAGCACCGCAAGAAGTCGGCCGCGCCGTGGCACGCGACGGTCGATCATCGCCATGTTCAGCGTTGCACTGGCGGGCTCGGTGCTGCTCGCCCCCCAGCCCGTAGCAGCCCAGGCCTCGAGCGTCTCTGTGCAGCGGGTGACCGGTGCCAGCGTGTACGCATTGGCGGCCAACGTCGCCGGCGGCAGCTGCGAGAGCGACATCGGCTCGCACAGCGTGGCCCTCGCATCGGGCGAGAACTGGCCCGACGCCCTGGCTGGCGCAGCGCTCGACCGGCCGCTGCTGCTGACCAAGCAAGCATTCCTGCCGGCGGTCACCCGCGCCTACCTGGCGCCGTGCGCCGATCATCCCAAGGCAAAGGTGATCATCCTGGGGGGGCCTGCAGCGGTATCCGAAGGCGTCGCCGAGACCTTGCGCGGCATGGGCTACCGGGTGGACCGGTTTGACGGCGACGACCGCTACGCAACCGCTCGCCGGGTGGCACGCACCTTCGCCCCTGACGACCTCGACACCGTCTATCTGGCCTCCGGCGTCAACTTCGCCGATGCGGTGGCTGCGGCGCCGAGCGTCACCATGGAGACACCGCTCATCCTCACCACACCCGACGAACTCCACGACGAAGCGCGCCGCTTCCTGACCGACGAGGACCGGGAAGTGACCTCAGTCACGATCCTCGGCGGCACGGCGGCGATCTCAGCCAAGGTGGAAGAGCAAATCCGAGAGCTCGGCATCGACACCGATCGCCTCGCCGGCGCCGACCGCTACGAGACCGCTGCGCGCATCGCCAGACGTGCCCTGGCGGAGCCAAGCTGCCACCCGGTCGCCGACGTTGCCGTCGCCAGCGGGACGGACCCGTTCGGCGGCCTCGCTGCGGGCGCGGTCCGCGGCCCCTGCCAGCCGATGCTGCTCGCCCCGCGCTCGGGCCAGCCGGTGCCGCAGACCCTGGGCGGATTCGGGCAGGACTGGCTGCTTGCCATCGGAGGCTCGACCAAGGCAGCGGTGAGGGGCATCGGCCCGTCGTCGCTGATCCCCACCGCGGCGCTGTCGGCCGTGGCCACTGGCGTCGTGCGGGGCTCGGGTACCTCGGGTGGCGATGGTGCCCCCGACGCGTCGGGCTGGAACTCCGTGGCTCAGTCCGTGGTGCAGGTTCGCTGCCTCAGCTCATCGGGCGCCATTCTCAATCGGGGCTCAGGCTTCATCGTCGGCGACGGCTTCCAGATCGTGACCAACCACCACGTCGTCTTCGACGACAACGGCCGCGAGTGCCCGCGAATGCGGGCATACCTGGGGGGCACTTTCGAGCAGGCACCGGAGCGCTCCGTGCCGCTGGCGGTCGTGCGAGCGGCCGATGATCGCGACCTCGCCTTGCTCCGCATGGATCCCGTCGGTGATCCGTTGCCGACGCTGACGATCGCAACCGAGCCGCCGCAAGCCGGCGAGACGCTCACCGCCCTCGGCTACCCGAGCATCGGCGGCGACACCATGACGCTCACCACCGGGCGCTACTCGGGCACCCAGAAGTTCGACGGCCTGACCTGGATCAAGACAGATACGCCCGTCGCGCCGGGCAGCAGCGGTGGCCCGGTGCTGAACAATCAGCGCGAGGTGGTCGGCGTTGCGACCTTGCTGCGCATAGCCATCAGGGGCAGCGGCGGCACCACCGTGGGAAGCCTCAGCCTGCTGGCCCCAGCCGAAGACGTGCTGGCCCTGCTCGCCGGCGACCTCGGCCAGTAACTTCGCACCGATGGGCGTTGATGCGTCAAAGAAGCTGCTGGAGATCTTGCGGGCCAAGGGCCTCACCGAGCTTCCAGAGCCCGTCCAGCTCGCCTCGGGCAACTACTCCCGCTACTTCATCGACGGCAAGGTGGCGCTCGGTGCCGGTGATGACCTGCGCCTAGCGGCCGAAGCCATCAACGAGCGAGTGACCGGTGCGGGCGTCGAGTACGACGCTGTCGGCGGGCTGACCCTGGGGGCCGACGCCCTGTGCGCCGCCATTGCGGTGGTGAGCGGGGCGAGCTGGTTCATCGTGCGCAAGGAAGCGAAAGGGCGCGGCACCAACCGGCTGGTGGAGGGCACCCGGATCGGCGAGGGCCACCGGGTGCTGCTGATCGACGACGTGGTGACCACCGGCGGATCGATCCTGAAGGCGTACGAGAGCGTCCAGGCCACCGGTGCCGATGTGGTGGCCGCCGTCACGCTGGCCGACCGGGGCGACGACGCCCGTCGATCCTTCGAAGAGCGCGGCGTGCCCTACTTCCCGATGGCCACCTACCAAGACATGGGCATCCCCGCCATCGGCACCGAAACTGCTGCCTCCGGCTGATTGAGCCGATTCCATCTGGTCGGTCTTGGCCTCGGGCCGGTTCGGGGTGTGCGCGTACAGGCAGCTACTAGCTTGCAACGGGTGCGTCGTCTCGGACTGACTGTGCTGGCCTTGGTGGTGGCGGTTGGTGGTGTGCTGGTGTTTCCGGCCTCTGCGGCGGGTGCTGCCGAGGCGGATGGCTCGGATGTGTCGGTGACGCGGTATGGCGGCGCGGATCGGTATGAGACCTCGCTGCAGGTGGCTGAGGCGTTCGCTGCCGACGCCGGGGGTTCATTGGAGTGGGTGGTGCTGGTGTCGGGCCGGCGCTGGACAGATGCCGTGGTGGCCGCGCCGGTGGCGGGCTCGATGGAAGCTCCGGTGCTGATGACTCCGCCCGGTGAGCTGCGGGCCGACGCGCTGGAGTTCTTGGCACGGGCAGGCGTCTCCAAGGCGCTGGTGGTGGGACCTGACGCGGGCGGCGGCGCGCACGGCCCCGGACAGGGCGTGGCGACTGAGGTGCTCGACGCGCTCGAGGGCGCCGGCATCTCAGCGGAGCGGGTCGCAGGCGACGATCTGTACGGCACCGCGGTGGCGGCTGCGGGGCAGGTCACGCCGGGGGCGATGGGCGATCTGGGCCGCACGGCGGTGATCGCCAGCGGGGAAGTGTTCGCCGATGCGCTGGTGGCGGGCCCGTTCGCCGCTCGCGGCATCCATCCGGTGCTGCTGACCCCGCCGGGCGAGCTGCACGCCGATGTGGCTGGCTACTTGGGCGCCGCCGGCATCGAGCATGTGGTGCTGATGGGCGGCCCCGCAGCGCTCAGCGGGGCCGTGGAGCAGGCGGTCAAAGATCTCGGCATCGTGGCCTCGCGTGCGGAGGGCGCTACCCGTTACGCGACGGCGGTCAAGGCTGCCGAGCTCGTGGAGGGTCAATACAGCGCGGCGGCCGGCAAACCCTGCTTCGCGAGCGACACGATCGGGGTGGCCCGTGCCCGGGTGCCGTTCGACTCGTTCAGCGCCGCACCGCTGCTGGGCCGCCTGTGCGCCCCGCTGATGCTCGCCGACCCCGGCAAGATTCCCGACGACACCGCCTCGTATCTGGATTCCGCCCGCGAAGAGCAAGACACGCTGAGCCTGCACGTGTTCGGCGGCGACAGCGCCGTGTCCCAAGCGGCCATCGACGCCTACCGCACCGGCGAAGCACCCGGCACTGGCGAGGACGACGACGCCACCGAGGAATCCGACACCGTCGCGGGCCTCGTGCCCGACGGCACCTGCGGCGGCACCGTCGACGACGACCCGCGGCCGCTGACGGACACAACCAACTCGGAAGACCCGGCATGGTCGCCCGATTGCAGCCAGATCGTGTTTTCCATGGGCGGCTCGCTGTGGACGATGGACAACGACGGAACCGACGTGACGCGGCTCACGGACCACGACGGCTCGTACTCGGACGAGCCCTCGTGGTCGCCTGACGGCAGCAAGATCGCCTACTCACGCGGCCAGCGCAACGACGACGGCAACTGGTTCTCCCACATCTATGTCGTCAATGCCGACGGCACCGAACGCACCAAGGTGTCCAAGGGCGACGTGCGCGACGGCGTGCCGTCATGGTCTCCCGACGGCTCCAAGATTGCCTTCGAGCGCCTGTCGGGCGACGGAAGGGATGAGAACGGCCATTTCGTCAACGGCGACCGTTACATCGCGGTGATGGACGTCAGCGGTGGGAAGCCGGCGGCGCTCACGGCGGGTGGCCGCTGGGATCAGTCGCCGGAGTGGTCGCCCGACGGCGCTCGCATCGCGTATGTCTCGGGCAACGCCGTGTGGGTGGTCAACGCCGACGGCTCGAACAGCCGGCGCATTGCCTCTGGCGCGTTCTGGAACGGCGGCGTCTCGTGGTCGCCCGACGGCAGTCGTATCGCATTTGTCCGGGGGGATGCGGGCGAATCTGTGGTTGTCCTCATTGACATCGACGGTCTCAGGTCGGACGTTGTCGTCGACCTGCCCGGAGCGGACCTCAATCCACGATGGTCACCGGACGGCCAGCTCATCGCATTCACCAACTACGAGAGCGACAACAACCGAGACGTCTATGTGGCAGGCGCACGAGATGCGGAAATTGCTGCCGATGCGTGCATGCCGCTGGGCGTCAGCGGAGTCACCGCCGGGTTCCCGCTTCCCGATTGGGCCCCGCCGTCTGTCGGCGCGGTACGCGTCGCGGTGCTGTTCGTCGACTTTGCGGACGCGCAGGCCGCCCATTCGACCCATGAGGAGGCTCGGCAGGGCTTGCAGTGGGCCGAGGAATACCTCGAACGCAACAGCTACGGACGACTCGACGTGCAATTCGTGCCCCACCATGAGTGGATTCGGGCACCCAAGAGCTACCGCGACTACCTCTACACGAGCGTGACCGGTGATCCGCGGGTCGGCGGCGACATTCACCGAGACGCCGTGGACCTCGTTGATGACGAGTTCGACTTCAGCGGGTTCCACAGTCTTGCTGTGATCTTGCCCAGCAGCCATTTCAACGGTGGGTCCGCGGGCGGCTCGATCGTCGCTGACGGCGCGTCGATGCGCACGCATATCAACAACAACGCGCCGAAGGATGAACCGGACGAGCTGTATGACTGGGGCCGCGTCGCAGCGCATGAGCTCATGCACAACCTTGGGCTCTTGGACATGTACCCCTACGACGGCAGCCGCCACGAGCTGCCCGAGGCACCGATCGACCAGGTGTGGGTCAACGTTGACTTCGGACTGATGCGCCTCGAGTCCAATTTCCTGTCTGCTGAAGATGACCGGCGGCGCCGCGTCAGGTGGCTGCTTCCGGGTGGCCGCATCGGTGGCATCTGGTATCGCACATTCGTCTTCCCCGCGGAGATGTTGGCTTGGAGCAGATGGCAGCTCGGCTGGCTCGACTCCGATCGGGTCGAGTGCGTCACCGGTACGACGGCAACGGTCACGCTTGATCCGATCGCGAATGCCGGCGACGGACCGGCCATGGCCGTGGTGCCCCTCAACCGGCATCAGGTGATCGTTGCCGAGAGCCGCCGCAAGATCGGCTACGACCGCGACCAAGTAGTCACCGACCCATCGTCTGGCGCCCAACGGACCGATCGGAACTTGCTCGCAGAAGGCGTACTGGTGTACACGGTGGACACGCTCCTCGGCTCGGGCCAGCTGCCCATCAAGGTCGCCGGCGATAGCGGCAATGGCCAAGTCGACGACTTCCCGGTGCTGGAGCTCGGCGAATCAGTGTCGCTGCACGGGCACACCATCACGGTCACCGTCGATAACGGCGACACCCACACCGTGTCGATTGTTCGCGATCCGTCGACGGGATCGACGACGTAGGAATCGTCAGGGGCGTCCTGGGCGCTGTCAAGAATTCACGATGTCGAGGCCGTGTTTGCTGGCTGCTGCGGCGAGCTTGGCGTCGAAGGTCACGATTGCTCGTGCTCCGTGGCTTAGCGCAGTGTCGAGCACGACGGCATCGGGAAGCCGCAGCCCGGTTTCCGCTCGCAGTGCCGCCCAGCGCACGGGTGCATCGCGTTCGACGTCGGGCACTTCGAATGCGGCGCGCAGCCTGAGCACCGCATCGGGCAGAACGCCCAGATGGGCCGCGGCGACGAGGCACTCGGCGAGGGTGACGGGGTGCAGCCATACCTCTTCGTCGTCGATGCCTCGGTTGATGGCTGTCGCCGCGAGGTGGTGATCGTCGCTCGGGTCGCGCAGTGCCACGACCCAGCTCGCATCTGCGACGATCACGCTGGCCAGTCCTCGCTGCGGTCGTACAGCTCTGCCGAGCCCGGCAGCGACCCTGCCAGCTCGGCACGGGCGTGGGCGCGTGCAGCCGGCGATCGACCGCCGCTGGCCCAATCCAGCAGCACGAGCTGAACGAGCTTCGCCCTCGGGACGTCTGACCAGCGCTGCGCTGCCGCGTCGAGCACATCGGCGATCTCGTCCGTCTCGGTCACCGGGTGACGGGGCCGCGTGGTTGGCACAACGGAAGTGTAACACCAGGTGTCTCACCGCTACCTCGGCGCATTCGTGGTTGATAGCATTAGGTTGCTGAGGATGCGGCGGCTGGGGGTCACTTTGGTGGCTGCGGCCGTCGTGTTCAGTGCGGTCGTCTTGATTCCGGCCGGGGCGGCTAGCGCGGCGGAGGCCGACAATGACAGTGCCGCCGGCTCGGATGTGTCGGTGACGCGGTATGGCGGTGCGGATCGCTATGAGACGTCGCTGCAAGTTGCGGAGGCGGTGGCCGCCGATGCTGGCGGCTCGCTGGAGTGGGCGGTGCTGGTGTCGGGTCGGCGCTGGACCGATGCCGTGGTGGCTGCGCCGGTGGCGGGCGCGCTGGGGGCGCCGGTGCTGATGACCCCGCCCGACCAGCTGCGGGCCGACGCGCTCGCGTTCTTGCAACGGGTGGGTGTCTCCAGGGCGGTCGTGGTGGGGCCCGACGCGAGCGGTGGCGCACACGGCGCTGGGCAGGGCGTGGGCGCTGAGGTGCTTGACGCGCTCAGTGAGGCCGGGATCTCGGTCGAGCGCGTGGCGGGCGACGACCTGTACGGCACGGGCGTCGCGGCTGCGAACCGGGTCACGCCGGGCGCGATGGGCGATTTGGGCCGTACGGCGGTGATCGCCAGCGGGGAAGTGTTTGCCGATGCGCTGGTAGCAGGTCCGTTCGCAGCTCGGGGCATCCATCCGGTGCTGCTGAGCCCGCCGAGTGAACTGCACGCCGAGGTGGTCGCGTACCTGGGCGACGCAGGTATCGAGCATGTGGTGCTGATGGGCGGCACCGCCGCCCTGTCGGAGACCGTCGAGCAGTCGGTCAAAGACCTCGGCATCGATGTGTCGCGGGTTGCTGGCAGCACCCGCTACGACACGGCCGTGAAGGCCGCTGAGCTCGCGGAGGACCAATACAGCACTGCGGCCGGGAAGCCCTGTTTCGCGAACAACACGATCGGTGTCGCCCGCGCCCGGGTGCCGTTCGACTCGTTCAGCGCAGCGCCGCTGCTGGGCGGGTTGTGCGCCCCGCTGGTGCTCGCGGACCCCGGCAAGATCCCCGACGACACCGTCGCCTACCTTGAGGCTGCCCGTGAAGAGCATGACGCTGTGGGCCTGCGGGTGTTCGGCGGCGACGCAGCCGTCTCGCAGGCAGCCATCAACGCCTACCTCACCGGCGAGGAACCTGAGGCCGGCGAAGACGACGAGTCCGCAGACGACGAAGCCGCAGACAGCGAAGCCGGCACTGCGCCCGGGGTTCTGCCGGCCGGCACCTGCGGCGGTGCCATCGACGACGAGCCGAGCCAGCTCGTGCCCTCCACCAATGCCGAAGACCCTGCCTGGTCGCCCGACTGCAGCCGCCTCGTCTACACCGAGAACGGCTCGCTGTGGACCGTCAGCAACGACGGAACCGACGCCCGCAAGCTGGTCAACTACGACGGCGGCTACCTGTACTTCGCTTCGTGGTCGCCCGACGGAACCCGCATCGCCTATTCCCGTGGCCAGAACGACGAGAACGGCAACTGGCAGGCGCACATCTGGACCGTCAACGTCGACGGCAGCCACAACAACCAGCGCACCGAGGGCGACGTGATCGACAACTGGGCCACTTGGTCGCCCGACGGCAAGTGGCTGGCGTTCGAACGCGAGACCGGCAGCGGCCGCGACGAGGACGGCCATCGCCTCGACAGCGACCGTCACATCGTGGTGATGACGTCGTTCGGCAACAAGCCCAAGGCGCTCAACGAGGGCGGCTACTGGGAGCACAGCCCCGCATGGTCGCCCGACGGCAGCCAGCTCGCCTATCAGGCCAACGGCTTCCTGGTGGTGTCCGACACCGACGGCAGCAATGAACGCCGCGTGCACGCTGGCGTGTACTTCGCCGGCGGGCTGTCGTGGTCGCCCGATGGCACCCGCATCGCCTTCACACGCGGTGACGGCACCTCGTCGTCCATCGTCATCGCCGGCGTCGACAGCGCCGACGAAGAGGTGGTCTTCGACGAGGGTCTTCGCACACTCGCCCCGCGGTGGTCACCCGACGGGCAGCGCATCGCCTTCCACACCATCGACGGCGAGGGCAAGCACCGAAGCTATGTGACCGGCGCCAGCGGCGAGCTTGCCGGCATCGCCGCGGATTGCCGTCCCCGCGGTGTCGAAGGCGTCACTGCAGGGTTCCCGCTGCCCCACTGGGCTCCGTCGGCTGTCGGCACCGTCCGCATCGGCGTGCTCTTCATGGACTTCCCCGACGCCCAAGCCGCCCACACCACCGAGCAAGAAGCAGCACACGGCCTGCCGTGGGCCGAGCAGTACCTCGAGGCCGCCAGCTACGGCAGGCTCGACGTCGAGTTCGTGCCGCTGCATGGCTGGCTTCGAGCCGAACGGGAATTCGCGGAGTACCTCGGACCGACGGCGATCGAGGACTCAGAGGCGCTGGTCTCCGATGCATCGGCGCACGCTGTCGCCCTGGCCGATGACGAGGTCGATTTCTCGACGCTCGACATGGTGCTGACGGTGTTCCCCGGCAGCCACTTCTCGGGCGGCAACGCCACAGGCGAAGCCACAGCCGACGGCGTGACCATCACGACCACCCGGGTGCACACCAACGAGCTGGAAGAACCCCGACAACTCGCCGACTGGGGTTCCCTTGGCGCACACGAGATCGCTCACAACCTGGGCCTGCTCGACATGTATCCCTACGACTTCGACCGCCACATGCTGCCCGAGCTCACCGGCGATGCCGTGTGGGCCTTCGTCGACATGGGGCTGATGGGCTTGCGAGCCCAGTTCCGGACGCAGTCCAGCGACCAGCGCCTGCAGCATGAGTGGCGCTCGCCCGACGGGAGCACGTCGGTGAGCACGTCGGCCAGCTTCGAGCTCGGCGAGATGCTCGGCTGGAGCCGCTGGCAGCTCGGCTGGCTTGAACCGTCGCAGGTGCACTGCGACAGCGACGGGGCAACCGTGCCGCTCGCGCCGATCGCTGAGGCCGGTGACGGCGTGGCGCTGGCAGTCGTGCCGTTGTCGGCCCACGAGGTGATCGTGATCGAGAGTCGCCGTACCGTCGGCTACGACACCGGTCGCGAGTGGGTCAACCCGGACTCGAACGCCAGCACCACCTTGCCGGGCCTGGTGAGCGAAGGCGTGCTGGTGTACACGGTGGACACGTTCCTCGGCTCGGGCGACCTGCCCGTGAAGGTGGCCGGCAACAGCGGCAACAGCGAGGTCGACGACTTCCCCGTGATCGGTCTCGGCGAATCAGTGACGCTGCACGGCTACACCATCACGGTCACCGCCGACGACGGCAGCACCCACACGGTCTCCATCACCCGCAACGACTGACGGGAGGCTGCCGTTACGCCTTGGTTGCAACTGCTGGACACTGGGAAATGTGACGGCAATAGCTCTTGGGGTCCGCGGTAGCATCATCTTTGACGGGAGCGATGGCGTTCCTGCTGATCCGACGCGTGACTGCTATGGCCCTGCGCCTTGAAGACCGAGATCTGGTCCTCGCGTACCAAGCCGGCGACGACGATGCGTTCGCCGAGCTGGTGCGGGAGTACCGGCCGCAGCTGCTCGGTCACGCGCGCCGCAAGCTCGGTTGCCCCGAGGCGGCGGAAGACGCCGTGCAGGAAGCGCTGGTGCGGGCGCTGCGGGCCATGCCGCGGTTCAACGGCAACTACCTGGTGGGTCCGTGGCTGCACCGCATCCTGTCGAATGTCTGCAGCGACGAGGGCAACAGGCTGCGCCGCGACAGCGAGAAGACCGAGCGGTACGCGTCGAACGACCAGGCGCTGAACCCGCCGTCGTCCATCGAGGACGAGCTCGGTCTCGACATCGACGACTCCGAGCTGGCCGACGCAGTCGACAATCTGTCCGAGCAGTACCGCGAGGCGCTGATGCTGCGCTTCGTCGAGGAGCTGAGCTACGAAGAGGTTGCTGCCAGGGCCGGGGTGTCCGAAGAGAACGCCCGGGCACGGGTGTCGCGTGCCCGCAACGCTGTGCGGGCCGCGCTGAAGCTGGCAGCGGCTGCGCCGGTGGCCTTGATCGGGCTGCTGCGCCGTGGCGAGCGTGCCGCCGCCGCAGTGACGAGCCAGTCCTCGCCCGGGGGCGGCCGCGCTGCGCTCAACTCGGCCATGCCGATGCTGACCGAGGCGGCGCCGATGGCGTCGCGTGCGGCGGCTGCGGCCACCAATGCGGCGACGACCGGCGTCCCGGTGATGGCCAAGGCTGCGGTGGGGTTCGGGCTCGCTACCGCGGTGATCACGCCGACCGTCGACTCGCCGGTGCACAAGGCGGCCGACCGGGTGCTGCCCGACTCGGTGATGGAGGTGCTGACGCCGTTCGCCGTCGATGTGCCCGCACCCGATGCGCCCGTGGCGGTGGGCGCCGCAGCGCCGGTGACCGGTGTTGCCGATGTGACCGATCCGGCTGGCGCCGAAGGATCCGCGGTGTCGACGCCGGCTGCAGTGGCAGCGGCGCCTGAACCCGTAGCGGCCCCGCAGGCGGTTGAGGCCGCGGCACCGGCCGCTGCCGTGGTTGCCACGCCTGCGGTCGACGACTCTCAGGCTGCCGAGGCGGTCGCCGACGACACGCCGGAGATCGTCGAGACGCGAGTCGCGAACGAGGTGGTGATCAATCCCGATCCCGAGACCGCGGTGAGCGACAGCAGCAGCGTGCAGGGCGCCCAGCTGACGTTCACGCCGTCGGGTGCCGACCGCTACGACGTGGCCGGTTCGATGTCGCTGACGGTCACGACCACGACGACGATCGTCGACGGCGGTGAAGAGACCACCGAGACCGTCACCACGAGCGAGTCGGTTGCGGTGATCTCGCCCAGCTCGGCCTCGCTCGAAGCTGCCGATCCGGAAGTCGACGAGCGCCGCTTCAGCGCCTTGCTGGTGTTTGCTCCGGGCGACGACGGGGTGTCCGCCGAGATGCGCTTGGCTGCCCGAGGCACAGCGAACGACGACGGCTCGCTCCAGATGACGGGCTACTTCACCGCCACCGGAACCGAGTCGTTGCCGCTGGCCGAGCGCGGCAACCTCACTGGCACGCTCACCCTCGACGCCGAAGGCATGCCCGCCTCGCTGTCGATCACCCTCACCCAGTAACGCCTCCCGGGCGCCCCTTAGAGGATGCGCCGATAGGCGGGTCAGCGGGGTTGCCAGCGGTCTCGGTGGTCGATGAGCTTGATGGTGATGATCAGGGCGACGGCGAGTGCGAGCTGGGCGAGGCGATGGCGGGGCTCGCGGTCGGTGTTTCTTCG
>JAJEBN010000108.1 GCA_022822525.1 Acidimicrobiia bacterium | reverse complement strand
ATGACATCCACCACAGCCTTGGTCAGAGCGCGCATGATGAAACCGGCCTCCACGGTCGTCAGGTCAAGGACGACCCCACCAATACACCGGGGAACCAGACGACCCGTGGACGGCCACCTATCCGCGCGGCCCCTAAGCGAGAGCTGTTCGATGTACTCATCGACTGGGCGGCGCTGAAGATCGAGCACGGCGATGACGACATTCCCAGCATCGACGTGGTGAGCTTGCACGCCATCCAATGAGCCCGCGGCCGTCGTCCATCGCCGCCACGCGAGACTCCGGCGACGTCAACATCCTCGGCGGGCACTACATGCGCGTCGCTGTCCAGGGCGGGAACTCTCAACAGCGTCCATGGTCGCTACATGCGTGTCACTGTTCGGGGTGTGGCAGCGTCGGCAGGGGCAGAGCGATGGTGCGATCCAGTGGGTGAGCGGCCGTGCTGAAGAGCCGCTGGGCGAGCTTGGCCGGAGCTGCTGTGCTCGTCGTCACATTGGTGCTGATCGTGATCGGCTTGTCGGGGTCTTTTGACCGCTCCGGCGACGCGAATCGCGACCGCGGAGATCCGGTGACCGCGGACCCGCCTGATCTGAGGGACGGGGACGGCCTCTACGTCGAGTATTGGTGGGGTGGGGACCGCACTAGTGCCCCGGAGGGCGAGTTTGTCGATGTTGCGGTCAATCAGTTGATGTCGTGCGGGATTCGGGTGGGCGGCGCGTTGGCGTGCTGGGGGCAGGTGGAAGGTGAGTTGCCGCAAGGCTCGTTCTCGCAGGTGGAATTGAGTTCCGGTGTTCCTGCTTTTGAGGGCACTGGCTGTGTGCTCAGCGTCAGCGGGGCAGTTGAGTGCTGGGTGAGCCCGGATTGGACGTCTGGAGGTCCGTGGCTCGCCCCCGACGGCGTGTTCACGGACATCGCGGCGGCGGCTGGCCGCTGGTGCGCGGTAGGGGTCGATGGCGCTGTGGTGTGCTGGGGCGAGGGTCTCGATGGTCACGATGTGCTGGCCGAGTCGGGATTCGTGGAGGTTTCGGCGCATCGCGTGGGGTGGTCCGACGAGTTCTTGGTATGCGCTTTGGATGCGGCGGGAGCGGTTGCCTGCTGGCGCGATGCGTTTGGGGACGAGACGGTGCAGCTTCCCAGCGGCCCGTTCGAGAGCGTCTCGGCAGCTGTGTACCGGTCGGGGGCAGCAGGCGCGTTGTCGCTGGGCGAGGTGCGGTTGGGTTCGGCGGTCGCTTCTGAAGGCGACGCCGTGACTGTGGTCGGTGACGTGTGCGGTGTTCGCCGAGGGGGGCGTCTGGAGTGCTGGAACGTGTCTGGGCAGGGTCCCAGTCCGCTGGTCGAGCCGACCGGCGAATTCGTGAAGGTCGCGGTGGGGCCGCGTCACGGGTGCGCGCTGGCGGCTGACGGTTCGGTGCGTTGCTGGGGCGACAATGAGGCAGGTCAGCGCGGCCCGCAGTTGCGTCGGGTCTTCGAGTGGGTCGTCGGCGACGCGGTGTGCGAGCGCGACGGCCTCCTTCCTCCGCTGAGCTGCGAGCGGTGGGCAGATGGTGAGCCGATTGCCCGAGACGACCCCGATCATCCCTATGCAGGTGTGCCCGATGACCGGGTCGACCCCCACAGCGGGCCGTTCAGCGATGTGTGGGTGACCGACGCTGGGTCGTGCGGCTCCCGGATCGACGGCGTGCTGGTGTGCTGGGGCGATCCGGGCGCTGGGTTCGATCCCGCGCTGGGACCGTTCACCCAGATAGCAGCAGGCCGATTGCACGCATGTGGGCTGCAGCTTGATGGGACAGCGGCGTGCTGGGCGCTGCTGGACGATTCGCTGCTGCATGCGGATTCAAGCTCACTCGATAGCTACCAGCTGCAGTTGCGCCGCTACCACGATGAGCACTGGCGAGACCAGGACATCGCGCCCGAGGGACGCTTCGCCCAGCTTGCTGCTGGCGAGACGCACACCTGTGCGCTCGACGACGACGGCCTGATCGTCTGCTGGGGGCAACCAGACGAACACCCCGAGCGGCCCCTGGAACGCTTCTCGCAGCTCTCCGCCGCGGCGGGGCTCTCCTGCGCGTCGGACGGCGACCACGCGGCGTACTGCTGGGGTCACATCGATGGAGCGTCGGTGCCGCCGACGAGACTCTCCGATGAGCCGATCACCCATGTCCTCGCCACGGCATCTGCTCACCGACCGTGCGTGACCGATTCCGACTCGAACCTGCAATGCAGCCACCCCTCGATCGCCGACGGCCCGCTTTGGTGGGTCGGTCCGTTCACGGCCATCGACGCCCGAGGACCCGAAGCGTGCGGCATACGCCAAATCGACAATGCACAGATCTGCTGGGACCCCAGACACCCCAGACTCGGCCCATCAACAGACGACACCGCCAAGAACTACGCACAGCTCGCCTACGCATACGAACCCCTGTCTCGCAGTGCCACCTCATGCACGCTCGACATCGAGGGCGCTGTCGAATGCGACAGTCGCGTCCCGTCGGTCACATACCCGCCGACAGGCCAGTTCACCAAGATCGCCATCAGCGTCATGCACGGCTGCGGCATCCGCGCAGACCGCACGATCACCTGCTGGGGCAATGACGCAAGCATGGAGATACACGAGTGAACCGGCCGACCGCATCGCTCGCTCTCACCCATCGCTGCTCGTGCGGCCCGGCAAGTGATCAAGCGTCGCCGAAACGTCACTGGGTCCGCTGGTCAGCTGCGGCTGCAATTGTTGCTGCGCTGGCTGTGCTCGGCTTGTCGGCCTGCTCGGGTTCGGGCCTTGGGCATGACGAGTATTTCGGTCCAGCTGGCGATGACGAACTAGCTGATGCGCGTGCGCTACAGAGCGCCTGGGCCACGGTGATCGATCTGCTCGACCCGCAGGCGCCGTGCCCTGAGACAGAGTTGGTGGCGCCGTTGGAGGTGCTCGTGTACCGCTTCAGGCAGGGCTGCTTGTGGGAGGACCAAACCGACGAGGTGTGGCTGACCGAGAGCTACGAGATCGACACGCAGCGCTATCTTGACTCCGACCCGTTCATTGTGGCGGTGTGGCACCAAAGTGCGCCCAGCACGCCGGCGGAAGAATATGCGCCCTTCTTGGTATTGGATGAGTCCGACGGACGCCGCTGCGCTCAACGGAGGACCCTCACATACAGCGGCGGTCTGAACCGCTGGGGAAAACTGGAATCCGCCTACCGGACACCGCACATCGTCCAAGCAGCCGGATGGCGTGTATTCCCGTGGCACGAACCGATCGAGCGTTGCCCGACCTGAGACAGCATGTGAGCCGATTCGCCGCCGCCGTCGCTCGCGAGACCACTATTGGAAACGGCGATCGGCACATGGCTTCACATAGGTCCCACCGGACTCGACACCATCCCGCCGCAAGGGATTCCCAATGTGGAGAATCTCCATTTCAGGGTGAACCAATGAGCATCCATCGCGACGATGGCACAAGCCGCTGACCAGCGAAAACGCGACTTGACCACCAAGTCATTACTTACCGATTTCGCCGAAATCGCTTACCAGACGCAATCGCACAACGCCCTGACCTGCAGGGATGGGTCTCGCGCCACCCCCCTCGGGCAATGAGTTGGCGCGAAGTGCGCCGCCTGATCCGGTTCCGCCGCTCTGACTCACCGGATACCGCGCCGCCGCCGGCAACGGGGTGAGGCTACCGAGACCGTGTTCGGCGCCAGTCGGCGCGTTCGTGCTGTGCATCGCTGCAACATTTCACGAGACAAGAAATTCTCTCGTTTGCCGGGAATCCGGCGAGAGAGACTGCGGGCGTGAGGAGCATGCCGGACGATCTCCACCTGCAAGAAGCGCTGACCGAGGCGGCTTCAGCTGCCACGACCGAGGATGTGCTGGATGGCGTCGAAGACGGCCGGTACGGCCCGTTCTTTCGGGACGGTGCCTTGACGGTGTGTACGCCAATGGCGTACACTTGATGGCAAGTGGTCAAGCGCTTGCAGACCGTCGTAGAGACGCCGGCGTTCTTGTCGACGGCTGGCACGTTCTTGTCCCGCAGCGAGATGGAGGAGATTGTCAACGAGGTGGCGGCGAATCCTGAGGGCGGCGTGTCGATTGGCGGCGGGCTTCGCAAGATGCGCATCGGTGCTTCGGGCCGGGGCAAACGCGGGGGTGGGCGCGTGGTGTTTCTGTTCGGCGGACGGCACATGCCGGTGTTCTTGCTGGCGGCCTTCGCCAAGAACGCGAAGGTGAGCCTGTCCGAGTCGGAGCGGCGGGCGCTGGTGAAGGTCGCGAAGGACATCGTGGCTCAGTACGGGAGGCAGAAGAGATGAGTGCGTTCAACACGATCATGCAGGGACTCGAAGAAGCCGAGGCATATGCGCGCGGCGACAGTTCCGGCTATGGGGTTCACGAGGTCAAGGTCGACGAGCCTGACGTGCGAGCAATCCGAGCGAGCACGGGTTTGTCGCAGAACATGTTCGCGCGCAGCATCGGTGTGGCCCCCAGCACCATCAAGAACTGGGAGCAAGGGCGCCGCCGCCCCCACGGCCCGGCACGGGTGCTGTTGGCGCTGGTGGAAGCGGACCCCCGCATCATTCAGACCCGTCTCGTGCCTGTAACCCACTGACGCGCAACACATCCGTGTCAGTGTTCGAGGTGTAGCTCCGCTGCTTCGAGCAGGCCGCGCGTATGGTGCATCGCGCCAAGCACGTCCGCGATCGGCGGTTCGACGGGCAAGGAGTGCTGCGTGAACGCACAGACGCACGGCGAGTTGGCGAATTTCGTCTGGGACATCTGCAATTTGCTGCGTGGCCCGTACAAGCGCAACGAGTATCGCAAGGTGATCTTGCCGCTGACGGTGCTGCGCCGGTTCGACTGCGTGCTCGCTGACACCAAGGACGACGTGCTGGCCGCCGAGCGGGTCCACGCGAAGCAGTCCGAGAACGTGCGCCACCAGTTGCTGGCCGCGGCTACGAAGCGGAACTTCTACAACACGTCGCCGTTCGATTTCGCCCGGCTGCTCGACGACCCTGACCAGATCGCCGTGAATCTGAACGCCTACATCGCTGCGTACTCGCCGAACGTGCGCGACATCATGGCGAGCTTCGACTTCGGCACTCAGATCGCCCGTCTGAACGACCGGCAGCGGCTGTTCCAAGTCGTCCAGCGGTTCTCGAACCTCGATCTGTCGCCGGAGCGTGTGGACAACATGCAGATGGGCTATGTGTTCGAGGAACTGATCCGCATAGGCGCTGAGCAGTCGAACGAGGAAGCGGGTGAGCACTTCACGCCCCGCGAGGTCATCCGGCTGATGGTCAGCCTGCTGCTGTCCCCCGAGCCAGACCTGGGCAAGGCTCACATCGTCAAGACGATCTATGACCCCGCGTGCGGCACCGGAGGCATGCTGACCGTCGCGGAGCGGTTCCTGCGGGACCACAACGCCGAAGCTCGGCCGCATCTGTTCGGTCAGGACATCAACGACGAGTCCTGGGCGGTGTGCCGGTCGGACATGCTGATCAAGGGCGAGGACGCCGACAACATCAAGCTCGGCGACTCGTTCACC
>JAJEBN010000087.1 GCA_022822525.1 Acidimicrobiia bacterium | reverse complement strand
ATGACATCCACCACAGCCTTGGTCAGAGCGCGCATGATGAAACCGGCCTCCACGGTCGTCAGGTCAAGGACGACCCCACCAATACACCGGGGAACCAGACGACCCGTGGACGGCCACCTATCCGCGCGGCCCCTAAGCGAGCAGCAGACCCAGGATCAGCGTGGTGAAGCCGAACGAGACGGCCACCACCACCGTGATGCGGCTGAGGTTCTTCTCGGCAACCGTCGAGCCGGCAGCGGTAGAGCCCACGCTGCCGCCGAACATGTCCGACACGCCGCCGCCGCGGCCGCTGTGCAGCAGCACGAGGCCGATCAGTCCAAAGGCCGACAGCAGGTGTATCGCTCCGACGATCCACACCATCACGGGCTGTGAGGCTACCGGCGCCCGGCGCCGACCCCGAAGGCACTGCCGGGGCGCGCGCTTCGCTACGGACGGATCGGATGGGTGATCGGTGTGCTGCCTTTGGCTCCGGGCACCCAGCCCTCGATGATGGCGCTGAAGCCGCCCGCTCCCCCACCGGCGCGCACCACCATCGGCGACCACGGCGGCAGCTTGCGCAGGCCGGCACTGGGGGCACCTTCGGAGGCGCTGAACACGAGCCCGCCGTCGACTGAGCCGTCTTGGTTGCCCGCAGTCTCGGTGCCTCGGAGCTGCTGCACGAATCCCTCGGGCAGGCCTTCGGAGATGCCGCCCGCGCCACGCACCGCGGTTTCGAGATCCATCTGCAGCAGCGGCTCGAGCTCTTCGTAGAAGCGCTCCTTGGTCCAGCCCGAATCGGCGAACGTCGACATGTGCTCGGGCGTCATCACCACCATCGCCTCGGTGGGCAGCTTGCGGTTGCCCACGCACAGCAGCTGCTGGGCAAGCGTGCGGATCAGCGAGCCGGGCGTGCGGGAGACCTGGTCGATGCAGCCGATCGGGCCGTGCCCGGCGAACAGCGTCACCGTGTCCTGGCCCGGTTCGAACCCTCGCGTGACCGACAGCGGCGGCCATCCGTCGGGCAGCCCTTCCTCGTCCTCGGCGAAGCACCAGCCGACCTTGGAGGGCGATCCCAGCGCCGAGCGGTCGATGCCGCCGATGCCCGGCTTGCCGCCGCCCACATTTCGGATCACGAGCTGCAAGGCCCGACCGATGGTCGAGTTGGCCCGGTTGCCCTGGCCGAGCGCGTTCTTGTCGGTGTTCATGCCGATGCGGTGCCGGATCGGCCCGTTCACGATCACGATCGGCCCCGAGAACCACAGCGTGCACAGCAGTCCGTGCATGTTGAACGTGTCGGTGCACGCAGCCTCGACGGCGGCCAGCACCACCGGCAGGTACTCGGGCTTGCAGCCGGCCATGACGGCGTTGACCGCCACCTTCTCGACGGTGCATTCGGCCAGCGTCGGCGGCACCACTGCAACGACCTCGTCGGGGGCTCGGGAAGTGCCCGCCAGCATGGCAGCGACCCGTGCCTCGGTGGGCGGCACCACCGGCAGCCCATCTGACCAGCCGCGGTCGTAGGCCGCCTCCACCGGGTCTTCTGCCGATGCCAGCTCCACTTTGCGGCTGGCGAACGACGTGGCGCCGAAGCGCAGCGCCAGCTCGTCGGCCAGCAACGGGTCCACCGACATCGAGCCGCAGCCCGGTCGCATGTCCGGCAGATTGATGCCGAGATCGTCGGCGCCGCTCAGCGCTTCCCAGCTGCGCCGATCCCAGCCCACCGTGCGAGCCATCTCCCGGCCGTCCATCACCGCGATCAGCGTCGGCACGGTCTCGATCTCGTGATGCCACGACGCCGCCAGATCCCCGTCGTGAACGACGTCTGCGCTCGGGCCATCGAGCGCAGCCATGAAATCGGGGTCGTCCTGGATGAAGACGGTCAGGCGGGTGCCGTTGCGCCCGGCGTGATCGGCGAGCTCGGCCAGCACGGGCTCGACGTCGCAGCAGGTGGGACAGTCTCTCTTGACAAAGGCCACCAGGCCGTCGGCCAGGCTCGGCCGGTCCGCTGCTGGCTCATCGGTACGCGGTCGGTCAGGCGCAGGCACGCTGTGACTCTAGATCCGTGCGGCGCTCACGTCTTCAGGCGCAGCCGCCAGGCCACCACGGGCGGCGCGCACGCTGGGGGGCCTGACTACAGCGGGTGTGCCGCGAACTGCTCGGAGGCAGTGGCATAGGCCTGCAGTGCCACCGCGGGCCGCCGGCGCGGGTCCAGCAGGTTGCTGCCCATGGCGTCGAGGTCCGCCGATGCCGGCATGACGATTTCCACACGCTCGCACTCCGTCAATCTCTGTCGCTCGCACTCGGTCGTCATGCGGCTGGCGACACGCAAGGCGCTCCAGGCCAGTGTTGTCGCGCCGAAGTCCATGGCCGCGGCAATCGGCGTCGCCCACGACTGCGTCCCCGGCGGCGTCCCCAGCGGGATTCCGGCGATGCCCATCGGCGAACTCACCACGACGAGGTCGTAGCGCGTACCCTCGAGCACGTCGAGGTTGTCCGACGAATGGACACCGGCATCGATATAGGAGGTTCCGTCGATCTCGACCGGCTCGAACACCGCAGGCACTGCGCATGACGCGGCGACAGCCTGCTCGGGCGTGGCGGGGCCGTTCTCGGTGAACACCACCCGCTGGCCTGTGTCGAGCTCCACGGCGGGCACCCGCAGTTCGACGCCCGCGGGCCACTCGCTGCCGAAGAGTCCCCGGACGATGTCGGCGACGTGCGATGTCGGCACCCTGCCCGTGGGCAGCATCGAGGCGAGTGCGGTTCCGGGCGCCACGCGCCCCGGCGTCATCATTGCGAGCATCCACACATGCGGTGCCATGGGTGCCCCGATCGCCGCTGTGGCCTGGCGCTTGGGCCCGCGATGGGCCCGCGCGGAGCCGAGCAGGCGAGCGCCTTGCGAGCTGAGCGGCTGACGGGTCTCGCGCCGGAACAGGTCGCTGGGGCTGAGCCCCGCAGCGACCAGCGCGCCCGAGATCGATCCCGCCGACGTGCCGACGATCAGGTCGACATCGCGGGCGTCGATCCCCCAGGCATCTTCGAGCGCCTTGAGCACGCCGGCGTGAAAGGCGCCGCCGACGATCCCGCCGGAGCCCATGACCAGCGCGACGCTGCGCCCGGGCCCCGCACGAGTCCCCACGGCACGGTCGTTCATGGCTACTTGGCGACGTCGCTGTGCTCGACCATCCAGCCGATCATCGAGGGGATCGATCGCTTGCGGGCGCCGTTGCCCACGATCAGCCCGACGTGGCCGGCGGGCAACCGCATCTCGGTGGCGTCGTCGGAGCCGACCAACTGGTCGAGGCCGTAGGTGGACTCGGGCGGCACGATGTGGTCGCGCTCGGCGATCACGTTCAGGAACGGCACCTTGATGTCGGCAAGGTCCAGCTTGCGACCGCCCAGCATCAGGTCGCCGGTCACAAAGCCGTTGCCCTCGATGAACATCTCGACGGTCTGGACCATCGTGGCGCCGGGGAACGGGATGTGATTGCGGGTCCACGACGTCATCGCCTGGTACGAGCTCAGGAACTTGTCGTCGTCGAGGTGCTCCCAGAAATCCATGACCGTGCTGAGGTCCGAGGTGGGCGTCAGCAGCGTGAAGGACGCCCGCACCGCTTCGGCGGGCACGTTGCCGGTGTGGTCCATCAGGTGCGCCGGGTCGATGCCGCCCTCGCCGACACCGGTCATGACCGTGGGCATCTTGGTGAAGTCCACCGGGGTGGCCATCACCACGAGGTTGCGGATCGGATCGTCGGGGTGGCCGGCCGCGTACAGCAGCGACAGCAGGCCGCCGTAGCAGTAGCCGAACACGGTGACGCCGACCTCGCCGCCCATCTGGTTGACCTTGGCCACCGCCTGGGGCAGCAGCTCGTCGCAGTAGGTCTCGAGGGTGTTGTTGGCCTCTTCTTCGTCGGGCACGCCCCAGTCGAGCAGGAAGACGTCGAAGCCTTCGGCCACGAGCCGTTCGATGAAGCTGTTGCCGGGCTGCAGGTCCAAGATGAACGACCGGCTGACCAGGCTCATCACCAGCAGCAGCGGCGGTTGGACGGTCGGCTTCTCGCTGCGGTAGCGATACAGCACGGCCTTGCCGTTGCTCCACACGGCGTCACGGGGCGTCTGGCCGACCGGGGCACGGTCGATGCCCATGACGTGACGGGTGAGGTTCCACCAGCGCCGCACGCCGGTCTCCCACATCTCGGTGTACGGGGCGAGCGGGTTCGACACCTGTGCGTCGCTGTGGGGCGACTTGCCGTTGGCGTCGGAGGCGGTCTCGGGCTTGGTCAGCGTGGTTGCGGGCATGGATGCTCCTTCAGTGAGAGGGGGTTGGTCAGGAAACTTCGACAGCGGAAGCGGCCTTCGCCGCGGCCGGCTTCTTCGCTGGGGCCTTCTTCGCTGTCGACTTCGACCCGGTCGCCTTTGCCCCGGCCGGCTTGGATACGGCTGGCTTTCGGGCCGGCTGAGCTGTGCCGTTGGTCGCCGGCTCATCGCTGGCGGGTGCCACGGCGACCACGTCGAAGACGAGATTCTTCAGGCCCTTCAGCTCACGATCCACCGCAGCGACCTGCTGGCGCAGCTTGCGCACATCCGTGGCTGCAGGCAGGTTCCAGAAGTGCAGCCACCGCCGGCTGGCGCGCTCGAACTCGGCGGTCAGCGCGCTGGTGACCTTGGCGCTCGCCGCCATGAAGTCGCGGAAGCCGTCCGAGGCTGCGAACTGCTGGAGTCCGGGCGCTACGGCCTTCTCCCATTCGTTGTAGATCTCACGCCATTGCTTAGCCATGTGTATTTCCTCCGGAATAAGGGGGGTGTCCGGTGTGCTGTCACGGGGTCCGGCGGCGCACGAGGCGCCTGCCGGTGCGAATTGGTCAGCCAGCGAGATGGAGTCTGCCGCTTCTCAATTGCATGACGCTATGCAATCATATACAGCTTAACGCCCTGAAACAAGACTGTTTCACCTCAGAGAATTGTGTGACACGCTGCAATGACCTGCGGGCGGCAGGCGGGCAGATCGGCTAGGCTATGAACACAGCCGATGAACATGATCGATCTGGACCAGCAGGGTGCGGGAAACCCAGCGCAGTCCCTTGACAGCGGCACTCGTCGCACCCTCGGACTGCCTCGCGTTAGCGACGCGCGACGTCGCAGCGATCCGACGTCCACCGATTGGGGCGACGACTGGGACCTCGATCACAAGGTCGCCGCGCTGTGGCGCGCAGCCCGGCTCGGGCCGACCGTCGAGCGCCTGCGCCGCCACGTGCTGCAGGGCGGTTCGCAGTCCATCGAACCGGGGCAATTCCGTGCGCTCGACGCCGTCGCCGGCAACGGGCCGGCAACCATCCGGACGCTCGCCGACATCATGGACGTCGAGCCCAGCACCGTCACCCGTGCGGTCACCCGCATCGAGACAGACGGACTCGTCTACAAGCAGCGCGCCGAGCGCGACCACCGAGAGGTGCTGGTGGAGCTGACCGACCTCGGCGCAGCCCGCCACCAGTACTTCGTGGACCGTGCGTACCGCATCTACGAGGAGATCTTCACGGTCTTCGACACCGGCGAGCGTGAGGTTCTTGCAGACTTGCTCGAACGCATGCTGGTATCCACCGACGCCGCGCTGGCACGGCTCGATGCCCGAGCGCTGTAGCGCCAGATCTCAGCACCGAATCGCGGCGCCAATTCTTCAAGGAGACCCCCACCCAATGGCCACCACCCCCACCGACGCTCACACAGGCAGCAGCCCGGCGGCCACGCGCAGGCCGAAGTCGCTGCTGCGCGCCGGCTGCCGGTCGGCCGGGTCGGTCGCCGAGTGGGTCCGGGGCCACAACGAGGACGACCTGCCCGTGGTGCGCCCGACGGCCACTGCCGTCTGGAAGTGGATGATCGACGAGTGGGCACTGCAGTTCGAACTGGCGACCGCTCGCATGCGGATCCCCGACGGGCCGTTCCGGCAGCGGCTGCGCTCTGAGCTGGCCGAGGCCCACCGGCTCTATGCCGACTGCGGCTGGCTGGACGACCCCGCCGCCTACCACCGCACTCCCCCGCCGCTCGGCGGCGGCGTGGACATCAGCGCCACTTCTGCGGGCGATGCCGATTTCTGGCATGTCCGCTTCCGCAGCGAGTTCGAGCCGTGGCCCGGCGAGCCCGGCCGCGACCGCTGGATGAACTACCGGCCGGTGCGCACCACGCACGCATGGATGCTCCAGCACACCGACCGGCCGCGTCCGTGGGTCGTGGCCGTCAACGGCTACCGCACCGGCGAGGCTGAGCTGGACATGTGGATGCTGTACGCGCACCGCCTCCACCGGCGCTGGGGACTCAACGTGATCGCCGTCGTGCTCCCGCTGCACGGTCCGCGCGCGATCGGCGTGAGCGGTTCACGCGTCATCCACGCCGGTGCCATGAACACCGTGTTCACGGTGGCGCAGGGCGCATGGGACATCCGCCGGGTGATCGGCTGGGTGCGCGACCAGCACGAAGCACCCGCCGTCGCGGTGTCGGGCATCTCGCTGGGCGGCTACATGGCAGCCATGACTGCCGCGCTCGAGGGGGACTTGGCGGCGGTGATCGCCGGGGTCCCCGAGAGCGACCTGGCACGCGGCACCCGCCGGCAGGTCGAGCCCCTGCTGCCGCCCTTCTACGAGCAGTGGGGACTCTCGTGGGAGCCCTACGAGCAGATCCTCTCGGTGGTGTCACCGCTGTCGCTGCCATGCCTGGTGCCCCGCGAGCGCCGCTACATCTATGCCGGCCTGCTCGACCGCTGGGTGCGCCCCGGCAACATCAAGACGCTGTGGGAGCACTGGGAGCGTCCCGACATGCTCTGGTACCAGGGCTCGCACCTGTCCTACCCCTTCGAGCGCGAAGTCACCCGCTATGTCGATCGGGCAGCGCTCGAGACGTTCGGCCGGCAGCCGGCGTGGCCGCCGCGCTGAGGACCTCGAGCGCGCTGAGGGCTGCTACACCCGATCTGACTGTCCCAGCACGGCCAGCCGGTGCCGCACGACCTTGCCGGTCGTCGTCATCGGCAGCGCATCCACGAAATGGACGTCACGCGGCACCATGAAGCTCGGCAGCCGCTCCGCGACCCACGAGCGCAACTCGTCCGGATCGATCTGGCGACGCGGGCGTTCGACGACAAAGGCCGCGACGCGCTGGCCGAATTCGGGATCGGAGACACCCACCACTGCCGCCACCTCGACGCCGGGATGGCGGCCCAGCACTTCCTCGACGCTGGAGGGGAAGACGTTCTCGCCGCCGGTCACGATCATGTCGTTGGCGCGGCCCGAGATGTGCAGCCGACCGCCGGCATCGAGGCTGCCGATGTCGCCGGTCGCCATGAGCGTGCCGGCGCGGTCGCCGTCGCTGCCGTCGGTGTAGCCGAGGAACTGCGCCGTGCTGGCGAGATGCACCCAGCCGGGGGTGCCCCTCGGCGCCGGCATCCCGTCATCGTCGAGGATCGTGAGCACCACGCCGTCAGGCGGTCGACCCACTGTGCCGGGTGCGGCCCGCAGATCGGCAGGATCGGCGATGGTCCCGATGGCGGTCTCCGTCGAGCCGTAGACGTTGTAGAGGCAGTCCCCGTACCGATCCATCCACTGCTGGGCCAGATCCCCTGAGAGCACGTTGCCGCTGCTGAGCACCATTCGGGGGCGCAGCTTCTGGGGGGGTTCGATCGCCAGATCCAGCATGCGGCGCAGCATCAACGGCACCGCCACGAGCGCGTCGTACCGCCGCTCGCACATCAGCTGGCCGACTTCGGCTGCGTCGAAGCGCTGCCGCAACTCGATCGTGCTGGCAGTGGCCAAGCCGACCACAAGCTGGCTGAGACCCCAGGCGTGGAACAGCGGCGAGGCAATGAAATAGCGATCTCCCAGGCGATAGGGAATCCGTCGCAGCATGCCGGTCCCGCCGACACGAGTCGTCTTCAGCGGCCGGACGGCGCTCTTGGGCACGCCCGTGGTCCCCGACGTCAGCAGCACCAGCTTCGGGCGCCGCGCCGGCGGCGAGCACGGCAGACCCTCGGCCGCGATGCGGGCCATGGAGGTCGCGCCGTCGCCGTCCGCCGTGTACAGCGCAGCAGCAGCGCCCGATTCGGCGATGACCTCGGCAAATTCGTCGTCGGCAACGATGACCGCGATGCCGTCCCTGGCGCACACCTCAGCGAGATTCGAAGCGGGCAGCGCAGTCGACAGCAGCACGGTGTCACAGCCAGCGCGTTCTGCGGCAACCAGCGCCGTGACGAACCACCGGTGATTGCGGCACAGGATGCCGACCGCGCCGAGGCTGCCATCGGGCCGCGCAGCTGCAGCCCGCAGCCGCGCTCCCACGCTCGTCGCAGCACGATCGAGCGCGCTGTAGTCGACCGCTCCGGCATCGTCCACAATCGCCGTGCGGCCGCCGAATCGCAGCGCAGCGGCGGTCACCGCAGCCGCGCTTCCCGCGCCCCACCTGACCGACGCCCACCACCGGGCGGTGTTCAGTGCAGCGTCGGCGGCCCCCATGCGCAGCGCCACATTCCACAGGTGGTCGCCTGCTTGCGATGAGCCACTCAAGAAGGCCACGACACTCAGGATTCGCCGGCGCCGAAGCTGCGGTACACGCCCAGCAGGGCTGCCTTCTGCTCGTCGGTGAGACTCGGATCGGCCTGGACCGCCTCGACGACGGAGGGCACGTCTTCGCGGTCCATCAAGCCCGCATATGACAGCAAGGTGGCGGCCCGCACATTCAAGGCCTCGGCCAGTGACTTGAGCACCCGGACGGAAGGCTCATGGAGCCCCCGCTCGATCTGGCTGAGGTACGGATTGGACAGGCGCGCCATCTTGGCCAACTGCCGCTGGCTCAACTCCATCAGCTCACGCTGAGCCCGGATGAAGTCGCCGAGCTGATCAAAGCCCGGAAACGGGCTTGCCGACCGCTGATCGTCCGCGTCTGCGGCGTCAGCGTCGGAAGCGGCCATCAGGCCTGGGCGTCCTCGCTGGCCCGCTCCCATGCCGCAGCGATGCGAGCAGCGCAGTCCTTGTTGGCCTCGTGAACCCGGCCCAGGAAGCCGAAGTAGGTGTCGATCATCTCGGTCGGCTTGGGCAGGTACTCCGCGAACGGACCGGCGACCGCAGGCACGGCCGACAGCCACGCCTCGGCGACACGCTCGTTCATCGAGACGAACTGCTCCTGGGCAGTCTTCATCTGTTCGAGAGTGCGATCCTGTACTTCGCGGATGGAATCGAGAACGGCCATTGGGCTTGCTCCGGTACTCAGAGGGGGAAGCGCCGGAGGGGGGTCACCGGCGCTGTTAGAAATAGTACCCACTTCGGGAACAACTTGCAACTTGTGCCTAGAGGGCGGCTTGGACGATTCTTGCGAATTGGGTTGGGTCTAGGGAGGCTCCTCCTACCAGGGCGCCGTCTATGTCGGGTTGCGCCAGGAGCTCTTGGGCGTTGGCGGGTTTGACGCTGCCTCCGTACTGGATGCGGACCTGCTCGCCGGTGCCTCGGCGGATGTCGTCTACTACCTGGCGGACGGTGGCACACATGTCTTGGGCGTCCTGGGGTGAGGCGTTGCGGCCGGTGCCGATGGCCCAGACGGGCTCGTAGGCGACTACCAGGGTCTCGAAGTGGGCCTTGGCGAGCTTGGCGAGGCTTCCCTGCAGTTGGGCCGTGACCACGTCGGCGGCCCGGCCGGCTTCTCGGTCGTCGAGGGTTTCGCCGACGCAGACGATGGGGGTCATGGCTGCCTTGGCCACGGCCGCTGCCTTGGCGGCGATGAACTCGTCGGTCTCGCCGAACAGTGCCCGGCGCTCGCTGTGGCCGACGATGACATAGCTGACGTCGAGCTTGGCCAGCATCGCGGGCGACACCTCGCCGGTGAAGGCACCCTGGCCTTGGTCGTGGCAGTTCTGCGCCCCGAGCCTGAACTCGAGGCGGTCCGCGTCGATGACGGTCTGGCAGCTCCGCAGATCGACAAAGGGCGGGTGCAGGCTGACCTCGACGCGGTCGTAGCGGTGCCGGGCCAGCTCGTAGCTGAGCTTCTGGCACAGCTGGATGGCCTCGAGATGGTTGAGGTGCATCTTCCAGTTGCCCGAAACCAAAGGCGTTCGGCTCATCGTCGCTCTCCCCTGCCTGTTCAGCGCTGTGGCGAGTCTCGCAGCGCAGCGAGACCGGGCAGATCGCCGTGCTCGATCAACTCGAGACCCGCCCCTCCCCCGGTCGAGATGTGATCCATGTAGGGCGCCAGGCCGAACTGGGCCACGGCTGCAGCACTGTCGCCCCCGCCGACCACGGCGAACGCCCGGGAATCCGCCATCGACTGCGCAACTGCACGAGTGCCGGCCGCGAAGCGTTCGTCCTCGAAAAGCCCCATCGGACCGTTCCAGAAGACGGTTCGGGCTTCTGCGATCACATCGTCGAACTCAGCAGCCGAGCCGGGGCCGATATCGAGACCGCGGCACCCGTCGGGAAGGCTGCGGCCCATCTGGCGCACGGTGCCCCCGGCATCCAGCGCCGTGATGTCGCTGGGCAGCACGATCCTGGTGTCGCCCCCCAGCAGCCGCGCACAGGTCTCGATGAAGTCGGGCTCGCACAGCGAATCGCCGACCCGGTGACCCATGGCAGCCAGGAAGGTGAAGCACATCCCCCCGCCGATCACCAGCGTGTCGACCACCCCGGCGAGTGCCTCGACAACGCCGAGCTTGTCGCTGATCTTCGCCCCCCCGAGCACCGCCACGAACGGCCGCCGGGCGTCGGTGCGCAGGCCGCCGAGCACCTCGACTTCCCGGGCAAGCAGGCGGCCGGCTGCGCTCGGCAGGCGCCGGGGAGGTCCCACGATCGACGCGTGAGCCCGATGGCTGGCACCGAAGGCGTCATTCACATAGCCATCGAAGGGGGCCTGCTGCAGACCGTTGCCGAAGCGCACCACGATCTCGCCCGCAACGAGCGCATCAACGAACGCAGGGTCGTTCGCCGTCTCTCCGGCATGGAACCGAAGATTCTCCACCAGGGCCACACCAGGGGCGGATGCGGCGAGCCGCTCAGCCACCGGCGCGAGCGAGAAGCGCTCGTCCGGGGCTCCCGCAGGTCGGCCGAGGTGGGAACAAGCGGTGATCGCCGCGCCTCGTTCTGCCAGCCACGACAGCGTCGGCAGCGCGGCACGGATGCGCAGGTCGTCGGCGATCTCAGGTCGACCGTCGGGGCTGTCGCGCAGCGGGACGTTGAAGTCGCAGCGCACAAGGATGCGGCGGCCGTCGAGTCCGCCGAGGCGCTGTTCGAGGTCGTCGAGCGTCGGCAGCGCGCCGCCGTCGCCCTGGGGTGGGCTCATCGATTGCAGGTGATGTCCACGAGGTCGACGAGCCGGTTCGAGTAGCCCCACTCGTTGTCGTACCAACCGAGGACCTTCACCATGTTGCCCATCACCATGGTCAAGCCGGCGTCGAACACACAGCTCGCCGGGTTGCCGACGATGTCGGCGCTGACCAGCGGATCGGTGGAGTAATCGAGAACCCCGGCCAGCGGGCCGTCGGACGCAGCGGCAGCGAAGGCCTCGTTCACTTCCTCGACGCTGGGGCTCGCATCGAGCACCGCAGTGAAATCGGTGATGGAACCATCCGGGATGGGCACTCGCAGCGACGTACCGTCGAGCTTGCCGGCCATGGCCTGCAGCACCAGCCCCGTCGCCCGGGCGGCGCCGGTCGAGGTGGGGATGATGTTCACGGCGGCTGCGCGGGCACGGCGAAGGTCGCCGTGCGGCCCGTCCACCAGCGACTGGTCTCCGGTGTAGGCGTGGATGGTGGTCATCAGCCCCTGCTGCACGCCGAACGCCTGGTCCAGCACCTGCACCATCGGCACAAAGCAGTTCGTCGTGCAGCTCGCGTTCGAGACGACCTGGTGGTTGTCGGGATCGAATTCGGCGTCGTTCACCCCGACCACAAAGGTGGCGTCGGCGCCGGAGGCCGGGGCCGACACGATCACGAGCGGGGCGCCGGCGTCGAGGTGCATCGCCGCTTTGTCGCGGGAGGTGAAGATGCCGGTGGACTCCACCACGACGTCGACGCCATAGTCGGCCCAAGGCAGATCGGCGGGGCTGCGCTCGGACAGCACAGGCAGCACCGTGCCGTCGATCGAGATGCCGCCGTCGGTGGCGGCAATGTCGTGCGGCAGGTTGCCGAGCACCGAGTCGTACTTGAGCAGGTGGGCCATGGTGGCGGTGTCGCCCAGGTCATTGACCGCCACGATCTCGATGTCGCTGCCAGGCCGCTCTGCCGCCCGGTAGAAGTTGCGTCCGATCCGGCCGAAGCCGTTGACGCCCACGCGCACGCTCATCTGATGCTGTCCTCTCCGTCCAGCGAGCCCGCCGGGCGGGGAGCCCCGACTCGATCTGTCGCTAGCTGTCTAGCGGCCAAACGCTGCTGAGAGAACGAACGGACTGTCGAACCTTCCGTCGAAACGCCAGTTGCTTCCCGCTCTTGTTCCCCGTCTTCGATTGACGCGGGCTCACGGGCCGCTCGGGCCACGGCTTCGCCTTCGGCTCAGCCTCATCGGGCGATGTCGCGGTGGCGGCAGTGAAGGTCGTGGCCCCACTCGGCGAGCAGGCGGGTCACCTCCTCGGCAATCGCCACGCTGCGATGCCGGCCGCCGGTGCAGCCCAGTGCGATCGTGAGATACGACTTGCCCTCGGACCGATAGGACGGCAGCAGCGATTCGAGCAATGGCATGAGGTGCCCGAGGAACGTCTCAGTCGCCTCCTGGCCGAGCACCCACTCACGCACACCCGGATGCAGCCCGGTGTACGGGCGCAAGTCGGGCACCCAGTGCGGGTTCGGCAGGAAGCGGCAGTCGAACACCAGGTCTGCCTCGCGCGGCACGCCGTGCTTGTAGCCGAACGACATGACCGCAGTACGCATGCCGAGCTCGTCGCCGGTAGCGCCGAACTCGTCGTGCACCCGGTCTCGCAGCTCATGGACATTGAGATCGCCCGTGTCGATGACCACATCGGCCGTGTCGCGCACATCAGCCAGCAACTCGCGCTCCAGCTCGATGGCGTCGATGACCGATTCCGCCACGGGCTCGGCATTCGGGAACACAGCCCCTTCGGCCCCCGCTTCGGCCACGCTCGGCAGTTCGCCGGTGTGCAGCGGGTGCCGCCGGCGCGTGTCGTCGTAGCGCCGCACGAGCACCTCCGTCGGGGCATCGAGGTAGACGACACGCACGGCGGCATTGCGCTCGCGCAGCTGTTCGATCGCGGTCACCAGATCCTCCCGGTACTCCCGGGTTCCCGCTACCAGCGCCACGCGACGCAGCCGAGCACCGGGCCGAGCCACCATGTCAGCCACGTCGCCGATCAAGTGCGGCGGCAAGTTGTCGATGACAAACCAGCCCAGGTCTTCGAGCGCATCCGCAGCCGTCGAGCGGCCGGCACCCGACAGGCCCGCAACGATGACGAATTCAGGCCCCCCAGCCATGCCGCCGAGGGTACGGCGGGCACGGCCTCCGCAGCGGGAGCGCCGCCCGACTCAGGAGCCGGTCGACACCTCCCCCGGGTGGGTGGCGGCGAACACCGCCTCGGCCACTGCCTCGGGCAGCCAGCTCAGCGCCTTGAGATCGTCGAGCGTTGCCGACTTGACGGCGCTGACACTGCCGAACTCTCGCACCAGCCGGGCCCGGCGCTTGTCCCCGAGACCCGTGATCCCGTCGAGCACACCACGCTTGACGGCCTTGCTGCGCAGCTTGCGGTGGTATGACACAGCGAAACGGTGACTCTCGTCGCGGACGCGTTGCAGCAGGTACAGCGCCTCAGACTGCCGGGGAATCCGAACGGGGTCCCGGCGCCCGGGCACGAACACCTCCTCGAACTGCTTGGCCAGCGCGCACACCGGGATCTGCTCCGCCAGCCCCAGCTCGTGCAGCACCCCAGCTGCAACCCCCAGCTGCCCCTTGCCGCCGTCCACCACCAGGAGCTGGGGCGGGTAGGCGAAACGGCCTTGCTCGGATGCCGGCAGATCGCGCTCGGCCAGGTAGTTCCGCAGTCGCCGGCGGAGCACCTCGTCCATCGCCGCGTAGTCGTCATTGCCCTCGACGTTGCGGATCCGGAAGTGCCGGTACTCGCCGCGGCGTGGCAGGCCGTCCTCGAGCACCACCATCGAGCCCACGTAGTTGGTGCCCTGCAGATGGCTCATGTCGTAGCACTCGATCCGCAGCGGCGGTCTCGGCAGCTCCAAGTGCTCTGCCAGCTCGTTGAGCGCGCGGGCCCGGCTGTTGTGATCTGCGCCTCGGCGCAGGCGATGCCGTGCCAGCGACTCCCGCGCATTGTGGCTCGCGGTCTCCATCAAGGCGCGCTTGTCGCCGCGCTGCGGGACGCGCAGCGTCACCCGCGAACCCCGCAGCGAACTCAGCCACTCCTCGTACACCCCCACCTCTGGCGGGAGCGTCGGCACCAGCACCACTTTGGGCCAGCCCAGCGGATTGGCATCGTGATACAGCCCCGAGAGCACCCGGGCAACGAGCTGGGGCCCGTCCAGCGCCTCCACCTTGTCCACGACGAACCCTCGCTGGCCCATCACGCGCCCCTTGCGCACGAAGAACAGCTGCACGGCCGCCTCGAGCTCGTCGTCGCCGATGCCGATGACATCGAAGTCCTCGTTGCGCGTACCGGCGATCTGCTGTTTCTCGATTGCCCGCCGGACGCTGGCGAGGCGGTCGCGCAGCCGCGCGGCCAGCTCGAACTCGAGTTCTTCGGATGCATCGGCCATGCGCTGGGTGAGATCGTTCACCACCTCGTCGGTGTGGCCTTCGAGAAATCGCACCAGCTCGCGCACCAGGCGGTCGTAGTCGTCCCGGCTGATCTCGCCCACGCAAGGGCCCGCACACTGCTCGATGTGGTACAGCAGGCATGGCCGGCCGAGCCGCTCGTGCGTCGCGAGCTTGCTGTCGCTGCACGTGCGGATCGGGAACGTGCGCAGCAGCAGGTCGAGCGTCTCGCGGATCGCGTAGGCATGCCCGTAGGGGCCGAAGTACCGGTTGCCGCGCTTGCGCCGCCCGCGAATCACCATCGCACGGGGCCATTCGTCTGCCAGCGTCACGGCCAGGAACGGGTACGACTTGTCGTCGCGCAGCCGGACATTGAATCTGGGCTGATGCCGCTGAATGAGGCTGTATTCGAGCATCAGCGCCTCGACCTCGGTGGACACCTCGATCCACTCGACCCCCGCTGCGGTCGCCATCATCTGGGCGGTGCGATGGTGCAGCCCTGCGGGATCGCCGAAGTAGCTGTTCAGGCGTGACCGCAGGCTTTTGGCCTTGCCCACATAGATGACCCGACCGTCCGAATCCAGGAACTGGTAGCTCCCCGGTGCATCCGGTACCGATCCCCCCTCAGGACGCAGGACCACACTCGCAGGCTAAGTGGCCGGGCTCGTGCCCGATCGCGCCAGATACATGAACTTCACTGGTAGGTGGATACCGCGAGGGCGTGTAGTAAGTTTCGCCGACGAAACGTCTGATCTTGAGATGCCTGCTCTGGCATGCCTCGGATTGGCATGATGCGGTCAGTCCGCATCTCGTAGCTGCGCAGGAGGCTGCACAATATGGAACTCGCACAGGAGCGGGACTCAGGCACCAATGTCATCAGTCCCGCAGGCCGGGTTGATGGATCGAATTCCGCCGACTTCCACGAAGCGCTCGCCGCTGCTATCGCCGACGACGACAGCCGCGTCATCCTCGACATGGGCGGAATCGACTACATCAGCAGCGCCGGCCTGCGCGTCTTGCTGCTGGTCGCCCAGCGCCTCGGCGGCAGCTCGACGCCGTTCGCCGTCTGCTCCCTTGCCGCCTCGGTCGACGAAGTATTCCGCATCAGCGGCTTCAATCAGATCATCACGGTGTACGGGACGCTCGACGAGGCGAAGGCGCAACTGGCCTAGCAGCGCCGATGTCCCAGCCCTGGCGCATTCTCGTCGTCGACGACGAGCCTGACCTCGAACCGCTCGTCCTGCAGCGGATGAGGCGTCAGATTCGCGGCGGCAAGTACCAGTTCGAGTTCGCCGGCAACGGTCTGGAGGCACTCGAGAAGCTGCGAGCCGACGACACGATCGACCTCGTCCTGTCGGACATCAACATGCCCCAGATGGACGGGCTCACACTGCTGTCGCAGCTCTCATCGCTGAATCAGGATCTGCGAGCGGTGATCATCTCCGCCTACGGAGACATGGGCAACATCCGCACAGCGATGAACCGCGGTGCGTTCGACTTCGTCACCAAGCCTGTCGACTTCGACGATCTGCAGATCACCATCGACCGCACCGTCGAACACCTGCGGCAGTGGCGGGACGCGACCGCCTCACGCGACAAGCTGGTCACGCTCCAGAACGAGCTCGACATCGCCACGAACGTTCAGCAGTCGATCCTGCCGTCTGACTTCCCCTCGACGTCCGAGTACGAGATCAACGCCAACATGGTGGCGGCACGCAACGTCGGCGGCGACTTCTATGACTACGTCGCCGTTCCGAACGACCGGATGTTCGCGACCGTTGCAGATGTCTCCGACAAAGGCATCCCCGCGGCGCTGTTCATGATGTCGAGCCGGACTGCGCTCAAGGGCGCCGCCATCGGCACCGGCTCGCCACGTGAGGCCCTCGTCGAGGCGAACCGTGTGCTGCAGGCCGACAACCCGACCCTCATGTTCGTGACGGTCATCCTGGCGGTCTACGACCCCCACAGCGGCGAGGTCACGTACTCCAGCGCAGGCCACGACCCCCCAGTGGTCGTCCGCACCGACGGAAGCGCCGAGCAGATGCCCGCCACCGGCGGCATCGCCTTGGGCATCGCGCCCGAGGAGCTCTTCACGGCAACTCTGAGCGAGCACACGGTCACCCTCGCACCAGGCGAGACGCTCATTCTCTACACCGACGGCGTCAGCGAGGCCATGAACGTGGAACACGAGGAGTTCGGCCTCGCCCGCCTCCTCGAACTCTTTGTCGACAAGGCGCCCGAGAACGCCGAAGAGGCAATGAACGCGATCTTCGATGCCGTTGCCGAGTTCGCCGGCGAGGCTCCCGCCTCCGACGACATCACCTGCTTGGCCCTGCACCGGAGCGCCTCGCCGTGAGGCCACCGTCCCGTCGGGCCGAGTTTCCAACTGACCAGCTCGTGGGCGCCACGCGGCGGCTTCGGGCCCGTATCACGGAGCGCCGTACATGCGACGTTCGCTGAACATCACTCCTGTGCCGGGCGCGGCCGCAGCAGAAGCGCTGCCGCGCATCGTCGCGTTCGTCGAGGAGATGGCTGAACTCGACGACTGGGCGCCCGACCTCGTGCTGCGGTCGAACCTCATCTTGGAGGAGCTGATCCTCAACACGCTCACGCATGGACGCACGAGCGGTCTCAGCGACATCGAAGTCACCCTCGACACCGGCGTCGACTCGGTCACCATCACCGTGGTCGATGACGGCGCCGAGTTCGATCCCCTCAACGACAAGCCGTCGCCGGACACCGAGCTGCCGCTCCAAGAGCGGTCGATCGGCGGGCTCGGCCTGCACCTGGTGCGCACCATGGCAGAAGACCTGGAGTACCAGCACGCCGACGGCAAGAACCGCCTCACGCTGGTCGCCCGGGCTGGTGCCTGACGGCCCTGGACAGCGCATGCGCCTGCGCCTGTCAGCCAGACAGTGCGTCGGCATCTCGACAGCCGTGCTCGGGATTGCATGTGCTGCGCTCGTTGCCGCGTGCACCGGGTCGAGCACGGACTCGATCAGCGACGGCGACAGCTCCGATGGCGACTTCGCCGCACCGGCAGCCCCGACGGTGCCCCAGGGCCTCAGCACAGAAACCGGCGTGTACAGCGACCGCGTGGTGTTCGGGCAATCGGCTGCCCTCGACGGTCCAGCGGCAGAACTCGGGCTCGGCATGGAATTGGGCATCCGGGCCGCGTTCGAGGAGGCCAACCGGGCCGGCGGTGTGAACGGGCGGCGCCTCGAGCTGACATCGCTCGACGACCGCTACGAACCCGAAGCGGCCATCGCCAACACGCGTCAGCTCATCGAGAGCGAGAACGTGTTCGCGTTGATCGGCGCCGTGGGCACACCGACATCGCGTTCGGCCACCCCCGTGGCGGCGGCGGCCGACGTGCCCTACGTGGCGCCATTCACGGGCGCTGGATTCCTGCGGGACGACACGTGGACCAACATCGTCAACCTGCGGGCCTCCTACGCCCAGGAGACCGAGGAGATGGTGGAGCGGCTCACCACCGACCTGGGCATCGAACGCATCGCCGTGCTGTTCCAGGACGACTCGTTCGGCCGGGCCGGCTACTTCGGCGCGCTGGCAGCCCTCGAACGGCGTGACATGGAGCCGGTGGCGATCGGCTTCTATCCCCGCAACACCACGGCGATCAAGGCAGCATTGCTCGACCTGCGGCTGGGCAACCCCGAGGCAGTGATCATGGTCGGGGCGTATGAGCCCGTGGGCACCCTCATCACCTGGGCGCGCGACACCGGCTTCGACCCGGTGTTCATCACGCTGTCGTTCGTCGGCGCCAACGCGCTCGCGAATCAGCTCGGGGCCGACGGCGAGGGGGTGCTGGTCACCCAGGTCGTGCCGTTCCCGTTCGACGACTCGACGCCGGTGGTGGCCCGTTACCAGGCCGCGCTGGCCGCAGTCGACCCTGGAGCCGTTCCCGGCTTCGTTTCGCTCGAGGGCTATATCGCCGGCCGACTCGCCATCGCCGGACTCTCGGCGTGCGGCAGCTCGGTGAACCGGGAGTGTTTCCTGGATGCCATCTTGGGGGCTGACCAGCTGGACATCGATGGCTTTACGATGAGTTTCGGGGACGGCGAGAGCATCACCGACGACAACCAAGGCTCCGACGCGGTCTTCGTCACCCAGATCGGCCCCGACGGCGCCTACCGCTCTCTCGACGTGCTGACACGTACAGATCCATGACCGACGCAGCCACCACCGACGAGACGCCGCCCAACGGCAACGCCGGCGAGCCTGGCCCGGACACGACGGCCGAGGGCTCGACGGGCGCTGCGGCGGAGGCCTCCCCGGCGCCGGTTGCGACCCGCGACGGCTCCCCCAGCGCCAGCGGGGCGAGTGAACACCGCAAGCCGTCGATCCATCAGCGCATCTCGACGCAGATGTACGCGGGCATCGCCGCCCCGCTGCTCCTGACGCTGGCAGCCAGTCTGGTTGCCTGGATCTCGTTCACCCGGGTCGGCGAGGCCGAGGAAGAGGTCACCGAAGGAGCCATTCCCGAATTGGGCGCGGCCTTCGGCGTCGCCGAGTCGAGCAACCGGCTCGTGGCCGGCGGGCCTGCGCTCGTGTCCTCGACCCCGGAGGACTTCACCGACGTCGTCGGCGGGATCGCAGAGGCGCGGTCAGAGTTCGAGACGCAGCTGGAGCTGCTGTGGAACCGCGGCACCGGCTCGATGTGGCTGGGCGAGATGCGCGGCTATGCGGCACAGCTCAACTCGAACATTGCCGCCATCGAGACCGAGATGCCCGAGTATTTCGCGCTGGGCCGCGAGGCCGATGATCTGAGGGCCGATGTGGACGCCGCCGTGCGTGAGCTGGAACGCCACATCGTGCCCGCACTCGACGACCAGCTCTTCTATCTCGTGGCCGGCCGGCGGGATCTCGACACGCCGCCGGTCGCAGAATCTGTTCATCGCTCCGATGAAGAGGTGCGGCTGTACCGCCACTGGTCCGCACTGGGCGGCGACGTGGCACAGTCCGCCGAATTGCTTGCCAGTGCCTTCAGTGCATCGCAATCGGCGCTGATCGAGCCGCTGCGGGAGAGCTTCGAATCGGCACGGGATCGCATCGAGATCAGCGTCGCCACCCTCGACGAGGCGGCCGGCTCAGACTTCCGAACCGCAGTCGAACGCCTCATCGCGCTCGGGCTCGACGACGGCAGCGTGTTCGACGTCACACAGCGGCGCCTGCAGATCGAGGAGTCCCAGCGCCGGCTGCTCGCTGAGAACCAGGACCTGGGGGTGGCGCTGGTCGGCGAGATCGAGTCGCTCGTCGGCGCCGTGGAGACCGATGTCGACGCCGCAACGGAGGCCTCGGCGCAGGCCGTGAGCACCGGGCGCCTGCTGCTGGTGGTCATCAGCGGCGTCGGCATCCTGGGTGCGTTGCTGATCAGCTGGCTGTTTGTCGGCAAGCGGATCCTGCGGCGCGTCGGCCAGCTGTCGAACCGCATGCGGGCCCTGGCGGGCGGTGACCTCGAGACGCCGGTGGACACCCGGGGCCGCGACGAGGTTGCCGAAATGGCCGACGCGCTCGAGCAGTTCCGCAAGGCCGCGCTCGAAGTGCAGCGGCTGAACCTGGTCGAAGAGCTCGCCGATCAGCTCAGCGAGCGCAACGAGCAGCTGTCCCAGACACTCGCCGATCTGGATCGTGCACAAGACCAGATCGTGGCGAACGAGAAGCTGGCAGCCCTCGGCGAGGTGACAGCCGGCGTCGCCCACGAGATCCGCAACCCGCTCAACTTTGTGAAGAACTTCGCCGAGTCGTCCGATGAGCTGCTCGAGGAACTGCTCGAAGCGATCGCAGATCCCGAACCGCCCGACGATCAGGCTGACTACATCGCCGAGATCACCGGTGACCTCAAGGAGAACCTCACCCGCATCCGCGGGCACGGCGACCGGGCCAACCGCATCGTGGAGAGCATGCTCATGATGGGCCGGGGCGGCGGCGAGTCACGCCCCGTGGAGATCAACGCGCTGCTCGACGAGCACGCCATGCTCTCCTACCACAGCGCCCGGGCACAGGACGCCGACTTCAACGTGACCATCGAGCGCGACTTCGACCCCGACGTCGGCGAGCTGCAGGTCATCCCCCAGGACATGGGCCGCGTGTTCCTGAACCTGGTCACCAATGCCGGCTACGCAGCCAACGAGCGCTGGCGAGACCTCGGCGGCGAGCCCGGCAAGATGGTCACCTCGGGCGAAGGCGACGACACGCCCTACTTCCCGACCATCTGGCTGAGCACCCAGCGGACCGACGAGTCGGCGATCATCAAGGTGCGTGACAACGGCACCGGCATCCCGCCCGATGTCGTCCAGCGGATCTTCGAGCCCTTCTTCACGACCAAGCCCACCAACGAGGGCACCGGACTGGGATTGGCGATGTCCAACGACATCGTGCGAGGCCACGGCGGTCAGATCTCCGTGGAGAGCGAGCCGGGCGAGTACACCGAGTTCACCGTGGAGCTGCCGCTCGCCCCAGCGGCGCGAACCGAGATCGCAGAGCCGGCCCCGGCGACCTGACCCGCAGCCGGGGGCTGCGCAGCTCAGCCGACCAGCGGCGCGAGGTAGCGGCCGGTGTGCGACTCCGGAGTCGCCGCGACCTGCTCGGGTGTGCCGGCGACCACGACCGTGCCGCCGCCGATGCCGCCCTCGGGGCCCATGTCGATGATCCAGTCGGCAGTCTTGATGACGTCGAGGTTGTGCTCGATCACCACCACGGTGTTGCCGCCCGCCACCAGCCGGTCGAGCACGCCCAGCAGCCGCCGGATGTCCTCGAAGTGCAGGCCGGTGGTGGGCTCATCGAGGATGTAAATGGTGTGGCCGGTCGATCGCTTCGACAGCTCGCTGGCCAGCTTGACCCGCTGCGCCTCCCCGCCGGAGAGCGTCGTGGCGGGCTGTCCCAGCCGGATATAGCCCAGCCCGACATCGACCAGGGTCTGCATGTGACGCCGGATGGACGGCTGCGCGCTGAAGAACTCCAAAGCGTCCTCGCAGGGCATCCCGAGCACGTCGGCGATGGTCATGCCCTTGAAGCGGATCTCCAGGGTCTCCCGGTTGTAGCGAGCGCCCTTGCACACCTCGCAGGGCACGTAGACGTCGGGCAGGAAGTGCATCTCGATCTTGATGGTCCCGTCGCCCGCGCAAGCCTCGCAGCGGCCGCCCTTGACGTTGAAGCTGAAGCGCCCCGGCAGATAGCCGCGCACCTTCGCCTCGTTGGTCGCTGCGAACAGCTTGCGGATGTGGTCGAAGACACCGGTGTAGGTGGCCGGATTGGAGCGGGGCGTGCGTCCGATGGGCGACTGGTCGATGTCGATCACCTTGTCGAGCGCCTCGGCGCCCTCGATCGAGGTGTGCAGCCCAGGCACCCCCTTGGACGAGTAGATGCGCTGCATGAGCGCCTTGTAGAGGATTTCGTTGACCAGCGTGCTCTTGCCTGAGCCCGACACGCCCGTCACGCAGACGAAGCACCCCAGCGGGAACTCCACATCGATCTTGCGCAGGTTGTGCTCACGTGCGCCACGCACGACCAGGTGGTCCGTTCCCGGGGGACGGCGAGACGGCGGCATCGGGATCTCCCGGACGCCGGCGAGGTACTCCCCAGTCACCGACCCGGGTGCCGATGCCAGCCCGTCGGTCGGGCCGCTGTAGACGATCTCGCCCCCGTGCTCGCCAGCGCCGGGGCCGATGTCAACCACCCAGTCCGCCACCGAGATGGTCTCGAGATCGTGCTCGACCACCAGCACGGTGTTGCCGAGATCACGCAGGTGCAGCAGCGTGTCGATGAGCCGCCGGTTGTCTCGCTGGTGCAGCCCGATCGACGGTTCGTCGAGCACGTAGAGCACGCCTTCGAGCCCGCTCCCAATCTGGCTGGCCAGGCGGATTCGCTGGGCTTCTCCGCCGGCCAGCGTTGCGGCCGAACGGTTCAGCGTCAGGTAGTCGAGGCCCACATCGAGCAGGAAGTTCAGGCGGGCGTCGATCTCCTTGATGATCGGCGCGGCGATGATGCGCTGGCGCTCGGTGAGATCGAGACCGTCGATGATCTTGGCTGCCTCGCCGATGGAGGCCGCGCAGAGCTCGTGGATGTTGCGTCCCGCGACGCGCACCGCGAGCGATACCTCATTCAGCCGGGCCCCGTCGCAGCCGCCGCATGGCACCTCGCGCATGTAGCCCTCGATGCGGTTGCGCGACCAGTCGCTCTCGGTATCGGCATGGCGGCGTCGCAGGAACGGGATGACACCCTCGTACCGGGTCGTGTAGCTGCGCGAGCGTCCGTAGCGGTTGCGGTAGCGCACCGTGATCTGCTGGCCCGACGGCGCACCCCGCAGCAGCAGCGTGCGATGGTCCGGGTCGAGCTGCGACCACGGCACGTCGAGCGGGACGCCGTACTCCTCGCCGACTGCTTCGAGCAGCCGGGTGAACCACTTGCCGGTCGCCCCGGCCCACGGCGCGAGCGCCCCCGAGGCCACCGTCAGCTCGGTGTTCGGCACGACCAGCTCGGGATCGACCTCGAAGCGCGTGCCGAGGCCGTCGCAGGTGTCGCACGCGCCGTAGGGCGAGTTGAACGAGAAGTTCCGCGGCGCCAGCTCCTCGAAGGAACGGCCTGTCGCCGGCGAGTACAGGTGCTGGCTGAAGGTCAGCATCTCTGCTGCGTCGTCCTGGACCCCGTTCGAGCCCTGCGGCACGACATGGATCCACACGTGACCGTCGGCCAGCCCGAGCGCTGCCTCCACCGACTCGGTCAGCCGCTGGGCGATCTCGCCGCGCATCACGAGCCGATCGACGATCACCTCGATGTCGTGGTTGACGTAGCGATCAAGACGCTCGATCTCGTCGACGCTGCCGAGATCGAGCACCTCGCCGTCCACCCGGACCCGTGCGTAGCCCTGGCGGGCGAAGTCGCCGAGCTGGGTGTGGTAGTCGCCCTTGCGACCGCGCACGACCGGCGCCAGCACTTCGAAGCGGGTGTCGCCAGGCAGCTCGAGGATCCGGTCCACGATCTGCTGTGCCGTCTGGCGCTCGACGACTTCTCCGGTCTGGGGGTCATGCTGGATGCCGATGCGGGCGTAGAGCAGCCGCAGGTAGTCGTAGACCTCGGTGATGGTGCCGACGGTCGAACGGGGATTGCGGCTGGCGCTCTTCTGATCGATCGAGATCGCCGGCGAGAGGCCCTCCAGGAAATCCACGTCGGGCTTGTCCATCTGGCCGAGGAACTGCCTGGCGTAGGCCGACAGCGACTCCACGTAGCGCCGCTGCCCCTCTGCGTAGATGGTGTCGAATGCCAGCGACGACTTGCCGCTGCCCGACAGCCCGGTGAAGACGATCATGCGGTCGCGAGGCAGCTCGACGTTCACGCTGCGCAGGTTGTGCTCCCGCGCGCCGCGAACGATCAGCTTTTCACCCATCGGGGCGAGCCTACCTGCGGCCCTGTCGCGCATCCCGGACACAAACACAAGTTCGAATGCCTCGGCGCTCCCCCGCTTGACCGGCGCAGCGACGCGCAGAACTAGGGTCGCGATCACGCACACGAGTGCACCGCGGGTGCCCGCAATGAGCGCCCGCAAGCGACATTCGCGAACAGGGAGCGGTCATGCCATACGAAGTACGAGGAGTCGTGTCGAAGGCTGTGGGCGAGCCGGTGAGCGTCGAGACCATCACGGTTCCCGACCCCGGGCCGGGCGAGGTGATCGTCGACGTGCAGGCGTGCGGCGTCTGCCACACCGACCTGCACTACCGGGAGGGCGCCATCAACGACGAGTTCCCGTTTCTCCTCGGCCATGAGGCCGCGGGTGTCGTCTCCGAGATCGGCGACGGTGTCAGCGGTCTTGCCGTCGGAGACTTCGTCATTCTGAATTGGCGCGCTGTCTGCGGCAACTGCCGGTCGTGCGACCGTGGCCGTCCCTGGTACTGCTTCGCCACGCACAACGCCGCGCAGAAGATGACGCTGGACGGCGTCGAGCTCTCCCCCGCGCTGGGCATCGGCGCGTTCGCTGAGAAGACGCTGGTGGCTGCCGGCCAGGCCACCAAGGTGGACCCGGGAGCACCGCCGGAGGTGGCGGGGCTCATCGGCTGCGGCGTCATGGCGGGCCTCGGGGCGGCGATGAACACCGGCGGCGTGGGCCGCGGCGACAGCGTGGCCGTCTTCGGCTGCGGCGGTGTCGGCGATGCAGCGATCTGCGGAGCGCGGCTCGCCGGGGCGCACACGATCATCGGCATCGACATCGACGACCGCAAGCTGGAGTGGGCGCGCTCCTTCGGCGCCACCCACACGATCAACTCCTCGCAGATGAGCAACGACGAGGTTGTGGCGGCAGTGCAGGAACTGACCGGCGGCAACGGTGTCGACGTCGCCATCGAGGCCGTCGGCCTGCCCCAGACCTACGAACAGGCCTTCTACGCCCGCGATCTGGCCGGAACCGTCGTGCTGGTCGGCGTGCCCAACCCCACGATGACGATCGAGCTGCCGATGATCGAGGTATTCGGGCGGGGCGGTGCGCTCAAGAGCTCGTGGTACGGCGACTGCCTGCCCAGCCGGGACTTCCCGATGCTCATCGACCTGCACCTGCAAGACCGGCTCCCGCTGGACCAATTCGTCAGCGAGACCATCGGCATCGACGGCGTCGAAGAGGCGTTCGAGAAGATGGAACGCGGCGAGGTGCTGCGCTCCGTCGTCATGCTCTAGCGAGCCGTGCGTGCGCCCGTCGGGGAGGGCGGCTAGGCGCTGGCGTCTCGCAGGTCGCGGCGGAGCTCCCTGAGCTCATCGCGGAGGCGGGCGGCGTATTCGAAGCGAAGGTCGGCGGCGGCTTCGGCCATCTCGGATTCCAGCGAAGAGATCAGCCGGTTGAGATCGTCAGCGGGCAGGTCGCCGTACGCAGCCTTCATCCGTTCTGCGGCCATCCGTCCCGACACCAGTTTTTCGGGCACCGGGGCCTGCTCGGCCGGGCCCCGCAGCACTTCGAGGATGTCAGTGACCGCCTTGCGGATGGTCTGGGGGTCGATGCCGTGCTCGGCGTTGTAGGCCTGCTGCAGGCTGCGCCGGCGGTTCGTCTCGGAGACGGCACGTTGCATTGACGGGGTGATCTGGTCGGCATACATCACGACCTGCCCGTCCACGTTGCGCGCTGCGCGCCCGATGGTCTGGATCAGCGACGTCTCGCTGCGCAGGAACCCCTCCTTGTCGGCATCGAGGATCGCCACCAGGCTCACCTCGGGCAGGTCGAGGCCCTCTCGCAACAGGTTGATGCCCACGAGCACGTCGAAGTGCCCGAGCCGCAGGTCTCTGAGGATCTCGATGCGCTCGATGGTGTCGATCTCGCTGTGCAGGTAGCGCACACGCACGCCCAGCTCGAGCAGGTAGTCGGTGAGGTCCTCGGCCATCTTCTTGGTCAGCGTGGTGACCAGCACGCGCTGCCCGCCGGCCGTGACCCGCTCGATCTCCCCCATCAGATCGTCGATCTGCCCGCTGGTGGGGCGCACCACGATCTCGGGGTCGACCAGGCCGGTCGGCCGCACGATCTGCTCGACCACCTGGCTGGACGTCCGCAGCTCGTAGTCGCCAGGCGTCGCCGACAGGAAGATCACCTGATTCAGCCGGTCCATCACCTCCTCGAAGCGCAGCGGCCGGTTGTCGCGTGCCGACGGCAGGCGGAAGCCGTGCTCGACCAGGGTGTCCTTGCGCCGCCGATCCCCGGCGAACTGGCCGTGGAGCTGGGGCACGGCGACATGGCTCTCGTCGATGACCAACAGGTAATCGTCGGGAAAGAAGTCCAGCAGCGTGTACGGCGGCTCGTCGTACACCCGCCCGTCGAGGTGCATCGAGTAGTTCTCGACGCCGTTGCAGTAGCCCAGCTCGGCCAGCATCTCGAGGTCGTACTCGGTGCGCATCCGCAGCCGCTGTGCCTCCAGCAGCTTGTTCTCGTGCTCGAAGAACTGCAGCCGCTCGGCCAGCTCAACCTCGATCTTGCCGATCGCCGCACGGAGCTTGTCTCCGCCGGTCACGTAATGGGAGGCGGGGAAGATCGTGACCTCCTCGAGCTCGCCCAGGCGTTCGCCGGTGATCGGATCGATGCGGCTGATGCGATCGATCTCGTCGCCGAACAGCTCGACCCGAACGAGGAACTCCTCGTAGGCGGGATGGACTTCGAGCGTGTCGCCCCGCACCCGGAACCGGCCCCGGACGAGGTTCATGTCGTTGCGCTCGTACTGCATGTCGACGAGCCGGCCCAGCACCGAGCGCTGGTCGACCAGCTCGCCCACACGCAGGTAGAGCATCTGGCGCAGGTACTCCGACGGGGCGCCGAGCCCGTAGATGGCCGAGACCGATGCCACGACAATGACGTCGCGGCGGGTCAGCAGCGCAGCGGTCGCCGAGTGTCGCAGCCGGTCGATCTCGTCGTTGACAGTGGAGTCCTTCTCGATGTAGGTGTCCGACGCCGGCATGTACGCCTCGGGCTGGTAGTAGTCGTAATACGAGACGAAGTACTCCACGCGATTGTCCGGGAAGAACTCGCGGAACTCGTTTGCGAGCTGCGCCGCAAGGGACTTGTTGGGCGCCAGCACCAGGGTCGGGCGCTGCGTGCGCTCGATCGTCCACGCGATCGTTGCGCTCTTGCCCGAGCCGGTGATGCCCAGCAGGGTCTGGAACCGGTCCCCGCGAGTGACGCCCTCGGCCAGCTCGGCCACCGCGCGCGGCTGATCGCCGGCCGGCTCGAAGCCGGCGGTGACCCGGAAGGGGTGAGCGGCAGTCGGTTCTGGCAGCCACGGGCGGGCCTGGCGATTCTCGATCTCTCCCGCGTCGTGCTGCGACGGAGCCGCCGAGACCGATGCCATGGCGGAGAGGCTACGGCCGCGGCACCACGCGGTCCGGTCAGCCATGAAGCATCTGCACCCCTGGGGTACAAGGTCTCGGGCGCTGCGCCCCCCGTGACCGGCCGGTGTGGTTATCCTGCCGCGCTGACCGCCCAATCGACGAATTCTGGGTTCACCGCCCGCCCGAGACCGCTCATGAGCCGAGACAACACCGACGCAGACGCGCTTGACGACGACGCGCTCGACGACGCCTTGCTCGACGACGACCTCGAGCCCATGGAGGTAGACCTCGAGGCGGAGGATCTGGACGACGATCTCGACGACGATCTGGACGACGATCTCGACGACAGCGGCAATGTCGGTGGCGACGGCGCCGGCGACGACTCCGGCGCGGACGACGAGGACCAGCCCAGCAGCCGCGAAGTCCCAGCAGGTGTGCGGCCGGCTGACGATGAGGACGACGATGACGAGGACGAGGAGCTCGAGGCCGACCTCGGCGAGATCCTCAAGGAACGTCTGGCCTCCGAGGACGACGAAGAAGAAGACGACGACGATGAGATCGGCATGGTCACCGGGTCGCGCTCGGGGTCCAAGCAGGAAGACGAGATCCTGTGCGAGGGATGCTTCTTGCTGGTGAAGCCCTCACAATTCGATACACGGTCGCCAGAACCGAGCTGCCCTCACTGCGGCACGCCGATCGCCTACTGACCCCACGCTCCCCCAGCTAGCGGTCTCGTGGCGGCACGTGCGCGAGCTCGCTCGCCCACGCGAAGGCCTCGTCGATGGCGATCTCCAACGCTTCGACGCTGCCGGAGTTGTCGATGACCCAGTCCGCAATGGCGAGCCGCTCCGCCCGGGAGAGCTGGGCGGCGATGCGCGCCCGGGCATCCTCGACGGCAAAGCCACGGGCCGCCACGAGCCGCTGGACCGCAAGGTCGATCGGCGTGTCCACCACCACGATCCCGCTCGTCACGTAGCGCGGCGGGCGCCCCTTCGCGAGACCCTCGCCCAGCAGCGGGATGTCCAGCACGACCATTCGATCGGTGTGCTCGAGCTCGCTCAGCCTGCGCCGAATCTCGCGCCCCACCGGCGGATGGGTGATGGCGTTCAGGTCCGCGAGCGCCTCAGGGTCCGAGAACACCAGATCGGCCACCGCGCCGCGGTCCAGCGTCCCGTCCGGCGCAACGATGCGGGCACCGAAACGCTCCACCATCTCCGCGAACACCGGGCTCGACGGCACCTGCTGCTCGCGGACGATGGCATCGGCGTCGATCAGCACGGCACCGCGCCGCACGAATCCCGCTGACACCGTGCTCTTGCCGCTGCCGATGCCGCCTGTCAGCCCGATCGTGATCATGGGGCCGCAGTCCTCGCGAGGCGAGCGCCCAGTGCGGCCCGGAACACCGCCCGACGACCGCGTCGCTGCAGGCTAAACGGCGGCTCCGACACCGTCTGTGCCGTCGTCGTCGCCGCCTGGGGCGGCCGCGGCGGGCTCATCGCCGTCGGAATCCTGATTCTCGTAGTGGGCGAGCGCCTGACGGTACGCCTCTTCGCCATGCTCTTCGTAGTACTCGCGCCAGGCACGCTCTGCTTCTGATTCCTCGCCGTCCGACGGGGTCTCGTAGCTGAACTCGCCGATGAAGTTGCCTTCCTCGTCGTACGCGTGATCGCCGAACGCCTCGCGGTATTCCTCCGCGACGACACCGCCTTCGGCCGCCTGCTTGATCGACAGGCTGATCCGCCGGCGCTGCAGGTCGAGGTCGATGATCTTCACCCACAGCTCCTCGCCCGGGGTGACGACCTGCTCAGGCAACTCGACATGGTGCGCCGACATCTCCGAGATGTGCACCAGGCCCTCGATGCCGTCACCGACCTGCACGAACGCGCCGAACGGCACGAGCTTGGTGACCCGCCCGTACACGAGCTCTTCGACCCGGTGGGAGCCGGCAAACGCCTCCCAGGGATCCTGCAGTGTGGCCTTGAGCGACAGCGAGATGCGCTCGCGCTCCCGGTCGATCTCGAGCACCTCGACGGTCACCTCGTCGCCGATGTTGACGACCGAACTGGGGTGATCGACGTGCTTCCAGGACAGCTCCGACACGTGGATGAGGCCGTCCATGCCGCCGAGATCGACGAAGGCGCCGAAGCTGACCACCGACGACACCCGTCCGGTCCGCCGCTCGCCCTTGCGGAGGTCGCGCAGGAAGCCCTCGCGCTCCTCCTTGAGACTCTCCTCGAGCCAGGCACGCCGGCTGAGCACGACGTTGTTGCGGTTCTTGTCGAGCTCGATGATCTTCGCTTCGAGCTCACGGCCCACATAGGGGGCGAGATCGCGTACCCGCCGCAGCTCCACCAGCGATGCCGGCAGGAAGCCGCGCAGGCCGATGTCGACGATCAGACCGCCCTTGACCACCTCGATGACCGGGCCCTTGACGACCCCGTTGGATTCGCGGACTTCCTCGATGCGACCCCAGGCTCGTTCGTACTGTGCCCGCTTCTTGGACAGGACCAGCCGGCCGTCGGGATCTTCCTTCTGCAGGACGAGCGCCTCGATCTGGTCGCCGACCTCGACGACCTCGGAGGGATCGATGTCGTGGCGGATCGAAAGCTCGCGCGACGGGATGACACCCTCGGACTTGAAGCCGATGTCCAGCAGCACCTCGTCGCGATCGACCCGGACGATCGTGCCGGCCACGATGTCGCCGTCGTCGAACTCGACGATGGTGTTGGCGACCGCGTCCTCGAATGACATCTCGCCGAGGTCGTCGGCCGTCACGGTCCTCGGCACGTATTCGCCCGCATCGGTGAAAGTGCCGAAATCGCTCGACACTGCACCGTTCGCCCCGTCACCGTTCACACTGCCGCTCGCCGGTGGATCCGTGGAGGCCGCTGGGGCGACTGGATCCTCGATGGCTGGGGCTTCGAGATCGGGTGCGGAGGCAGGTGCGTCGGACATGGTGGGGGTGCTCAGGTCGGCAATACAGGCGCTAGCGGCCGAGCGTGCCGCTCACAGCGCACGGCAAGGCTACCGGGATGCTGCTGGTCAGCCCCGAGCCGGCCCTGCCGCTCAGCCCTTGGCGTCAGCCCAGGTGGCGCCGACCGCCACATGCACCTCCAGCGGCACCGCCAGCTCGGCCGCATCGCGCATGGTGGCGACGGTCAGTTCGGTCACCTCGGCCGATTCGGACGGGTCGAGTTCGAGGATCACCTCGTCGTGCACTTGCAGCACCAGGCGGCTCGCTGCCGAGCGGGCTTCCAGCGCCGCATCCAGCCGGATCAGCGCGACCTTGAAGATGTCCGCTGCGAGACCTTGGATCGGTGCGTTCATGGCCTGGCGCTCCGCGGCCTGTCGCACCCGGAAGTTGCGCGAGCTCAACTCGGGCAGGGGGCGGCGCCGTCCGAACGCCGTCTCGGTGTAGCCCTGCGCCCTGCTCTGTTCGACGACGTCGTCCATGAACGACCGCACCCGGGGGAACGCCTCGAAGTAGGCGTTCAGGATTCCCGCCGCCTCGTCGGTCGGCACGCCGAGGCGCTGCCCGAGCCCGTAGGCCTCCATCCCGTACGCGAGGCCGTAGCTCACCATCTTGGCCACGGACCGCTGGTGCGGGGTGACGTCGCCGTCGGAGATGCCGAACAGCGATGCCGCTGTGGCGCTGTGGATGTCGTGCCCTGCCTCGAAGGCGGACACGAGCCCGGGGTCGCCCGAGAGGTGGGCGATCACCCGCAGCTCGATCTGGTTGTAGTCGGCGATCAGCAGCTCGAAGCCGCTGGCGGGCACGAATGCGCGCCTGAACAGCCGACCCTGCTCGGTGCGCACAGGGATGTTGTGCAGGTTCGGGTCCTCGGAGCTGAGCCTGCCGGTGCGAGCGACTGTCTGGTTGAACTTCGCGTGGATGCGCTCGTCGGCGCCGACACATTCGAGCAGGCTGACGCCGTAGGTCGACCGCAGCTTCTCGACCTCCCTGAAGGCCAGGAGCCGGTCCACGATCTCATGCTCGCCCCGCAGCGACTCCAGTGCGGCGGCACTCGTGGAATAGCCCGTCTTGGTCTTGCGCTGCGGCGTCAGCCCCAGGTCGTCGAAGAGCACCTCGGCGAGCTGTTTCGGCGAGTTGACGTTGAGATCGCCGCGACCGGCCAGCCGCCGCACGTCGTCCTCCAGCGCACTGACCTCGTCGGTGAGGAGATCTCGCAGCGACTCCAGCTCTGACCGGTCGACTCCGATCCCGACATCTTCCATGCGCGCGAGCACGCCGATCAGCGGGCGCTCGATGTCGCGGTACAGATCCGACATCCCCAACTCGGACAGCTCCTGGGCGAGCACCGGCGCCAGCATCGCGACGGCGAGAGCGTCCACACCCGCCATGACCTCGTCGAGCGAGTCAGCTCGATCGAGATTGTCGAAGCCGAGCTGTCCCTCGGTGTCCGAACCCTCGTAGCGCACACCGCAATGGCGGGACAGGAGCGAGCGCAGTTCATCGCGGCCCTCGGATGGCTCGATGAGGTAGGCGGCGATCGAGGTGTCGATCTCGAGCCCGCCGAGCGCAGACCCAGCGTCATCGCTGTCGCCGAGCCGCGCGAGCCCCCGCATGAGCGGTTTTGCCTGGTGAACGTGGATTCCCGGGCCATCTGCTGCCACCAGCGACGCAAACGCAGCGGCGATCTCGGGCTGAGCGAAATGCTCAGCGGCGAGCACGAGCACCTCTCCCGTCGAGGGGTCGACGGCGATCGCCAGCGCGCTGAGCGAGCCGTCGTGCCTGAAAACGCAGCCGAGCGAGACCGGCTCGTCGCGCTGGGCGAGCTCGCCGAGCAGCGAGGCCATGGCGGCGCTGTCATCGGCAGGGAGGAGCTGCACCTCGGCAAGCTGCGGGGCGTCGGCGCCTGCGATGCCCGGCGTCAGCGCGCCGTCCATGGCTGTGCCGATCAAGGCCTCGCGCAGCCGGGCATGAAGGCGGTCGAATTCCAAGAATTCGAACGTCCGCGTCACACGCTCCGCGTCAAAGCCGTCCCACGCGAGTTCTGCGGGCGTGATCTCGATCGGAGCATCGACGCGCAGCGTCATCAGGTCGACGTTGCGGCGCACGTCATCGCTTTGTGCCGCCAGATTCTCGGCCAGCTTCGGGGTCTGCTCTGCTGCCGCAGCGAGCAGCGCTTCGGTGCTGCCGTACTTGTTGAGCAGCTTGGCGGCGGTCTTCTCGCCGACGCCACGGACGCCCGGCAGGTTGTCGGAGGGGTCGCCGCGCAACGCGGCGTACTGCACGTAGAGATCGGGCGTGACGCCCGTGCGCTCAGCGATGCCCGCCTCGTCGTAGAGCTCGTAGTCGGTGACGCCGCGCCGGTTGTAGAGCACGCGGACGTGGGGGTCGCGCACGAGTTGGTACACGTCGCGGTCGCCGCTGACGATCAGCACGTCGTCGCCGCGACCCGCTGCTTGCGACGCCAGGGTGGCCAGCAGGTCGTCGGCTTCGAAGCCGGCGCAATCGACCGCCGGGATGCTCAGCGAGTCGAGCACCTGCCGGATGAGGCCGAGCTGTTCGATGAGAGTCGCCGGGGTCTCGTCGCGATGGGCCTTGTACTGCGGGGCCGCCTGGTGCCGGAACGTCGGCTCTTTGCGGTCGAAGCACACTGCGATCGCGTCGGGCCGGTGGTCCCGCACGAGGTTGATGAGCATGGACGTGAAGCCGAACACGGCCCCGGTGAGCTGGCCGGAGCGGGTGGCCATGTGCTCGGGCACTGCGTAGAAGGCCCGGTAGGTGAGGGAGTTCCCGTCGAGCAGCAGCAGCTTCGACATCGGGTTGCTCCCAACTCGGCGACGCGGCGGCCGCCCCAGGCTCGATGGCTCGGTTCGGATCGGCGGGTTCAGGGTGTCAGCAGACCCTCGATGACCTGCTGCGCTATGTCCCGCATCTTCGCACGGTTGGCCATCGCTGTACTGCGGATGAACTCGAAGGCGTCTTGCTCGGACAGGCCGAAGTCGTCCATCAGCAGACCCTTGGCACGCTCGGTGGCTTTGCGGGTCTCCAGCTTCTCCTCGAGGCTCTCGACGGTGTCCTCGAGCTCTCGCATCTCGGTGAATCGACCCCAGGCCACCTCGATGGCCGACACCAGCTCTTCCTTCTGGAAGGGCTTGACGAGGTAGGAGAGCACGCCCGCGTCACGTGCCTCCTCGATGAGGTGCCGCTTGCTGAACGCAGTCAGGATCAGCACGGCAGAGGTGCGATCGCCCGCGACCTCTCGTGCCGCATCCAACCCGTCGCGCCCGGGCATCTGGATGTCGAAGATGCACACCTCGGGCTGGTGCTGGCGTGCCAGCTCCACTGCCTCGTCCCCGCGGCCGGTTTCCGCCACGACGACGTAGCCCTCGTCTTCGAGCATCTCGCGCAGATCGAGCCGGATGATGGCCTCGTCCTCTGCGATCACGACTCGCTTGGACACTCACGCTCCCCTCGCGGATTCGGTAGGCAGGACCGGCCCGGCGGCTGCGGATCGGCCAGCCTACCGGCCGCGATGTGAGCCCTCTCAGGAGCGCAGAGTCTCGTTTCGGGTGCCCGGGGCGGGATTCGAACCCGCACGCCCGCGAGGGCAGAGGATTTTGAGTCCCCCGTGTCTGCCGTTTCACCACCCGGGCTGCAGGCCGCATCAGCGTACCCACCTGAATTGTCGCTCTCGGCCCGTGTTGGCACCTACCCTTTCGGAAAGTTCAATTCAGCGCGCCGCGGTCCGGGCATCGGCCCGGTCCTTTTTGTTCCGGCGCTCTGGAGGAGGGCGAGTGCTCGCATTCACATTCCCGGGCCAGGGCTCGCAGCAGCAAGGCATGGGTGAACCGTGGAAGGCGCACGAGTCGTGGGAGCTCGTTGAAGAGGCTTCGGATGCCTGCGGGCGCGACGTCGAAGCGCTGCTGCTGGAAGCCGACGCCGACGAGCTGCGCCACACCCGCAATTCGCAGCTCTCGACCTTCGTGCTCTCGATGGTCGTGCTGGACGCGGTCGAGCGGACCGGCACCACCTTCTCGTTCGCGGCCGGTCACTCGCTGGGCGAGTACAGCGCCCTGACCGCCACCGGCGCGCTGGCGTACGACGACGCGGTCCGGCTCGTGGCCGAGCGGGGCGAGGCGATGCAAATCGCCGCCGACGAGCAAGAGGGAACCATGGCCGCCGTGCTGGGCCTCGACGACAACCTCGTCGCTGAGGCATGCGAGGCCACGCCGGGCGATGTCTGGGTCGCCAACTTCAACGCTCCCGGGCAGGTCGTGATTGCGGGTGCTCCCGATGCCGTGGCCGTCGCGGGCGACGCCGCCAAGGAGGCCGGCGCCAAGCGGATCATGGGTCTGCCGGTCGGCGGCGCCTTCCACACGCCGTTCATGCAGCCGGCCCGGGACCGCCTGCGCAAGGCCCTGGCAGAGGTCGAGATCCGCGCCCCGAGCGTGCCAGTCATGGCCAACGTGGACGCCATGCCGCGAGACAGCGCAGACGAGTGGCGCACGCTGCTCGGCAAGCAGCTCACCAGCCCAGTGCTGTGGCGGGCCAGCCTGTGGGCCCTGGCCGACTCGGGCGTCACGACCTACACCGAGCTCGGTCCCGGCAAGGTGCTGACCGGCATGACCAAGCGCACCCACAAGGGGGCAACCGCCCTGTCGGTGAGCGCCCCCGCGGACATCGACGCGCTGATGGAGGCGCTGGCCGTCGATGCGCCCTCGGCACCGACGGTGCTGGGCGGCGAGAACCTCTATGTCACCGAGCGGCTCATCGTCAGCCCGTGCGCGGGCATATTCACGCTTGCTGCCGGCGTGAGCGACGGCCAGCAGATCGGTGTCGGCGATGTGATCGGGCACGTCGCCGGCGAGGAAGTTCGATCGGCATTCGCGGGTACTGTCATGGGGATCATGGCCGTGGAGGGCGAACGCGTCACCGCACGGCAGCCGGTCGCATGGCTGCGCACGCCAATCCGAGACTGAACGGCTGCACCTAAAGGAGAGGCCACAGATGACGCTCACCGTGGGAAGTGCATCCAGCGCGCGCATCGTCGGCATCGGGACGGCGCTCGGCGAGCGTGTCCTCACCAACGACGACCTCGCAGAGATGGTCGACACCTCCGACCAGTGGATCCTCGAGCGCACGGGCATCCGCCGGCGCAATATCGGCGGCACCACGGCCGGCCTGGCAGCGTCCGCCGGTGCCGCAGCGATGGAAGTCGCCGGCGTCGATCCGTCCAGCATCGACATGCTGATCCTGGCCACCACCACGCCGGATCGCTGCGTTCCTGCCTCGTCGTCACGGGTGCAGGAGGCCCTCGGCCTCGACTGCGGGGCCATGGACGTGAATGCGGCCTGCTCGGGCTTCGTGTACTCGCTGGTGGCCGGCCACGGCATGATCGCCATGGGCCACGAGCGGGTGCTGGTCATCGGCGCCGAGGTGCTGTCGCGCATCGTTGACTGGACCGACCGTGCCACGTGCATCCTGTTCGCCGACGGCTCGGGTGCTGCGGTGCTCGAACGCAGCGAGCAGGGCTCTGACCTGCTGGGCTGGCACGTCTCCAGCGACGGCTCGATGGAAGAGCACCTGTACTGCGAGCACGACGGCTACATCCAGATGGCGGGCCAGGCAGTGTTCAAGAAGGCCGTGCTGGTCATGGAGGAATCGGCCCGCCAGTCGATGAAGCAGGCCGGTCTGACCGCCGACGACATCGACGTGGTCGTGCCCCACCAGGCGAATGTGCGCATTGTCGAGACGGCCTGCAAGCGTCTCGGCATCCCCTATGACAAGGCCGCGATGGTCATCCAGCGCACCGGAAACACGTCGTCGGCCTCGATTCCTCTCGCACTCGACGATGCCGTGCGCAGCGGCCGGATCAACGAAGGCGACCATGTGCTGCTCGTCGGGTTCGGCGCCGGCATGACCTCGGCCTCGGCACTGCTGCGCTGGTCCGGCGCTCCCGCACAGGCTGCGTGACCCCTCACGCCGACCGCGTACCGACGACATGACTCCCCCGCCAGCGCGCCGATGAACTCGCGCAACACCTCCGCACGCACGGTGCTGGTCACCGGCGGCAGCCGCGGCATCGGTCTTGCCACGGCGCAGCGATTCGCCGACGGGGGCCACCGGGTGGCGGTCACGAGCCGCAGCGGGGCCCCAGACGACGACCGGCTGCTGTGGATCGGCTGCGACCAGTCCGACAGCGATGCCGTGGACGCCGCGTACCAGGCCATCGAGGCCGAGCTGGGCCCGGTGGAGATACTCGTGGCCAATGCCGGCATCACGCGCGATCAGCTCGTGCTGCGGATGGACGACGAGGATTTCGCGGCGGTTGTGGACACGAATCTCACCGGCGCCTACCGGATGGCCAAGCGAGCGGCCCGGCCGATGCTGCGAGCCCGCTGGGGACGGCTGATCTTCGTGTCGTCGGTGGTCGGGCTGCTGGGCTCGGCGGGCCAGGTCAACTACGCCGCATCCAAGGCGGGACTGGTGGGCATGGCGCGCTCGCTGGCGCGCGAGCTGGGCTCGCGAGCCATCACGGCAAATGTGCTCGCCCCCGGGCCGGTCGCCACTGAGATGTTCGGGGCGCTCAGCGAGTCCCAGCAAGCGGCCATCACCGACGCGGTGCCGCTGGGCCGGGTCGCCGACCCGACCGAGATCGCCGCCGCGGTGGAGTTTCTGGCCTCCGACGAGGGTGCCTACATCACCGGCGCGGTGATACCGGTCGACGGCGGCCTGGGCATGGGCCATTGAGCCCGCCGTGCGGCGTGTGCACCACGGGGCGGCCTGCGCCCGCCGGCAACGGCCCGCACGTCCATGGCGGGCAGGACCCGCCCAGTAGGGTCGTACACTCCGCACGCGCACGGTCACTGGGAAATCGTGCAGGTGTCCGCCCACACACGAGGGGAACAGCATGAGCGACACGTTGGATCGATTCCGGGACTGCGCCGTCGAGGTGCTGGCCGTGGATGCCGCCCAAGTCACGCCCGAGGCCAGCTTCGCTGACGATCTCGACGCCGACAGCTTGGACCTCGTCGAGCTGGTGATGGCTCTGGAAGAGGAGTTCGACATCAGCGTGGACGAGGAAGAGCTGGAAGGCGTCACGACCGTCGCCCATGCGATCGAGCTGGTCGAATCGAAGCTGTGAGCGCCACACAATGAGCGATGGCCGGCGAGTCGCCGTCGTCGGCCTGGGCGTCGTCTCGTGCGCCGGGTCCAGCGTGGACGACTTCTGGCAGGGGCTGAATTCTGACCCGCCGGAGGGCGAGCGCCGCATCGTCGACTTCGATCCCGCGCCGTTCTACGACAACCCCAAGGAAGCACGACGGGCTGATCGCTCGACGCAGCTCGGCATGGCGTCTGCTGCACAGGCGATCGCCGGTGCGGGCGAGCTGACGTCGGATCCGGATCGCTGCGGGGTGATCTACGGCACCGGTGTCGGCGGCCTGCAGACCTTCGAAGACCAGGTGCTCGTGCTCGATCGCAAGGGCGCACGCCGGGTCTCCCCCTTCATGGTGCCGATGATGATGCCCAACGCCCCCGGCGCCGCCATCTCGATGCGGTACGGCCTGGCCGGGCCGTGCGAGGTGCTGACGACCGCATGCGCGGCGGGGACCCATTCGATCGGCTATGCGGCGCGGCTGATCCGCCTCGGCGTGGCCGACGTGATCGTCGCCGGTGGCTGCGAGTCGGCGATGACGGCGGTGGGCACTGCCGGCTTCGTGAACATGACCGCCTTGTCGTCCAGCGGCGTCTCGATGCCGTTCGACAAGCACCGCGACGGCTTCATGATGACCGAGGGCGCCGCCACCCTGGTGCTCGAAGAATGGGACTCGGCGGTTGCGCGGGGCGCAACGATCTGGGGCGAGGTGCTCGGCACCGCCTCGAACGCCGATGCCCACCACATCACCGCCCCGGCTCCGGGCGGCGCCGGCGCGCTGCGCTGCATGCAGCTCGCCATCGACGACGCCGGTCTGGGGCCCGACGACATCGTCCATGTGAACGCGCACGGCACGTCGACCCCGCTGAACGATGCCGCAGAAGCCGAGGCGCTCAACAAGCTGTTCGGCCCCAGCGGTCCGCTCGTGACCTCCACCAAAGGCGTCACCGGTCATGCGCTGGGCGCTGCGGGTGCGCTGGAGGCCATTGCGGTGCTGCTGGCGATGCGCCACCGCAAGATCCCGCCGACGGCGGGCTGGACGACGCCCGATCCTGAGCTGGCGGAGTTCCGCCTGGTGACCGGTCAGGCAGCCGATTGGGAGCCGGGCCCTGCTCTCAGCAACTCATTCGGCTTCGGCGGCCACAACGGCTGCATCGTGCTCGGCCCCGCCTAGAGGCTGTCGTAGGTGGCGGTCTCGATGGCCTCGTACAGCGCGTACGAGCGGGGATCCGCGAAGGGCACCTGCTGGCTGATGTAGCAGCCGGCCACCTGGTTCTGCAGGTCGATCCAGAAGTACGAGTTGGCCAGCCCGGCCCACATGAGTCCCCCGGCGGGACGGCCGGTCGGCGCCGGCTCCTCGTTGATCTGGAACGTCAGGCCCCACGACTTCTCGACGCCGGGGAAGAACTCGGCATCGAATGAGTACGGCGGGATGGCCGTCGGCAGCATGGTGACTCGCAGGTCGCCCATTGCATTGCTGACCATCTGCGCGTGGGTGTCGGGCGACACGATCTGGCTGCCACCCAGGCTGCCGCCGTTCAGCATCATGGCCAGGAAGCGGCAGTAGTCGTCGACGGTGGAGTACAGCCCGCCTCCGCCCATCTCGAACTCGGGCTCCTGGGGGATCTCGAACGGCATCTCGACCAGCGAGCCGTCCTCCATCCGCGTCTGCATGGCCGAGATTCGCGAACGCATGTCGTCGCTGATCTTGAAGGCGGTGTCGGTCATGCCCAGCGGCTCGAAGATGTTCTCGGCCATGTACGCGCCGAGCGACATTCCCGAGGCTGCCTCCACCATCTGGCCCGCGTAGTCGATGCCGGTGCCGTAGAACCAGCGATCACCGGGGTCGAACAGCAGCGGGATGGTCAGCGTCTGCTTCTGGCACTCGATGACACCCGGCGTCTGTGTGACCTCTTCGTACTGGCCGAGCTCGGGGCTCCAGATGTCGTAGCCCATGCCGGCGGTGTGGGTCAGCAGGTGACGCAGGGTGATGTCGCCGTTGCGGGGACGGGTGACCGGGTTGCCGGCGTCGTCGAAGCCGGTCAGCACGTCGAGCTCGCCGAGCAGCGGCAGCACGTCTGCGCCCGGGTCGTCGAGCGAGAGCTTGCCCTGCTCGACGAGCTGCATCGCCGCTGTGCCCGTGATGGCCTTGGTCATCGAGGCGATCCAGCAGACGGTGTCATTCGACATGGCCACGTCGCTGTCGGCGCCACGGGTGCCGGCCGCCGCCGAGCAGATCTCGCCGTCGGCACCGATGACCTTGGCGACTGCTCCGACCACGTCGCCGTCGGCGACGCCGCGGTCGAGAATTCCTTGAACTGTGTCTCCGAGCGACATGACTGGCTCCTGTCAGGTTGAGCAACGGTGCGCGGGGACCCGGCGGGCCCTGCGAACGCGACGCTAGTTTGCGTGCCGGAGATGCGAGACGCCCGCCGTACGCTCGATCCGGTGCTTCGTCGGGCGGCAGTCGCACTGTGGTTGACGGGCGCGATCGTGCTGGCGACGGCGTGCGCCAGCACGCCCATCCGGGTCGCGCCGGCGCTGCCATCGGAGCCCGCAGCAGCCGGCGCTGACGCGACGACGGCGCCCGGTCCAGCGCGGGACGTCACGTCGCAGACGCCCGCCTCGACATCGGCTGAGCCAACGACGGCTCCCACCTCGACGACGGGTGCCGTGCCGACGACAACGGCGGTGCCGGATCTCACCTGGACGCTGCTTGCGGGGGGCGATGTGCTGATGGACCGCAGCGAGGCGGCCGACATCGATCCGTTTGCCGGCATCGTCCCGCCGCTGTCGTCGGCCGACATCGCGCTGGTGAATGTCGAGATGGTCATCAGCGACCGTGGCGAGCCCCTCGACGACAAGGAGTACACCTTCCGGGCGCCGCCGTCAGCTGCGTCCCGCATCGCTGCGGCGGGGATCGACGTCGCCAACCTCGCCAACAATCACGCCGCCGACTTCGGGCCCGAGGCCCTGCTGGACACCGTCGATCTGCTGGAGTCCGAAGACGTGATCGCCCTCGGGGCGGGTGCGACCAGCGCCGACGCCTACCGGCACCGCATCATCGAGGTGCGTCCCGGCGTGCGGGTCGCGTTCGTGGGCGCCTCGATGGTGGTGCCGCTCGGATTTCCGGCCACCGGAACCCGCCCCGGCATCGCCTCGGCGTACCAGCAGGACCGGGTGCTGGCCAGCGTGCGGGCGGCGGCGGGCGAGGCCGAGGTGGTGATCGCTGTCGTGCACTGGGGCATCGAGAGGATGACCTGCCCCGACGGCCGCCAGCGCGATTTTGCATTCCGGCTGCTGCAGCATGGTGCCGATGCAGTCATCGGCCAGCATCCCCACGTGCTGCAACCCGTCGCGTTCGATGACGGGCAGCTCGTCGCCTACTCGCTGGGCAACTTCGTGTGGCACTTCCGCTCGGGCATCACCGGCGATACCGGTGTGCTGCAGATCGACTTCGACGGCTCCGAGATCGTGGGCTGGTCGCTCTACCCGCACCAGCTCGACGCCAATGGCGCGCCGGTGCCCGCTCGCGACGGCGTCCGGGTCGACCGGATCATCGACATCGTCTCGGGCAACTGCGCCCGCCATCAGCCGCCCCCGACCACCGCGGCCGCAGAGCCCAAGACTGACGCCGAGGACGAGGGCGAGTCGGCGGGCGAGACAGACGGCGAGAGCGATGCCGAGACAGACCCCGAGGGCGAAACAGAGACCGAGTCGGAGGGCGAGTCGGAGAGCGAAACGGGGGGCGAGACAGAGATCGGGCCAGACGAAGCGGACGAGGGCTGAGACGATCAGGCGAGCACTTCGGCCGCGGCAAGATCGGCGATCTGCTCGGGGTCGTAGCCCAGGAACTCGGCGAGCACCTCGTAGTTGTCCTCGCCGAGGCACGGCCCGCCACGCCACACCACCGGCCGCGTGCGGGACATGCGTGTCCGGCAGTTCTGCGTCCACATCGTGCCGCGATGGCTCTGGGGCACGTTGATGTGGTGCTCGCGAGCAGCGAACTGCGGGTCGTCACAGCAGCCTTGGGCGTTGTTGACCGGGTAGGCGTCGATGCCGCCGGCCTGAAGCGCCTCGGCCGCGTCGGCGTTGCTGCGCTCCGAGGTCCATGCCGCGATCGCCTCATCGATCTCGGCCGCACGTTCCCGCCGGGCCGCCTGGTCCCAACCGGCTGCGCCGTCGCCGGCGAGGCCGATCGCCCCGGCCAGCGCAGCCCACCGCTCGTCAGTGCAGGCAATCGCCACCCACTGATCCTCGCCCGCGGTCGGGTACACGCCGTGCGGGCTCATGTGGGGGTCCTCGTTGCCGCACCGCTGCGGGTCGCGGCCGTTGATCGAGGCATCCAGGATGGCCGGCGCCAGGTAGTGCAGCGCCGCCTCGGTCTGGGAGATGTCGATGTAGCAGCCAGTGCCGGTGCGGTCACGCCGCTCCAGCGCAGCCATCAGCGACGACACGATCACCCGCGGCGCCAGGAAGTCGGTGTAGGGACCGTACGGACCGGCGGGGCCGCGATCGGGCCACCCGGTGATCTCGTAGAAACCGGCGATCGCAGCCGCCATGAACCCGTACCCCGCGAGGCTGGAGTACGGACCGCTCTGGCCCAGCAACGAGCTCGACAGCATGATGAGCCGGGGGTTGATGGCCGAGAAGTCGTCGTAGCCGTAGCCCATGCGCGCAGCCGCCCCCGGCGCCCATGACTCGGTGGCGATGTCGGCCCAGCGGATCAGGTCGTCCACCACCGCGCGGGACTCGGGCTTGCTGAGGTCCAAGCTCAGGCTGCGCTTGCCCGCGTTGTACACCCCGTAGCCGACGCCGTTGTCGGGGTGCGGATCCTCGTCCACAAACGGGTTGACCGTGCGCATCGTGTCGGGCCGGCTCTCGGTCTCGACCTTGACAACGGTGGCGCCGTAGTCGGCCAGGATCCGCACCGCCGACGGCGTCGCGATGACCCAGGAGAATTCGACCACCTTCAGCCCGGCGAGCGGCAGGTCGCTGCCGTCGGAGGCAGGCGCTCCGTTGGCCGCAATCGCCGTTGCCGCGTACGGCTGGCGTGCCGTGTCGACCGTGTCGTTGTCGGCTCCGAGCTGCGGCACGGCGAGTTGGCGCTCCGGGGCGTCGTCGCTGAAGTGCACCAGTGGACCGCAATAGCGGGCGGTGCGTGCGTCGTCGAAATTCACATCCCGCCAGAACCCGCGGTCCGCGAAGTGCGGGTTGGTCAGCAAGTCGCTGACCAGCGCCGAAGGTGTGATCAGCAGGTTCCGATCGAAAGCCGCTGCCCACAGCTCCTCGCTGGTCCTGGTCGCGAGGAAGCGGGCGTGGGTCGCGAACGATTTGGCGATGATCTCGGGCGAGCGCTGACCTCCCAGCACCTCGGCCGCCACAGTCTCCCAGTCGACGGCTTGCAGCTCCTCGTCGGCGAACCCCTCCTCCGCCTCCCATTCCACGAGCCGTTGGGTGAACGGCGCAAACGCGGCGCCCATCAGGGCAACGCAGATGGTGTTGCCGTCCGCGCACGGGAACAGCATCGGGATGTCGATGCCGCCGAGGCTGAGCCCCCCGGCGAGGCGTTCCACGGCGTTGGCGTTGACGCGCGGCGACAGGTTCTGCGGCTGGCCGTGAGTCATCGACTCCATGGCAGAGATGTCGACGTGCTGGCCCCGGCCGCTGCGCTGTGCCTCGCGCAGTGCGATCAGCGTTGCAGCGGCGGCGTCGCCGGCGGCCTGCAGGAAGCTCTGGGGCACGCCCGATACCCGTACGGGAGCGCGATCCTTGTCGCCGCTGGCGTGCAGGAAGCCGCTGCCGGCCACCGCTGTCAAGTCGGAGCCTGCCCAAGTGCTGCGGGGACCGGTCGAGCCGAACGGCGTCACCGATGCGTGGACGATGGCGGGATTGACAGCCGCCAGATCGTCGTAGGCGAGTCCCAGCGACGCCATGTGGCCGACCGGCGCGTCCTCGATGAGTGCGTCTGCGCCTGCGACGAGGCCGAGCAGGCGCTCGCGGCCCTCAGCAGTCGACAGGTCTGCTGTGACGCTCTGCTTGCCCTGGTTATAGGCCCAGTGAGCCAGCGAACGCTCCGGGTCTGGCTTGTCGTCGACAAAGGGACCGCTGTGGCGGCTCTGCACCCCTTCAGGTGGTTCGACGCAGATCACCTCCGCGCCCAGGCTGGCGAGCATGTAGCCCGCGAACTGGCTGATGCCCCCGCAGAGATCCAAGACCCGGTAGTGCTGCAACATCTCGAATGTCACCCCTCATCTGTGCCGGCGCCGCGCACGGCGTGGGGCTGATTCTTCCCTGTACGCGCGGGTCATGTGAACCAACGGGCTGGGAGCTGCTTCCGCAGTGCCGAACGGCAGAAGATCGGCGAGACTGCCGGAGCTGTTGGGCCGAGCCAGGGAGGACCAGATGGTGTCGATAGCGACTGACCGGATCGTGGAACGCGACGAGCTGCAGGAGTTCGTGCGGGAACGGCACCACGGTGTGCTGCTGACGCTCCGGCGGGACGGTCGACCGCAGGCATCCCTGGTCACCATGGGTCTCGACGAGGCCGGCGATGCGGTGCTCGTCAGCAGCTATCCCGACCGGGCCAAATCGCTCAACCTCCGGCGCAACCCCCAAGCATGGGTCGTCGCGATGTCAGATGCGTGGAACGGCGAGTGGGTGCAGCTCGAGTGCCGCGGCGAGGTCGAGGACCTGCCTGAGGCCATGGACGGCCTCGTGGAGTACTTCCGGGTGATCAGCGGCGAGCATTCCGACTGGGACGAGTACCGCGAAGCCATGGCCCGCCAAGACAAGGTGCTGCTGCGCCTGCACATCGAGAGCTGGGGACCGATCTCCAAGGGAGGCTTCCCCGCACGCCTCGCCGGCGACTAGCGGTGGTGCTCAGGCAATCATCAGCTCATTCGCCGTCAAGCTGGCGTATGAGGGTCGGGGGTGCTTTGAGGCGGTAGCTGTCCTCGATCCAGTCGGCGAGGTCGTCGAGGCTGACGTCGGCCATGCGGACCAGCACGGCGCCGTAGCCGTCGTAATGCGGCACGGTGAACAGCGCATCGGGATGGTTGTCGAGCAGCACCTGCTTCATCTCGAGCTCGCAGAACACCACGAGCACCTCGGTGTCGTGCACCGAGTCGCGGTTGTACTCACGCTCGCTCCACATCCGGCAGACCAGCTTCTTGCCGACCTTCAGCGCTGGCGTCCCGTACGACGTCGACTCGGCCATCTCCGGCAGGGCCATGCCCAGCCGCCGCACATCGTCGAACGTGGCCATCTAGCAAGCGCCCGCTAGCGACCTTGCCAGTCGGGGGCGCGGCGTTCGAGGAAGGCGTTCGCGCCTTCGGCATGGTCGGAGGTGGTCTTGAGGACGCTCTGGCCGAGACGCTCGAGTCGCCGACCGGTCTCGTGATCGACATCTGTGCAGGTGTTGAGAACGGTCTTGGCCATGCCCAGCGCAAGCGGCGCGAAGGCCGACATCTCAGCCGCGAGCTCCAGAGCCATGTCCACGGCTCCGCCCTCGGGGGCCACTTCGGTAGCGAGGCCCATCGCCTTGGCGTCGTCGGCTCCCACGTTGCGCGACAGCATCACCAACTCCTTGGCACGGCCCAGCCCCACGTAGTGCACCAGCCGCGAGCAGCCGCCCGAGCCGGGAATGAGCCCCACCTTGGCCTCGGGCATCACGAAGCGGGCGTTCTCAGCAATCACCCGGAAGTCGCACGACAGCGCCAGCTCGAAGCCGCCGCCCGCTGCCACCCCGTTCACCGCGGCAATGACGGGCACTTCCAGCGCCTCGATCAGATCGAACACCGAGTGGATGCCGCGGGCCACTGCACGGAATCCCCGGGTCCCCATCTCGGTCAGATCGCCCATCTCGGAGACGTCTTCGCCTGCAGAGAACGCCCGACCCGCACCGGTGATGATGAGCGCCCTGATGCCGGTGGCCATTGCCGTGTCCTCGACGGCGTCGCGCATCTCGGCCCGCATGGCGGCGTTCCAAGCGTTGAACTTCTGCGGCCGGTTCAGCGTCAGGACGCGGACACCGTCGCGGTCTTCGCTCAGCAGGTGCTCATAGCTCATGGGTTCTCCCTCATCGGCTTGAAGACGCGCGGATTAGATCACTTCCCGCTCTTGTTCGCTGCGCTCACGGGCCGCTCGGGCCACGGCTTCGCCATTCGGCTCAGCCTCTGGGGTCACTCGTCGGGGTCGCCGCGCATCACCACGATGCCTGTGGCGACCACGTCGCCCCGTTGGTTGCGCAGCTCCACGCCCCGATCCAGCTCGCCGTAACTGACTGGCGACACCGTCACCTCGTCGCCGGGAAAGATCGGCCCCCGCAGGCGGACGTCGAGGTTCAGGATCGCGTCGGCGCCGAACCGTGCGATGAGCGCATCCAGTGCGAGAGCGGTCGTGTGCGAAGCCTGCACCACCACATCGGGCAGCCCCGCTGTGGCCGCGAACTCTGGGTCGGTGTGCACCGGGTTGGGGTCGCTCACGCCGTCGACGAAGCTGCGCATGGCTTCCCTCGTGATGGCAGGCGCGGTCGCCGGCGACAGGTCCAGCTCGCTCATGCGCTGCTCACTCATGATGCTGACTCCCCCGCCGCGCTGCCGTCATCTGCGGCGGCATCCTGCGACAGCTCGCCAGCCGGCTTGCGCTCCACGAACACCGTCCGCTGCCGCTGGATCAGCTCGCCGTCGGTGTCCCGGTATTCCGACAGCACCGTGGCCAGATGCAGCGTCCCCTTGTCGATGATGTCCTCCACCGACACCACCACCGACACCCGTTCGCCCGGGCGGAACGAACGGTGCCATTCGAACGACTGGCCGCCGGCGAGACCCCGTTCGAGGCTGAGATCGATGGGCCCGACCACCGAGTCGCCGCCGCCCACGGTCGGCCCGAAGAACGGCAGCCGCAGCGCCACCTCGGAGGCGTGAGGCGTGCCGAGCGCATCGACGAGCAGCGCCACCGATTCAGGTTCCACCACCACCTCGGTCTCCACCAGCACTTGGCCCAGTGTCTCCAAGTTCACCTGTGCTCGCCCCTGTTCATGCTCAGTTCGAGCTCAGCAGCTGCCAGACCGCCACGAGCAGGTCCTCGTCGTCGCCGGCTGTGGGCGGATCAGATGCCGGCCGCATGTCCCAGCCGTAGGGCTTGTTGATCACGTGGATACGCGGCTCCGGCGTCGACTTGTCGCCCCGGTCGAACGCACCCACCACGAGCGTGTGCTCGCCCTCGGCCACCCAGAAACACTCCCAGTGCGCCGACGACGACGTCTCGATGAAGGCCACCTCAGGCGCCGGCCGCGTCACCTTGACGGCAAGCCCGCCCGCAGCTGCGGGGTCCATAGCCGGCTACAGGAACCGGCGGTTGAGCCGGTTCGGCGGCACCTCGATCCCCAGATCGATGAGCAAGGGCCTCGTGTCGGCGATGTACTGCCTGCGGAGATCAGCGTTGTTCTTCTTGCGCAGGCCCCACCGCACGTACGCGTCGCCGAAGTCGGAGTCTGACCGACCGAACATGTCCAGCGCCGCGGGCCACCAGAAGTGGATCTTCTCGTTGGCCTCGGCGAGGCCCTCGGGCGTCTTGCAGATGAGCCGCAGATTCCGCAAACCGAGCGTGCAGTGGAACAGCTCTTCCTTGTGCACGCGCGTCGCGATGTCGAGCAATGGCTTGTAGGGCACGCCGTCCCAGGTCTCGCCGATGTACACGCCCACCCGGTCGATGAGCGCATGGAAGTACGACAGGTCGCAGAACGTCTCCATCGGGTGCCGGAATGCGTACTGCTCGATCGGACGGTCGACATGGTCGACACCCAAGCCCGCCAGGATCTGGGCATTGATGATCCCGTGCTCCACTTCCTGCTGCATCAGCTTGACCAGCAGCCCCTTGGTGGCTTCGTCGGGCGCGAACCGCAGGCAGCGGTCCCACAGCTTGGTGAGCAAGTCGGTGTAGTGCGGGTTGGCGCTGTTCTCGACGTGGTAGCTGAGCATTCGCACGAGCAGCTCGTGGAACTCGGCAGGGATGTCGTCGTCGCCCTCGTTCCAGATGCGCTGCACTGCGTTTGTTGAATCAGTGCTGATGCCATCAGAGCTGGCTCGATCAGATTCAGGGCGTTCCAGCGTTGACGTGCTCATGTCATCCTCACATCGCCAGGGTCTCGGCGGCTCCCCGCCCGCAGCATCCGAGAGTACTCAGGCTCGTCCCTCAGCGTCGCTCTCGGCTCCGAGGTAGGCCGCGCGCACGGCCGGGTCGGCCTGCACCTCGTCGGGCGTGCCGGCGCTGATCACCTGGCCCTGATCGAGCACATAGATGCGATCGCTGATGCCGGTGATGAAGTTGAGATCGTGGTCGATCACCAGCACGCCCGCATCGACTGCGGCAGCCATGTGCCGGATCCGCCCAATCATCTCCGCCGACTCGGCGTCGCTCATGCCGCTGGTGGGTTCGTCCAGCAGCAGGTAGGCCGGTGCCATGGCCGCCGCTCGGGCCAGTTCCAGCCGTCGCGCACTGCCGTAGTCGAGCTCGCGGGCGCGGCGGCCGCGCACATCCCAGAGTCCGGCTTCGGCAATCAGCGCATCGACCGGGGGGTGGTTCCCCGGACGGTGCTGGGCGGCGACTCGAGCAGCAAGCTCCACGTTCTGGTGCACAGTCAACGCGCCGAACAGTCGCAGGTTCTGGAATGTGCGCACCAGACCGGCGCGCGCGATGTCGTGGCTAGGCGCACTGGTCAACTCTCGCTCACCCACCTTGAACCAGCCCGCTGACGGCGCGACGACGCCGGTGATCACATTGACCAGCGTCGTCTTGCCGGCGCCATTGGGGCCGATCAGGCCCACGACCTCGTCGGGCGCAACGGTGAGCCCTGCACCATCCAGAGCGCGGAAGCCGCCGAAATCAACAGCGAGATCGTGTACCTCTAGGGCCGCGCCCTCGCGGTCGACCTCGACGTGCAGCCCCACCGGCGCGATTTCGGCGAGAGGCTCAGGCCGCTCTTCGGGCTTGCGGCGCCGCCACCGGCGCCAGAGCCATGTGTCCAGCTCCCAGTCCCCGAGCAGTCCGTTCGTCCGGAGAATCATGAACCCCAGCATCGCTGCGCCCAAGAAGATCTGGGTCAGCCCCTCACGCAGCAACCAGTCGACCACCGGGGCGTCGAGGCTCGCGCCGAAAAACTCGAAGCCGTCGCTTGCGAACCGTCGAGTCAGCTCTCGGCCTGCCGTGATGATCACGACGCCGCTGAGCGCACCGGTAACGCTGTTCCGGCCGCCCACGATCAGCATGACCAGAGTCAGCAGCGTGTAATCGAAGAAAAAGAACTTAGGTGTGATGTTCCCGATGTCGTACACACGCAGCGACGCCGCAACCGCAACCACCAGCACCGACAGCAGCAAGGCGGCCACCTGGCCGGCAACCGGGTTCACGCCCATTGCCCTCGCGGCCAAGTTGTCCTCTCGGGCCGCTTGGGCGAGACGGCCGATCCGGCTTTGAGCGAACAATCGCGCCACCACGATCACGGCCACCAGCACGGCATAGATGACGGTGCGCCCTTCCAATGTGTTGCCGATGCGGAACGAGAGCCCTGCCCGGTCGCCGCCGGTCAGATCGGTCCAGTTCAGTGCGAGCTCGTGCGTGACGAACAGCAGCGCCAGCGTGATGACGGCTGCGGAAACGGAGCCCGATTTCGCGCCCGACCGCGCGAGACCCCAGCCGACGACGACAGCCGCGGCCAGCGTCACCAGCGATGCCACAGCAGTGGCTTGAACCGGTGTCAGGTGCACCTCATTCAGGCCCCATGGAGCGTTGCGGATAACGGTGCTCTTGCGAGCCGGCTCAATCGCCAAGACGGCAAAGGCGTACCCGGCGACCGCGGCGAAGCCGATATGGCCGAACGAGAAGACGCCCGTGTTGCCGATGTAGATCTGCAGGCCCACGACCATGATGGCGTCGATCAACATGGCGGTGACCAGCTTGTCCGCCGTCGCTCCTCCCGCCGCGCTGTACACGGCCCCGCCGACGATGAGCACTGCTGCCAGCAACGCCGCCCCGGTCATCGGGAACGCGACATCTCGGCGAGCGTCTGCGAACGATCCGGGGTGCTTCACGGCGCGCCCTACACCCGTTCGGCCCGACTCACTGTGATGAGCCCGCCCGGCCGGAAGATGAACAGCAGCGCAATGAGCACGAATACGACACCGTCGGTGAGGCCAGCAATGCCGTCGGGCAGCCGTGATCGCAAAAGGACCTCGGCGAGGCCCAGCAACAGACCGCCCAGCACAGCGCCGCGCAGGCTGCCGAGCCCGCCGATAAGCGCGGCCAGCACGCCTTTGAGCATGGGTGTGATCCCTGCCGACGGAGTCGTCTGACCAGCCCGCATCAGCCAGAAAATGGCTGCGATGCCCGCGAGAACCCCCGACAAGGCAAATGCTCCGCGGATCACGCGATCCGACTTCACGCCCATCAGGCGCGCTGCGTCGAAGTCCTCGGCTGCGGCGCGCAGCGACAGCCCGAACATCGTGCGCAGCAGCACTGCTGCAGTGGCCGCCAACGTCAACGCCGTGACGGCAACCACAACTACGTCGAACACCTCGATCGTGACGGGACCGACATCGAACGTGTTGGTGATCCAGCGCGGCCGATCGAAGTTCCGTACCGAGGCCGACACGTACATGAAGAACACGGCCTGCACCACGAAATGAACGCCGAACGACGTGAGCAGCATCGTGAAGTCCGCTGCGCCGCGCACCCAGCGAAAGGCGACTTGCTCGATTGCCAGTGCGGTGCCGACGCTCACGAGGACGACGAGGGGCGCTATCCAGTACCAATTCAGCCCTGCGGAGAAGACCCAATAGGCGACATAGCCACTCACGGTGATCAGCTCCCCGTGAGCGAAATTGAGCAGGTGCATCACACCGAAGATCACTGCGATGCCGAGCGCCAGCAGCGCGTAAATACTCCCCCGACCCAGCCCGTCGATCACATTCTGTGCCAGCTCGGTCATGGTCCGGCGTCCTCGGTGTCGCCGACGACGCTGCCCACGAACGTCTCGAACAGATCGGATCGGCGCGCCAATTCAGCCCCGCTCCCCGACGCCACCATTTCACCGCTGCGCAGCACGTACGCACGGTCGGAGACCTCAAGCATGCGGGCGGCATTCTGCTCGACAACCAGCAGTGTCCTGCCCTGAGCTCGCAGCTGGTCGATCAGCTCGAACACGACATCCACCAGCACGGGCGCGAGTCCCAGCGATGGTTCGTCCATCATCAGCAGGCGCGGACGCGACATCAATGCGCGTGCGATCGCGAGCTGCTGCGCTTCGCCACCGGACAGGTAACCCGCCGGCGTCGTCCACTTGTGGCGCAGCACTTCGAACAGGTCCGCTATCTCGTCGAGCATGACGGACCGTTCCCGCCCCGGCAGCGTGGCGGCGCCCACCCGCAGGTTCTCCACAACCGTCAGATCTGTGAAGAGACGGCGGTGCTCGGGTACGAGCGCTACGCCGAGTCGCAGAAGCCGATCCGGCGCATAACCCGTTGTGTCGGTGCCGTCGAGCCGCACGTGCCCCGACGCTGGGTGGAGCAAACCAGCGACGGTATTCAGCAGCGTCGTCTTGCCGGCACCATTCGGGCCGATCAACCCGACGACCTCACCCCCCGGCACCGAGAGGCTGACGCCACGCACGGCCGAAATCGAGCCATAGCGGACCGTCAACCCGTCGATGTCAAGCATCGCCTATGCGGAGCAAGCAGGGCACCGGACGCGGGCGGAGTCAGCAGGCACGGGGCCCCTGTGACGGAAGCCGGGCACGGCGATCCGCTGCCCGATGGCTACTCCCAGTTCGCCACGAGCGTGTCGACTCCGCCGACCACCCTGTGGATGGACACGGGCTTGTCGGGAATGCCGTTCGTTCCGGCATAGCCCATCTCTCCGGTGAACCCTTCAAAGCTCTCGATTGCCGCAACGGCCGCTCCGATCTCGACAGGGTCGTCAGACCCGGAGTCGAGCATGCCTTGGATGCCCAAGAGCATCGAGTCGGCATACAGGCCGGCGAACGTGCCCGATTCGAGCTGTTCGCCATGACGGTCGGCATAGCTCTGCAGTAACAGGTCGATGCGGCCACCTGACTCGGCGAAGGCGTGGGTTGTGTGCACCATGCCCTCCGACTCTTCGGGTGCAGCGAACAGCAGGCCTGTGGCTTCGAACGCATCTGTGCCGAGGTAGGTGATCTCGGCAAGGCCCTGCGCCTCGAGCTGGCTGCGCAGCGCAGTGACTTGGAATGCGAGCATCGCCGAGTACAGGACCTCGTCGCCCTGCGCAATGCCCGCGAGTTCGTTCACCTGCGCCGAGAAGTCGACGTCTTCGATCGGTACGTAGTTCTGGTCGGAGATGACTTCGCCGCCGCCGGCCTCGAACACCTCAGTGAAGATCTCCGGGTTGTAGCCGAAGTATGGGCCGGGCGAGCTGAAGGTGATCGCCCTGGTATGGCCTTGCTCGAGCGCCCACTCTGCCGCCGCCGAAGCCTGCCGAGTGTCGTCGAAGGTCACCAGGAATGAGTTGGCAGCGACATCGGGAAGGCTCGGCTCGGTCGACGCTGCGAAGAACACGGGGACATTGCCCTCGGTGACCTGCAGCACCGGCTGGCCGAAGTCGGCGAATGGCGGGCCGATCAGGAAGTGGGCCCCGAATTCGAGCAGGTCTTGAGTTGCTCGGGCAGTCACCTCGGGATCCCCCTGGATGTCCTGCACCGAGACTTCGACCGGCCGTCCACCAACACCGCCGATGCAGTTGATCAAGTCCGCGAGGTGGGTGACTGCTTGGCTGCCGGGGATATCGGCGAAACCCGAGACCTCGCCGAAGTCCATGGCCATGCCGACACGGATCGGATCGCCAGAAGGCGCATCGACGCAGTTGTCGAGATCGGCTGCCAACGCCGCGTCGATGTCGACGTGTGTCGCCATCTCCGCCATGGCTTCGGTTGTCGCCGGTGCTTCGGTTGCGGCAGGCGCCTCGGTGGCGGCCGGCTCGCTCTCCGTGGTGTCGTCGTCGCTTCCGCATGCGGCGCCAAGCAGCGCAACTACGGCCAGCAAAGCCAAGACTCGTCGTTTCATGATGGGCCCCTCCCCGTGGATCGAATCGATGCTAGCCCTCCGCTGATACGGGCTCGTATAGCTTCTGCTGATCGTCCCGGCCCAGACAGTAACGAGGAACAGCTATGGCCAATGAACGCGTCCGCATGCTGTGGCCCGACCATCTCGGACTCGCACGGGGCAAGTACGTGCCGGCCGCCTTCGCCCACGATGGCACCGGCCATGCATCGGCTGTGTTCAGCCTGGCCTACGACCGCTCCTTCATCGCCGCGCCCGGATCGGGCGTGCTCGACGGCTTTCCGGATATGCACGCCACATTCGACGAGGCCGACCTGCGGCCCGGCTGGGATGACGACCGGACCCAGGTGGCTGTCTGCGACCTGTCCCAGCGAGGCGAGCCGTTCCGCTTCTCGGCCCGGTACGCGCTGCGCAAGGCCATCGCCGACTGGGAGGCGTTGGGCTACCGCCCGATGGTGGGCATCGAGTTCGAGGCCTACGTGCTCGAGCTCACCGAAGAGCACGGCTGGCAGCGGTGGGACACGCCTGAGTCGTACGTCTACGGCACCGGGCGTTTCGTGGACCCGATCGGCCTGATCGACGACATTGTGGATCTCGCGGCCGGCAGCGAGATCGTGCTGGAGTCGGTCAATGCCGAATTCGACTCAGGCCAGTTCGAGTTGACGCTCCGCTATGCCGATGCCCTGCGCGCTGCCGACGATGCCTTCCTCTTCAAGGTGCTGGCCCGTGAGTGCGCCATGAACTACGGGCGGAGGCTCACGTTCCTCGGCAAGCCCTATGCGGAACTGGAAGGCAACGGCGTCCATGTGAACGTCTCGCTGGTCGATGCCGACGGCAACAATGCCCTTGCCGACACCGGTGCCAGCGACGGACTGTCGGAGCTGGCCAAGAGCTGCCTGGCCGGTCTGTGCGCCCATCACCAGGGGCTCACGCCCTTGTGCGCCCCCACCGTCAACGCCTATCGGCGCTTGCGGCCGTTCACGTTCAGCGGACGGCGGGCCAACTGGGGCTACGACCACCGTGTGGTCGGCACTCGCGTGCCGCCCGAGCGTGGTGCGCGCACACGCATCGAGTCACGCCTGGCCGACGGCACCTGCAACGTCCACACAGCCATCGCTGCGGTGCTGCAGGCGGCGCGCCTGGGCGTGGTTGAGGATCTGCCCTGCCCCGATCCGGAGACCAACGACGGCATGGAAGCGTGGAATACCGAGGTCACCTCAGCGCTCAACTTGACCGACGCCTTGGACCATCTGCGTGCCGACTCCGCACTGGCCGAAGCCGTGAGCAGCGACCTCGTCGACAACTTCCTCGCAATCAAGGATGCCGAGTGGGAACGCTATGTCGCCGCCGTCGGCGAACCCTCCGACGACATCAGCGAGTGGGAGATCAACGAATACCTCCGCTACCACTGAGCAAGCTGACACCCAGCAGGTGTCTGGGGCTCGGGTGTCGTATGGACACCTGAATCGCCGTCTGGGCTTCCCCCCAACGCAACCACAGCGCTCCATGTGCCCGCGTGCCTCGTCTGTGGCAGAAGCAGCGACTCGTGCTCGTCGCTCATGGTGTCAGGGTAGCTCTCGGCGCTCATCCGCTCGGCGGGCAAGTTGAACCACGCGTGATAGTTGGCCCACTGCTCGGGCGTCGCCTGCGAGGGGCCGCCCGGCAGCGAGTACGGGTTCGTCGGGGCCGATTCGAAATCGCACACGCTGTCGTCGTCGTCGCTGTCGTCGTCCTCGTCGCCCGTCAGGCAGTCGTCCGTGTCCCCGTTGGCGGCCTCGTTCCATGTGCAATACCGCGCCGCGCCTGCCAGCAGGCGCACCGGCACAACACAACCGGCCAAGCAGCCACCAACCCCACAACCGCGCGCAGAACCCCTCAGAGCCGACCCTGAGGGATCCTGCGAACAGTGAGGGCAGCCTGCCCCTGTAGCGGGCGCTACAGCGCACCTAAGCGCACACAGCGCCCGCTACAGGTGCTCGCTGACGCGTCAACCCGACGAAACCGCCTCAGCCTTGCGGCCGCGTGTTCTGGCCCGCTTGACGCGCTCATACGCAAAACCGATGCCACCAACGAGGCCGCCTACGCCGAGCACGAGGCCAAACAACTGCCCGGCCGATAACGACAGCCGGTAAGCCGCCAAGATCGTCAGAAGGGCAAGGGCCAACCCGATCCACTTCGGCCACGCCTGCCGCCAATACGACGGCAGTATCTCGTTGTCGGCACTCATGGTGTCAGGGCAGCTCGGGGTAATCATTGTCGTTTCTTGCCGCAGTAGTAGCTGGCGCCGCTGTCGCAGAAGTACTTGTAGATGATCCGATCGTACTCATCGCCGGTGAGCTCCCCGGCCTCGGCTGCTAGCTCGATGACCACCCGCCCGCCGGCGTCGAGCTCGACGGTCGGCCAGCGCTGGGCTGTGGCGGCTGTGAGCGCGGCGGCGCTGGACGCGTGCACCACAGCGACTTGCGCCAGTGACGCGAGCAGCAGCGCACGACACGCGCGCCGCAGTCGAGCAGCCGGTCCACGCAGCCGCCCGCGGCTAGACCGGCCGCCGCCTCCCAGCAACAGCCTCCGCCTCGGCCGCCTCACACAGGCCGCCGGATGCCTCGCGGCGCTGTCGCCGCGAGGCACGCGAATACAACGTGATTGTCAACCACAGCGGGCCAATCCATACAGCCCATGCCGCGAAGCGAGCGCCTGGGCCAATCAAAAGACTCGACGCTGCTGCGGAGCCGACGAGACACGCGCAGCACCAGACCGTCCACTTCCAATTCCAAAGCGGTTGGGCGGAATTCAGCGACGTTTCCACAGGCTCAGGTTAGCGCTCGGCGCTCATCGTCGTTTTCCGCCTCACTTGTTGCAGTAGTCGCTGTCACCGCTGTCGCAGAAGAACTTGTAGACGATCCGTTCGTATTCCTCGTCGGTGATTTCCTCGTCCCAGTGCTTCCGATTCGCCTCACCCAGTTCCTCGGCATCGGTCGTGCCGTCGCCGTTGTAGTCGCCGTCGGGGGCGTTCGGGTTCGGCGTCGGCTGCTGGCTGGAGCCGCCCGATCCGGAGCCGCCCGATCCGGAGCCGCCGCCGTCATCGGGCGGGAGGTCCGGGATCGTTAGGTCAATGCCGAGCGCAGCGCCGCAAGTCGCCGCCAGCGCCCCGCCTTTCAGCGCTTTGCCCTTCGTGGCGGGGATAATGGCGTAGCAGGCTGCTGCGGTGGCGGCGTCCCGCAACGGCTCAGGCACCCCGTTCCAGGCTTTCTGATACTCCGCCCATGCCTTATTGCGTTCCTCGTCATTGAGCTTGGCCACTCCCTCCGTGGCCTCTGTCCAGTCCTTGAAAATCTGTTGCATCTCACGGGTTATGTTGACGCCTGCGACTCGTGCTTTGCCCAGCAATTCCTGCGTCGTAATCCGGCATCCCGACGGGGCAGGGCTGATGTTGTAGGTGCCGTCGGGGTTCGCTGTGTTGAGCGCGTTCTGCATGCTGCTCGCCCACGTCGCGCAAGGGTCGGTGCTGGTTGGGGTGGTCGTGCCGCGGTTCTGACGCGTGCCCTTCTGGTTGCCGCCGTCGCCGCCGGAGTCGTCGCCGCTGTTGTCGCCGCTGCCCGTGTCGTCATCACCGCTGTCGCCGCCGCCCGAGTCATCACCTCCGCCGTCGCCGTCGCCGGAGTCATCGCCGCCGTCGCTGTCGTCGTCTTTGTCGGCGTTGGGGTCGTGGTTCTCGTTGGTGGACGGGGCCGGG
>JAJEBN010000031.1 GCA_022822525.1 Acidimicrobiia bacterium | reverse complement strand
AGTCGGTGCCCAGTGCGCCGGCCAAGGTGACCGCGCTGTACAGGTCTGGCTGTGCCGCTGCGTCCGATGCCACCACGACTGCTGCATCCCCTGTGCAATCCGAAGCTGTCCATGGCTCCGAACCAGCCACAAACGCCCCGTTGACGGCACCGACTGCTGATATCGCGGGCAGCAGGGCAATGAGCATGGCGATCGCGGCGACAGATGCCTGTCGTCGTGCCTGGGTGGCGGGCAGCGCAGTAGTCGGTAGGCCTCGAGGCACCATGACCGTCATCACCGGGTCACGAGTGGGCTGGAGCCCGATATTCGCCCTCGAAACCTTGGTCGGAACGAGGGGGTGTTGCTGGGGGCCTCGCAGCTAGCAAGCACGGTTCATCCAGCGCCATTGCGCCTTGCTTGATCCGGGGGATGAGCTCGCGGCCGAAGTCGACGGCGTCGTTGAAGGGGTCGAAGCCGCGGATCAGCACGTAGCCCACATCGCTCACGCCGCCGCCCGCCGGTATGCCCAGCCGGTAGTAGCGCAGGATTGCGTCAGCCACCTGCTCCGGCGTGCCGACGAGGCACGAGGTGTTGCCAGGAGCACCGGTGGCTTCGGCAATCTTCAGCCAGAGCCGTTCGTCGTGTACATCGCTCGCCGCGGCATAGCCCAGCATGCGCTCGCCGCCATGGTCGTATGGCTTGCCCCGGTGGCTGCCTGCCACCGTCAGCTTGTCGGTGCCGGCAGCCTCGATGCCGCCGAGGATGCGATGAGCCCGATCCCACGCCTCCCCCTCGGTGTCGCCGAGGATGGGCCGGACGCTGATCGAGAATCGTGGCGTGCGTCCGTAGGCAGCGGCCCGGCGGCGGAAGTCGTCGAACCGCTCGGCCACCGCGGCGCGTGGCTCTGCATAGATGGCGTACACGTCGCAGCGCTGTGCCCCCATCTCCAGCGCTTCCTCGCTGGAGCCTCCGAAGAAGACGGGCGGCGACGGCTGCTGCAGTGGTTGCACGTCAGCACGCACATTGCTGAACCGGTAGTACGGCCCTTCGTGGTCGAAGGGTTCGGTTGACGTCCACGTGCGGCGCATCACGTCGATGTATTCACCGGCACGGGCGTAGCGCTCGGCCTTCGGCAGGTAGTCGCCGTCGCGCTGATTGTCCTTGTCGCTGGCCCCGGCGATGATGTGCAGTGCGAAGCGCCCGCCGCTGAGCTGGTCGAAGGTGGCCGCCTTGCGCGCCGCCAGCGTGGGGGCCACAAAACCCGGGCGGTGCGCGACGAGGTAGCCGAGCCGCTCGGTCACCGAGGCCGCGTGGGTCGCCACCGACCATCCGTCGGCCGAAGTGGAGGTGTAGCCCACCAGCACCAGGTCGAAGCCGGCCTCGTCGTGTGCACGGCTGAAGTCCTCGAGGAACTGGCGAGACAGCCCGCCCTCGATGACATGCACGGTCGAGTCGTCCTTGGGCGGCGATACGCCGATCATCCCGATGACATCGAGCGGCACGCCACCACGGTACGCGCCGTGCCGAACCGACGCAGCGGCCCTGCGTCGTGCCGAGCGCACGCAGGAGCTGTGCGCTGTGCCTATCGCCCGGGAACTCCGGCGCAGCAAACCATGTTCGGAATACCATCGGTGTCCGCGCGGATCGCTGCCAGCGGCCGTGCTTGCCGTCGCGATTCTGCGGCGGTTGCCAGGAGTGGAGTGCCGACCGATATGTCAGAACGACCACCTGTCACCGACTGGGCAACAGACTTTGACCATCTCAGCGAGGAGTGGGCCGCGCAGGGACCTGAGATCCTGGCCGACCTGCGAGAGCGTTGCCCGGTCGCCCAGACCGAGCGGTTCTACGGCGCGTATTTGGTGACCCGTCACGACGACATCGTCGAGACCGCCCGTGCCACCGAGACGTTCTCGAATTGCATCACCGCGGTCAACACCAATCATCCCGACAACATCAAGCTGGATCTGTCTCCGATCACGCTGGATCCGCCCGAGCACGGCCCGGTGCGCCGGCCGCTGCTCCCGTCGTTCAGCCCGAAGGCCACCGATGAGCTGGAGCCGACAGTCGTCGCCATGGCCGAGCGCCTGCTGGACGACATGGGCGATCGCAAGCTGGTGGATGGCGCTCTCGATTTCGCGCAGTTGTTGCCCGTCGAAGTCATGGGCCACCTGTTCGGCGTGACCGCCCAGATGGGTCCGACCTTCCGGCGCTGGGTGGACGGGATGCTCAAGGAAGGCCAGATCGACCTGGAGATCGCCCGGACAGCTTCCCGCGAAGTTCAGGAGTTCTTCGCCAGTCAGCTGGCCGATCGTGAAGCGATGGGCGACGACGCGCCCGATGATCTCGTCACCATGGTGCTGAACGCAGAGGCCGAGCAGCCCGACGGCAGCACCCGCCCGTTCGGCCGCAAGGAACGCATCGGTGCGCTGTTCGTACTGATGCTCGGCGGCATCGACACAACGTGGTCGACGTTGGGTTCGATGCTGTTCCACCTCGGTTCCCACCCAGACGACCTCAAGCGGCTGGTGAACGAGCCCGAGCTGATGCCCACGGCCATCGAGGAATTCCTGCGCTACTACAGCCCGGTCACGATTGCCCGGTACATCACCGAGGACGCCGACATCGCAGGCTGCCCCGTGTCGGGCGGCCGCCGTGTGCTCCTGTCGTACCCGTCAGCGAACCGCGATCCCGACTACTTCGAGAATCCCGACGAGCTGATCCTGGATCGCCAGAACAACCGGCATATGGCTTTCGGTGTGGGCGTACACCGCTGCCTGGGTTCGAATCTGGCACGCATGGAGCTGCGAGTGGGACTCACTGCCTGGCTGGAGCGCTATCCGAACTTTGAGCTCGCCGTCGAGCCTGACGACGTGAAGTGGTCAGTGGGCCCGATCCGCGGGCCCCGCAGCGTGCCCATCCGGATCCTGAACTGAGCTGGGGGAGCAACCAGCCCATGAAGTTCGGCGCGGTCCTGCCGACGTGCGAGATCGGCTCTGACCCACTGGCCTTGCGCGATTGGGCGCAAGCCGCCGAGTCGCTCGGTTACTCGCACATCGTGACCTACGACCATGTGCTCGGTGCTGAGCACGCCGGACGAGAGCCGGCCTTCTGGGGGCCCTACACCGAGCACGATGACTTCCACGAGCCGTTTGTGCTCTTCGGCTACCTGGCCGGTGTCACCAGCACGATCGAATTCGAGACCGGCATCATCATCCTGCCGCAGCGGCAGGCTGCACTGGTGGCCAAGCAGGCGGCCGAAGTCGATGTGCTGTCGGGCGGGCGCTTCCGGCTGGGCGTGGGCTCGGGCTGGAACTACGTCGAATACGAGTCGCTCGGCGCCGACTGGGACCGGCGCGGTGCGCTGCTCGACGACCAGATCGCCGTGATCCGGGCGCTGTGGGACAACGACGTCATCGACTACACGAGCGAGTTCCACCGCGTCGACCGGGCGGGCATCCGGCCCCGCCCTGCACGGCGCATCCCGATCTGGTTCGGCGGCTACACGCCCGCGGCCCTGCGGCGCGCTGCACGCCTGGGCGACGGCTTCACCTTCGGCGATTCGGGGCCCGACACCGTCGCGCTGGCAGACCGGCTGCGGGAGCTGCTTGCTGAACAGGGGCGCGATCCAGCTGGATTCGCGCTGGAGGGCGAGGCCAACTACGGCATCGGCCCTGAGCGATGGACAGCACTCGTCGACGGCGCCCGGGCTGCGGGCTTCAGCCACTTCTCGATCAACTGCCAGAGCACGACATGCGAGTGGGGCGGCAATCCGGCTGCCAATTTGCAGAACACGGCCGAGCACATCGCAGCACTGGAGACCTTCATCTCGTCGGTGCGCTGAACTAGAACCGGGTGGGAAGCCCACGGCACGAGCGGGGTAGCGCATGGAACACATCACGGTGTACCCGGCGGCCCGGATCCACACGATGGACCCCGGCAGGCCCCATGGCAGCGCCGTCGCCGTCGCCGTCGCAGACGGGCGCATCGTGTCGGTGGGCTCGATGGAGTCGATGCAGCCGTGGCTGCGGCGTTACCCCTACGACGTCGACGACCGCTACGCCGACAAGGTCATCTTTCCGGGATTCATCGACCCGCACACCCATCTGCGGCTGAGCGGCACCTACATGGGGCTGCACTACGTCGGGCCCATCGACTCGGCCTCGCCGACCGGGATACGCAAGGGGCTGCCGAGCCGTGACGCCGTGCTGCACCAGCTTCGGGCGTTGGCCGCCGAGCATGCCGACCCCAGCGAGCCGCTGACGGCCTGGGGCTACGACCCCGCCAGCCAGGAAGGCCACCTCGACCGCGACATGCTCGACCGGATCTCCGACACGGTGCCGCTGTGGGTCTGCGCCTACGCGCCGCACATCGTCTATGCGAACTCGCCGATGCTCGAGTTGATCGGCGTGGACGACGACTCGATCGGTCACGGCCTGGGCCGCTATCCCGACGGCCGGCTGAACGGCTGGTTCGTGGAGACCGAGGCGACTGCGCGGGCCAACCGGCCCGTTGCGGCGTCGATCTTCGGGCCGGGCACCGGCCGGGCTGCCATCGATCGCATGGGAGCCGTGGCCCGTGCCGCCGGGGTCACCACCACGGCGGATCTGGTGTGGGGCATGGCCGACGGGTTCGAGCCCGAGTGGGACGACCATGCGGCGGCGATCGCCGAGGGCACGTTCCCGCTGCGCATCTACATGATTCCCTTCGAGCCGAAACTCGTGCGCAGCTACGGCGCCGAAATGCTCGACTTCCTGGCCAGCAAGCGGGCCGAGGGCGACGACCGGCTCAACACCCACGGTGTGAAGTACGTGAACGACGGCTCGTACCCGTCGATGACGCTGGTGATGAACTCGCCTGGATACCTCGACGAAGACACGGCACACACCGGTGAGGTGCCCTGGGAGGACATGGTGGAGCGGATGCGACCGTTCTGGCAGGCGGGGGTGCAGATCCACTCGCACGCCAACGGCGACCGCACGGTCGACATGACGCTCGACACGCTCGCTGCGCTGCAGGCCGAACAGCCTCGATTCGACCATCGCTTCACGATCGAGCACTACTGCATCTCGACACCGGCGCAGGCGAAGCGTCTCGCAGCGCTCGGCGGGCTGGCCAGCGTGAACATCTACTTCGTGCACTTCCGTGCGCAGCTGCATGCCGATCACGGCTTCGGCCCGGACCGCAGCGAGGCCACGGCCCGGCTGGGTTCACTGGAGCGGGCCGGCGCCACGTTCGCGCTGCACAGCGACTTCAACCTCGTCGTCACGCCGCTGTCGCCGCTGCTGGCGGTGTGGTGCGCCGTCAACCGGGTGGGTGCCGACGGCGAGACCGTGATGGCGCCGGGGGAGCGGATCTCAGTGGATCGGGCGCTGCGTGCGGTCACCATCGACGCAGCTCACGTGCTGGCCCGCGACGACCGGCTGGGATCGATCGAGGCCGGCAAGCTGGCCGACTTCACCGTGCTCGACGACGATCCCTACGAGGTCGACCCGATGTCGCTGCGAGACATCGGCGTGGTCGACACGGTGCTCGGAGGCGAGCCCACCTCGTGAAGCGGCGCCCCCGTTCCCTGCCGGACAGATACGGGACGTGGGCGGTGGTGGCCGGTGCCTCGGAGGGATTGGGGGCAGCGTTCGCAGCCGAGCTGGCGTCCCGGGGCATGAACTTGGTGCTGGTGGCGCGCCGGGGCCAGCTGCTTGCCGAAGTAGCCGAAGAACTCACGGGAACGCACGGCATCGAGGTTCGCTGCGTGGTGGCCGATCTGGCTGATCCCGCGTTCGTCGATCAGCTCGTAACCGCAGCCGACGGCCTGGACGTGGGAGTCGTGATCTACAACGCGGCGTTCGCGCCGCTGGGCCCGTTCCTGGACAATTCCGAACCCGGGATCACCGAAGCGGTGGATGTCAACGTGCGCGGCCCGATGCTGGCAGTGCGGGCGCTGGTACCGGCGATGTGCGAGCGGGGCAGGGGAGCCGTGGTGCTGATGTCCTCGCTGTCGGGCCTACAGGGCACGCCCCACATCGCCGTGTATGCAGCGAGCAAGGCTTTCAACACCCACCTCGCCGAGAGCCTGTGGTACGAGCTGCGCTCGCGCGGAATCGACGTCGTCGCTTGCTGCGCCGGGGCCATGCCCACACCGGGGTATCTGAAGAACTTCGGCAAGAAGGTGCCTGGCATGCTGAGCCCGCAGGAGGCTGCCCGCCGGACCCTCGACGCGCTCGGCCGGGGGCCTCGCTTCGTGCCGGGAACCGTCAACCGCATGACAGCGGTGCTCATGGGGCGGCTGCTGAGCCGCCGCAGCGCCGTGCGCGTCATCGGCAGGAGCACGGGAGACGTGACGTGATCGACTTCCTGGCGGGCTTCTTCGCCCCGTGGGCCGCCTTTGCCGTCATCGGCGTGCTGCACCTCGTGCTTCCGGCGCGGCGCGTGACCGGCTACGCACGCCATGAACGCAGCGGCGAAGCACTGAGCTACCGCATCAACGGCCTGCTGGTGTTTGCGGTCACCGTGGCGCTCTGGTGCGTCGGCTGTGCCAGCGGCGTTATGGAGTGGGACTGGTTGTGGCACCACCGCTGGTCGGGGGCCGCAGGAGCGGTGACGCTGGGGCTGCTGGCATCGGCTGCAGTGGTGCTGCGGGAACCGCCCGGGGGAAAGCGGCTGCTCGCCGAGCTGTACCTGGGACGCCAGGCCAACCCGCAGCCATTCAGGGGCCGAGCCGACGCCAAGATGTACTTGTACCTGGCGGGCGCGACGCTGCTCGAGCTCAACCTGCTCTCGTTCGCCGCCCACCACTTTGAGACGTACCCCGATGACGTGTCACCGGGGGTCGTGCTGTATGTGGTGCTGTTCAGCTGGTTCGTGTGCGACTACTTGTTCTTCGAACACGTCCACCTCTACACGTATGACCTCTTCGCAGAACGGGTGGGGTTCAAGCTTGTGTGGGGTTGCCTGTGCTGGTACCCGTACTTCTACGCCGTCGGCCTGTGGGCGGTGGCTGATCGCCCCAACCCGCAGGCGCCCGTCTGGCTGACAGTCGTGGCTGCCGTCGTATTCCTGTTCGGATGGACGCTGGCGCGCGGATCGAACATGCAGAAGTACAGCTTCAAGCGAGATCCCGAGCGGTCATTCCTGGGACTGGCGCCCCGGGCGCTGTCCGACGGCGAACGCAGCCTGCTCGCCAGCGGCTTCTGGGGCTTGTCCCGGCACGTCAACTACTTGGGCGAGATCGCCATGGCGACCGGGCTAGCGCTGGCCTTGGGGCGGCCTGCCGTGGTCTGGCCGTGGCTGTACCCGCTGTACTACGTGGCGCTGCTGGTGCCGCGTGAACGTGATGATGACCGGCGCTGCGCCGCCAAGTACGGCGAGCTGTGGGAGCGCTACCGCAGCGAAGTGCCGTGGCGCATCGTGCCCCGGATCTACTGAGACACATGAACGCCGAGACGGACTCCGGCAGTGCGGGGCCGCTGCCAGCGCAGCCCAGGGGCATCGACGAGTTCGACGCTGCGTGGCAGGCCACCGTCGGCTCGATCGCAGCGGCACGCCGGCAGCCTAGCGACGGTGATGCCGACGCTGTCGGCGTCACCGTTCTGACTGGCTTCCTCGGCAGCGGCAAGACTACGGTGCTGCGCCGGCTGCTGGCTGAGCCAGCCGGGCTGCGCATCGCCGCGGTCGTGAACGATGTCGGACCAGTGAACATCGACGCTGCAGCCATCGAAGGGCTGCAGGTCGCGTCACGGACACCCGGCCGGGTCGAACTCACCAACGGCTGCGCGTGCTGCGCACTGGTGGACGATCTCGCTGAAACCCTCGAAGGGCTGGCTGGCGCCCGAATGAGCGATGCCATCGTGGTGGAAGCCAGCGGTGTAGCCGATCCCGCCACGCTGGCGCTGGCAGCCGAGGGGGCTGCGGGCTGCATGCTCGACGGTGTTGTTGCCGTGGCGGACGCGCAGCAGCTGGCTGCACAGTTGAGCGACCCGCGCGTCGGGTTCGCCGTCCGCCGTCAGATCGACGTGGCGCACCTGGTGGTGCTGTCGAAAGTGGACCAGGTCGACAGCGCCGAGGTTGCGGACCTCACGGACCGGCTCGGCCAGCTTGCTCCGGGCCGGATGGTCATTCCCGCGATGCACGGCCGCATCGACCCTCGGCTGCTGCTCGGCGCTGCTCTGCGAGGCGCGACGCTCCCCGCCGAAGCAGGTGAGCACCCCTTCGAGGTGGCGAGTGCGGTCGTGACGCCAGCAAGGCCGTGGGAGGTGGCGGCGGTTGCTCGCTGGTTCGAATCGGCGCCGCTCTCGCTGCTGCGGGCGAAGGGGTGGTTTTGCAGCCCCGATGGAAGCTGCCATGAGGTGCAGGCCGTGGGCCGGAGCTGGCGCATCGTGCCTGCGACCGGCGTTCACGACCCGGCAGTCGTGCTGATCTGCAGCTCCCAAGCAGCTGTCGAGGGTGCAGTCGCTTCCCTGGTGAACCTCGACGAGCTGACGAGTGGGCAGCGCAGACCCAGCGGCTAGTCGGGCGTTCCGGCCATGTGCTGGCGCATCTCGGGCGACGGTGGGCCGGCCGTGCCCCAGCGATCGGACAGCTCGGGGATGCGAGGCCAGGTACGCGGCACCCATGTCGCCTCGTCGACTTGCTGGACTTCGGCGGTGATCTCGGGGACGGTGCCCGCCGGGTCGACGAAATAGCCAAAGGCATTGTTGCCCGGGCCATGGCGTCCGGGGCCCCAACCGACCGTGTGGCCCGCCCGGTTGAGCCGTCCCAGCGATGCCATGTAGGCATCCAGCGACGGCACCTCGTAGGCCACGTGATTGAGCGACGCCCACTCGGCCCGGTTGAACGCAATCGAATGGTGGTCTGCATTGCAGCGCAGGAACACCATCTGGCGCTCGCTCCAGTCGCTCACCCGGAAACCCAGCACCTCACACCACCAAGCGCAGAGTGCTTCGATGTCGGCGGTGTTGAGCACGACATGAGCGAGCTTGTCCGGTGTGGCATCGGCCGCCAGCGTGGGCACCGCCTCGACGGTGGCCGACAGCTCCACCACCCGGCCTTCGGGATCGGCCAAGCGAAAGCCGTAGCCGCCGCCGGGCCGGTCGAGAGCGCCGGGCTCGCTGAGCAGTCGGGCGCCTTCGGCGGTGGTGCCGCCGAGGGGGGATTCTGCAGCACGCTCGTCGCCGCCGTCCCAGCGAGCGATGGCCTCACGCACGGACACGGCAGCGGCATCCACAGCACGCTCGTCGGCAAGGCCGAGGCTGATGTGGTCGATGCCGTTGCGGTCGGCTCGATGCAACTCGAGCACATGGTGCTCGGCGCCCGTGGCTCGCAACAGTGCCGTTCGCGCATCCGAATCGCCCAGCGTCCGGAGCCCCCACGGGCCGGCGTAGTAGTCGACGCTCTCGTCGAACGCAGCGCAACGCAGCGAGATGTGGCGCAAGTGGGTGATCGTCCACGTCGGCGGCTGCGAAGCGGGGCTCATCGCTCAGCCTGCGGCTGCATCGAGCGCGGTGAGCACGGTTTCGGGCGTCAGGGGCATGGATGTGACACGGGCGCCCGTGGCATCGGCGATGGCATTAGCGATCGCCGATGCGATCGGCAGCATCGCGCCCTCACCCAAGCCTTTCGAACCGAACGGTCCCGGACCGTGGCCCTGCTCTTGGGTGATCGACACGAATTCGGCCGGGAGGTCGCTGGCCCGCGGCACCCGGTAGTCGACGAGCCGGCCGTTGGTCAGCACGGCGCCGTCGAAGCGCATGGTCTCGAACAGGGCACCGGCGAGCCCCATGACCGCCGCGCCCTCGTCCTGGCCTCTGCAAGCGCCGTCGTGCAGCACCGTGCCGGCATCGCCCGAGACAACCAACCGGTGCACTGTCACAGCGCCGGTCTCAGCGTCCACCGAGACCTCCGCGGCGCCCCAGCCGTACTCCCACGACACGCACGGCGACTCCAGCGGGGCCCGGCTCTCGGTGGGCGCCTTGAAGAATCCCTCGCCGGTGAACTCGTAGCCGGTGCCGCCGTAGACGCCCATCACCATCGGTGCCAGAGGACGGGGCTCAGGTACGTTGCCGTCGCCGCTGCGATTATCGCTGTCGCTCGCTGCCTCGGGCGTCACGTGGATGAATCCGTCCACGAAGTCGAGACGCTCCAGCGGTACGCCGAGTTCTGTCTTGGCGAAGAGCAGAACCCGTAGCCGCGCGGCCTCGGCGGCCTTCTGAACGGCCTGGCCCATCACCGAGATCGCCGACGATGCGTTGGTGCCCTGGTCGAACGGGGTGTGGTCGGTGTCGATGTCGGACCAATGCACGCGAGACCGTGGCAGTCGGAGGATGCGAGCGGCCACTTCTCGCAGGGCAGTCTGTGCGCCTTGGCCCATCTCGACCGTGCCGCACTGCACCCAGGCATCGCCCGAAGTGGCCACCTTCACCCGGGCCTGCGCTGGCTTGTTCACCCCGCCTGAGTCCTTGAAGCCCACCGCGACGCCGCGGCCTCGGCCCGCCGGACGGGGGCTGTCCATCCCGATATGAGTTGCCACCAGCTCGAGCCCCTCGACGAGGTCGGAGTCCATGGCTGATTCGCCCGGCACGTACGGCTCGCCGAGGCGGATCAGGTTGCGGCGGCGCAGCTCCACCGGATCGATGCCGAGCCGCTCAGCGATCATGTCGATCTGGCTCTCGCAGGCGAAGTTGGCCTGCGTGCCGCCGAAGCCCCGGAACGGGCCGGCCGGCGTGGTGTTGGTGAGCACCGCATCGGTGACCGAGCGGATGTGCTGCCAGCGGTACGGACCTGCCACCCGGTAGCCGGCCTTCTCGGCCACCAGCGGGCTGGCGTCGGCATATGCGCCGGCGTCGAGCAGCACCTCGGCGTCGCGAGCCACCAGCGTGCCGTCGGCCATGACGCCGGTGCGAAGCGTCAGGCGGGCGTTGTGCTGGCGCATCGTCCAGAAGCCCTCGTCGAGCGTCAGGCAGTAGCGAACCGGCGCACCGGCCTTGAGAGCGAGCAGCGCAGCGATGGGCTCGGTCTTGCAGCCGTTCTTGGCCCCGAAGCCGCCGCCGAGAAAGCCGACGTGCATGCGCACCCGCTGCTCGCCGATGCCCAGCAGGCGCGCCATCTCCTTGCGAACCGGGAACGGGTTCTGGCAGCTCGACCACAGCTCCAGCCGGCTGTCGTTGCCGGTCACCTGCGCCGACCACCTGGCCACGGCCACGAAGGGTTCGAGGTGGAGATGCTGCTGGCGGCCGTCGAAGGCGAAGACGTCGGTGAAGACGTGGTCGCAGCCTTCGAAAGCCGCTGGATCGCCGGTCTCGTAACCGAAGCGGTAGCAGACATTGGGCCGCGGCCGGGCGCCTCCGCTTGCACCCTGTCCGTAGGCGGGCGTCATCCCCAGCGGCGCTTCGGGGAAGATCTCCGGCGCCCCATCTGCGAGCGCTTCGTCGAAGTTGGTGACCGCGGGCAGCGGCTCGTAGGTGACCTGCACCAGCGAGAGCGCTCGGGCCGCGTCAAGCTCGGTCTCGGCGGCGATGGCGACCACCGGGTCGCCGATGCAGCGCACCCGGTCGAGCGCCAGGATCGGCTGGTCCTTGATGAAGTAGCCGTAGCTGTGCGCTGCGACGAGCGGCGCATCCGATGGACGGTGCTGGAGGTCAGCGGCAGCCCACCGGTCACGGTGCTCGCCGTCGAGCAGGTCACGGCGGGTGAGCACGGCCCGAACGCCGGGGGCCTGTTCGGCGGCGACGGTGTCGATGCGGGTGACGAGCGCGTGGGCGTGGGGCGAGCGGAGCACTTTCGCGTGCAGCATCCCCGACAGCGCCACGTCGACGGCGTACGGCGCGGTGCCGGTGACCTTCAGCGACGCGTCCGACCGAGTCATGTCGCCGGTTCGGGGTGTGCGTCGGCCCGCTCACGCAGTGCAGCCCCCGCTGCCTCGACTGCCTCGATCACCATCAGGTAGCCGGTGCAGCGGCACATATTCGAGTCGAGCCAGTCCACCATCGTGCTGCGGTCGGGATCGGGATGGTGCGCCAGCAGGGAGCTGGCGGTCAGGATCAGGCCAGGTGTGCAGTAGCCGCATTGGAATGCGCTGGTCTTGGCGAACGCCTGCTGCACCTCTCGCACGACTGCGGGAAGGCTCCTCGCTGGCTCGGTATCGGGCAATGCGTTGGCCGTTTCGATCGTGTGAATCTCGCGCCCGGCCGCCTGCCAGGCGAACGTCGAGCACGACGCCGTGGGCAGACCGTCGACCAGCACCGTGCAGGCGCCGCATACGGCTTGATCGCAGCCGACGCGAGTGCCTCCGAGGCCGGCCCGGGTGCGGATCGTCTCGACCAGCATCTCCGAGACCGGCGCAGCAGCCTCGAAGGGGCTGCCGTTCAGGTGCAGCTCAAGTCCCACTGAGTTGGCGTCGCCCGCAGGCGGCTGCCCGCCGGTGGTGGCTATGGGTGTGGTGGGCATTTGGGGGTCCACCGCGTCGGCGTCGCCCATGGCGTGTGCCTGCCGGCAGCGCCTGAGGAGCACCCCGATCACGCGGCGCCGGTACACGGCCGACGCATTGGCATCGTCCAGCGGCTCGCCGAGCGCATCCAACGCGGCTGCGCCGTCGGTGCCGGCTTCTAGCTCGATGACCTTGATTTCGCGGTACGCGCAACCGATGGCGGCGCGCCGATCGCCGACGGCCACCGAGGCAACCGGCTTGAGCGATCGGTCGTAGACGACATGGCCTTCAAGCGGCACCTCGCAACCCACGAGCAACCTGCCCGCCGCCCGGTCAGCCACCGAGCAGCGCCGTTCGCTTCCGTCGGGTTCGAGGAAGATCATCTCCGCGCCGGCGGCCGCGAGGATCGGTGCGGCGTCGTAGCCGACGTCGAGCGACATGAGATTGCCGCCGATGGTGCCGGTGGCGCGAATGCGCACATTGCCGATCGTCCGCCAGGCGGCAGCCAGATCAGGCCGATGAGCACGCACCAGCGGGTCAGTCTCGATCTGGGCATGGGTCACCGCTGCACCGATGAACAGCACGCCGTCACGCAGCGAGATCTCAGAGAGCGTCTTGAGCCCACCCAGAGGCACCATGGACTCGGCCGATTCGCCGTTCCGCAGACGCTGGGCAACGTCGATGCCACCAGCGTGCGCCCATGCGCCATTGGCCACGCCCGCCGCAGCGTCGTCCAGCGACGCCGGCCGAGCCAGCGCGAACGGCTCGATTCCCAGATGGCTACGCGAGATCAGTCCGCTCGTCGACGCATCCGTTGCGGCTTCGGGTCCGACGGTCATGGCTGCGCGCGCGAGGCGCGATCGGACCCTGCGGCATGGGTACTCATGGCCTCATCATCGTCGCTCTCCGCCATCGCCCGCTATTGTGCAACACTGCCGCCCGTCAAGCCGTCACAGCGTCGTCCAGCGTCGCGGACGAGGTTGGCGCTGACGAGCGCCCGCCGCTAGTTCGCGTCGGGGTTTTCGAGCTGGTCGATGGCCTCGGCCACGTTGCTCGCATCGATCGCGACGCCGAGCGGATGTGTCCTGCGGGCGAAGGGGCGTGCATCGGGCGAAGCGGGGGATGCGGGCACTTCGACTGGGGGGACGAACGGCACCGGCATGGGGCCGAGAGCGGTGCAGTCCACCCGGATCATCTGCGGTGTACGGGCGGCGACGGCGCGCTCGAATGCGTCGGCGAACTCGTCGGGCGTCGATGCGTTGGCGTAGGCGATGTCGAATGTGCTGGCTAGGGCTGCGAAGTCGGGCGTGAGGAGGTCGACGCCGGACCGGCGACCGATGTGGCGGTCCTGGGTATTGCGCAGGACGCCGTATCCGCCGTCGTCGAAGACCACGACCGTGATGGGCAGCGCTTCTTGGGCGATGGTGGCGAGTTCGCCGATCTGAGGGACGAGGCCGCCGTCGCCGACCATCACCATGGTTGGCTCGTCGGGGCGGGCCAGCGCTGCGCCGATACCCATGCCGACGGCCTGGCCGATGCCGCCGCCGCGGGGCACCACATTGGTGGTGAGATCGATGATTGGCAGCAGGCGGTTGCCCCACGAGCTGTTGGGAATGGTGATGTCGCGGACACGAGGCGCCCGGTCGCTGAGCACGCTCGCCATGGCGTCGCAGATCTCCGAATACGGCCCGATGTCGCGGCGAAGCTGCGCCCGGCATTCGGATCGGGCCGCGGTGATGGCTGCAGCCCATGCGGGCTGGATGGATGCCGCGCCGCCCGCAAGCCGCTGGATCAGTGCATCGAGCACGACGCTGGCGTCGCCGACGATGCCGACATCGGCCGGGTACACCCGCCCGACCGCCGCGGGGTCGACATCGATCTGGATGTGCGTCGGTGGCACAGCGAGCCGGTAGCTGCGGGTCTCGTTGGAACGGAAGTGCGTTCCAACGGAGATCAGCAGGTCGGCCTGGGCGAGCAATTCAGCGCCTGCCGACGAGGCTGCGAAGTTGCCGATGACCCGGTCGTCGGTCTCGGGCAGCACGCCTCGACCGGCGTTGGATGTGAACAGGCCCGCGCCGCTCTGCAGCAGCAGATAGTCGATCTGCGTGCTGGCACCGGTGGCGCCGCCTCCCGCCCACACCAGCGGCCGTTTCGCGGCGGCGAAGAGTTCGGCGGCTCGATCCAGCAGGCCATCGTCAGGTCTGGGCGAGGAGAGGGCATCACCGGATTCGTGAGATGGGGAGCGATCGCGCGCTGCCATCGCGGGTTCTCCGACGCCGGGCGGTCCAGGCGAACTTGGGGCAGTGCCGTTCGCGTCCGGCTCGAATGGAGCCGTTTCGCCGTACTGCAAGTCGATGGGCCACTCCAGGCTGACCGGGCCTCGCGGATGGCGCTGCAGCCGCCGTGCCGCCCGCTCGAACACCGCTGCGGCGACACCAGATGCGACGCGCGCTGCCGGCTGTCCCGCGGGTGCATGGGGTGACGGCGCATCGACGGTCTCGGCCCACACCGAGCAGGCCCGCAGCATCCCGAGCTGGTCACGGGTCTCGTGGATCACGCCACGGCCCTGCCCCAGGTATTCACTGGGAATCTGGCCAGTGACGTGCAGCACCGGCGAGCCGGCGGTGAGGGCCTCGACGAGTGCGCCGGCGGCATTCGCTGCACCGGTGCCGGTGGAGGTCACCGCGCAGCCAGGCGTGCGGTTCACACGGGCGTACCCGTCGGCTGCGTTGACGGCTGCCGCCTCGCTGCGGGTCGGTATCCATCGCAGCTGATGCGTCAGGGCATCGACCAGCGGGAGGTTGTGCACGCTCACCACGCCGAACGCAGCGTCCACGCCAAGGGCTGACAGCACCTCAACCAGCAGATCGCCACCGTTTCGCTGGCCGCTGCCTCGATCGTCGATGGCCGTCACGGTTTCGCGCTCATGGCATCACGAAGCCGCCGTCGACGACGATTGTCTGACCGGTGATGTAGGCGGCGGCGTCCGACAGCAGGAACGTGACTGCGCCTGTCACGTCCGCTGGCAGCTGAGGCCGGGTGATGGCCCGGTTGGCCGCGTACAACGCGTGGCGTTCTGCGGGAATCTGTTCTGCCGACGGCCCCTCTGTCAGCCCAGGCGCCACAGTGTTGACGGTCGTGCCGTGATCGCCCAGCTCGCGTGCCATGGCCCGCGTGAGAGCGATGAGTGCTCCCTTCGAGGCGATGTAGTGCGCCAGCCGGGGCGAGCCGTACAGCGCCGCATCCGAGGCGATGTTGACGATCCGGCCTTCGCCGGCGCCGATCAACTGCGGGGCGAGGGCCCGACTCACCAGCCACGGCCCCCGAGCATTGGTGGTGTGAATCCGGTCCCACTCCTCAGGCGTGATGTCCCAGAACGACTTGCCGCCTACGGCGTCGGCCAGGCCAGCGTTGTTCACCACACCCCAGAGCCCACCGACAGATGAGACGTGAGCGGCGAGATCGGCGATCGATGATTCGCTGCTCACATCGGTCGGCAGGAACTCGGCAGCACCGCCTGCGGCCCTGATGTCGCTGGCGACCTGCTCGCCGCGTTCAGGCACCAGCTCGGCCACGACAACCGACCCGCCATCGGCCGCGATCGCATGCGCCATGGCCTCGCCGAGCCCGCGCCCAGCGCCGGTGACGACGACGCGGCGACCGTGCAGGCTCATGTCCGAGCCGCTCGTGCGGGCGCTGAGCCTCTCAGTCCCGCGTGATCCCCGCCATGGGGGAGTGCGGGGGATAGGTGGGCAGCTGGGGCCTCGATGCGCCGAGCATCACCACGAACAATGCGTCGGCCTCGCCCACATTGCGCAGCGATCGGGCGGTGCCGGCAGGGATCTTGATGAGGTCGCGGTAGCCGAGCAGCCGGCTGGCCGAATCGTCGCCGTCGTGGATCGTGACCTCGAGTTCGCCTTCGAGCACGAAGAATGCCTCCTCCACGTCGTGATGGGTGTGCTCGGGTCCTTCGGCGCCTGGTGGCAGCAGCATGTTGGAGAACGTGAAGTGCTCGGCAGCCAGTGCTCGTTCGTCGCCCTCGTGATTGCCGGTGCCGCCCGAGCCGATGTAGCGGATCTGCGCGCGCCGGTACTGAGGGCCCGCCTTGGTCTGGAACGCCAGGGTGTCCCAGTCCTCCCGGCGGGTGTCGCGCATCGCACACATGTCGTCGATGCGAGCGTCCAGCTCGGCAGCAGTGTCAACCGTGTCAGTGGCGGTCTGGATCATCGTTGCTGTCCTGTGGTGGTCGGCGGTCGCAGGTTAGGTGGGGTCCGGTGTCAGTCAGCAAGGGCAACGGCTGCCGGATGCGGGGGCTGGTCGAGGCCGAAACGCCGCCGTTGCTTGTCGAACGCCGGCTCGAGCGCTCGGCGCAGGTGCACCACAGGCCGATCGGCCTGGGCGAGATGCTCGTCGCGGCGGGCCTCCTCGACGGTGCGCAGGCCTTCGAGCATCTCCTTGTCCTGGTTGAGCACGTGCAGGTGCGTGCCGCGCAGTCGCAGCCGGTACAGCGTCCGCCAGATGCGGCGCTCGCGGCCCGACACCGCACGGAATCGGGGGAAGTGCACCAGCGTCGCTGCATTGTCACGCGGCGTCAGGAAGCCCAGGATCCTCAGCGGCGGGCCCGGACCGGCGCTGGGCGGCAGCGGAATATCCAGACGCACAAATGAGAGCGCGCCGGTGTGGATGTCGATCCAGTCGAAGTTGGTGCCCGTTTGATCCCGTCGGCGGACTTCGAAGCCGTCGTCGTGATCGTCCACCACCACACGGTCGTTGGTGATCCCCTCGTTGAGCGTGATCGAGCGAGCGTGCAGGAATGGCGCATGCATGAGATCGACGAGATTCTCGAGGGCAAGCAGCCAGTTGGCGCCCCATTCCACGGTTTCGGGGAACGTCGCGTAGCGTTGGTCGGTGAATTCAGCCGGGAGCTTGAGCGGTGCAGGCTCGCTCTCGCCGATCCAGGCCCACAGATAGCCCGCCGCCTCACGAACGGGGTAGCTCACGCTGACGCGGGTTCGCGCGGCCAGCGAGCAGGCACCGCCCTGCGACGGCACTGATGTGCACTGGCCCTCGCCGTCGAAACGCCAGTGGTGATATGCGCACCGCAGCTGCCCGCCCACGACATCGCCGACCGACAGCCGGGCTCCTCGATGCGGACACAGGTCCGCCATCAGCCGTACGGCGCCGTCGCCGTCGCGCCATGCCACCAAGTCCTCGCCGAGGAGGCGTGTCGCTACTGGCTGAGTGCCCACCAAGTCGGCGACACCCAGCAGGTACCAGCGGTCACGCAGTCCGAGACGGGGATCGCCCTTGGGCAGTTGAGGGGCCGGCGGCCAGATCGGCGGCTGCCGAGCGGCGCGCCGGGCGCCGACGCCCGAGTATTGGGAGACGCGGCGTCGAGCCGCATCGACCAGCGCTCCGGCCTCAGCGCGAAGTGCGCGAAGTGCTGGTGACGTCGCTGCTCGCGGTGCTGACACCATGGTGAGCCACTGTACGCGCGGCGACTGACGACTCAGCCTCCTCCGCAGCGAGCGCACCCGCCCGCGCAGCTTCTCAGTCTCCGGTGAGGTGTGCCACCCGCGGCATGACGTCGTTGGCGAGCAGATCCATCGAGCGGCGCCACGCCTCGGCCGACTCCGGTGTCTCGGAGTAGTCGAAGCAGAACAGCAGCAGGTGGCCGAAGCCGCCGACGTCCGCATACACCTTCTCGATCGATGCGGCAACGGTCTCGGGGGAGCCCACGAACCAGTTGTTGCGGGCGCAGTACTCCACGGTGACCTCTCCGCCGGGGGGAGGGTTGCGCTCGTCGATGAGGAACTTGTGGAAGTCGAAGGCGCCGAGCAACGGGATGAAGTAGTCGGTCATCATCCGGCCCATCATCCCGCCGTAGGACAGCTCCCAGGCTTCCTCGTCGGTCGGCGCGACGAACACCTCGCGCACCATGCGCCAGTCGCTGCGGTGCGCCTCGCGTCCCGCCCGGCGCGCACCGGCCTCGTAGGAATCCCAGTGGCCGCTGACGTACTGCGGGTTGAGATTCAAGCTGAGCGGCAGCCAGCCCTTCTCGCCGGCCATCTCCAGCGTCGGCGAGGGCGAGTTCAGCCCGGCGACGCCGATCGGCGGATGCGGCTGCTGCAAGGGCTTGAGATGCTGCACGAGCTCCATGTCGGGCATGCCGTGGGGCACCGAGCCCTTCCAGTGCTTGCCTTCATGGGTCCAGCCCGGCTCTTGAGTCCACAGGTTCATGATGAACTCGACCGCCTCCTGGGTCATCTCGCGGTTCTCTCCGGCCATGCCGTCGACACCGAACATCTCCCAGTCGCTGGGCAGCCCGCTTGCGGCCACGCCGAAGTTCAGCCGGCCTTGCGAAATGTGGTCGAGCAGCGAGATGCGGTTCGCCAGCTCGGCTGGGTGGTAGTAGGGCATCAGGAAGCCGCCGGGGCCGATGCGGATGTTCTTCGTGCGCTGCAATGCGGCGAGCGTCAGCAGGTCCGGCGCAGGATGCGGCTCCCACTTGGCCGCGTGATGCTCGCCGATCCAGGCTTCGCCGAAGCCGAACTCATCGGCCCACTCGATGACCTGAAGATCCCACTCCCATCCTTCGCGCAGGTCGCGCTCGGGCGGGTGGCTCGGCATGGTGAACAGTCCCAATTCCATCGTCAACTCCATTTGCTGGCGGTTGCCTCGCACTGAGGTCAACCGCTGGGCAGGGTAGCCCAGCAGCGCGGAACCAGCCGACTTGCCAGTTGACAGGCTCTCCGAGCGCTATGGTGCCCCGATGAAATTTTTTCGCCAATCGTTTGTCTCAATTCTCGTCGCGGGGCTCTGCACTTCGGTGCTCGCACTCACATTCTCGTCACCAGCAGGTGCCGAGACGGGTGTGGACGACGGTTTGGTGCCAGACAAGGAGTTGGTAGGTACTGAGTCAAACCCGCCGAGTCCGGCGACCGCACCAGAGAGTGATACCGACGAAAGCGACGGACCCGCTACGGATCCGTCGCTGCCCAACGGAAATGAAACCGACACCATCGATCCATTGTTCGGTCCAGATGAAGCTCCAGTAGGCCAGCAAGCGCCCGTCTGCGGGACGCATGAACATTATCAGTTCGGTTCGGGATACGCCTGTAACAGCCCGTACGACCCTGAGCCGCGCGTCCCGAGCAAGTGCCCTGTACGAGTCTTCGAAATACTTGTACCGATATTGCTCAGAGCGCCAGTGGCTGGAGTATGGGGTCCGATAGGCGTCACCACGATCTTGAACGAAGCTGGCTTTGAGGAAGAAGTGACGCTCTACGGATGGATAACGAAACCCCAAGTAGCTGTCTGGGGGGAAGTGTATAGGACCGTCCGGGAGGAAGCCTGTGAGAGTTTTGGCTACAGCAGTTAGATTCGTCGCAGCGACACGGTTATGGGGTCCAACGCAATTGCCCACAGAGAGAATGGCACAGGGGCAGAGGCCGCGACATGCAATCGAGCCGTAGCCTCAACTGCTGGCTCTGATCACAGTATTGGGCTATGTGCGAGAAGCTAGAAGCGACATCGTTGGTGAGCCCCGTTCGCAAATTGTGCCCTGATCCTGTTTCTGCTGATGTTCCTCGAAGTTATATAGAAGTACATACAATCCGATGCCCTGATTTACATCGTGCATGGCGACCAAGAAGGCCGTTGGCCTTGCTTGATCAACTTTCGTCCACTAAGGCAATTGGTTTAACATATTGAAGAGACCATGAGAATTGATCGACGATTCTACCTGATTGTCTTATCTTCCTTGTTGATTGTATCGACAGGTGCATGTGGAGGTGTGTCATTTGACTCGGCTGCTTGTAATGCTCACAACGCTCCTATTCCGGCAAAGAAGCTCGACTGGGTAATGGAACGCAAGAATCAGTTGCCTGAAGTTTCGTGTGAAGTTGGCGTCGGTGTGAGAGCAGGGATGTGGCAATGGTCCGAGGACTCGTCCCTAGCATGCGTATTCGTCGTCATAGGCGGAAATGCGAAGAGAGAATGGTCTCTCGGCCAGTTCCAAGAGCGTCGTGACGCACGCGCTCCTGTTCCTCTGAACGACGGTGAGTTTGTCTGGGGCTTCTCGGAGGATCGAGGCAGTATGGACCCGTACAGCACTGGTTCAAGCCATCCAATCTGTGTTCTGGAATGGATCGGTGAATGAACCTGAGCAGGTGATGTCGGCGGTTGCAGTTGACACGGAAGTAATGGGCTGACGAATCGGAGCGCACGAATGCCAGTTGATCCGGATCGGGAGACGTGGAAGCCGGGGATGTCCTGGGAGGACGCGATCGCCGAGATCGCGTACCTCAAGGAGCTGGCAGCCGCGATGGGCGGCCCCGATCGCATCGACCGCCAGCACCAAGGCGGTCGTTACACCGTGCGCGAGCGCATTGCCAAGATGGCCGACCCGGGCTCGTTCATCGAGATGGGCGGCCTCATGGGCGGACCCGAATACGACGACGAGGGAAACATCATCGGCTTCACGCCCGGTGGCTACGTGATGGGTCTCGCCGAGCTTGACGGGCGGCCGGTGGCGATCGGCGGCGACGATTTCACGATCTCGGGCGGCAGCCCCCACAACGTCCACAAGATCCCGCACCAGTTCGCCCAGCCGCTGGCCATCACCTACGGCATCCCGTATGTGCAGCTGCGCGAGGGCGTCGGGCACAGCTCACGGTCTGACGAGGAGTCGGGCCAGATGGCGCTGCCGCAGGGCGACATGTGGTGGCAAGGCGTGGAGATGCTGACCAAGGTGCCGGTGGCTGCGGGGATCATGGGTTCGGTTGCGGGCTGGCCCGCTGCTGCGGCGCTCATGTCGCACTTCACAGTGATGGTGAAGGGCCAATCGCAGATCTTCCCCTCTGGGCCGCCGGTGGTGCAGCGGGCCACCGGCGAGACGCTGTCGAAGGAGGAGCTCGGCGGGTACCGGATGCACGTGTACGAGAGCGGCCAGGTCGACAACGTGGCCGAGAGCGAGGAGGACGCGTTCGACCAGATCAGGCAGTTCCTCTCGTACCTGCCCAACACGACCGCGCAGGTGGCGCCCCGCATCGACACCGGCGATCCCCCCGACCGCCGGCCCGAGGAGCTGCTGAACATCATTCCCACCAACCGGCGAGCGGGCTACGACGCCCGGGCGCTCATCCGCCATGTCGTCGACAACGGTGACTTCTTCGAAATGCGCCGTCACTACGCCGGGGCGATCATCACCGGCTTCGCTCGGCTCGACGGCTACAGCGTGGGCGTGGTCGGCAGTGATCCGATGCGGCTGGCCGGTGCCATGGACGGCGACGGCGCCGACAAGTACACGCATTTCGTGGATCTGTGCGACGCGTTCAACCTGCCGATGCTGATCTTCTTGGACATGCCCGGATTCATGCTGGGCTCTGCTGCCGAGCGCAAGGCCACCATGCGCCGGGGCGTGCGGGCGCTGATCGCATCAGCGGAGGCGAGCGTGCCCAAGGTGGAGTTCAACGTGCGCAAGTCCTACGGCGTGGCCGCCGATGCGCCCAACAGCATCGGCCTGCCTCACGCGCTCAACCTGCGCTTCGGCTGGCCGGCGGGGGAGTGGGGCGGCATCCCGATCGAAGGCGGGGTAGCGGCGGCATACCGGCGTGAGATCGACGCCGCACCCGACCCTGAGGCGCATCGAGAGATGATCGAGGAGCGGCTGCTGCGGCTCCGCTCGCCGTTCAAGGCGGCGATGCACGGCGATGTGGTCGATCTCATCGATCCGCGAGAGACCCGCCGGCTGGCGTGCACGTTCGTGAAGCTGGCACAGCCGGTCCTCGAAGAGCTGGCCCGCCGCCCCAACAAACGCGCCGTCCGCCCCTGACCCCACCAGAGGGGTGACTCAGGTGCAGGACACCGTGTATGCCCAGGGGCCATTGGGAGTGCACCGTTAGCGTGACGCCGTGACTTCGGGACATGGACTCAGGTTCGGGTGGCTGTCGCCGTGCATCGGCAACCGGTGGAGCGATCACCGGCCGATCGTGGCCGACCAGGTGGAATGGCTCCTGCCCGAAGTGATCGGGCACTTCGATTCGCTGTGGATCGCCGATCACTTCTACGGGTTCGATGCCAAAACCGACCCGTTCCTCGAAGCGTGGACCACGATCACCTGGTGTGCGGCTCGCTTGCCCGACGTGCAGCTGTGCCACCACGTGCTCGGACACGGCTACCGGCCGCCGGCTCTGACAGCGAAGATGGCGGCGACGCTGCAGTACTTGTCGGGCAACCGGTTCATCTTGGGCATCGGGGCAGGCTGGCGAGGCGACGAGTACGAGGCGTACGGCTACGAATTCCCCTCGGCCAAAGTGCGATTCGCCCAGCTCGAAGAGGTCGTCACGATTTGCAAGTTGATGTGGACCCAGGACGACCCCAGCTTCGAAGGCGAGCACTACCGCATCGACGGCGCCGCAGCGCCGCCGCTGCCGGAGGTTCCCCCGCCGATCTGCATCGGGGCCTCGGGAGAGCAGATCGGCCTCAAGGTGGCCGCCCGCCACGCCGACATATGGAACACACCATGGCGGCGGGATCTCGAGTCGCTGAAGCGCAAGTGCGGCATCGTGCTCGAGGAACTCGACCGTCTCGGACGCGATCCGGCTGGCCTGGAGATGTCCACCACGGTGGAGCGGGCGCTGCCCACGACCGACAGCGAGTCTGCCGAGTACGCCGAATTCCTGGCTTCGCTGGTGGACGTGGGTATCCGGCACTTCGTGCTCGACTTCGGCAACCCCGACAGCGCGGAGCCCGCGCACCGCTTTGCCGAGCAGGTCATCGCCCCGCTGCGTGCGAACTTCAGCTAGGCGAAGCCGACGACGCTGGTGCCGGTGAACTCGACGGCGACCGAGTCGCCGCGGCGCACATCGGGATCGGGGCCGCAGCGCACGCGCAGCAGCGCGCCGTCGAGATTGGCCACGACCATCGAGTCGTGCCCGTAGAACTCAACCAGCTCGACCTCGGCGGCAGAGCCCTGGGCCAAGCGGAGCTGCTCGGGGCGCAGCATCACGTTGACGGTGCGCCCGGCGTCAGCCGATGAGCCACCGTGGCCGTTGCGAGCAGCAGTGTTGCTGAGGGGAAGACGTCCGAAAGGAGTGTGCGCGAAGCCGCCTGAGGCGTCGCAGTGCAGCCATGATGCGGTGCCCACAAAGTCGGCCACGAACGGATCGACCGGCCGGCGGTAGAGGCCGTCGGGCGTGTCCACTTGCGCGAGGCGGCCATCGCAGAGCACTCCCACCCGGTCGCCGACCACAAAGGCCTCGTCTTGGTCGTGGGTCACGAAGACTGCCGTGATGTCCAGTTCGATGAGCAACCGCCGGACCTCGCTGCGAACGTCTTCGCGCAGCGACGAGTCGAGATTGGAGAAGGGCTCGTCCAGCAAGAGCACCCCGGGCCGGGGAGCCAGCGCTCGCGCCAAGGCGACGCGCTGCTGCTGCCCGCCCGACAGCGTGGCGGGCATGCGCTCGGCAAAGCCCGACAAACCGACCAGGTCGAGTGTCTCGGCGATTCGGCCGGGGGTTCGCTTCGATCGTTCGAGCCCGTAGCCGACGTTGCGGCCCACGGTGAGGTGCGGGAACAGCGCCCAGTCCTGGAACACCATCCCGACTCGGCGTGATTCAGGTGCCACCCAAGTGCCACCACGTCCCGACGGGCCCGACACGAACCTGTCTCCGAGCTGAATCGTGCCGGCAAGCGGGCGTTCGAGCCCGGCTATCAGGCGCAGCAGTGTGGTCTTGCCGCATCCGCTGGGGCCCAGCAGTGCGATGGACTCGCCCGGCTCGACACGCAGCGACAAGTCGTGCACCGAGTAGTCGCTTCGGGCACCATCGTCAGCCGGACCAGGCTCGGCGGGGGAACCGGCCGATGGAAGTTGGCCATAGGAATGCGTGATGCCCTCGAGGATGATCGAGCGCGCTCCCTGCCAGTGCCGGCCGTGACCATTGCGGGCCAGATCGTCCGGCGCCGCCGGGTCGGCGTAGTGCCGGCCTCGCTTTGACCCAAATGCCCGGACCGTGCGCACCAGTCGAAGTATAAGCATGGGACTCAGCACGTATCCAGATGACTGAATGCCTCATAGTGATGTTGCCTGCTGCAGGTCGGTAGGCATGGCTAACGGCCAGCAAGAGCCCACAGCCCGAGGGCCAGAGTGCCGCGACCCGTGCCGCAGTAGGTTGACGCCAACAGGCTGGCGGAGCACTGGGGGAGAGCTGTGGCGCTGACGAATGACGACCGAGTCGAGATCCGGGACCTCATCTCTCGCTACAACAAGGCGATCGACACCGGTGATGCCGACGGCTACGCCAATACGTTCACCCCCGATGGGCAGTTCATCGGGATCGTCGGCACGTTCAACGGCCGTGACGAGCTGCGGGCGTTCGCCGCTGCTTACTCCGCTGAAGAGCAGTACGCAGAGTTCGCTTCTGCGCAGCACTGGGTGACCAACGTGGTGGCCGACGGCGACGGCTCCGAGGCCACCGTGTTCAGCCACCTGCAGATGGTGAAGCCGCTGGCTGACGGCGGCAGGATCCTGCTGGTCGGGCACTACGACGACATTGTCCGCAAGGTCGACGGGCAGTGGCTGTTCGCCCAGCGAATCGTGGTCTCGGACGCCTAGCCGAGCCAGCCGAGCATCACCGGAGAGAGCATCGTGCCGCAGACCGGGCCACCGCACAGCGACGCGCCAGCGAGTGCGTTCGACATGGCAGCCAAAATGGCCGAGGGCCTGCCCCAGCCCGCAAGGGCGTGGACGCCGATACCCCGCTTCAGCTTCGTCGGCGGGAACAACGACTCGCCGAGCGTGCCGGTGGGCGGCCTGACCGAGGCGGCCATGGCAGTGCTCGCGAAGCATGGCTCCGAGCTCGCCACGTACAACCTGGGAGGCAATCCGCAGGGATTCGAGGGGCTGCGCCAGTTCGTCGCCGAATCGCTGGACGCAAATGCGCACATGCCGACGAGCAGCGAGCAGGTGCTGGTGGTGTCGGGTTCGCTGCAAGCGCTCGATCTCGTCAATGCGGCGTTCCTGCGCCCGGGCGACATCGTGGTAGCCGAAGAGGCGACGTACGGCGGGATGATCTCGAAGGTCGCTCGGCGAGGCGCCAGATGCGTCGGCGTCGAGCTCGACGACGACGGGATCGTTCCGGAACGACTTGCCAGCCTGCTCGACCAGCTGGCTGCAGCCGGCACGCCGCCCCGATTCATCTACACCATCCCGACGGTGCAGAACCCCACAGGCTCAGTGATGCCGGTCGAGCGCCGGCGGGAGATTCTGACCATCGCCCGGCAATTCGGCGTGCCGATCTTCGAGGACGAGTGCTACTCCGATCTCCAGTGGACCGGTGAGCGCCCGCCGACGCTGCGGTCACTCGACTGTGCCGAAGCCGAGGGGCAGAGCGCAGTGATCTACTGCGGTTCATTCTCGAAGTCGATCGCGCCCGCGCTCCGGGTGGGCTACATCGTTGCTGACGTGCCCATCGTGCGTCAGCTCATAGCCCTCAAGGACGACGCCGGCACCGGCGCAATCGAACAGCTCGTGCTCGCCGAGTACGCAGCGGCCCACTTCGACGACCACGTAGCCCAGCTGCGGGAAACGCTGCGCCAGAAGTGTGCGGTGATGCGTCGCGCCGTAAGCACCCACATGGGCGCACTGTCCGAGGTGGCGATCAAGCTTGGCGGACCGGTGCAGGTGACCGACCCCAAGGGCGGCATCTTCGTGTGGCTGACCTTCCCCGCTGGGACCGACACCGCGGCGTACCTGGCATCCGCGGCGGAGCGGGGCATCCAGTTCAACGAAGGCGCGGCGTGGTCGGTCGACCCCGAATGGGGAGCCCGCCGGATGCGGCTGTGCTTCGGCAGCCTCTCCCACGACGACATCCGCGAGGGCGTGGCCGCGCTCGCACAAGTCATCGCCGAGATATAGCTGCGCGGCATCACCGCGGCCGGATCGGCCGGGTGGGCGGCAGAGAGGCCTTAGCCGCGGCCGTGACGCAGGAGCTTGCCGGGGGTTGCCCCGGTGCACTCGCCGTCGTGGAATGTCTCGACCCCGTTCACGAGGATGTGCCGGTAGCCGTGGGCGCGCTGGATGCGGCGCCACTCGCCGCCGGGCAGGTCGTAGACCGCCTCGCCGATCCACTCGGGATCGATGGCCAGGTCGTCCATCCCGTAGACGAGCACGTCGGCCGGCGCACCCTCGCGCAGCACGCCCCGATCCTTGAAGCCCGCCGCGTGGGCCGCGAGCGCAGACATGCGGTAGTGGGCTTCTTCGACCGTGATCCGCTGCTCGTCACGCACCATCCATGCCAGGAAATCGGTGGTCCAGGCGCCGCCGGTGAAGAACTTGGTATGGGCACCGCCGTCGGAGACCCCGGGGATGGTGTAGGGCGACTCGGTGTACACCGCCGACATATGGTCCACGTTGAACTCGGGGCCCTCGCCCAAGAACTCGGTCTTCAGGTCGGTCTCGAGGGAGAGGTCAAGCATCACGTCGATGTAGTGCTTGCCCTGCTCCTCGGCGATTTCGCCCAGCGACTTGCCCACGTACTGCTGCAGGTCCTGGCGCCGGGCCACGCCCTGCACGACCAGCTTGCGGGGCGGGCCGCCCACAGCGCCCTGGGTGTTGGCGAACAGCGTCGAGGCCTCCTCGGTCTCGACGCGCAGTCGCTCGCGCACTGCAGGGTCGGACATCTTGCGGATCTTCTCGTCGAGCGTGCCCGTCGTGGCCTCGCGCCACGCCGGGCTGGAGTCGTACAGGTTCCACTCGTCGAGCGAGAACGCAAATCCGGTGCGGATGGAGGCACCTTGGCCGAAGATCCGCAGGCCCTCAGATTGGGCTTCCTCCAGCCACTCCAGCCGTTGCTCATGGACCCGCGGGTTGCGCTGGCTGACCGGGACGACATTGTCGATGATCGGCCTCCCGCTCACTTCGGCCAGACGGCGCTTGAACTCGAGATCGTCGGGGTCATTGACGTTCGCGCTGGTGGCCTGTGTGAGCTGGATGAAGCCCTCGTCCCGCTCGCGCAGCACCTCGGCCAGGTTGAAGATGTCGTCGTCGCACATCGTGTCGGTCACCATCGGGCTGCCGTCGAAGTCGGCCTGCGTCGAATTCGGCCCGAGACGCTGGATCGAGAAACCGCACAGGCCTGCGTCCATGCCTTCGTGCAGCAGTCGCTGCATCTCTTTGCGTTCGGCATTGGTGGCCGGCCGCGACTTCGCTGCCTCCAGCCCCATCACATAGATCATCAGCGACGCCGTGGGCATGTACTGGAGCACGTTGACACCCTTGGGTGCGGCATCCAGCGAGTCGAGATACTCCGGGATGGTCTCCCAGTCCCACTTGGGCAGCATTCCTTCTTCCATGGCTGCCAGCGGGATCGCCTCGGTGCGAACCATGGTGAGCATCGACCGCTCCCGGAAGTCGGGCTTGCAGGGAGCGAAGCCGAACCCGCAATTGCCGAGCACCACCGACGTCACCCCGTGCCAACTCGAGATGGAGCAGTAGGGATCCCAGCGGATCTGGGCGTCGTAGTGGGTGTGCAGGTCGATGGCGCCCGGGGCGACGATGCAACCGTCGGCGTCGATGACTTCTCGGGACGGCTTGTCGGCCCGGCCGCCGATCTTGGCGATGCGACCGTCCGAGATCCACAGGTCTCCCCGGAAACTCGGCACTCTCGTCCCGTCGACGATCGTGCCGTCCTTGATGTGAATGTCGTATTCCTCCACGATGTCCCCCTCGTGACTCAGCGCCCAGCTCGCTGTGGCACCGAATGTCGCGTCGCTGTGGGACAGCGAGGTCGTTCGGGCGGCACAAGCCGGAATGCCCGCGCCAAAAAACCTAACACACCTTCGTAAATCGATCGCCGCACGAGGCGTCGCACGAGGTGTCAGAAGATGCTGAAGCCGCCGTCGATCTTGATGACGTCGCCGGTATGCCAGCGGGCCGCGTCGCTCATGAGGTAGACCGCGATGGCGCCGAAGTCGTCGGGCACGCCCCACCGGCGCATCGGTATGCGCGGCATCACGTTGTCGACGAATTTGTCCCAGTTGAACAGCCGCTCGGTCATGGCGGTGTCGATCCAGCCCGGGATGACCGCGTTGGCGTTGATCTTGTAGCGGGCCATCTCCACCGACAGCCCCATCATCATTGCCAGCATGGCGCCCTTGGTGGCTGCGTAGGCCTGCCCCCGGGCGGCGCCTTGGATGGCCGTGCCGCTCGAAGTCAGCACCAGGCTGCCGCCGTCGCCCTGCGCGATCATCTGCCGGGTGGCGGCGCGCAGGGTGAAGAACACGCCGTGCAGGTTCACGTCGATGACGCTGAACCAGTCCTCGTTGGAGTGCTCGTGAAAGCCCTTCTGGTTCTGCGTGCCGATACCGGCATTGGGGAAGCAGGCATCGACGCGCCCGTAGCGCTCGATCACCGCCGCCATCGCCTCCTCGACCTGTCCCTCGTCGGAGACATCGCAGCGCAGCGCACTTGCGGAGGGGTTGATCTCCTGCAACTCAGCCTCGGCCGCCGCGTTCTTGTCGGGGTTCGTGCCCCAGATGCTGACGTCGGCGCCCGCAGCAGCGACGCCGCGGGCATAGCCCAGCCCGATGCCGCCGTTGCCGCCGGTGATGACCGCGACTTTGCCAGTGAGGTCGAAACCCTCGTACTGGTAGGCCACAGCGGCCTCAGCCCTTGATCTGACGCATGAACATGCCGTTGTCGAAGTAGTCACGCCAGAAGGTGATCAGGCCGTCATTGACCTCGAAGATGCCCATCACCGGCAGTTCGATCTGACGGCCAGAGCCGGTGTGGAAGCGGTCGACGCGCTCGTTCATGACTGTGTTGCCGGTTGCGGTCTGGCGGACAATCTCGAACTCCACCGGCCCGTCGCCTTTCGTCAGGCCGCTCAAGAACTCCTTCATGGCGTCGGGGCCAGTCATGTCGCCGACCGGCACGTTGTCGTAGTAGACGTCGTCGGAGACGTGGGCGGCCGCCCCGTCGAGGTCTTTCGATTCGATGCAGGCGATGAACTTGCCGACGACTTCGGTCGGTGAATCGGCGGAATCAGTCATGTCGGGGCAACCCTCCGGCTTGGCCTGGCGGCGAGCGGATCCCGTCGCCGGGATCTTGTCCTAGCACGCGCCGCCGGCCAGTGCCGCGGCTGCTGCCGCCACCGCTGCTGTGCCCATCCCGCACCCCTTCAGTGGGCACAAGCGTCACAAGCGGCCGGGAGTAAGGTCACCGGGCTATGGGATCAGAGCACATGAGGTGTTATCGATGATGGCGAGCGCTGACCGCAGGCCGCTCTCGGGGATCCGGGTCTTTGAGATCAGCATCGCTGTGGCAGCACCGTGCTGCGGCAAGGCGATGGCGCATCATGGGGCCGAGGTCTTCAAGGTGGAGGCCCACAGTTATCCCGATGTAGCACGAGCATTCGGCTCGGCGTGGGCTCGCGATCCTGAGCTGGCAGACGTCTTCTGCGATACCGGTCCCTACGTGCCGGAGATGTCGGCCGGCAAGCGCTCGGTTGGCCTGGAGCTGAAGCAGCCCGAGGCGCTCGAGGCCGCGATGCGCCTGCTGGCCACGTGCGACGTGTTCCTGACGAACTTTGCAGCGCCGGGCATCGCCGAGCTGGGACTCGACTACGAATCAGTCAAGCAGGTGCGCCCCGACATCATCTATGCCGGCATGACCGGGTTCGGAGTCGACCCCGACAAGCCCTACTACCCCTTCCGGGCGTTCGGCCCGAACCAAGCGCCGCTCGTGGGGTGGGATGCCCTGACCGGATTCCCGCACGAGGAACCCGCTGGCATTCCCTCCATCGCGCCGCCCGACTACATGGGCGGGCTG
>JAJEBN010000033.1 GCA_022822525.1 Acidimicrobiia bacterium | reverse complement strand
GTGACGTCGAGCCAGCGGCCGAACTTGCGGCCCACCTCTCGCTCGACGCCGACGTGCTCGAAGCCGTGCTTGGCATGCAGCGCCACCGATGCCGCGCCGGCGTCGGCGATCCGGGCGAAGACCGCGTGGAAACCGTGGTCGTCGGCCAGTGCCACGAGATCGCCGAGCAGCAGGCTGCCCACGCCGCGCCCGTGGCAGTCACGATGCACGTAAATGGAGTCTTCGACGCTGGTGGAGTAGGCGGGGCGGGTGCGGTAGGGCGACAGGCAGGCCCAGCCCAGCACCGTGCCGTCGGGTTCGGGGTCGGTGTCGTCTGGCACCGCCACGAGGCACGGGTAGGCGCCCGAGTGCTCGCGCATCCAGGCGGCCTGCTCAGCCGAGGAGCGCGGCACCATGTCGAACGTGGCCGTGCCCTCGGTGACCTCGCGGTTGTAGATCGCCGCGATCGCATCGGCATCGGCCATCGTGGCCAGCCGGGTTCGCATGGCAGCGAAGCTACCGAAGGGCCACAGATACACTCCGGACCTCGCACCCTTCGGCGCACATCGCTGGCGATGGCGCACGAGCGTTGCCCCGTTAGCTCAGTAGGCAGAGCACAGCCATGGTAAGGCTGGTGTCGCCGGTTCGATTCCGGCACGGGGCTCGCGACGCGACGTGCTGGCGGGAGCCGTCGGAGGTCGCATCGGTAGGCTTCGTCAGCGCATTTGGCGGGATAGCTCAGTTGGTCAGAGCGCACGGCTCATAATCGTGAGGTCCTGGGTTCGAGTCCCAGTCCCGCTACCGCCTCCGCTGCCGCAGAGCGCCGGGGACGCGACCCAGATGGCTGCCGGTAGCCTGTTCCGGCGGACATACAGCCCGCACCTGTGTCACACGCGCACCGCTCGCGGTGCGCCGATGCCGAGGGCAGTAGCTCAATTTGGTAGAGCACCGGTCTCCAAAACCGGCGGTTGCGGGTTCGAGTCCCTCCTGCCCTGCGCTTCCGCCGCCTCGCTGAGCATCAGCCGGGCGGACCACCCACGCCCACCCCACGACAACCCAAGCCGGAGACATCCCCGATGGCCATGAACCGACGGACACGCCGTCACCTGCAGCGCCAGGGCGAGATGACGGCGGACGGCGCGCCCGCAGGACGGCGCGAGCGGCGCCAGGCCCCATCGGCATCACCGACATCGGAGCGGGCCGGCCCCGCACAGTTCGTGGGCGAGGTTCGCTCCGAGCTGAAGAAGGTCATCTGGCCCACCCGCTCCGAGCTCGTCAACTACTCGATTGTCGTCTTCATCACGATCGTGATCCTGACGGCGATGATTGCAGGATTCGACTGGATTCTTGGCGAGGCTGTGCTGCGCCTCTTCGACGTGAACTGACCGAAACCGAGCGGACGAACATGAGCGATCTGACCGAAACCTCCACCGCACCCGAGTCCGACCCGATGGCCGCGGCTCGCCGCCTGCTGACGTCGCAGTCGGCGACTGCCTTGGCGACGTCAGGCACCGAGGTCGCCGAGGGCACCGGCACAGCCGAGAGCGTCGACGAGCCCGCCGCTGTCGCAGGCGAAAGCGACGGCGCTTTTTCCGACGTGCTCACCGAGGACGACCTGCTCGCCCCCGACGAGCCCGAGCCCAAGCGTATGTCGCCCTATGACCGGCCCGGCCGCTGGTTCGTCGTGCACACCCAGTCGGGCTATGAGAAGAAGGTCAAGCAGAACCTCGAGGCTCGCATTGGCACCTTCGACATGGAGGACCAGATTCACGAGGTCGCGATCCCCATGGAGGACGTGATCGAGTTCAAGGCCGGCCGCAAGGTGGTCGCCAAGAAGAAGGTCTTCCCCGGCTACCTGCTGATCCGCTGCCGCCCCAGCGACGAGGCGCACCACATGATCCGCAGCACACCGGGCGTCACGGGCTACGCCGGGCCCGGCGGCAAGCCATCGCCGTTGCGTCGCCGGGAGGTCGAGGCATTCCTGGCCGAGCCCGACGAAGGGCCCGAGATGCCGCGCCGCACCAAGCCGTCGATGATCTTCGAGATCGACGAGAGCGTGCGCATCAAGGAGGGTCCGTTCTCGGACTTCCAAGGCCAGGTGATCGAGATCAACGAGGAGCAGCTCAAGGTCAAGGTGCTGGTGAACATCTTCGGCCGCGAGACTCCCGTCGAGCTCGACTTCGTCCAAGTCGCAAAGATCTGAGCCGCAGCCCCGGCGCAGACTCATCCCCAGATTCAGGAGCACAACATGGCAGACAGCGCACCACGGGCACCGAGGCGCAAGCGTGTCGCTGCAGTCGTCAAGATCCAGATCCCCGCGGGCCAAGCTTCGCCCGCGCCGCCGGTGGGCACCGCACTGGGCCCGCACGGCGTGGCGATCATGGACTTCTGCAAGGACTACAACGCCAAGACCGAGAGCCAGCGAGGCACGATCGTGCCGGCCGAGATCACGATCTTCGAGGATCGCTCGTTCACATTCATCACCAAGACGCCGCCGACCTCGGTATTGCTGCGCCAAGCTGCCGGGCTGACCAAGGCGGCCGAGAACCCCGGTCGCGAGACGGTGGCTCAGATCACCGAGTCGCAGGTTGCCGAGATCGCACAGACCAAGATGGTCGACCTCAACGCCCGCGACATCGAGGCCGCCAAGCTGCAGGTGATCGGTACCGCGCGCTCGATGGGCATCGAAGTCGCCGGCTGAGCTGGCCCGGCATCGCACAGGAGACACCAGATGGCAGGAAAGAAATACGCCGACGCCTCTCGCCGCTACGACCGGCAGATGATGCACGAACCGAGCCAGGCGATCGACATGGTGAGGACGTTCGCCACGGCCAAGTTCGACGAGTCGGTCGATTTGTCGGTGCGCCTGGGCGTCGATCCGCGCAAGGCTGACCAGATGGTGCGCGGCACCGTCGCGCTGCCGTCGGGCACCGGCGGAGATGTGCGCGTGGCGGTGTTCGCCCAGGGCGACGCGGCCGCGGCAGCCTCTGAGGCGGGTGCGGACGTGGTCGGCGGCGCCGACCTCGCCGAGCGCGTCGAGGCCGGCTTCACCGAATTCGATGTGGCCATCGCAACGCCCGACATGATGGGCGTGGTGGGCCGCCTGGGCAAGGTGCTCGGCCCGCGCGGGCTCATGCCCAATCCCAAGTCAGGCACGGTGACGCCCGACGTGGGCAAGGCCGTGGGCGAGTTCAAGGGCGGCAAGGTGGAGTACCGCACTGACCGCTACGGCAACGTGCATCTGGCGATCGGCAAGGTCAGCTTTTCCGCCGAGGACTTGAATGCCAACCTCGAGGCGGTCATGGACGAGCTCACCCGCGCGAGGCCCGCCAGCGCCAAGGGGCGCTATGTCCGCAAGATGGTGGTGTCCTCGACGATGGGCCCCGGCGTCCAGATCGACCCCGCAGTCTTCGGCTGAGCACCGCAGTTGGACACATCTGCAACCTCCGGTAGCGTTCTGGCCTCGACAACCTGCTCGCCGTAGATCTCCGGTGGCTTCGGCCTGAAATCGGCCCCGTCTGAACCCAGTTCAGGAGCTTGCTCGACTCGAGTGAGCAGCACGGGACGAGCCTGATGAGGCGGATTGGCTTCCTGTGCGCGTCAGCGTCAGGGTGCGTTTCTGTCTGGTCTGCGGACCGGCGCCCGATCCGGGGCCGGGAGCGCCAACCCACCCGACGACGACACCCACCAATCAGGAGGCCCCCGAGTGCCAGCAGCCACCGCAGCACCCCCACGACCGCCGCGGGCCGACAAGGTGGCGGTGGTCGACGAGGTCCGCGAGCGATTCGCCGAGGCCGAGGCGGTGCTGTTCACCGAGTACCGGGGCCTTGACGTCACCGAGATGGCCGACCTGCGCGGCCGCCTCATCGACGCCGACTGCCGCTACAAGATCTTCAAGAACACGCTGGTCCGCCGTGCGCTCGCCGACGATGCGCCCGACGGGGTCACCGATCTGCTGCTGGGCCCCACGGCGCTGGCCTTCTGCGGCAGGGATCCCTCCGCAGCGGCGAAGGCTCTGCGGACGTTCGCGGCCGAGCACGAGGCGCTGGTCATCAAGGGCGGGATCCTGGCCGGCACGCTGCTCAGCGACGCCCAAGTGCGCGAGCTCGCCGACCTGCCGGCGCGCGACGACCTCATGGCCCAGATGCTGGGAGCGCTCGCTGCGCCGCTCGGCTCGCTCGCCTCGATGATGAACAACCTCATCGGCGAGATGTCCGGCCTCGTCCAAGCCCTCATCGATCAAAGCCCAGCCGACCCAGCAAGCCCAGCCGACACAGCAAGCCCAGCAGACCCCACAAGCCCAGCAGACTCAACAAGCCCAGCAGACCCCACAAGCACGGAGAACAACCAGTGAGTACATCCACCGAAGAGATCCTCGACGCCATCGGCAACATGACGGTGCTCGAGCTGGTCGAACTGAAGAAGGCGTTCGAGGAGCGCTTCGACGTCACCGCGGCGGTGGCTGCCCCGGCCATGGTGGCCGCAGGCGCCGTCGCTGCCGACGGCGAGGGCGACGCCGCCGAGGAAGCTGTCGACGAGGTGACGGTCACGCTCACCGCGATCGGCGACAAGAAGGTTCAGGTCATCAAGGAGGTGCGCTCGCTCACGAGCCTCGGCCTCAAGGAGGCCAAGGACCTCGTCGAGGCGGCACCGAAGGCAGTGCTCGAGGGCGTGCCCAAGGCCGACGCTGACAAGGCCAAGGAAGCCCTCGAAGCGGTCGGCGCCACCGTCGAAGTCGCCTGAGCTCCCGCGGTCGCCTCCAGCGCGGCCGGGGGGTCGCAGTTGTGGCGCGTGCGGGGTCCCCGATAGCGTTGATCCAGCCGTGGCACAGGTGGCCTCCTCTTTCGCGCACCCCACCAGTCCCCAGCATCGAGGCCGAATAGTGAGGTCACTGATTGCTGCGGACGCTCGCGACTGCGCGCGCCTCCAACCCGCCGCCCTGAGCCATCGGCAGTCGCTTGCGACCCATCCCGCACAACTGAACCACTAGGAGAGTCCGTTGTCGTCTCGTGTCGGCCGCGAACGGTATTCGTTCGGCAACCTCGACGAAGTCCTGGAACTCCCGGACCTCGTGTCGATCCAGAAGGATTCCTTCCAACGTTTTCTCGACGTCGGACTCGCAGAGACCTTCGCTGACATCAGTCCCATCAGCGATTTCGGCGGGCACTTGCAGCTCGTCTTCTCGTTCGATCCCCATGATGAGGACCTTCGTCCGCCGCCCAAGTTCTCCGTGGAGGAGTGCAAGGAACGCGACATGACCTACTCGGCGCCGATCTTCGTGCGCGCCGAGTTCAAGAACGCCCACACCGGCGAGGTCAAGGCACAGACCGTGTTCATGGGCGACTTCCCGATGATGACGCCCAAGGGCACGTTCATCATCAACGGCACCGAGCGCGTCGTGGTCAGCCAGCTCGTGCGATCGCCGGGCGTGATCTTCCAGCCCGGTGAGCGCTACCGGCTGCGCAACATGTCCAAGCACCAGCTCGTGACCGCCACCATCCACCCCTACCGCGGCGAGTGGATCGAGTTCGACGTCGAGCACAAGCCGGGCAAGGACCCCACCGCGGGCAGCCGCGTGGCACGCAAGCGCCGGCTCAGCATCTTCTCGCTGCTGCGGGCCTTGGGCTACGGCGAGGACCGATACCCCGGACTGCTCGAGCGCTTTGTCGAGCACTTCGACTTTCTCGAGCCGCAGTGGGAGAAGGACCGCCTGGTCGCACCCTCGCAGGAAGAGTCGGTCATCGAGCTGTACAAGCGTGTGCGTCCCGGCGAGATGGCCACCGCGGATGCCGCCAACAACTACTTCCAGAACGCCTTCTTCGACGAGCGGCGCTACTCGCTGTCCAAGGTCGGCCGCTACAAGCTGAATCGCAAGCTGGGCCCCGAGCTAGACCGCGTGTCCGAGCTGTTCGACCTGGAATTCGTCGACGCCGACGATCCGCGGGCAGAAGACCATCCCGAGCTGATCCGGCCCGATCCGGAGTCGACCGTGCTCACCCGCAGCGAGGTGCTGGCCACCGCCAGCTACCTGCTGCATCTCGCCAACGCCGAGCCCGGCTACCGGCTCGACGATCAGGACCACTTCGCCAACCGCCGCATCCGCTCGGTGGGCGAGCTGATCCAGAACCAGGTGCGCATCGGGCTGAGCCGCATGGAGCGGGTCGTGCGCGAGCGCATGACCACCCAGGACGTCGAGGCGATCACGCCGCAGACGCTCATCAACATCCGGCCGGTCGTGGCAGCCACCAAGGAGTTCTTCGGCACCAGCCAGCTCAGCCAGTTCATGGACCAGGTGAACCCGCTGTCGGGGCTCACCCACCGTCGCCGCCTCTCCGCGCTCGGCCCGGGCGGCCTGTCGCGTGAGCGAGCCGGCTTCGAGGTGCGCGACGTGCACTTCAGCCACTACGGCCGCATGTGCCCCATCGAGACGCCCGAAGGTCCCAACATCGGGCTCATCGGGGCGCTCGCCACCTTCGCCCGGGTCAACGAGTTCGGCTTCATCGAGTCGCCCTACCGGGTCATCAAAGACGGCAAGGCAACCCGCGAGGTGCGGTACCTGACCGCGGACGAGGAAGAGGAGTACGTGGTCGCGCAGGCCAACGCGCCGCTCAACCCCGACGGTTCGTTCCGCAACCCGCGCGTGCTGGTCCGCAAGAGCCCCCAGGGCGCCAGCCTGGAGGACCTGCGGCTGCAGATGGAGCGCGACACCTACTTCGCCGCCACCACCGAGATCAGCTACGTGCCGGCGTCGGAAGTCCAGCTCATGGACGTGTCGCCGAAGCAGATCGTGTCGGTGGCCACCGCGCTCATCCCGTTCCTCGAGCATGACGATGCCAACCGGGCCCTCATGGGCGCCAACATGCAGCGCCAGGCGGTGCCGCTGCTGCGGGCCGAGGCGCCCTACATCGGCACCGGCATCGAGGGGCTGGCCATGGCCGATGCGGCCGAGATGGTGCTGTCGGAGATCGACGGCGTCGCGACCGACATCACCGGCGACCAGGTCGTGCTCGAATCCGCCGACGGCGGGGAGCACGTGTACCCGCTGCTCAAGTTCCGGCGCTCCAACCAGGACACCTGCATCAACCAGAAGGCACTGGTCCGCCCCGGCGACAAGGTGTCTGCGGGGCAGGTGATCGCCGACGGCCCCTCCACCGACCACGGCGAGCTGGCACTGGGCAAGAACCTTCTCGTCGCCTACATGGCGTGGGAGGGCTACAACTTCGAGGACGCCATCATCCTGTCCGAGCGTCTCGTGAAGGACGACGTGCTGACGTCGATCCACATCCACGAGTACGAGATCGACGCCCGCGACACCAAGCTGGGACCCGAGGAGATCACTCGCGACATCCCCAACCTGGCCGACGACATCCTGGCGGATCTCGACGAGCAGGGGATCGTCCGCATCGGCGCCGAGGTCGAGCCGGGCGCGGTGCTGGTCGGCAAGGTCACCCCCAAGGGCGAGACCGAGCTGACGCCCGAGGAGCGGCTGCTGCGCGCGATCTTCGGCGAGAAGGCCCGCGAGGTGCGCGACACCTCGCTCAAGGTGCCCCACGGCGAGAACGGCGTCGTCACCGACATCCGGGTGTTCAGCCGCGATCACGACGACGAGCTGCCGCCGGGCGTGAACCAGCTGGTGCGCGTGTACGTGGCCCAGAAGCGCAAGATCAGCGTGGGGGACAAGCTCGCCGGCCGTCACGGCAACAAGGGCGTGATCTCGAAGATCCTGCCGGTCGAGGACATGCCGCACCTCGCCGACGGCACCCCGGTCGACATCATCCTGAGCCCGCTGGGCGTGCCCAGCCGCATGAACGTCGGTCAGGTGCTCGAAGCGCACCTCGGGTATGCAGCCCGCTGGGGCTGGAGCGCGACCGACGCCAACGGCAACGAGCACATGGTCGGTTCCGAGCCGGTCAGCAACACTGCCCGCAAGACGCGTCCCACCACCCAGCCGTCGGTCTTCATCGCCACGCCGGTGTTCGACGGCGCCCGCTGGGACGAGGTCGAGGCCGCGGGACGACATCCCACCATCCAGCAGACGCTGGCGAACCTGCGTCCTGAGTCGATCACCTGCGAGCGGCTCATGACCGACACGGGCAAGACGACGCTCTACAACGGGCGCACGGGCGAGCCGTACGACGAGCCGATCATGGTGGGCTACAGCTACATCTTGAAGCTGGCGCACCTCGTCGACGACAAGATCCACGCCCGGTCCACCGGTCCGTACTCGATGATCACCCAGCAGCCGCTGGGCGGCAAGGCGCAGTTCGGCGGCCAGCGCTTCGGCGAGATGGAGGTGTGGGCGCTCGAGGCCTACGGTGCCGCGTACTGCCTGCAGGAGCTGCTCACCATCAAGTCAGACGACGTGCTGGGCCGGGTGCGGGTGTACGAGGCGATCGTCAAGGGCGAGAACATCCCCGAGCCCGGCATCCCCGAGAGCTTCAAGGTGCTCATCAAGGAGATGCAGGCGCTCTGCCTCAACGTGGAGGTGATGTCGACGGCTGGCCAGCAGATCGACATCCAAGGCCTCGACGAAGACGTCTTCCGCGCCGAGGAGTCGCTGGGCATTGACATCAGCCGACCCGAACGCGGCAGCGACGAAGAAGACGAGCTGCGCCGCCAGCGCGTCTGAACGACCCGACGACCACGACACACAGGGCCAGAAACACTCACATGATCGACGTCAACGACTTCTCTGACATCCGGATCGGCCTGGCTACCGCCGACGCCATCCGCACATGGTCCAACGGCGAGGTGCGCAAGCCCGAGACCATCAACTACCGCACGCTCAAGCCCGAGAAGGACGGCCTGTTCTGCGAGAAGATCTTCGGTCCCACCAAGGACTGGGAGTGCGGCTGCGGCAAGTACAAGCGCGTCCGGTTCAAGGGCATCATCTGCGAGCGCTGCGGCGTGGAGGTCACCCGCTCCAAGGTGCGGCGCGAGCGCATGGGCCACATCGAGCTGGCGGCGCCGGTGGTGCACATCTGGTACCTGCGGGGCACCCGCTCGTGGCTGGCGTACTTCCTGACCGGTCTCGACCCGCGCCAGGAGCTCAAGGCCAAGGCACTCGAGCGCGTCATCTACTTCGCCGCCAATCTCGTCACCAAGGTCGACAGCGAGAAGCTGCACGAGGACCTGCCCCAGCTCGAAGCCGAGAAGGCCGAGGAGCTCGCCGTCATCGACGAGGAGCTGGCCGAGCGGCGTGCCGAGCGGCTCAAGGAACTCGAAGACGAGCTCGCCTCGCTCGAGACCGAAGGTGCCCGTGACCGCGAGATGAAGGCGTCTCAGCGCGAGGCCGACCGCGATCTCGAGGCGTTCGACGAGGAGGCCGCCGAGGAGAAAGACCTCGTCGAGCGGACCTTCAGCGCGCTCTCCCAGCTGCACGAGCGGATGATCGTCGACGATGAGGACCTGTGGCGCGAGCTGGAGGACCGCTACGGCGCATACTTCGAGGGCGGCATGGGCGCCGAGGCCATCGCTCAACTCATGGCCAACATGGACTTCGACGTCGAGGAAGCCGAGCTTCGCGCCGCAATCGAGGCGTCCGACGGCCGCCGGCCATTGTCAGCGCAGCGCAAGCAGAAGGCGATCAAGCGGCTCAAGATCCTGAGCGCCTTCAACCGGCGCGACGAGCACGGCCGGCGCATCAACGACCCGCGGGCGATGATCCTCGACGCGGTGCCGTGCATCCCGCCGGACCTGCGCCCGATGGTGCAGCTCGACGGCGGCCGCTTCGCCACCTCCGACCTCAACGACCTCTACCGGCGCGTCATCAACCGCAACAACCGCCTGAAGCGCCTGCTCGACCTGCGGGCACCCGAGATCATCGTCAACAACGAGAAGCGCATGCTGCAGGAAGCGGTCGATGCGCTGTTCGACAACGGCCGGCGGGGCCGGCCTGTGACAGGCCCCGGCAATCGGGCGCTGAAGTCGCTGTCGGACATGCTCAAGGGCAAGCAGGGCCGCTTCCGCCAGAACCTGCTTGGCAAGCGAGTCGACTACTCGGGCCGCTCGGTCATCGTCGCGGGACCCACCCTGCGCTTGCACCAGTGCGGGCTGCCCAAGCTGATGGCGCTCGAGCTGTTCAAGCCCTTCGTCATGAAGCGATTGGTGGACTCGGAGATCGCCCAGAACATCAAGTCCGCAAAGCGGATGGTGGAGCGCCGGCGCGCCGACGTCTGGGATGTGCTCGAGGACGTCATCAAGGAGCACCCAGTGCTGCTCAACCGGGCGCCCACGCTGCACCGGCTGGGCATCCAGGCCTTCGAGCCGCTGCTGGTGGAAGGCAAGGCCGTGCAGATCCACCCGCTGGTGTGCGCCGCCTTCAATGCCGACTTCGACGGTGACCAGATGGCAGTGCACCTGCCGCTGTCCTCGGAGGCCCAAGCAGAGGCGCGGGTGCTGATGCTGTCGGCCAACAACATTCTCAGCCCTGCGGACGGCCGCCCGATGACGGTGCCCAGCCAGGACCTGCTGATCGGCAGCTACTACCTGACCGAGCGGCGCGGGCGCGGCGACGAAGACGCCGATGACGGTGCCGCCCGCCCGGTCTTCCGTCATCTGCACCAGATCCAGCGGGCGCTCGAGGGGTCCCAGATCGGGCTCCACCAGCTGATCGAGTGGCGCATTCCCAAGCTCAGCGACGGCAACGGCGGCTACGAGCCCACTACTCCGGGCCGTGCGCTGTTCAATGCTGCGCTGCCGGCCGACTTCGAGTACGTGAACCGGCCGGTGCGCAAGGGCGACATGGGCAGCATCGTGCGAGCGCTGTCGGACAACTACTCCACCAGCGACATCGCCGTCAGCCTCGACAACATGAAGGACCTCTGCTACGAGTACGCCAGCCGATCGGGCCTGACCATCTCGGTCGATGACGTGCGCACGCCGCCCGACAAGGCCGAGATCCTCGAACGGCACGAGAGCGAGGCGGAGCGGGTCGAGACCCAGTTCCGGCGCGGCATCATCACCGATGGCGAGCGGCGCCAGAAGGAAGTGGAGATCTGGACCGACGCCACCGACGAGGTGCGTCGTTCGCTCGAGTCAGAGCTGGCCCGCACGACGTTCAACCCGATCGACATGATGGTCGGGTCCGGTGCCCGCGGGAACATGATGCAGGTGCGCCAGATCGCGGCGATCCGCGGCCTGGTTGCCAACCCTCGCGGCGACATCATCCCTCGTCCGATCAAGTCGTCCTACCGCGAGGGCCTCGCCACCCTGGAGTACTTCATCTCCACGCCCGGCGCCCGCAAGGGACTCGTCGACACGGCGCTGCGGACCGCCGACTCGGGCTATCTCACCCGCCGGCTGGTCGATGTGGCCCAGGAGCTCATCATCAACAGCGAGAACCCCTTCGAGCGGTCCGGTCCAGTGAACGGGCTGTGGATCGAGGATGTCTTCGCGGACCGTCCCGACAAGCGCACCCACCTCGACACCCGGCTGTTCAGCCGCTGCTTGGCGTCGGAGGTGACGCTCAGCGACGGCACCGTGCTCGAAGCCGGGCGCCTCATCGGCGAGGACGAGCTGATCGCTCTGCGTGACGATCCCGAGGTCACCGGGGTGCGCGTGCTGTCCCCGCTCACCGACGACTCCGAGTTCGGCGTGTCGGCGATGGCCTACGGGGGCTCGCTGGCGACGGGCAAGCTCATCGAGGTCGGCGAAGCGGTCGGCGTGATCGCGGCACAGTCCATCGGCGAGCCCGGCACTCAGCTGACCATGCGGACGTTCCACACCGGCGGCGTCATCGGCGGCGAGAACATCGCCGGCGGTCTGCCGCGCGTGGTGGAGCTGTTCGAGGCCCGCACACCGCGCGGCAAGGCCGTGCTGGCCCGCCGTTCGGGCGTCGTGCGCATCGGCGAGGACGACGGCCGGGGCCGCCAGATCGATGTGATCGGCGACGACGGTGCCGAGGACACGTACACGGTCCCGTCGATGTCGCGGCTTGCCGTGGTCGACGGTCAGGACATCCGTGCGGGCGACCCGCTCGTGGACGGCCCGCGCGACCCCAAGGAGCTCATCGAGATCCGCGGCGTCCGCGAGACCCAGCAGTACCTCGTCTCCGAGGTCCAGAAGGTGTACCGCGAGCAGGGCGTGTCAATCCACGACAAGCACATCGAGCTGATCATCCGCCAGATGACCCGCCGGGTGCTGGTGGGCGAGCAGGGCGACTCGCCGTTCCTGCCCGGCGAGCAGGTCGACCAGCGGAACTACCGCGAGGCCAACCGCGAGCTCGTGCAGCAGCAGCGCCGCCCCGCCGAAGGCCGCCCGATCATCATGGGCATCACCAAAGCCTCGCTGGCCACCGAATCGTGGCTCTCGGCAGCGTCGTTCCAGGAGACCACTCGTGTGCTCACCGAGGCCGCCATCGAGTCGCGCCGCGACGGGCTCAAGGGCCTCAAGGAGAACATCATCATCGGCAAGCTCATTCCTGCGGGAACGGGCCAGGACGTCTACCGCAACATCGACACGGTCGCACCCGAGTACGAGCCGATGGAGTTCTGGTCGTCCGAAGACGCCCAGGACCCCGCAGCGTGGCTGGCCTCGATCGGCGAGGAAGCCGATCCCGACGGCGACGGCCTCGACGACAACGTGGCGCCGATCGTCGACGCCGGTTGAACCGGCCGCGGCGCGTGCTGTTGCCAGTTGTGGCACTGGGGCGCGCTGCCTAGCCTTGACCGCCGGTTTCGGCGCGTCACCGGTGGGGTGGCGCGCAGATCTGCCGACTCCCGTTCATGAGCCTGTCCCGCTGACAGCCCAACCCGTAGAGGTCTTCGTGCCGACGATCCAGCAGCTGGTCCGCAAGGGCCGCAAGTCGAAGTCGACGAAGGTGCGCACGCCTGCGTTGAAGGGTTCTCCGCAACGGCGCGGGGTCTGCACCCGCGTGTACACCCACACTCCGAAGAAGCCGAATTCGGCGTTGCGCAAGGTTGCCCGCGTGCGTCTCACCAGCGGTGTCGAGGTGACGGCATACATCCCCGGCGAGGGGCACAACCTTCAAGAGCACAGCATCGTGCTGGTCCGGGGAGGCCGCGTGAAGGATCTCCCCGGCGTCCGTTACAAGATCATCCGGGGCGCGCTCGATGCTTCGGGCGTGAACTCCCGCCGGCAAGCGCGCTCGCGCTACGGCGCCAAGCGGGAGTCCTGACATGCCACGCCGAGGCGCAGCTCCCCGCCGCGACATCGACCCCGATCCCGTCTACGAGTCGACGCTGGTCACCCAGTTCATCAACAAGGTGCTGCGCCGCGGCAAGCGTTCGCTGGCCGAGCGCATCGTGTACAGCGCCATGGACCTCGTCGGCGAGCGCACCGGCGGCGAGCCGCTCGAGATCCTCAAGCGCGCGGTGGACAACACCCGACCCCAGGTCGAGGTGAAGAGCCGCCGTGTGGGCGGCGCCACGTACCAGGTACCGGTCGAGGTGCGGCCCCGCCGCGCCACCGCCCTGGCGATCCGCTGGATCGTGGGCTTCGCCCGCGAGCGCCGCGAGCGCACCATGTCCGAACGTCTTGCGAACGAGCTGATGGATGCCTCCAACGGCACCGGCTCGGCGGCCAAGCGGCGCGAAGACACCCATCGCATGGCAGAGGCCAACAAGGCCTTCGCGCACTACCGCTGGTGATCTGATCGGCATACCTGATCAATTGAGGCACGTCTGAAATGGCTCGAACGCAACCCCTCGACCGCGTCCGCAACATCGGGATCATGGCCCACATCGATGCGGGCAAGACCACGGTGACCGAACGGATCCTCTACTACACCGGCGTCAACTACAAGATCGGCGAGGTCCACGACGGCGCCGCCACGATGGACTGGATGGAGCAGGAGCAAGAGCGCGGCATCACCATCACCTCGGCCGCCACCACCTGCCACTGGAGCGACCACGTCATCAACATCATCGACACCCCGGGCCACGTGGACTTCACCGTCGAGGTGGAGCGCTCGCTGCGGGTGCTCGACGGGGCCGTCGCAGTCTTCGACGGCGTGGCCGGCGTCGAGCCGCAGACTGAGACCGTCTGGCGGCAGGCCGACCGCTACGGCGTGCCCCGCATGTGCTTCATCAACAAGCTGGACCGCACGGGCGCGTCGTTCTTCGGTTCGCTGGCCAGCATCGAGGACCGGTTGACCCCCAACACGGCCGTGCTGCAGCTGCCCATCGGCATCGAGGCTGGCTTCGAGGGCGTCATCGACCTCGTCGAGATGAACGCGCTGGTCTGGAAGGGCGACGACCTCGGCGCCACCTACGACACCATCGAGATTCCCGCCGATCTGGCCGATCAGGCGGCCGAATATCGCAGCCTGCTGCTCGAGCGCCTGGCCGATGTCGACGAGGACATCATGCTGGCGTACCTCGAAGGCGAAGAGGTCGATGTCGACACCGTGCGCCGCGCGATCCGCCAGGGCACGATCGGCGGGCAGATCGTCCCGGTGCTCACCGGCAGCGCCTTCAAGAACAAGGGCGTGCAGCCGCTGCTCGATGCGGTGACGATGTACCTGCCATCGCCGGTGGACATTCCCGCGATCGGTGGCAGCTCGCTGAACGGCAGCGAGGAGCTCGAGCGCAAGCCGAGCGACGACGAGCCGTTCGCGGCACTGGCGTTCAAGATCATGACCGATCCCCACGTCGGCAAGCTGACCTATTTCCGGGTGTACAGCGGGAGCTTCGAACGCGGCGGCCAGGTGCTCAACACCACCACGGGCAACCGTGAGCGCATCGGGCGCATCCTGCAGATGCACGCCAACAACCGCGAAGACCGCGAGAACATCGCGACCGGCGACATCGTCGCCGGCATCGGGCTGAAGAACACCCGCACCGGCGACACGCTGTGCGATTCGTCCAAGCCGATCGTGCTCGAGCAGCTCGACTTCCCCGACCCCGTCGTGCATGTCGCTGTGGAGCCGAAGTCCAAGGGCGACCAGGACAAGCTGGGCCGGGCACTGACGGCGCTCAGCGAGGAAGACCCCACCTTCCAGGTCAAGACCGATCATGAGACCGGCCAGACCGTGATCTCGGGCATGGGCGAGCTGCACCTCGAGGTGCTCGTCGACCGGATGCTGCGGGAGTTCAAGGTGGACGCGTCGATCGGCAAGCCGCAGGTGGCCTACCGCGAGACGATCACCGCGCCAGTGAACAAGTTCGAGTACCGCCACATCAAGCAGACCGGCGGTTCAGGCCAGTACGCGGTGGTCGTCATCAATCTGCGACCGTCCGATCCGGGCGAGGGCTACGTCTTCGAGGACAGCATCCGAGGCGGCGTGATCCCTCGCGAGTACATCAGCTCGGTCGATGCGGGCCTGCAGTCGTCGCTGGAGAACGGACCGCTGGCGGGATTCCCGCTGGTGGATGTGTCAGTCGATCTCATCGACGGCAACCATCACGACGTCGACTCGTCGGAGATGGCCTTCAAGATCGCCGGCACGATGGCCATGCGCGACGCAGCACGGCTGGCGCGGCCGGTCTTGCTGGAGCCGGTCATGTCGGTCGAGGTGGTGACGCCCGAGGACTACATGGGCGACGTCATCGGCGACCTGAACTCACGGCGCGGACGTGTCGGCCAGATGGAGCTGCGCGGCGTCAACCAGGTGATCGATGCCAAGGTGCCGCTGTCGGAGATGTTCGGCTACGCCAACGACTTGCGGTCGCGCACCCAGGGCCGCGCCACCTACAGCATGCAGTTCGACAAGTACGAGCAAGTTCCGCCCAGCATCGCCGAGGAGATCATCAAGCGCATCCGCGGCGAATAACCCCGTCCGCAGCGGGCGCGCCACAAGCGGTCCCGCTGCGGGCCAATGTGGCCGGGCTTATTGGAACTGAGCCCCGGCATCCCTAGCCTCACACCGTTCAGAGCGGTGAAGAAACAAAGAAAACAGACAACCCTGCACCTCACGCTGCCGCGATAGGCGAGCAGAACCCCGAAAGGCGGGTACGACATGGCAAAAGAGCGTTTCGAGCGGACCAAGCCTCACGTCAACGTGGGCACGATGGGCCACATCGATCACGGCAAGACGACACTGACGGCTGCGATCACGCGCGTGCTGTCCGAACAGGTCGGCGGCCAGGCAACGGCGTTCGACGAGATCGACAAGGCGCCCGAAGAGCGCGAGCGCGGCATCACCATTTCGATTGCCCACGTCGAGTACGAGACGGCCAACCGGCACTACGCGCACGTCGACATGCCGGGCCACGCCGACTACATCAAGAACATGATCACCGGTGCCGCCCAGGTGGACGGCGCCATCCTGGTCGTGTCCGCAGCGGACGGCCCGATGCCCCAGACGCGTGAGCACGTGCTGCTCGCCCGCCAGGTCGGCGTGCCGTACATCGTGGTGGCCCTCAACAAGGTCGACATGGTCGACGACGAGGAGCTGCTCGAGCTTGTCGAGCTCGAGGTACGCGAGCTGCTCAGCGAGTACGAGTTCCCCGGTGACGATGTCCCGGTGGTCCGCGTCTCCGCGCTGAATGCGCTGGAGGGCGACACGGCCGCTGCGGAGCAGGTCGTCGAGCTGATGAACGCGGTCGACGAGTACGTGCCCGAGCCCGAGCGCGACACCGAGCGCCCGTTCCTGATGCCGATCGAAGACGTGTTCTCGATCACCGGCCGCGGCACCGTGGTGACCGGCAAGATCGAGCAGGGTGTCATCAACTCCGGCGACGAGATCGAGATCGTCGGCATCCGCGACACGCAGACCACCACCGTGACCGGCGTGGAGATGTTCCGCAAGATCCTCGACCAGGGCCAGGCGGGCGACAACGTCGGCCTGCTGCTGCGAGGCACCGGCAAGGACGAGGTCGAGCGCGGCCAGGTCTGCACCCAGAAGGCTGCGATCACGCCGCACACCAAGTTCGAGGCGCAGGTCTACGTGCTCACCAAGGAGGAGGGCGGCCGCCACAAGCCGTTCTTCTCCAACTACCGGCCGCAGTTCTACTTCCGCACCACCGACATCACCGGTGTGGTCGAGCTTCCCGCAGGCACCGAGATGTGCATGCCGGGCGACAACACCGAGATGACCGTTGAGCTGATCAACCCGATCGCGATGGACGAGGGCTTGCGCTTCGCCATCCG
>JAJEBN010000023.1 GCA_022822525.1 Acidimicrobiia bacterium | reverse complement strand
GTGTGACGTGCCGGCCTCCACGACGCGGCGAGCGCCCAGAGCACGGCAGACCTGGTAGCAGAACATCGCCTTGTCACGATCCAGCGCGACGAGCTTGTCGGCAAAGAACCGGCGCATGTTGTCGTCGAAGCCGCGCTGGCTCCGGTCCTGACCACTCAAACGCCGTTGCTCCGCAGTGAACGCCGACGTCTCAGCAACCTGTTCGTCGCTCTGGGCATGCAGCCGGTCGAGCAGCCCCTCCAGCACAGGATCATGCAGCGGTGACGTCATGCGGTTCCTCTCCCGACAGCATCGGGCCGTTGCGCGTCTCGATGAGGCGCCGGGGGATCGTGGCGTTGATGGTGTCGATTGCGTCGATGACTTCGTGGGCCACCCACACACGGGATCGACCGGCTCGGTGATCGCTGAGCCGCAATACCCCAACATCGACGAGCTGGTGCAGGATCTGCGAGGCGCGGCCCGGTGTCAGTTTGTAGGCGGCTTGGATCTCGCCGGCGGTGATGGCGGGTGTGTGCAGCAGCCCGTCGAGGATTCGCGAGACGGCGGAGCCTTGGCGGGTGCGGACACGCTGACGGTAGTCGGCAGCGATGCCGTCGATACGGTCAACGAGGCGAACAGCAGCGTGTGCGCCGTCGGTGACCGCCTCGGCAAACACCGTGACCCACTGGTCGAGGTCGCCCTGGCGGTACGCAGTCAGACCAGCGACATAGCCATCCGGGTTGTGCAGCAGGCCGTGCGCGACCGGTACCGGCGCTGTCGCCGCCGCGGGCCGGGCATCGAGCAGCCGATGGATCAGCAACCGTCCGATACGGCCGTTGCCGTCGACATAGGGGTGAATCGTCTCGAACTGTGCGTGCGCGATGGCTGCATGCACGACCGGATGCACATCGCTGCGGGCGGCGAAACGGACAAGGTCATCCATCAGCGCAGGTACTTGGTCCCACGGCGGGCCTTCGAAGTCTGCGTTCTGGCGGGTCTGGCCGATCCACACCGCACAGTCCCGCCACGCTCCGAGGTGCCGCTTCTCTATCTCGGGATCCGCTGCCAGCAGGCTGCGGTGGCGGCGGTGGAACCAGTCCTCACTGAGATCCTCAGCACCACGCTGAGCGTTCAGCGCAACGGTGACGTTCGCAGCGACCAGCTCGGTCGCGACCGGGTAGGGATTCCAGTCGTGGCTGTCGTCATCGAGTTCGGCGAGCGCGACCGCCAATGCCTCGCTGGAGGTTGTGATGTGCTCAATCTGCGACGAGGCGACCGCATCGGCTCGGATGAGCACGGCGCTGAGGTGTCCGAGAGCGCCGATCGTCTCGGTGGCCCGGTCGCCGAGATCGCTGACCGCCTGCATCGCCTCGGCCAGCGACTCGCCCGTGGAGCGTCCAAGCGCTGGGACCGAGAGATCGCTGATGTGCGGGGGCACGGTCTGGGAGGCCGTGATGGTGCGCGGACTCTCATCGTCCCATGACCGCCATAGCTCGTTCTCGACTGTCGCGGCCTGCGTCTGCGCTGCCGGCCATCGGGACACTCGCCGCCTCCACTTCTTGACGCCAATACAGGATGCATAAGGTTATCAGCGTTTACCTAAACTCTGAATGCGAACGTTTAGGCTTGCTCCTGAGCAATGGTCACAGATCCAGGACGGCTCGCAGTCCGTCGTCGATGGCATCGACCAGGGCTTGGGGCAGCCGGCCCGCTCGCTCCCCCAGCCACGAGCGCTCAACCAGCTCCAGTCCGAGCGGCACGGCAACGGAATCGGAGGGCAGACCGGTCACCGCGGCGTCGAGCAGAACATTGCCCGCGAGACCAGCCCGATCGAGATTCGAAGTCAGCGGCACGACATGGGTCTGCCAGACATCGACTTCCAGAACGTCGTCAGAGGACACGACGACACACGGTCGGTGCTTGTCAAGATCGATCCAGTACACCCCGCCGCGCACTACCACGGCGCGGATCGCTCCATCCGCTCGCCGACTGCCGAGGAGTCCGCAGACGTCAATCCCTCCGGAGCGGCCAGGGCCGCATCCGCAACAAGCTGATCGGCGAATGACATGGTCGACTTGGCCGCATGGCGCCGCAGCTGATCGGTCACCCACCTCGAGAACGGGACGTGCAAGCTCTCGATAATCGGCACGACATCATCAGGCACACTGATCGTCTTATTGGGCACGTACGTATTATACGTACATACAACGACGAAGGCCCTCTCAGACCCAAGAGGCCTCCAAGGCCCAGCATGATTCGCGCGGGCCGACCACAAGGCCTGGTCAGTTCGGCAGGCCTCCAACTCACCTAGAGTTCGTGGCATGGACGTGTCGCTGCCGCCACAGGCTGTCGAGGTTGACGCGCGGCAGCCGTTCAAGCTGTGGATCAGGTTCGACGATGGCGTGAGCGGCATCGTGGACCTCACCCGGTGGTCAGACCGAGGCAACTTCGCCGCCTGGTCGGACGCCTCTTTCTTCAAGACTGCGCATCTGCGGCCATATGGCGCCATCGCTTGGGGCGACGACGATGCGCTCGAACTCGATCCCACGGCCATGTACTTGGATCTCACTGGCAAGAGCTTCGAGGATCTGCACCCGAAACCGTGGCCCGAACTGGTTGGCTGAGATCAACGCAATCCCCTCATGGCCGAGCTCAGCCGCTTCTACGGAATCGTCATCCGGATGTACGGCAACGATCACGCGCCGCCTCATTTTCATGCCATCTACGCAGACCGATCAGCTCTCGTGGAAATCGCAACACTGCGGATGATTCGCGGGGATCTGCCACGCCGCGCGCGCAATCTCGTTGCTGAATGGGCCGAGCTCCACCGGACCGAACTCGCAGCGTCGTGGCGGCAACTCAACCGAGGCGAGGCTCCAGCGAAGATTGACCCACTCGACTGAACGAATGCAGGACCAGCCCGAGAACCAAAGGAGCGCCTCGATGTCGACAACCATTCCGACATGCTCGGCGAGTGAAGACCCCGACGCCATGTACGCCATGCTCGACGGCGCCGGCTGCCTTGTCGTACACGACATGGCGACTTCTGAGCAGATGGCCGCAGTCCGCGCTGAACTGGCCGGCCGCATGGCGACCGCCAAGGTGGCCGACGACAAACCGGACGCCTTCTACCCCGGCATCACCCGCCGGGTGGTGGCGCTCATGCACCGATCGCCGACGATGCGCGAGCTGATGATGCACCCGGTCACCGAACAGCTCGCCGACCGCCACCTGCTGCCCAACTGCTCCAAGTGGACCCTCAACGTCACCGCCGCACTGGAGGTCGGGCCAGGTGCCCGCGACCAGGTACTGCACCGCGAAGAAGACCTGTACCCGTACTTCCCACTCCCCCGCCCCAACCTGATGCTCGCCTCGATGTGGGCGATGTCGGACTTCACCGCCGACAACGGCGGCACCCAGCTCGTGCCCGGCAGCCACCGCTGGGACGCCGACCGCAAGGCTGCACCCGACGAGGTCGTCCGCGCCGAGATGCCCGCCGGCTCGGTGCTGTACTGGCTCGGCGGCACCCTGCACGGCGCCGGCGCCAACAGCACCCCCGAGGACTGGCGCTACGGCATCGTGCTCACCTACAACCTCGGCTGGCTCCGCCAGGAAGAGAACCAGCACGTGTCGATACCCCTCGCCGACGTGCTCGAACTCCCCGACGCCGTCCGCGGCCGCCTCGGGTTCGACATGGACTACGAGAACGCCCTCGGCTTCTATGACCGCTCCGTACTCGCACCCCGACCCACAGAGGTGGGCGCGGAGTCGTAGTTGTCCTCAAAGCCATCGTGGTGCAGTGCCTGCTGACAGGGACGCCCTCGGCGAGATCGTCCAGGGTTGACTCGGCTCAGGCGAGCGGGACGGTTGCGGGGTTGTAGTTGAGCAGCTCGGGGCGGAAGGTGCCCTGGGTGGGCAGGTCGGGGTCCTGCAGGGCGCGGCCCTCCTCCACCGACCACAAGGCGACGTTGTTGCCCCGCTCGCAGCGCACGTTCTGGTAGATGTCCAGCGCCTCGCCGACGGTGCTCGACGCCTTCAGCGAGCGGGCCAGCACCACCGCGTCCTCGACGGCCATGGACGCCCCCTGGCCGAGGAACGGTGTCATGGGATGCGCAGCGTCACCCAGGATCGCGACCCGCCCCGACGTCCACGCCTCAAGCGGTTCGCGGTCATACAGGCCCCACTTGAACAGCGCATCGTCGGGCACAGCACGGATCAGATCCAGCAGGTGGGGCGCGAAGTCGGCGTAGGCATCGAGGAACTGCTGGGCCGTCGCTGGGATCGACCAGCCCTCCTCCTCCCACGTGTCGGTGTGCCCACAGCCGATGAGGTTCATCAGCTCACCGCCCCGCAGCGAGTAGTAGAGCAGGTAGCGGCCGGGCCCACGGTGCATGGCGAGCTCCCGCTCACGTGTGATTGCGGGGGCAGCCTCACCGGGCAGCACCGCGCGGAATGCCACCTGACCGTTGAATAGCGCTGGCGGCCCTCCGAACACGAACGAGCGCACCGACGAGCCGTTGCCGTCGGCGCCGATCACGAGCGGAGCGGTGTCGGTCGCGCCGTTGGCGAAGCGGACCGTGACGCTGTCAGCATCCTGGTCGAGCGCAACGAACTGGTGCGCTGCGTGCACCGCAGTCGGGTCGTTGCCGCGCACTGCTGCGAGCAGCACACTGTGCAGATCGCCTCGATGGACGGCCAGCAACGGCAGCCCGAAATTCTCTTCGAGCCACGCGTTGGGCAGGTCCGCGATGACCTCGCCGGTGGCGTAGTCGCAGGCGTGCACCGCCGTCGGGCAGCTCGACACCGCCGCGACCGCATCGTTCACACCCAGGTCGATGAGCCCATTGCGCCCGTTGGGCTGCATGACGATGCCTGCGCCGATCTCGCGCAGCTCGCTCGCCCGCTCATACACCGTCACCGCAATGTCCCGGCGCTGCAACGCCAGCGCAAGCGACAGCCCGCCGATCCCCCCGCCCACAACGACAACTCGCTCAACAGTCATCGCGCCCATTCTGGTGAATTCACCCGACCGCTATCGGTGCAAACCAATCTGACTTGAAATTCCACCACCAAATGACCGATTTTCGAGGTCGATCTCGCGTGATCAGGTGAGCGAATAGCGGATCGGCAGGCTCTTGTGCCCGCCCACGAATGTGGTCTTCATGGTGGCCGGATCGCCGGCCAGCTCGACCGAAGCGAGCCGAGGCAGCAGGTGGGAGAACAGATTCCGCAACTCGAGCCGAGCGAGTTGGGCGCCCAAGCAGAAGTGGACTCCGTAACCGAATGAGATCTGGCGGTCTGCGTTGGTGCGCTCGATGTCGAAGCGCAGCGGGTCGTCGAAGATCTTCGGGTCGAGGTTCGCCGCCTTGTACGACATGTACACCCACTCCCCTTCGGTGATCTCCTGACCGAGGATCTCCGTGTCGGCCTGGGCAGTGCGCATGAAGTGGCGGACCGGCGCAGTCCAGCGGAGCATCTCTTCGACAGCATTGGTCATCATCTCGGCTGGAGCCGATTGCAGCTTCGCGAGCTGATCGGGGTGCTCGATCAGTGCCTGCATGCCTCCGGCCATGGCACTGGAGGTGGTGTCGTGTCCGGCGGTCGCCGCAATGATGTAGAGACCCATCGTCTCGAGATCGGGCAGCGTTTGATCGTCGATCTCGCCGTTAGCGATGACGCTCGCCAGATCGCCGGTGGGCTCGGCCCGGCGGGATGCAGTGAGCTCGGAGAAGTACGCGTTGAAGTCGCCGATGACCTGCGCCTGCACCTCGGGACTGACCTTGCCGCGCTGGAGGTCGGGGTCTTCCTGACCGAAGAGCTGCTGGGTGAGCATCATCATCCTCGGGTAGTCCGCTTCGGGCAGTCCCAGGATCGCGAGGATGACCTCGAGCGGGTACGGCAACGCGACCTCGACCGCAAAATCAGTCTCACCACCGGCCGACTCAAGCTTTGCGATCGCCTTCGCGCTGAGCTCGTCAAGGCGCGGTTCCAACTGACTCACCGTGCGGGGCCTGAACCAATCGGCGATCACCTTGCGGTACTCGGGGTGTTCAGGCGCATCCATGTGGATCAGCGACTTGATCGCGGCCTGCCGGCCTTCGATCTGGGCGCTCGTCGCCAGCACCGGCTCCGGGCCGTTGGTGAACAGGCCCGGCTGGCGCTCGACCTCCAGAACTGCAGCGTGATCGATCACGGCCCAGAAAGGTCGGAATCCCTCACGTTCGATGCGATGAATGCCGCCTTCGGCATGGAGCGCCAGTGCCGTCCGGTTCCAGTCATCCAGATCGCCCCAGCGATGGTTGTCGCTGAATATGTCGTGCGGTGCCGGTGCGCCGATCGTCGCCATCACGAATCACTCCCCCAGATCGCCCGTGGGCTCCCGGCTGCCCACTCTAGAAATTGCCGCACTGCCTAACTTGTCAGCCAGCGAGCAAGCGAATGGCGGCAGAAATGGTCAAGTACGCAGACGGGCCGACGACCAGTGTCGAGGTCCACATCGATGCCCCTCCCTCAGCGGTGTGGCCCCTGCTCTGCGACATCAACGCACCCGCTGAGTTCTCTCGAGAGTTCCAGGGCGCCGACTGGCTCGACGCCGGCCCGGCGCTCGGCGCCACGTTCCGGGGCCGCAACGAGCACAAGGTGGTCGGCGAGTGGAGCGTTGTCTGCAGGGTCACGGCCATGGACCACGAACGGGCATTCGAATGGACTATTGGTGACCTCGACCACCCTGCCGCTCGATGGCGCTTCGACCTCGAGCCGGACGGCGACGGAAGCACGCTGAAGTTCACCGCCCAGATCGGGCCGGCCCCGTCGGGCCTCACCCCGGCCATCGAGCGCATGCCCGACCGCGAGGAGGACATCGTCGCCAAGCGCATGGGCGAGCACAACGCGAACATGCGTCGCACCATCGAGGGCTACAAGCAACTGGCCGAGGAACGCCAGGCAGTCAGGTCGTGCGGGTGACTTTGGTGATCCCCTGCGGCGAGTCTGGATCCCGACCCCTGAAGCCGGTCAGGTAGTAGGTGAACAGCTGAGCGGCAACGGCGGCCGGGATCGGGCTCAGCCACTCGGAAATCGGTGCGATTGGGATCGCTGCGTCAGCGAGCGCGAGCGATCGAGCGTCATCTGAGATCACTGCGAGTTTCGCACCGAAGTTGCGACGCAGATGCTCGAGGAGCTCATGGATGCTCGGAAGTGGGGTGCCAGAAGGAGCAACAGCCAGTACCGGAAGTCCACCCGCTACCAGGGCGACAGGGCCATGCAAGAAGTCAGCGGCCGAGAACGGCATCGCGCAGACACCTGCCAGTTCTTGGAGCTTCAGCGCCCACTCGAACGCGGTCGCGAGATTGAATCCGCGTCCGATGACGGCGGCCGATGCATCGTCGGAGAATTGGCTTGCAGCGTGAGCAATCTGCTCACCGGCTTCGAGCACGCGAGCGACATCACCAGCGACGCGTGAAAGACCGGCATCGTCGCCACCCATCGCGGCGGCGATGAGCGCTATCGCGGCAAGTTGGGAGGTATAGGTCTTGGTTGCAGCGGTCGCTCGTTCCTCGCCGGACCGGAGCTCGAAGCACACGTCTGCGGCCATGGCGAGGGGCGAGTCCGGGTGATTGGTGATGGCAACGGTCGGCCGCCGCTGGCACCGGGCTTCCCGGAGCACAGCAACGAGGTCAGGCGACTCGCCGGATTGAGAGATACCGACGACGACCGCTCCGTCGAGCCGCGGCGGCCGCCGGTACAGGGTGTAGAGCGACGGCGTCGCGAGCGCTACGTGCAGGTGGTGCTGGGAACCCCAGACGTACTGTGCATACCGGGCTGCGTTGTCAGAGGTACCCCGGGCGGCGATGACCACCGATGCGATGTCGGGAGCACCAATGAGTGCGGCGACTTCGCCGGCGGCTGATCGGTTGGCGTCGACCACTCGCCGGACAGTGTCGGGCTGCTCATGGATCTCGTCCCAGAGACTCATTGTTCCGCAATGATCGAGATGCGGGCCGGGCGCGGCCGATGGAACGCCATGTCGACACCGCCGATGGGCGCTGTTGCGCCCGGCACGATCACGCCGAGACCGCGCTCGCTCGCGGCTCCGGTGCAACTCGGGACCGTCGCGGAATATCCAGTAGCCGTCAGAGCCGCGAACATGGCGAAGAACACGGCTTCCTTCGTATCATCGGGCACTCCGTAGTCCTCCATCGTCGTGACCCGTGCAGGTGCAAGCTCATCGACGATGTGCCTCATGAGGACCGGATTGCTCGTCCCGCCGCCAGCCGCGACAACCTCCGTGATTCCCCGCCGACGCAGGTCGTCGCCGATCACCTTCGCAGCGTGCAGGGTTGTCGTGGCCACCACGTCGTTCGCTTCCACTGGGGCAACCGCACCGAGCGCCGCTTCCAGATAGTGAGCGCTGAACAGTTCCTTGCCGGTGGACTTCGGGGGATCCAGTGCGTAGTACGGCTCGTCCAAGAGGCGAGACAGCAGAGCATCGTCGACGTGCCCGTCGGCTGCGCGGGCGCCGTTCGCGTCATATGGCTCGCTCCCGTTGCTGGCCCATTGGGTGGCGATGTCAACCAAGGCGTTGGCAGGACCGATGTCATAAGCAATCGGCTCTGGCTCGTCGACGAGTGTGACGTTGGAGATTCCGCCGAGGTTGAGCGCAGCTCGAGGCCCTCCCTCGCGCCCACGGAGCAACATGACGTCGAACGACGAGGCGAGAGGAGCGCCGTGTCCCCCGGCGGCAACGTCAGCTGCTCGAAAGTCGGCGATGACCGGGAGTCCGGTGGCCTCGACGATCCAGGCCGGCTGGCCGAGCTGGAGCGAACCCAACGCTTCCCGATGCTCTACCCAGTGGAACACCGTCTGACCGTGGGAACCGACCAGTTCGGCCGAGCCGCCGGCTAGCTCATCGTTAGCCCGTGCCGCCGAGGCGGCGAATGCTTGACCGATCCTGGTATCGAGCTTGCAGACATCTTCCATCGTGATCCGAGCGGGCGGCAGTGCCGCCGCAAGCTGGTCTGTCAAGCCTTCGGGATAGTCGTAGGAACCGCTTCCCACGATGCTCAGATTCACGACATCATCCGCGATGCCAACGTCGACGACGGCCACATCGATTCCGTCGAATGATGTGCCCGAGATCATGCCGATGGTCCGGAGCGGGCGGTTGGATTGCGTCATCGTTCATGGACCTCGGTGCCGGCGACAAGGGTGGAGTAGATCTCGAGATCGAAGTCGGTGATGACGATGTCGGCAACAGCCCCAGGGGCGATGCTCGCGTGTTCGGGCCGCCGCAAGAGCGACCACGGCGTGAGCGTTGCCGCTCGTACCGCATCAACGAAGCTGACGCCGAGGTCCAGCAGCGAGCGAATGGCCTCGGGCATCGTGAGAGTCGAGCCCGCCAAGACCCCGTCGGACCGCCGGGCTACGCCGTCGACGACGGTGATGCTCTCGCCGCCGAGGGCATAGCTGCCGTCGCCGCGGCCAGCACCAGCAGATGCATCGGTCACCAGGACCAGGCGGGGTCCGGCCAAGTCGGTGACCATCTTCATGATGGTCGGGGCGACGTGAAGCCGGTCGGCGATCAGACCGACGAACGCGTCAGGATGCATCAGCACTGCCGCCGCGATGCCTGGCTCGCGATGATGAATTGGCCGCATCGCGTTGAAGATGTGGGTGACGGCGGCGCCTCCCGCCTCGAAGCCGGCGAGCGCCTGCACTTCGGTGGCCTCGGTATGTCCGAATGACACGGTCACGCCGCCGTCACGGAGTGCTCGGGTCATGTCGAGTGCCCCTGGCAACTCCGGGGCGAGTGTCACCATCCGAAGGTCAGTCACCTCGTCGAGCAGGCGGCGCGCAAGGCCTGTGCTGGGGCCGATGACATGTCGGCTCCAGTGCGCTCCCGCCCGGTCTGGATTGATCGCGGGACCCTCGAGGTGGATGCCATGGAGCCGAGCACCCGATGCGATGGGTTGGGTGCCCGCTATCGCGTTGGCCTGAGCGATCGTGTGATCGAGAGCGTCGGTGATGAGTGTTGCGAGATAACTCGTCACGCCCGTGCGGGCGAGTGCGGCACTGGCGGCGGCCAGTTGCTGCCCGTCGGCAGTCGAGAAGTCGATGCCGGCGAATCCGTTCACTTGGAGGTCACAGAACCCGGGAATAGCGATTCGGCCGGTCCCGGCACCGCTGCCGATGCCGACCGCATCGATCCGGCCGTCGTCGACCGCCACGTCGCCAGGAACGATTTCAGCGCCGAGGACTGCGGCGTCGACACCCAGCTTCTTCATTGCTCGACGAACTCCGCGGCCAGGTGGCAGGCAACCAAGCGATCGGCCACGGCTCGAAGGGCCGGCCGTTCCTCCGAACACAGCGCGGTGGCGTGCGGACAGCGGGGGTGAAAGGCACAACCGGTAGGCGGATCGGCCGGGTTGGGGATCTCGCCCAGCACCGGAGTCTCCTGCGGCCCGGCCTGGTCGTCGAGTCGCATGTGCGGAACCGCGTCGAGCAACGCCCGGGTGTAGGGGTGGACGGGATCGTCTGAGACTTGCGTCCAGGTGCCGAGCTCCTGGATGGTGCCGACATACATGACAGCAATGCGGTCCGCGATGTGGCGGACGACACCGAGGTCATGGCTGATGAAGACATACGTCAGGTCCAGCTGTTCGCGCAACGCCACCATCAGATTGATGATCTCGGCTTGGACAGACACATCCAGCGACGACACCGACTCGTCGAAAATGACGATCGAAGGCTCGATGGCCAACGCACGGGCAATGCCGACCCGTTGACGTTGACCGCCCGACAGCTCTGTGGGATAGCGCGAGGCCAGTCCAGGGTCAAGACCGACCAGCCCGAGGAGCTCATCGACCCTCTCTGCCCGGCCGGCCGGCGAATCGGCGAGCTTGTGGACCTTCAACACCTCCTCGACGGCGGTCCCCACCCGACGCCTGGGATTCAGCGACGCGTACGGGTCCTGGAAGACCATCTGGACACTCCTGCGAAGCTGCCGGAGTTCTTGGCCGTGCATGTGGGTGACGTCGTCACCGAGGATCTCGATCGTGCCCGTCGTGGGTTCATCGAGCCGAGCGATCAGACGGGCCAACGTGGATTTGCCGCACCCGGATTCTCCGACGACTCCCAGCGTCTCGCCGGGTTCGATGCTGAGCGACACGCCTCGCAGGGCTTGGACCGCTGCCGAACGCCGGCCCCGCCGGAAGGTCCGGCTCAGCTCTCGAACGCTCACCGCCGCGGTCATGACGCAACCTTGATCGGAACCCAGCACGAGTAGGAATGGCTGGGCTCACCCGCCTCGACGGCAGGCATCGCGTCACACGATTCGATGGCGTGCACACATCGCGTGCGAAAGGGGCAACCCGTCTGTACGTCATCGAGGCTGGGCGGTCCGCCCGGGATCTGGGCCAACCGGTCTCGGACTTGGGAATGCCGTTCGGGGAAGGCACTGAGGAGCGCCGCTGTGTATCGGTGTCTCGGCGACGTCAGCACGTCGACCACCGGGCCTTGCTCGACGATGCGTCCGCCGTACATGACAACGATCCGGTCGACGAGGTTGGACACGAGCGCGAGGTCGTGCGTGACCCACACAATTGCCGTGTTCTTGGCAGCATGGAGTTCGCGCACCAACGTCAGGATCTGGGCTTGGATCGTGACGTCGAGCGCTGTCGTGGGCTCGTCGAAGATGATCAATTCGGGTTCCATCGCGAGCGCCATTGCAATCATCACCCGTTGACGCATGCCCCCAGAGAGCTGGTGGGGATAGGACTTCGCAATTCGCTGGGGATCGGGGATGCCGACATCTCCGAGCACGCGCCGCACGGTCTCGTCCGCCTGCGGGCCCTCAGCACCATGAGCGCGAAGGCCCTCAGCAATCTGGGCACCGATGCGCATAACAGGATTCAGGGCCGACATCGGATCTTGATAGACCATCGCCAGCCGCGAGCCCCGAATGCGCTGGTAGTCGCGTTCGGCGAGTCCGGCGAGCTCGACGCCCGCGACGACGGCACTGCCCGATGTGACGGCCACATTCGGTGGCAGGAGGCCCATGATCGACAGCATCGTTATGGACTTGCCCGAGCCACTCTCGCCGACGAATCCCACCTTCTCGCCGGGCTCGATGTCGAGGGTCACATCCTGCACGAGATGGCGCACCTCGCCGCCGACCGAGATCGAAGTAGTCAGCCCTTCGAGACGCAACACCGGCCCGGCGGTCACGGCTGCGAATCCTCGAGCGCCGATCGGAGATGGCCGTCATGGGCCAACAGCAATGCCGCGGCCGCGTCTGCATCGAGACCGGCGGCAACCATGACCACCGCAGTCTTGGCCTGGCCGCCTGCGGCATCGAGGGCCGTGACGGCGTCGTCCGTTGACGCCCCGGTGATCTCGCTGATGATCGCTGCGGCACGCGCCCGGAGCTTGTCGTTCGATACCCGTACGTCGATCATCAGGTTGCCGTAGGTGCGGCCGAGCCGGATCATCGAGATCGTCGACAACATGTTCAGCACCAGTTTCTGCGCGGTGCCGGCCTTGAGCCGGGTGGAGCCGGCCAAGAGCTCGGGGCCGGTGACGATGTCGATGCCGACCTGGGCCAGCGAGGACAGCTGGGAGTCTTCGTTGTTCGCGATTCCCACGGTCGACGCACCCCGGGCCCGAGCAGTCTCGATCGCTCCGAGCACATAGGGGGTGCGTCCGCTGGCTGAGATCCCGACCACGACGTCATCCGGCCCGGTCTCGAGCATGGAGATCGCGTCGCAGCCGGCGTCGTAGTCGTCCTCAGCTGCTTCGACCGCACGAGCGACGGCGTCAGCCCCGCCTGCGACCACCGCGAGCACTCTCCCTGGCTCGACGCTGAATGTCGGCCCGCACTCCGCAGCGTCGAGCACGCCCAAGCGTCCCGCCGAGCCGGCCCCCGCATAGATGAGGCGCCCGCCTGCTCGCAGACTTTCGACGATCACCTCGATCGCCGCAGTGATCTCGTCTGTGCGGGCCCTGACGGCTTCGATGACGCCAATGTCGAGATCGTTCATCGCTGCGACGATGTCGCGGGTGTCCCAGAGATCCAGATCCCGGTGGGCATCGCTTCGGCGCTCGGTCAACAGGCCCGCGAGATCCTCATTGATCCTGGTCATTATCGATTCTCCCTCGTGGGGTCGAGCGCATCTCTCAGACCGTCGCCGAACATGTTGAAGCCGATGACCAGGGCAGCGACGACGACTGCCGGCGCGGCAAAGTTCCACCAAGCAGTGGTGGCGAGGACACGGGAGTCGGAGATCATCAAGCCGAGTGAGGCCTGCGGCGGCTGGGCCCCCAGCCCGAGGAAGCTGAGGCTCGACTCGGTCAGGATCGCCCATGACAGGGCGAGGCTGACCTGCACGATGATCGCAGCGGCCACGTTGGGGAGGATGTGGACGACAAGAATCCGGGCTGGATGAAATCCGAGCCCCTCGGCCGCTTCCACATACTCCCGCGTGCGAAGCGACAGCACCGGGCCTCGAGCCACCCTCGCGAAGATCGGTGTGTACACGACCGCAATCGCGATCGCCGTATTGCGCCAGCCGGGACCGAGCGCAGTCACGATTGCCAGCGCCAGCAGGATCGCAGGGAAGGCGAAGAAGACATCTGCCACGCGCATGGTCACCGAGTCGAACCGGCGCCCGAAGAAGCCCGCAGCGAGTCCAACGGTGCTGCCGATCACAGCAGCGATGGCGACTGCGACAATCGAAACCTGCAGCGAGAGCCGCACGCCGTCGAGCACGCGCGACAGCACATCGCGCCCGAATTGGTCCGTGCCCAGCAGGAAGGCTCCCGACGGGCCCTGCAGTCGGCTCTCGGGATGCTGCTCGGCCGGCGGGTACGGAGTGATCCCGAAGACGGCAATAAACATGGCGACGAGGTGCAGCGCCACGATGATCCCGCCGGCCACGGCGGATGGGCTCGCCCCCAGGCGTCGCATCAAGGACCGGGGCGCACTCACTTGTACCGGATCCTTGGGTCGAGGCGTGCATAGAGAAGATCGACCAGCAGGTTGACCATCACGAAGAGTCCGGAGATCACCAGGATCGTGCTCTGCACGACTGCGTACTCGCGCTTGCCGATGCCGTCGAGGACAAGCCTGCCGAGGCCGGGCATGGCGAAGATCTGCTCGACGATGACCGTGCCGCCGAGGAGGTAGCCGAACTGGATTCCGGTGATGGTGGCGATCGGGATGGACGCGTTCCGCAGGATGTGGACATATCGCACCCGCCGTGCCGAGATTCCCTTGCCCCGGGCGGTGCGCACGAACGGCTGAGTCGACGTCTCCAAGAATGCCGACCGGGTGGTGCGCATGATCGTCCCACTCAAGGCCAGCCCGAGCGTGATGGCGGGAAACACCATCTGCTGGACGTTGAGCCAGGGGTCTTCCCACGGGGCCGCGTATCCCCGTGCGTTCGGGAAGTAGTCGAACCAGGACGCGAACAGCGTGACGGCGAAGGTCCCGATCACAAAGTTCGGAACTCCCAGGCCCAAGAGCCCGAAGACCTGGATCGTGGCGTCGCGTCGGGTCCCAGCCCGTGCACCCGACAGCACACCCAGCGGCACGCCGATCACCACGCCGACGAGAATCGAGAGCAGAGCGAGCTCCACCGTCACCGGCAGGGCGTCACGGATCTGCGATGCCACGCTGGTGCCCGAGCGCACGGAGAAACCGAGATTCCCGGTGACAACGCTGCCCAGCCAGGAGAAGAACTGCTGGTAGGCGGGCTGATCAACGCCGTAGTAGCTGCGCAGCGACTCGATCTGCCGGTCGGTGAGAACGCCCGTCTCGGTTCCGAATGTCGATGTGATCTCGTCGCCCGGCAGCAGCCGCAGCACGACGAACACCAGCACTGCCACGCCCGCGAGAGTGAGCACAGAGGCAACGAGTCGCACGAGCGCGTATCGCCAAGGCATCACGAGACCAGCCAGTCATCTAGTCGGCACTCTGGATAGCACCACGCCGGTCTGATCGCCCGGATCGGCGATCAGACCGGCGTCGGCCGGAGGTGTCATTCGACGAGCGACGCCTCTCGCAGGAACTGGAGGGATCCGGTGGGCATGGGCGTGAAGTTCTCCACCCCATTGAGCATCCGGTACTCGAAGCCGTTGTAGATCCAGACCCACGGCGACGCCTCCTGCAGCGCCGCAGAGAAAGCGGCGTAGATGCTGACCCGGGCGGCCGGGTCAGTCTCGACCCGGCCCGCAGCCATCAGCTCGTCCAGGGTGTCCGACGAGTAGGAGGCAATCGCATTGAGGTTGCCGTCTGATGTCCAGTAGCGGACATACATCTGGTGCGGGTCAATCTTTCCGCTGTTGAGGGCGACCGCAGCGTCGAAGTCCGCTGCCAGCCACCGCTCCACATAGACGTCGGTCTCGAGAACCTCGAGGTCCAGCTCGATGCCGACCTCGCCGAGCTGCGCCTGGACCACTTGAGCCTCGTCGACCGCCGATGCGTAGAACATCGGCACGATGACGTTGAGCTCGAATCCGGCGCCCTGGCCTGCCGCTTCGAGAAGGCGACGAGCCTCAGCCGCGTCCTGCTGACCACCGCATGGCAGTCCATCGGGCGGGGATTGGTACGCCGGGATGGTGATGGGGCCCGTGACGGCACCCTCGCCAAGCGCTGCGGAGTCGATGACCTCCTGGCGATCGATCGCGCACGAAATGGCGTGGCGCACGGACTGATCGGCCAATGGTCCCCGGTTCGAATTCATCATCAGCGCGTGGTACGCGAGTGCGGGGGTGCGAAGCACTTCGACATCGCCGCCGGCCTGCACAGCCACCAGCGGATCGGTGATGACGGCGACGTTGACTTCACCCACGTCGACCGCCGCCAGGAGCGAGGCTTCATCGGGCAGCACCCGAATCTCGATGCCTCCAACCTGGGGTGCGCCTCGCCAATGGTCGACGTTGGCAGTGAGCGTCACGGACTCGCCCTGCTGCCATTCGCCCCAGATGAACGGTCCAGTGCCGTCCGGTGCCGTATCGACGGTGCCGGCGGCGATTGCGTCTGCCGACATCATCGCCGCATTCAGATCCGCGAGCGACGCCAGGATCGGGGCGTCGGCCTGCGACAGGTTCAAGACGACCGTCGACGCGTCGGGTGTGTCGACCGAAGCGATCGATGCGATGTTCGCCCGAGTGACCGCACCCGTCTCCTCGTCGAGGATCCGATTCAGCGAGGCGGCAGCGTCGCCGGAGTCGAACGAGTCGCCACTGTGGAACTGCACGCCATCGCGCAGATGCATCGTGAGCGTGCGGCCGTCGCCCGAGAACTCCCAGCTCTCGGCGAGGCCGGGACCGACCGACAGGTCCGCGCCGAGACTCAGCAACGTGTCGTAGACGAGTTCCAGGGCTTGCACCGACTGGAACGCCGTTGCCCGATGGGGATCGAGGACATCGATATCGGCAGCTCGGCCGACCACGATGACTCCCGTCGGCGCGGGCGGGGCTTCATCCGCCTCCATGTCGTCGCTGTCGTCGCCGCTGTCGTCGGCGTCTTCAGCGGCATCGTCGCTTTCCGCGGCGCTGTCGCCGGGGTCGTCGGCCGCGGCATCCGACGAGTCATCGGGCTGCTCCACCGGAGCGCTCGTGTCGTCGGCGGCCTGGTCGTCTGCATCGTCGCCACATGCAGAGACGAACAACGTGAGTGCCGCCATCAAGGCGACCACCCTCGTCAACCAATGTGCTCTTTTCGCCATGTGGGACTCCCTCCAATAGGCTGGTCTGGACCTTTCAGCGGTGATCTAGACCATTGCATATTGGCATAGACCAATCTCAGTGTCAACATGGGGAGAGGAGGAACGCCTGCACATGACCGACACAGAGCGACTCCCGAAGTACTACCGAGTCAAAGAAGTGATCATGGCGGAGATCGACGGTCTCCAGCCCGGCGCTCCCCTGCCCGACGAACGGACGCTCGCCGCCTCATTCGAGACCTCCCGCACCACCATCCGCCAGGCGCTCCAGGAACTGTCTCGGGAGGGGCGCATCATGCGGCGCCAAGGCCACGGCACCTTCGTGGCGGAGCCAAAACTCACGCTGCCGCTCCGCCTTTCCTCCCACACCGAAGACATGCACGAGCTCGGCATGGTGCCAAGCTCACGAGTCCTCTCAGTGACTGACGAGTGCGCCGATAACACGATTGGCGACGCACTCGGCATCGGCACTGGCGACCCCATCGTCGTCATCTCGCGGGTCCGGCTCGCCGACGGCATTCCGCTGGCCCTCGAAATCAACCATCTCTCCCAGGCTCGGTTCCCCGGCATCGCCCGACTCATCAATGACCACGTCTCGCTCTACGAGATACTCGTCGACGACTACGGCGTGACCCCCGACCATGCGCTCGAAACGATCGAATCCGCCCCGGCCACTCCAGAGGAAGCCAAGCTGCTCGAGACCGAGATCGGCACCCCCATGATGCTCATGAGCCGCCAGTCCTTCGAGTCTGACGGCGACGCATTCGAATACGTCCGATCCGTCTACCGTGGCGATCGCTACCGGTTCGCCACCCGACTCGCCACCTGACATCGGCGCTGATCGATGGCAACCCGGGTGTACTCGTCTCGTGATCGAGGCGAGGCGTACAGCGCCGCACAGTCTTTTCTAAAGGCAGACCCGCTCCGCAATTGCGTGGTCATGGAGATCCTCTGCCAGCCTCAGCCGGGCGGAGACGACGGGCGATTCTGGTGGGTCGACGACGGCAGCCGAGTCTGCGGATTCGTCGCCCAGCACACGGCGGCGTCCAACGCCCTTGCCTCGCCCTTGAACCCCGAGGCTGCCGACGCCCTGGCAGCAACCATCGCAGAGTCTGGCGTCGACCTTCCAGGCGTCAGCGCAGACGCTGCCACCGCAGCCTTGTTCGCAGGCAAGTGGACCGAGCGCACTGACGGCGCCGCAGCCCCCTGCTTCGCTCAACGAATCTGCGAGGCAGAATCGCTGCTGCGGTCTAAGCCGGCCGAAGGCCAGTTGCGGCGAGCCGCCGCAACCGACGCCGACGAGCTGATCGGATGGCTCGATGAGTTCGGCGCGGAGACAGGAGACCCGGTCCCGGACTCGGCCTGGCTCATACGCCAGCGTCTGTCGGAGCGCGAACTCTGGGTCTGGGACTGCGACGGGAGTGTGAGCATGGCCGCACGCACGCCTGCTGTCGCCGGCGTGAGCCGGGTGCAAGCTGTCTTTACCCCCCGCCAACACCGAGGTCGGCGATTCGCGGCCAACGTGGTCGCGGCAATCACTGCTGCGATCCTGGAAGACGGACTTCGCCCGATGCTCTACACAGATCTCGCCAACTCGACCTCCAACAGCTTGTACCGGTCGCTGGGCTACCGGGCTGTCGACGAGGTGACTCGGTACCGGTTCCGCCTTCCGTAGCTCTGCCCGTCGGCGCTGGGGCTGACGCTCTGCTATGCAACAGAGAACGGGGTGAATCCCGCCGTGCGTTTCCGGCGGGAAAGGGGGACGCGATGTCGGTTTCGTCCGAGTTGGATCCGGGGGCGACCCGCGCAGCGTTAGACGAGGCCAGCCATGCGCCGGGGGCGATCTATGCCAGCCCGGAGATCTTCCGCCGCGAGGTGGACGAGTACTTCAAACGCGAGTGGCTGTATGTCGGACGGGTCGAGGAGCTGGCCAAGCCGGGCGACTTCATGGCGCTGCGCCTGGTCGGTGAGCCCGTTCTGCTCTCACGCGATCGCGACGGCGAGCTGCACGCCAACTACAACATGTGCGTCCACCGGGGCGTCGAGGTTGCGTACGGATCGGGCAATCTCAAGGCGTTCAGCTGCCCGTACCACGGCTGGGTCTACGGTCTCGACGGCCAGCTGAAGGGCGCCGCCTACATGGCCGACACGAAGGACTTCGACGTCGCCGACTGCGCCCTCACACCGCTGCGGCTCGACGTGTGGCGGGGCAACATCTTCATCAACTTCGACCCAGACGCCCGGCCGCTGGCCGACGCGATGGCGGTGCTCGACGAGGAGTTCTCGTTCCTCGGGTGGGAGAAGTGCCGCCTCGGCAACAAGATCGACATCGACCTCGCATGCAACTGGAAATTCGTGCACGAGAACCTGATGGACTTCTACCACGTAGGTGTGCTGCACGCCGGAAGCTTCGGCGCCAACTTCAGCTTCGAGCCCGACCACGTCAACATCAAGCCCGACGGCGGCCTGTCGATCTTCTACAACGCCGGCCCGCCCACCCCCGGGGCCGAGCCGCTGCTGGGCAAGATGCCGTGGCTGGAGGACCGGCCGCACAGCTTTGCCTGCACTGCGTTCAGGTCGCCCAACCTGACGTTCTTCGGCCGCATCGACTGCATCCGGCCGATGATCGCGTGGCCGATCGACGAGGGCCACACCCGGGTGGTCGTCTACCACCTGTTCCCCGAGGAGTTCTTCGACCGGCCCGACTTCGACGAGACGCTGAAGATCTACCGCGACTACCAGATACTGGTGCTCGAAGAGGATCGGCTCATGATCGAGTCGATGCAGCAGGCGATGAGCTCGCCCGCCTACCGGCCCGGGCGCATGAGCACCCTCGAGAAGGGCATTCACAACTACCTCAACGGCTACCTCGACCGCATTGTCGACGGGGCGACACCATGACCGCGACGGTCGCCGGTGCTGCCGACGTGCTGATGCGCGACTACATGGCGTTGGAGCCGGGCGAGACCGTCGTGATCACTGCCGACACCGACAGCGACCCCGAGGTGTGGCAGGCGATCCACCGTGCATCGCTGCTCGCCGGCGCCAATTCGTCGGTGATGCTGATCCCGCCGCTGCCGTATCAGGGCCGTCTCGCCGACCCGTACCTCACGCCGGCAGTGTCGGCCGCGGCGCTGGCCGCCGATGTGTGGATCGATCTCACCTTCCCCTACCTCGCCGGCTCGGAGCTGCACGACCAGGCGATGGAGGGTGGGCACATCCGCTACCTGCTGGGCGCCGATCTGAACGCCGGGGGCCTGCTGAGGCTGTTCGGGCGGGTCGATCTCGACCGCTACTTCGCCGTGCACCATGCCTTTGATGCGCTGGTCAACGACGCCGAGGGCAAGACGGTGCGCATCACCGACAGCGGCGGCACCGACGTGAGCTTCACGCTCGGGGAGCGCGGATTCTCCAAGCCGCGACGGGCCGACAAGCCAGGCACGGTGCTGGTGCCAGGGCAATGCACCCTGTTCCCTGAGGTCGAATCGGTGAAGGGCCGCATCGAGATCGGCGCGATTTTTCACGAGTACTACACCAGGCTGCCTGCACCCATGACGCTCGAGATCGACGGCCGCATCCGGGCCATCTCCGGTGGCGGCAACGAACGCACCGTCGCCGACCGGGCGCTGCGGCGGGCGGGCTCCGACGGCAACTACGGCTACGTCATCCACTTCACCCACGGCATCCATCCCACTGCCCGCGTCACCGGCGACTCCTTCATCGAAGACACCCGTACCCAGGGCAACAACGCCATCGGCATGGGCATGCCGTGGTGGGATCCCGGCGGCGGCGAGAACCACCCCGACGCCGTGCTGTTCATGCACACCATCGACATCGACGGCCAACGAGTCGTCGAAGACGGCGCCATCGTGGGCCCTGAAGCACTGGCGGCCCTCGCTGCCGAGCTGCAGCCGGTCGTGGGCTGAGTCGCCATGAAGCCTGCCCCGTTCTCGTTCGTCGCTCCCGAGTCGCTCGAGGAGGTGGTGCGAGCCCTCGCCGAGCACGGCGACGACGCCCGCATCCTCGCCGGCGGCCAGAGCCTGGTGCCGCTCATGAATCTCCGGCTGGCCCGGCCCGAGGTGCTCGTGTCGATCAACCGCTGCCACGAGCTCGACTACATCCGGCTTGTCGACGACCGCCTTGTCGTCGGTGCGCTCGTGCGCCAGATCGATGCCGAGACCAGCCTGCTGGTGCGAGCCGAGTGCCCGCTGCTGGCCACGGCACTCCCCCACGTGGGGCTGCCCGCGACGCGCAACCGTGGCACCGTCTGCGGCAGCCTGGCCCACTGCGACCCGCTGGCCGAGCTGCCGGCTGTTGCGCTCGCGCTGGATGCCGAGCTGGTGCTCACGAGTGCCGCCGGCGAACGTCGGGTGCCGGCCGACGCCTTCTTCATCACCGAGATGACCACTTGCATCGAGCCGGGCGAGGTGGTCGCAGCGGTCGCACTCGCACGCCAGGACCCAAGCGAGCGAAGCGCCCTGCACGAGGTGTCGAACGGGGGCCACGCGTTCCCGGTGGGCGGGGTGGCGCTGCGGTGGGCCAGCGCGGACGGCGTCTGCACGATGGCACGCATCGCGGCGTTCGGCGTCGGCTCGGTGGCCCAGCGATTGGTCGACGCCGAGGAAGCGTTGGTCGGTTCCGACCTCGGCCCAGCGGCAGTCGCGGCTGCGGTCGCTGCGGCCCGCGCTGAGGTCAACCCAACCGGCGACATCCACGCCGACGCCGACTACCGGCGACACCTCGTCGGCGTCCTGCTCGAACGCGGCCTGCTGGAAGGCGAATCGCCATGAACGACGAAGTTCCGGTGACGGTCACCGTCAACGGGCGCACCCGCCAGTCCCGAGTGGAGCCCCGGCGGCTGCTGGTCGACTTCCTGCGACACGATCTCGGCCTGACCGGCACCCACATCGGTTGCGAGCAAGGCGTGTGCGGTGCGTGCACGGTGCTGCTCGACGGCCGCACCGCCCGCAGCTGCCTGCATTTCGCTGTGGCGGTCGACGGGTCCGAGATCCGCACGGTCGAAGATCTGGCAAGCCTCGACGAGCTCCATCCGATCCAGGAGATGTTCCACCGCAAGCATGCGCTGCAGTGCGGTTTCTGCACGCCGGGGTTCCTTCTCACGACGGTCGAGCTGCTGGAACGCACTGCCGAGCCCGACGAGGCCGCCATCCGCGAGGCACTGATGAACAACGTCTGCCGCTGCACCGGCTACGCCAACATCGTCGATGCGGTGGCCGAGGCCGCGGTGGAGCTGCGACGGAGGAACCCAGCATGAGCAGCGACACCCAAGGCGCTGTCGGCCAGAGCGTCCTGCGCCGGGAAGACGACTATCTCCTGCGAGGCCAGGGCCGCTTCGTCGACGACCTGCCCACGCCGCTCAACACGCTGCACCTCGCCTTCGTGCTCAGCCCCTACGCCCACGCCCGGATCTCGGAGATCGACGCAAGCGAGGCGCTTGCCCTTGACGGCGTGGTCGACGTGCTCACCGGAGCGGACCTCGCAGCCATGGTGAAGCCGATCGCCGCCCAGATCGAGCTGCCCGGCTACAGCTTCAACACCCGCGACGTGCTCGCTGCCGACGAAGTGCGGTTTGCCGGCGAGGCGGTGGCCGTGGTGGTGGCCGAGAGCCAGTACCTCGCCGAGGACGGAGCGGAGCTGGTCCAGGTCGACTACGAGCCCCTGCCGGTCGTCACCGACATCGCCGAAGCCACCGATCCCGACGCTCCGCAGGTCAACCCGACCGTGCCGGGCAACGTCTACTTCGAGGGCCGGTTCGCCACCGAGGGCGTGGCCGCCGGCTTCGAAGCCGCCGCCCATGTCATCGCAGAGGACTTCCACTCCAACCGCGTGACCGCGGTTCCCATCGAGCCCCGAGGCTGCCTCGCCGTGCCCGAGCAGCCCGCCAACCTCGTCTTCTACTCCTCCACCCAGATACACCACCTGCTGCGCACCGCCCTGGCCGAGTTCCTCGACGTTGCGGAGTCGACCCTGCGGGTCGTGGTGCCCGACGTCGGCGGCGGCTTCGGCATCAAGGCCGCGCTCTACCCCGAGGAGTTCGTCTGCGCCGCGCTCGCGCTGCGGCTGCGCCGGCCCGTCAAGTGGATCCAGGACCGCTACGGCGCCCTGCTCACCGACGTGCACGCCCGCGACAACCACTACCGGGTGGAGGCCGCGATCGACGACGACGGCATCGTGCTCGCGCTGCGGGCCGAGATTCGCACCAACGGCGGCGCCTACTCAGCACTGCCGTTCGGCTGCACGCTGGAGACCACCGGCGGCGCCCGCATGATCGTCGGGCCGTACCGCATCACCGAATACGAATACACGGCCACCGCCGTCGCAACCCACACCGCGCCGGTGCTGGCCTACCGGGGCGTGGCCCAGCCGGTCTGCTTCATGGCGATCGAGGGCATCATGGACCGGATTGCCCGCCGGCTCGAGCTGGACCCGGCCGAGGTCCGGCTGCGCAACATGGTGCCCACCGCTGAGCTGCCGTGGACCAACATCGTCGGTGTCCGCTACGACACCGGCAGCTTCGTCGAGTCGCTCGAGATGGCGATGGAGATGGCGAACTACGACGAGTTCCGCGCCACCCAGGCCCAGGGCCGCCTCGTCGACGGCAAGTACCGGGGCATCGGCATCTGCAGCTTCACCGAGGTGAGCGGCACGGGCGCACCGGGCTGGCGTGCCCGCGGGCTGACCCGCCTGCCGGGGTTCGACAGCGGCACGGTGAAGGTGGAGCCCACCGGCAAGGTGACGGCCTTCGTGAGCCACGCCCATTCGGGGCAAGGCCACTTCACGACCTTCGCGCAAGTTGTCGCCGACGCGCTCGGGGCCCGACTGGAAGACGTGACGGTCGTCGAGGGCGACACGGCCGCCGGGCCCTATGGCACCAACACGTTCGCCAGCCGCAGCGCGGTCACGGGCGGCGGAGCGCTGATTCGTGCGTCGGAGAAGGCCCGGCTCAAGCTGGCGCGCATCGCCGCGTTCATGCTCGAATCGACACCAGAAGACATCGTGGTAGCCGACGGCCGGATGCATGTCGCCGGCGTGCCGAGCCGGGGCCTCTCGTTCCAAGAGGTCGCCGAGACGGCGTACGCGATGAACACCAGCGACCTCCCCGAGGGAGAGAGCTTCGGCATCGAGGAGACCGACTTCTACGACCCGCCCCTGGTCACCATGGCCAACGCCACCCACATTGCGCAAGTAGCTGTCGATGCCGGTGACGGCACTGTCGACATCGAGGGGTACACCGTCGTGCACGACTGCGGTCGTGTCATCAACCCGATGATCGTCGACGGTCAGGTGATGGGAGGTGTGGCCCAAGGCGTCGGCGAGGCGCTGATGGAGGAGTTCGTCTATGACGAAGACGGCCAGGTGCGCACGGCGACGCTGATCGACTACCTCCTGCCAAGCTCGGTGGACGTTCCCAACTTCCAGATCGCCCACATCGAGTCGCCGTCGATCGACACCGTCGGCGGGTTCAAGGGCGTGGGCGAAGGCGGCCTGATCGGCGCCGTGCCAGCGCTCGTCAACGCCGTTGCAGACGCGCTGTCTGATCTCGACGTCAACGTCAACACCAAACCGCTCCGACCCGCACTGCTGTCACGACTCATCCGAGAAGCCGGCGGCTGATTTCCCCGTCGCCGCGCTGCCAATTGCGGCGGCTAGAACGTGTCGTAGTACTCGCGTTGCTCCCAGTCGGTGACTGCCGCCCCGAACCGTGCCCATTCGGAGCGCTTGAGGGCCACGAGGTAATCGACGATCTCGTCGCCGAGCGCAGTGCGGTAGAAGCCGCTGCGGTCGAACGCGTCGATGGCCTCCCCGAGAGTGCGAGGCAGCAGCGGGCCCGCTTCGGCCTCATAGGGCGTCTCGGTGGGGGGTGGTGCCTCGATTCTCGAATCGATGCCGTCGAGCCCTGAGAGGATCTGCGATGCGAGGTAGAGGTAGGGGTTCGCGGCGGGGTCGCCGGCGCGGTTCTCGATCCTGGTCGCAGGCCCCGGGGGCTCGTCGATGACACGCAGCATCGCGCCGCGGTGCTGGCGGCTCCACACGATCCGATCGGGGGCGATGCTGTAGGGCCGGTAGCGCTTGTAGCCGGTGATGGTCGGCGTGGTGAGCAGGCAGGATTCGGGGGCGTGGTCGAGGAGCCCACCGAGGTAGTGCATTGCCGTCTCCGAGAGCGCCTCACCGGCGACTGTCGGCGCGAACAGGTTGCGGCCGTCGTCGACGCTGACGATCGACTGATGGATGTGCCAGCCGGTCGTGAAGGTGTCGTCGCCTGCCGGCCTGGACATGAACGTCGCATGGAGGCCGTGGCGCCTCGCGATCTGCTTCACCGCGGCGCGGATCAGGACTGCTTGATCTGCCAGCTCGATGCCATCGGCGGGAGCGAAGGTGAACTCGACCTGGCTGGGGCCGTGCTCGGCCTCGATGGTCCTCGGCGGCAGGCCCAGCGCCGTGAGGTGGCGTTGGATCGGCTCGAGCAGAGGTTCGATCTGATCGGAGTAGTGCTCAGACAGCAGGTCCCACCCCGGATGGACTCCTTGGTGGTCGCCGGTGGCCGCATCGACACGGAAGAGATGGAACTCGATCTCGAGGCCCGCCCGCAGCCGCAGTCCCCGATCCGTCAGCTTCTGGTGCGCCTCGGCACAGATCCGGCGTGTCGAAAGCTCGATCGGATCACCCTCGACGCTGTAGAGGTCACTGAGCATCCACCCGGTGCCGTCCAGCCACGGCAGCACGCGAAACGTGGCGGGGTCGGGCACCATGAGCACATCGCGCGCCCCCATGACCGAGGCGAGCGTTGGGCCGCCGTCGGGTTCCCAGAGGCTGAACGCGTATCGCTGGCCGGTGTCCTTGGTGAGCAGCGAACCCGGAAACGAGACGCCGTTGCGCAGCGCATCGGGGACCTGCGCCGCACCGAGCACCTTGCCGTGCAGCAACCCGTGCTGATCTGCGAAGGAGACCCGCACGCTGCGCAGCCCTAAGCCACGAACCTGGTCCTCCACCGCTGCCGCCGCGTCGGACCAGTCCGCATCCCAGCGGTCCTCCAGTTTCGGTGTGCCGTGCAATGGTCAGTCCGCCAGCGCGGGCGCCCACCCTGAGGCCTCGCGTCGTTCGGTCTCGAGGCTGCGCCACGCAGCGTCGAAGTCGTCGCCGGTGGTGACGCCGTCGATCGCGCCGGGGCCACGGAGCCCACCGGGGTCGGCTGCTCCGATGAGCGTGTCCGCGTCGGGCCGGCGCAGGGCGGCCAGGTACATGCGGCGATGGGTGCGGATGCCGACATCGGTCGGGCTGAGGTGTTCGGCGGTGCGGTCGAGGATCGGGCCGGGCGACTCGACGGCCCACTGATCGTGGACATTGATGTCGGCGCCCATGCCGGTGTAGGTGCGCTCGCGCTGCTCGACCGGATCGAACCCCCAGTTGTTCGATGCGTCGGCGATCGGGCGGTACTCCGGCAGGGTCACTTGGCTGACGCGCTGCTCGCGCATGACCTCGGCATCGACGGGTTCGCCGTAGCTGACGAACATCGAATACCAGTAGCAGCGGTGGTCATCGATGGGGACATGCCATTGGAAGATGCTCATCTCCCGGCTCATCGCGATCGTGATGGCGTTGGGGAAGATGCAGTTCGAGATCCGGACGTGGGTGAACTCGTCCCGATACCGGCGCAGTGTTCGGAACCGGAAGCCGAATGGGGTTGGCTCGATCGTGATGTCGGGCGCAGATGCCTCCCGCATCAGCTCGGCGACGGTCACGTCGGTGTCCGCGATGGTGTCGCGGAACTGCAGCCCATAGGTGCCGTCGGTGGCACCAAGGAAGCGGTGCAAGAACGCAGCATGCGCCGGGTCAATGCCGACCTCGTGGGCCTGCAGCCAGTTGCAGCCCCACATGCCCTTGAAGGCGAACACCTGCGGGCCCGGCGCCACGAAGCAGTCCAAGCCGGGAAGCTCAGGCGGATCGCCGTCGCCCAAGAAGGCCCACACGATGCCGTTGCGCTCCACAACCGGGTAGTGGACCTGGCACACCCTCGTGTGGAACGTCGATGTCGGCGGCTCTGCGGGGGTCTCGAGACACGCACCGGTCACATCGAAGAGCCACCCATGGAACGGGCAGCGCAGACCGCCGTCTTCCACCCGGCCATAGGACAGATCGACGCCACGGTGGGGGCACCGGCGCCCGATCATGCCCAGTCGGCCGTGATCGTCGCGGAACAGCACAAGGTCCTCCCCCAGCAACCGGACCGGCACCACCGGCCGATCGCTGTCAAGTTCCTCTGTGAGGGCCGCCGGCTGCCAGTACCGGCGCAGCACGTCGCCGCCCGGAGTTCCCGGGCCGCTCTCGGTCAAGAGTCGGTTCTCATCCGCACTCACCATGCGAGCCTCCCCCAGCCGTGCATGACGACGACTCACCGTCGTCTATCAGGCGATGCTAAGAGGTGCGTCCAGACCCGAGTACGCCCGGCAGTGCTGGCAAGCACGTCTTGCCGGTCCAGGCGATTGGTAGTTTCGGCGACGAACCAGACCGATCAGCCGTGGCAGGCCAGAGTGGGGGACGCGATGCCGAAGCACCTGACCGACGCCCAGGTCGACCACTACCGCGACCGGGGCTATGTCTCGCCGGTCGATCTTCTGACCGAGAGCGAGGCCGCCGAGGCGCGGGTAAGCTCGAGGCCTACGAGGCCCGCAGCGGCGGCCCGCTCGGCGGCGCTCAACGTGCCGGCGGTCACCTCCTGTGGACGTGGCTCGATGAACTCATGCGCCACGAGACCCTGCTCGACGCTGTCGAGGATCTGATCGGCCCGGACATCCTGTGCTGGAATTCGATCTTCTGGATCAAGGAGGCGGGTTCGCCCAGCTACGTCGGCTGGCACCAAGACCTCGAGTACTGGGGGCTCGACAACGACGAACTCGTCAGCGCGTGGATCGCACTCTCACCAGCTTCCGAGGCGGCCGGCGCAATGTCGGTCCTGCCCGGAAGCCACCGAGAACTGCTCTCCCACGACGAGACCTACCACGAGGACAACATGCTGACGCGGGGCCAGGAGCTCAAGATCGACGTCTCCGAGCGAGAAGTCGCCTCGATGGCACTCGAGCCCGGCCAGATGTCCATGCACAACGTGCGGCTCGCACACGGATCGGGGCCGAACACCACCGACGACCGTCGCATCGGTGTGTCGCTGCAGTACATGCCCACCCGGACCAAGCAGCGCCTCGTCGACTGGGACTTCGCCACCCTCGTCCGCGGCACTGACGACTACGGGAACTTCGAGCTGACACCGCGGCCGAAGAAAGACTTCGACCCGGTCGCCGTCAACTTCCACCAGCGAGCCGGTGTGGCACTCCGGGAACTGCTCTACCAGGGTGCCGAGCGTCCGCCCGAACGGGCCCCAACGCTGTAACTGCGGGTCGTGTCGGAGGGCAGGCCGGTCACCGCCGCCAGGACCGCATGTCGGGCCTCTTGGGTATATACCTGACTAGTGACGTATATACTCAAGGCTGTGGCAAAGCACTTGATCGATCTTGACGAAGGGCTCCTGTCTGCGGCGCGTGCCGAACTGGGGACCGACACCATCAAGGCAACGGTCAACTCAGCGCTCCGCGCTGCGTGCGCTTCCCGGGGCGAACGCGTCGCTCACGCGCTCGACACGCTCGCGGCCTTCAGCTTCGAGGACCGCGAGAGCGCGTGGCGCTGACGCACCTGCTCGACACCAGCGCGCTGACGAGACTGTCACATGATGCCGTTCGTGCCGTAGCTGAACCGTTGATCGTTGCCGGGTGCGCAGCGCGTGCGGGCATCAGCGACCTTGAGGTCGGCTTCTCGGCTCGCAACATCGACGAATGGGAAGTCCTCGCAGGCAGCGTCGGCGCACTGCAGTTGGTCGAGACAACGTCCGACCACATGCGCCGGGCACGCCAGACGCAGCGCCTGCTCGCTGAGCGCGGGCTGCGAGGGCGGCCGATTCCCGACCTGCTGATCGCAGCGGCCGCTGAGACCGAGGACCTCACGGTGCTTCATTACGACGCTGACTTCGATCTCATAGCGTCGGTGACAGGCCAGCGATGCGAGTGGATCGTCCCGCGCGGTTCCATCGACTGAGCCGGTGCCTGTGCGGCTCGGCTGGATCGTGACCCCCGAGACGCTGCTGGGCGGGCACAGACGACGCATCGTCCGACACCACCAAGCCCCGATCGAGCCAGTTGCAACGCGCTGACCAGGGCTTTCGCGAAAAGTGTCGGAGGGGGGACTTGAACCCCCACACCCTTTCGGGCACTAGATCCTTAATCTAGCGCGTCTGCCAATTCCGCCACTCCGACTGAACGCCCCCAAACCGGCCGGTGGGCAGCCATTTCGGGGCGCATCAGCATAGCGC
>JAJEBN010000073.1 GCA_022822525.1 Acidimicrobiia bacterium | reverse complement strand
TCGGCGACGCGGAGAAGATCGCCGCCCGCACCGAGGAATACCGGCGCAAGTTCGCCCACCCGTACGTCGCCGCGGGACACGGCTACATCGACGACGTGATCGAGCCCAGCGTGACCCGTGCGCACCTGTGCCGCTCCTTCGCCATGCTGCGCAACAAGCGCATCAGGGACCCCTGGCGCAAACACGGCAACATCCCGCTTTGAAGAAGCTGCTGATCGCCAACCGCGGTGAGATCGCCTGCCGCATCATGCGGGGCGCGCAGGCACTCGGCATACGCAGCGTCGCCGTCTATTCCGACGCCGATTCCGAGGCCCTCCACACTCGCACGGCCGACGAGGCCGTCTGCATAGGGGGCCTGACCGCGGCCGAGAGCTATCTCGACGTGGAAAAGATCATTGCGGCCTGCAGGGAGTCGGGCGCGGACGCACTGCACCCCGGCTACGGATTCCTGTCGGAGAACGCCGAGTTCGCCCAGGCGGTCATCGACGCCGGACTCGTCTGGGTCGGCCCGCCGCCCGAGGCCATCGCCGCCATGGGCGACAAGCTGGCTGCCAAGGAGACCATGACCGCAGCGGGCGTGCCGACCCTGCCGTCGATCGCTGTCACCGACGACATGGACAGCGAGCGCTTGGCGGCCGCCGCAACCGACATCGGCTTTCCGGTGCTGGTGAAGGCCTCAGCGGGCGGGGGCGGCAAGGGCATGCGCATCGTCGACGAGCCGAGCACGCTCGCCGACGCCGTCGCCGCTGCGCAGCGCGAGGCCGCCGGCGCGTTCGGCGATGACACCGTGTTCTTGGAGCGCTACCTGGCGGCCCCGCGCCATGTTGAGATCCAGGTGCTGGGCGACACGCAAGGCAGCATCATTCACTGCTTCGAGCGGGAGTGCTCGATCCAGCGGCGGCATCAGAAGGTCATCGAGGAGGCCCCGTCTCCCGCCGTCACGCCTGCGCTGCGCGAGCGCATGGGCGCGGCGGCGGTGGCCGCAGTCAGCACGATCGGCTACTGCTCGGCGGGAACGGTGGAGTTCCTGCTCGAGGGCAGCGGCGACGATGCCGAGTTCTGGTTCCTCGAAGTCAATACCCGACTGCAGGTGGAGCACCCGGTCACTGAGGAGATCACCGGCCTCGACCTCGTGCGGGAGCAGATCCGCATTGCCGCTGGCGAACCGCTGGGCTACGGACAGGCCGACATCGGCATCTGCGGCCACGCCATCGAGGCGCGTCTGTACGCCGAGGATCCTGCGTCGGGCTTCCTTCCGCAGACCGGCACCGTCGAACTGTGGCGGCCCGCGACCGGTTTCCGCTCTCTCGCCGACAGCGTGGCGCGGAGCACCCGCAAGTGCGCCGATGACACGTCGGACGGTCTGCGCGCCACGGGCGGCCCGAACTCGGCGTCGTCATGGGCGCGTTTCGATTCCGGCATCGAGGTGGGGTCGGTGGTCGGCACCGAGTTCGACCCGATGCTGGCCAAGGTGATCGTGGCAGCGCCGACGCGGACAGAGGCCGCGCTCGGACTGGCGTCGGCACTCGACCGCACACGATTGGGCGGCGTGGTCACCAATCGTGACTTCCTGTCGGCAGTGCTGCGCAGCGATGAGTTCCTGGCCGGCGACACCACGACGGATTTCATCGATCGGGTGTACTTCGGGAACGCTGGGGAGGGCCCCGGGCCGAGCGAGGGCAGCGACGCGGGCGTCACGGGACAGCCGAGCGGCGGCCTCGCTGCATCCGAACCGGCGCGCCACCCGATGTTCGTCCACACGGCCGCTGTGGCAGTCGCGCTGGTCTCCCAAGAATGCAACCGCCGCGACGCCATTCGACTGGATTTCATGGCTTCGGGGTATCGCAACAGCGTCATGCCCGACGAGGTGCTGCCGCTGTCGGCTGCGGCCGGGAGCGAGCTCATCGAGGCCAGCGTGCAGTACCGCCGCCAGCGTGACGGCACCTGGAAGATGCGGGTCGGATCACTGCCCCAGACAGGACCGTACGCGGGCATCGGTGAGGACACCGGCGACACTTCCGACGCAGGCGAGTCTGATGACGCAGCCGAGGCGCCGGGGCACAGCGACTGGTCGGTACGCGTCCACGGCATCACGCTTCGCCCCCTCGCCGATGCGGACGCAGCCTCGCCCGACGCCATGAGCGCCGACGGTGTCTACACGGGCGATGTCGACGCAACCGTCGATGTGGAGGTTCCGGTACCTGGACTTGCGGGGTTTCGAGGCGCCTGGTCGGTCAGCCGCCGCGGCAGCCGCTGGTACGCGACGGGGCCCGTCGGCGGATCGGTCACCTTGGTGCAGCGGTCTCGGTTCCCCGATCCCGATGCCGAAGCAGTCGAAGGGGGTTTGGTCGCACCGATGCCCGGCAAAGTGCTGATGGTCGATGTGCAGCCCGGCGACCGTGTGACCGCCGGGCAGGTGCTCGTGGTGATGGAAGCCATGAAGATGGAGCACCAGATCACCGCGCCCGCCGCCGGCGAGGTGGCAGAGGTTCGAGCCCACGTCGGCGACCAGGTCGACAACGGCGAACTGCTCGTCGTGATCGCCGCCGACTCCTAGCCCCAACAAGGAGCGCACCCGCCCCGTCGAATAGCGTCGGTCTGGTCGGCGCACGAGGGGGTCTCTCAGCTCCGATATGCGCTACGACGTTCATACGCTCAGAGGGGACGTCACCGGTGGTGTCACCGCGGCGGCCATCTCCATCACGCCGGCCGCAACGTTCGGCGTCGTATCGGGGCTCGGCGCTGCGAGCGGCATTTACGGCGCGCTTGCCGTGGGCCTGTTCATCGGGGTCTTCGAACGCTCACGGCCTCAGATGGGATCGGTCAGCGCCGTGCTGGCGGTCGCCATGGCCGCAGTCGTCGCGACGCACGCCGAGACGGCTGCCGAAGCGTTCACGATTGCGATGCTCGCCGGTGTCATTCAGCTCGTCTTGAGCGTCTTGCGCATCGGCAGCTACGTCGCCTACACCCCGTACTCGGTGATCGCCGGTTTCACGTCGGGAATCGGCGTGATGATGGTGCTCTCGATGGTCAACGCGTTCTTGGGGGATCCGGTCAAGATCACCAAGCCCGTGAGTGCGATCCAGGGCTGGGCAGACGCACTCGATTCGTTCAACTCGAGCGCGTTGGTCATCGGCTCGGTGGCGCTCGGCATCTCGCTGCTGTGGCCTCGGCGGCTGCGCAGGCTGCTGCCGCCAATGGTCGCAGCGCTGCTGGTGGGATCGCTGCTGAGTGTGTTGTGGCTGAGCGACGTGCCGACGTTGGAGGGCATCCCTCGCGCCTTGCCCGACTTGCAGCGCCCCAATCTCTCGCTGGGATTCCTGGCGAGCGCGGTGGTGCCGGCATTGACCATTGCGCTGCTCAGCACTGTGCGCGGGCTGCTGGCCGCTCTGGCGGTGGATGCACAGACCCGCACCCAGCTCGACCCCGACAAGGGCTTGCTGGGCACCGGCATCGGCAACGTGGCAGCCGGCCTGATCGGCGGGCTGCCAGGGAATCTGACGTTCGTCTCGTCGATTCTGGCCTGGCGGATGGGAGCCCGTACACCGATCTCTCCCATTGTCCGCTCGCTGACGCTCCTGGTGCTGATACTCGGCTTGGCGCCTCTGCTCGCCTATGTTCCGCACGCGGCGCTCGCAGGCATGCTCGCGGTGATCGGCTGGCAGCTCATCGACTGGCGGTTCTTGGCACGGCTTCGGCGAGTGCAGCGAGAGCACCTGCTGATCATGCTGACCACGCTCGGGATCACGGTCTTCGTCGACTTGGTCACCGCGGTCGCCGTGGGGCTGATCGTGGCCGGCATGATCGGCGCCCGCCAGTTCGAGCGCCTGCAGCTCGACAGCGTCGTGTCGGTGCCGCTGCTCGACCAGATCTTCCTGTACGAGCACAGCGCAGAGTCGCACGGCATCAGCCCGTATTCCGCGCGTACCGGCATCGTGAAGCTCCGCGGCAGCTTCACCGTCGCCTCGTCCAGCAAGCTCATCCGCACCATCGGCGACGACATCGTCGGTCACGAGGTCGTCATCATGGATTTCTCCGAGACCGAGTACATCGACGACAGCGCCGCACTGGTCATCGAGCAGCTCATCGACACTGCTGCGGCCGGCGATGCGACGTGCATCATCCTCAGTCTCGACGGCGCGCCCGCCGCCACACTCGAATCTCTCAACGCTCTGCGTCTCATTCCGCCCGAGCACATGGTCGACTCGCTCGACGAGGCACAGGGCATCACACGGCGTCTGCTCATCGAGGGTCCCGACGAGACGGCAAACTGACACCTGATGCGCTACGGCCTCGGGTCGCTGCGGGGCGACGTGATGGGCGGCCTGATGTCGGCACTGGTCGTGCTGACGCCGTCGGTCGCCTTCGGGGTGGTCGCCGGGCTGAACGCGACCAGCGGAATCTACGCAGCCGTCGCGGTCGGGCTCTTTGTCGGGGTCTTCGAACGCAATCGCCCGCAGATGGGCGATGTCTCGAGCGTCACGGCCATTCCGATGGCGGTAGTCGTCGCGACCTACGCGGACAGCCTCGCCAAGGCGCTCACCATCGTGATGCTGGCGGGACTCATGCAGGTTGCTCTGGGGCTCCTGCGGCTGGCCAGATTTGTGGCCTATACGCCGTACTCGGTCATCGCAGGCTTCACGTCCGGCGTCGGCGTCCTGATCATCGTCTCGATGGTCCGCTCGTTTCTCGGCCAGTCCGTGTGGCTCGCCAAGCCGGCGACGGCGGTGCGCGAGTGGCCCGATGCCTTCGCGAGCTTCGACCCCGCGGCGCTGGCCATCGGTGCCGTCACCTTGGCCGTCGCGCTCGGGTGGCCCAAGCAACTTCGTGCCAAGGTGCCGCCGATGCTCGCGGGCTTGGCCGCCGGCACGCTGCTGAGCGTCGTGTGGCTACGCGATGTCGCGACGCTGGATGACCTGCCGACCGGCCTGCCCGACCTCGCGGTTCCGGTTCTGTCGCCGGGATTCCTCGCCGAAGCAGTGACCCCGGCGCTTGCCATTGCCCTGCTGAGCACGGTGCGGACACTGCTCTCGATCTTTGCCACCGACGCGCAGACACGAACCCAACTGGACCCGGACCGGAGTCTCGTCACGCTCGGAGCCGGCAATGTCGCCGCTGGCCTGGTGGGCGGGCTGGCAGGTCACCAGTCGTTCATCCCGACCGTGATCGCTGTGCGCTCAGGTGCGACCACGCGTGTCGCCGTCGTTGTCAGATCGCTCGTCTTGCTGGGGATCGTGCTCGGGCTGGCGCGGTACCTCGCGTACCTGCCGCATGCAGCGCTGGCAGGCGTGCTGGTGATCTTCGGCTGGCAGTTCATCGACTGGCGCTTCTTCGCCCGGCTCCACCGGGTGCAGCGCGAACACCTGGTGATCATGCTGTCGACGCTCAGCATCATGCTGTTCGTCGACTTGGTGACTGCCGTGGCGGTGGGGCTGATCGTGGCCGGCATGGTCGGCGCCCGCCAATTCGAGCGCCTCCAACTCGACAGCGTCGTGTCGGTGCCGCTGCTGGACCAGGTCTTCTTGACCGAGCAGAGTGTGACGGCGGGCGAGATCGCTCCCTACTCAGCACGCACCGGCATCGTCAAGCTGCGCGGCAGCTTCACCGTGGCCTCGTCCAGCAAGCTCATCCGCACCATCGGCGACGACATCGTCGGCCATCAGGTGGTGATACTCGACTTTTCTGAGACCGGCTACATCGACGACAGCGCCGCACTGGTCATCGAGCAGCTCATCGACACCGCCACCGCCGAGGGTGTGCACTGCATTGTCATGGCGCTCGACGGCGCACCGGCGACGACGCTGGAGTCGCTGAACGTGCTGCGGCGAATCCCCGCAGAGCACCGCGTCGCCGATCTCGAGGAAGCCCGGGATGTTGCTCGGAGCTTGCTCGCTCGCGATCCCGACAGCGACCTCCCTGCACCCGTCGATTGGGAGTGAACTGCCGGTGCCTCGGACCACCGTGACGCGTGGCCCAGCTCGCCGAGACGAATCCAACGAGAGCAGGCCCAACTAGGGCAGGCCCAGCCTTGACTACTGTCGGCAGCACAGCACGGCGGCATGGCACCGTCCGGCAGGGGGAAGGAACCCGCATGAGCACTGCAGCAGTACATCGACCCGGGCGGTTGGGCGATCCGGACATGACCATCGCCGACGATCCACGGGCAGACCCGCGCATGATCGCAGTGCTGGACATGGTCGGCATGGGCGGCCACGGCGAGCCCTCGCCCGCGACAGCAGAGACCTCGATGGAGGATCTGTACGCCTGGGTCAACGAGGCCGAGCCCGGCTTCGAGATGCTCTTCGACGCCCTCTTCGGCAGCCTGCCGCCGGTCGAGGGCGTGGAGTCGCGCACCGAGGTGATCAGCGGCGTCGACGGCAACGACATCAACCTCTACATCCACAACCAGACCGACGCTGCGGGTCCGCAGCCGTGCATCTACCACATCCACGGCGGCGGCATGGTGCTGCTGAAGGCATCCGGGCTGTCCTACGTGCGCTGGCGGGACGAGCTGGCGGCGCTCGGATTGGTGGCGATCGGCGTGGAGTTCCGCAACGGCGGCGGCGAGCTGGGCAACCACCCGTTCCCTGCCGGCCTCAACGACTGCGCGTCGGGCCTGCAGTGGGTTGCGGCCAACAAGGACGCACTGGGCGTGTCGACCATCACCGTCTCGGGAGAGTCGGGCGGCGGGAACTTGACCCTCGCCACCGCGCTGAAGGCCAAGCGCGACGGCTATCTCGACCTCATCGACGGCGTGTTCGCGCAGTGCCCGTACATTTCGGGCATGTACGCGGACCCGCCCGCCGACCTGCCGTCGCTGCATGAGAACAACCAGTACTTCCTGGACTGCGAGAACATGGGCGGCATCGCCAAGGTGTACGACCTGGGCGGGCCAGACCGGACCAACCCGCTGGCGTGGCCGCTGCAGGCCAGCGTGGATGAACTGACCGGGCTACCGCCGCACGTCATCTCGGTGAACGAACTCGACCCGCTGCGCGACGAGGGACTCGCCTACTACCGCAAGCTGGCGGCGGCAGGCAACAGCGTTCAGGCCCGCACGGTCAACGGCACCTGCCATGCAGGCGACGTGATCTTCCGCGGCGCCATGCCCGAGGTGTACGCAGCAACTGCTGCAGCCCTGCGCGATTTCGCCTACTCGGTGTAGCAGACGACTCGATCTCCGTGGCCGCAGTAGCGCCGGGCGAGGGCATCACCTACGAACCGGACGAGAAGTGCTCCATTGCGCTGTCGTTGGGCATGGGCATCCAAGGTGTGGTGCTCGCATTGGCGCCCACGGTGCTGGGAATGTCGCTGTTCGTGCAGGCGGCAAATCTGAGCCAGCGTCAGGCGACTTGGGCAGTGGTCGCAGCAATCCTGGTGTGCGGCATCACGAGCGTGCTGTCAGCAGCTCGCTTCGGCCCTATCGGCGGCGGGCACAACCTGCTCATCATCAGCTCGACCGCCTTCCTGGCGGTCTCGATCCTCGCTGTGAATCGTGCTGGGCCCGAGACGTTTGCGTCGCTCGTCGTTGCTTCGGCCCTGTGCCACATCGTGCTGGCGCGCTGGCTCCACCGGCTGAGCCGGATCATCACGCCGGTCGTCTCGGGCGTTGTCCTGATGCTGATCGCGATCGGCGTCATGGGGGTCGCGGTGGATCGGCTCGATGGATCGTCCGAGGGTGTGACGTCGGCCGCGGAACCTGCGGTGGCGCTCATCACCATCCTGAGCGCTGCGGCTGTCGCAATGCGTGCCCGGGGTCGGCTCCGGCTCTGGTCGCCGATCCTCGCGGTCATCGTGGCATGCGTCATCGCCGCCCTCTTCGGCCTGTTCGACCTCGAAGCTGTGCGCGACGCCGCCTGGATCGCACTGCCGCGCCCAGATTTTCCAGGACTCGATCTGACGCCAGGCGTCGATTTCTGGACACTGCTGCCGATGTTCCTCGTCGTCTCGTTGGCCAGTGTCATCAAGACGATGACGACCAGCGTGGTGCTTCAACGTGTCTCGTGGCGCCAACCCACTACTCCCGACTACCGACTGGTGCGGGGCACGGTCAACGCCATCGGCGTCGGCTCGCTCGCAGGCGGGTTGGCGGGGACGCTCCCGGTGGGCACTATGGACGCCACCTCGATCTCGTTTGCTTCCCTGACCGGCGTCGCGGCACGTCGGGTGGGCTACAGCATCGGCGTCATCTTCGTGGCCCTGGCACTGCTGCCGAAGTTCGTGGCCGCGTTGCTGTCCATTCCCCAAGCTGTGACCTCGGGCTACCTGATCTTCTTCATGGGCTTGCTGTTCGTGGAAGGCCTCCGGTTGGTGTTCCGGGACGGCATCGCACCGCAGAAGGCGGTGATCGTGGGCGTCTCGATCGGCATCGGCGCCAGCCTGCACGGCAACAACCTGATGGAGTCGATCATCGGGGGTGCTTGGGGGTCGTTGCTCGGCAACGGCATGATCCTCGGCACGCTGGCAGCGCTCTTGCTGACCGCGTACATCGAGCTGAGCGGCCGTAAGCGCAGCAGGCTCGAAGCTGAACTCAAGGCGGAGGCACTGCCCCGGGTCGACGACTTCCTGGCGGAGGTTGCCGCGAGCGTCGGCTGGGACGAAGCGTCGGCAAATCGGCTCCGCCTCGTCGGGGAGGAATCGTTGCTGAGCCTTATCGAGGCCAGCGAGGAGGAGTCTCAGCCCCGTCTCGTTGTCATCGCGCAGCCTGCACCGGCCAAGATCGAACTGGAGCTGCGAGCGTCGCTGGATGCAGAGAATCTCGAAGACCGGCTGACCTTCCTGAGCGAACGATCCGAGGCATCTCACGAGGGGGCCTTCTCGCTGCGCCTTCTGAGCCACTTCGCCTCGACAGTGCGCCACCGGCAGTACTCGGGCATCGACATCATCACTGTCGAAGTCGAGCGCAGATAGCGGCGGACCGTAGGGTTGCAGCTATCGGCCGATTTATGTGAGACGGACAGGAAAAACGCCATGGACACATCGCTCTTTCAGCTCGAAGGCAAGAATGCGTTGGTGGTCGGCGGGGGGCAAGGCATGGGCGAAGCCACCGCGAGGCTCCTGGCGCAAGTCGGCTGCGGTGTCGCCGTTGCCGACATCAAGGGCGGGAGCGCCGAGCGGGTCGCCGCCGAGGTCGCCGACATGGGCCAGCCCAGCGCGCCGATAGTCGGCGACGTGCTCGACGATGATCAGGTGCCCCGAATTGTCGAGCGGGCCGAGGCCGCGCTCGGAGGACTCGACGTCCTGGTGGCGACCGTCGGCCAAGCATCCTTCGCCCCGCTCGTCGACATGAAGCCCGAGCAGTGGGACCGCGACCAGCACTTCAACCTGCGCTATTTCTTCCTCATCGCGCGTGAAGCGGCCCGCTCGATGATCGCCCGCGGTACGCCCGGCGCGATGACGTGCGTCTCGTCGGTAGCCGGGCTGCAATCCGCTCCCAATCACGCCTCCTACGGCGTGGCGAAGGCCGGTCTCGTGAACTTGGTGCGATCGATGGCCGTCGAATGGGCACCGCACCACATCCGCGTCAATGCGATAGCGCCCGGGAGCATCGCCACGCCGCGTATCCCTGCCACACCCGAGCGGCAGGAGAGGACGCGCGAGGGCCTGATCCCGACCAAGCGCCTCGGAACGGTCGACGAAGTCGCCAAAGCGGCCCTGTTCCTGGTCTCGGACTTGGCGAGCTACGTCACCGGCACCACCCTGGCGGTCGGCGGAGGCTGGATGGCCGCCTCCATCTTGGGCGTTCCCTCCGTACCTGATGGCGGCAAACTCGACGCCACCGCCGGCCTGACCTGAACGACGAGGCCTCAGTTCGCCAACGCGGGCAGCACTTCGCGGACCATCAGTTCCGCATACCGCTTCGGGGCATCGTCGGTGTCGTCCACGGTGGGACCCATCACCACGATCCTGTCGATTCCCAAGTCGACGATTTCTTGGATTCGCCGGATGCACGTGTCCGGCGGCCCGACGATCGCGAACCGGTCTACGAATTCCGCGGACACGTCGAGCGATGGGCCGCGGTCCCACATTCGGTACCCCTCGTGCGCACTCGCAAAGAGCTCCTTCGCCGCCTTCGTGGCCGGACCGTGTGTCTTGCCGTGCAACGTCGAGAAGCGCACGAACGTGTCCAAGAACGGGATCGTGTCGGGAGCAGACTCGGACTCCGCGTGGCAGACGACATTCAGGTATGCGCCATAGCGCACGCCGTCCGGGTCCAGGCCTGCCTCGCGACGCGCGGCTCGGGCCTGCTGCAATCCCCATCTCAGTCGCTCGATGTCTGCCCCGAGGGCGAACATGACGATGTCGGCGTGTTTCGCCACGGTCCCGATCACCCTCGGCCCGGTCGCTGCGCCGTAGACGGGCACTTTCTCGTCCCGTGAATCGATCCATCTGAGTCGGCTCTCGTCAGATGCGTCTGCAACTTGGACTGCATCGACGGGTGGCGCCATCTCGCGCCACCAAGGTGTCAGCTCGCCAAATGCCACGCTGTCCCCCCTCAGATAGGTCTGCAGCGCCTTCAGGTAGCTCTCCAGCAGCCTCGTGTAGGCGGGTGCGTGCCCCACAAACGCGAGCGCCGAGTCGCCCCGGCCGATTCCCAGCGACGCTCGCCCCCCAGACACCTCCTGAATGCTTGCGATCGCCCCGGCCGTCACGGCCGGGTGACGGGTCACGGGATTCGTCACGTCGGTGCTCAGCTGGATCCGCTCGGTCGCTGCGGCCGCCAACGCCAAGCAGACATACACGTCTCCGCAGAGACTCTGATTGTCAAGAAACCCGATGCCATGCCAGCCCGCTTCTTCCGCCATCACCGCGAATTCCGCGGCGCGTCGCGTGCGCGGACGAACGGCCGTGATGAGCTCCACCTTGTTCGTCATGGAACCTCCTGAATTCCTTTCCCCGCTCTCCTGATCCCTGGATCTGTCGACACGCGATCAGTCGTCAGATTCGTGAGAACTCGTCATGCGATCCATGAGTCGGTCAAGTTTGGCTTGTCTCCTGCCGTGCCGTCCTGCATTGCGAGTGTCCTGAGGCTCGCGGCATGCTCAGAGGCCAAGGACGCGAGCAGCGTTGTCGCGCAGGTACTTGCGCTCGACGTGCGGCGGCAATTCCCAGCCGGCCACGATGCGGCGCAGGTCGGTAAGCGGGCCGCAGTTGGGATACACGCTGCCGAACAGGATCTGGTCGGGAAGCTGGCGCGCCAATGCGGTCACATAATCCTCGGAGCCGGGGAATCCGTAGTGGACGTACTGGCCCGGCACGATGACGACATTGGGCTGCTTGTAGGCCACGCCCAACGCCTCGCGCACATACGGCCAGCCGCCGTGCTGGATCGACACGGTCAAGCCCCCAAAGTCGGTGGCGACGTGGTCGGCATACTCGGGGCGGCAGTCGTCTTGGTAGGGCCCGAGCAGGCAGCTCATGGTGGTGGACACGATCAACCCGAGGCGCTGTGCCTCCTCGTAGATCGGGTAGAGCTCGCGGTCGTCGAACCGGCGGCTGATCTGGGCGGTGGACGGATCGACGGTGACGCCGCGCATGCCCTGGCGGGCCAGTTCGCCGACGGCCGACACGGCGGCCTCGACGTCGCTGGGCTCGACCGAACCAAACCCCACGAACCGGTCGGGATGCTCCGAGACGATCTGGCGAATCTCGGCAGAGCCGGTGGGGTCCAGCCCGCGGATACCCGTCGGCCCGGGCACGCCGATGACACCCAGCGCTATGCCCGCCTCATCCATCTCGGCGAACATCAGGTCAACCGACTGCGCCTCGAAGCTGGGGCAAGGCTCGAGACCCATCTGCTTGAGGTAGTGGTAGGTGGTCTCGGGCGTCCAGCTACGTGCCCCGATGGGCCGGAACCGAAAATCGATGACGCCGTAGTCCTCGCCGTCGCTCTCGGCGGCGGGATCCGCCATCAGACCGGCGCGTCTGCGGTGATGACGATCTTGCCGAAGAAGCGGCGCTCCTCCATGGCCCGGTGCGCTTCCACGCCGTCAGGCAGCGGCACCAGCGAATCGATGACCGGCACCAGCTCGCGGGTCTGCACCATCCGCAGCAGCTCGTCGAGATCACTGCGCTGCCAGCCGTTGGAGCCCCGGATGTCCATCTCGGCAGTCCAGATGAACCGCAGGTCGGTCGGCGGGTCGTAGCCGGCGGTGGCGCCGCAGGTGAGCACACGCCCGCCCTGGCGCACGCACCGCAGCGAGCGCGCCCAGGTGTCGCCGCCGGTGAAGTTCACCACCACGTCGTAGCCGCCCCCGCCGAACAGGCCGCCTGTCTGCTCGCGGCAGTACCGCGCGATGTCGACCTCGGAGTAGTTGATGGTCTCGTCGGCGCCGAGGTCGATGAGGCGCTGGCACTTCTCGTCGCTTCCCGCAGCAGCGATCACTGTGGCGCCGCGCATCTTCGAGATGAGCAGGGCGCTGGTGCCCACTCCCCCGCTGGCGCCCAAGATCAGCACCGAGTCATCAGGGCCGACTTCGCCGCGAGTGATCATCATCCGGTGCGCCGTGCCGTAGGCCACCGGTAGACACGAAGCGTCCTCGTAGGAGACGTCATCGGGCAGCGCGATCAGCTGGCTCGCTGCCACCACGACGTACTCGGCGTACGCACCCCACAGCGTGTCGCCGATCATCGAGAACTTGCCGGTGCCGCGATCCCACCGCACCGGGTCCACGAGCACCCGGTCGCCCACCGACCACCCCTCGACATCGGGTCCGAGCTCGGCCACCTGGCCGGCAGCGTCGCAGCCGGGAATACCGGGCAGCGGCACCCTGATGCCGGGCATGCCCCGGCGGGTGAACACGTCGTGGTAGTTGAGCGAGCAGGCCCGCACCGCAATCCGAACCTCGTCCGGTTGCAGTTCGGGCGTGTCGATGTCGCGGTACGCCAGCACGTCGATATCGCCGTGCTCGTCAAAGACGATCGCCTTCATCGCTGTACCCCCATCTCGCTGGCTGTCATTTCTGTTTCAAGCCGCCGCAGCCCGATCCCGCTCAACCGAAGCGTCCATGGCCGCGAGGACGTCACCGCGCAGCGCGCGCACCGTGCCGGCGTAGGCGCCGGCATCGAGCGTCTCCGACAGCTCGGCGGCGACCTCCAGCGCTCGATCCACCACGGCGTCGGGGCTGACGGCTTCGTCCAGGTAGCCGGCCTCGACCGCTCCATTGCCGTCGAGCAAGCGGGCGTTGGCCACACAGCGCTGCAGGTGACGGCGCGACAGCCGTTCCTTGGAGATGGTCATGGCCCAGTCGGGCAGCGTCAGCGCGATCGCCACTTCGTTCAAGCCGATCTTGACCGGCGCATCGGGTCCGACGCGGTGGTCGCAGCCGAGCAGCAGCAAGGCGCCGGCGGCGACCGCGTGGCCGGTGCAGGCTGCCACCACCGGCACCGACGCGCCATAGGCGCGCCGCACCATCGCGCCGCCCGCCGAGACCAACTCGCCGATCGCAGCACGGTCGCCGCCGCGGATCACGTTGAGATCGAAGCCCGCGAAGAACGCCCGGTCATTGCCGGCGATGACCACCGCCCCGATGTCATCGTCTGCCTCGGCAATGTCGATCTGGGCATCGAGCGCCGCAAGCATCGGCACCGAGAAGGCATTGGCCTTGCCGTCATCCACGCGCACCAGCAGAACGTCGCCGTGCCGCTCTGCCGCAACCGTCCCGCTCCCGTTGTCTGTTGTCTCGCTCATCGGGCGAATGGTACGGCCGCCAAACGGCGCCGTGCTCAGCTTCGTGCCCACCCCGCGGCCTCGGCAGCGACCACCAGCGTCGGCCTCGACCCGATCTCGTGGGGCTTCTAGTCGGCGCCGCAGGCGGGCTGGTTAGGGTGCGGCCATGGCCACACTTGTTGCCGATGTCGACATGCCTGAGGTCGGTCTCGGGGGCGATGAAGGCGAGGACGAGAGGCGAGAGGCGCTGATCGGGCTCGCAGAGCGCAACTGGATCGCCCGCACACCACTGGGCTACGTCATCACCCGTCACGCTGACGTGACCGCCATGCTGCGCGACAAGCGCTGGTTCAGCGCCATCGGCCTCATCGCCCAGATGCAAGGCGTCGACGACCCCGAATGGAACCGTCGCAGCGGACAGAACATCCTGGGCATGGAAGGCGACGAGCATCAGCGGCTGCGCCGGCTCGTCGGACCGGCGTTCACTCCCAAGGCCGCCGAGCGGTTGCGCCCCTTCATGGCCGAGGTCATCGATGAGCTGCTCAACCCGCTGTGTGCCCGCGGGCACGGCGATTTCGTCACTGAGGTCTGCGAGCCGTACCCCATTCCGATCATCTGCGAGCTGCTGGGCGCCCCTCGCGACGACTGGGAGCTGTTCAGCCGCCTCGCCACCGACATCTTCCGGGTGTTCAACGGCAACCTGGCTCGCGACCTGCACACGATCATGGCCGCGCAGGACGAGATGGGCGCCTACATGTCCAAGCTCATTGCCGAGCGGCGCGCCGAACCTCGCGATGACCTGCTCTCAGACCTCATCGCCGCGGAGGAGGAAGGCGACCGGCTGACCACCGAGGAGATGCAGTCGCTGGCCAACGCCGTACTGCTAGCCGGCACTGATACCACGCGCAATCAGCTCGCCTGCGCTGTGGAGCTGTTCGCCCGCTGCGGGGACCAACTCCGGCTGCTGCGCGACGAGCCGTCGCTTGCGCCCCTGGCTGCCGAAGAAGTCATGCGGCACTTCGGCGCCATCCGGGGCACTGCCCGCTACGCCAGCCAAAATCTCGTGTACCGCGACATCGAGTTCCCGGCCAGCACGCTGATCTTCCCCAGCTTCACCGCCGCCAACCATGACGAGACGCAGTTCGATCAGCCGCTGCGCTTCGACATCACGCGCCGGTCGAGTGCGCCGCACATGACCTTCGGCAGCGGCATCCACTACTGCCTCGGCGCGTTCCTGGCACGAGCCGAGCTGCAGGAGGCCCTCAAGGCCGTGGCGAAGCGAATGCCGGACTTGCGTCTCGACGGCGACGTGGAATGGAAACCGGTGTCCAACGGCATCTGGGGGCCATCGACACTGCCGATCAGGTTCACGCCGGGGCACTGAACCCCGCCTCCGCGCAGATGGGCCGCCTGCCCGACGTTTTCACGGTCGTTGCGGGCCATGCCGCATCTGGCCCACCGGCCCAAAGCGATGCCACGGCAGCGCCGCGGGGCGCTGCGATGGCCGCAAGGCAGTCAGCTGCTGCGCCGCCCGATGGCGCCGCGCCCAACGAGGTCGGCAGCATCCGGCGCGAGCGCGTCCGCTGGGGGCGGGTCGTGCTGGTGGCTCTCTCCGGGGTGGTGTCACATGTCTTCGGCCGGGCCACAGTCGGGGTGCTGGTGCCCGCCATGGCCGACGATCTCGACCTCAGCGACACGCTCATCGGCGCGCTCGGCTCGGCCAACATGGGCGCCTACTTCACCGGAGTGATCATCGTCACATTCACTGCCGGGCGGATCGAGCCGTTCACCCTGCTGCGCGCCGGCATCGTCACATCCACCGTGGGCCTCGCGGTGATCGGCACGGCGTCGGGCCCGGCAGCCGTGGTGATCGGGACTGCATTGGCCGGTCTCGGCGGCGGCGGCATCTGGCTCACGGCACCGGTGATCGCCAGCGAAGGTGTGCCGGCGAGCCGCCGCGGTGCCGCGCTGGGCACGCTTACCGCCACCATGGGCGCCGCGCTCATCGGCGTGCCCATCGCTACCGCTGCCTTGCGCAGCATTGCCGCCGACGATGCGATCTGGCGGCCCGTCTGGGTGGCCCAGGCTGCGCTGTCGGTGGTGCTGCTTGCGGCCTTGTCGGTCTTCGTCCGAGCTCGACGCACCGAGCGAGTGGCCGGTGCCGGCGGCTTCGGGCGACTGTTCCGGATTCACGGGTGGAAACGCGCGGTCGCGGCGTACATGGCATTCGCCTACATGACGTCCTCGTTCGCAAACTTCTTGGGGCGAGCGCTGGAGGGCGATCACGAATTCAGCCGCACCGCCGCGACGCTCATGTTCTCGTGGATGGGCGCGGGTTCGATTGTGGGAGCGCTGGCCTTTGGACGGCTCAGCGATCGGATCGGGCGACCATTGACCATGGCAACGGTCATGGCCTTGAGCTCCGGTGCTGCCGTGGTCCTGGCGACGCGTGCGCCCGGCGCGGCGATCATTGTTGCAGTGGTGGTCTTCGGCGCAGCGTCATTCTCGTTCCCATCGCTCACTGCGACGTTTGTGAGCGATCACGTGTCCGACCGCACGTTCGCCGCGGTGCTCGGCTCGATGACGATGTTCTATGGACCCGCGTCGGTCATCGGACCTGCCGCGAGCGGCTGGCTCGCCGACCGGACGGGCAGCTTCAGCGCGACCTATACGGTCATCGCTGTACTGGCCCTCACTGCATGCATCTGCATGGCGACGATGCGCCGCAGGGATGGTGTGGCGCCACAGCCGGCGCCGCTGAGCTGAGCGTCAGCTCAGCTCATCAACTGCTTTTTCATGGCAGCAGCGGTTGCCAGCTTCAGCGAGCGGCTCGGGCCGATCTCGATGGACTCGCCGGTCTGCGGGTTACGGCCCATGCGGGCACCACGCTCAGACATGGAGAAGGAGCCGAATCCCGGCCAGGTCACCTTGCCACCGGCCTTCACTTCGGCCGCAACGAGATCGAAGAACGCTGACAGCGTCCGCTCTGCGTCGCTCGCAGTCACACCGGCTTCGGCGGCTACTGCCTTGATGGTCTCTGCCTTGTTCGCCACAGTCCAGGTCCTCTCTGAAACGATTCGGGGTACCACATCAGCACACAAGAGCCCTGACGTGGTGGAATTGCGGCCCGCTGTCTACCGGCGCGACCCGGTACTTGCACCCTGCGGCGGCGCTCGGCGCGACCGTCAGCTGCGACCTTCACCTCGCACGTCGAACGCATCGCGCAGGCCGTCGCCGACGTAATTCACGGCCAACACGGTGATGACGATGGCCAATCCGGGCGCCCACACCAGCCACGGCTCAACGGTCATGAAGCCCTCGTTGCCTCCGATCATGTTTCCCCATGTCGGCGTGTGGGCAGAGCTGACCCCCAAGCCCAGGAAGCTCAGCACTGACTCGGCCAGAATCGCACCAGCGACTGCGAGCGATACTGCAACAGAGATCTCACCGACCAGATTTGGCAGCAGGTGGCGAACCATGATCCGCGTGGTGCTTGCGCCCATCGAGCTGGCCGCCACGACGAATTCCTGCTCGCGCAGCGCCAGCGTCTTCGCCCGGATGATGCGGGCCAGCGCCATCCACCCCAGCAGCGACAGCACCAACACGACATCAGCGGCGCTGTCGCCCAAGATGCGCGCCAGCAGGATGATCATCATGAGCAGCGGCAGCGCGAGCAGCGTGTCGGTGAAACGCATCAACACGGCATCGACGCGTCCGCCCAGATAGCCGGCGACCACGCCGACGGTCGTACCGAGCAGCGAGGCGATGAGCGCCACCGATATGCCGATGACGAGCGAGATCCGGCCGGCATACAGCGTCTGGCTCAGCGTGTCCCGACCCAAGGTGTCGGTCCCGAGCAGGAAGTCCGCCCCGGGAGGCGCCAGCACATGATCGAGATGCTGCTGTCCTGACCGGTAGGGGGCGATCAGGTCGGCGCCGGCGACTGCCGCGGCAATGATCACGAGCGCAACGAGCGCTACGACCGACACCCGACGGCTGGCGAAGCGCCGCCCGGCTGCCATCAACGGGCGTTCTGCGAGCTCGTGCTCAGCGAGCGCCACGCCGGATCCTGGGGTCGAGGACGCCGTAGGAGAGATCGCCTGCGAGGTTCACCAAGAAAACCGCTGTTGCAACGATCATCACGGAGGCCAGCAGCACGGGGTAGTCGCCGCCGTAGAGGGCGTCGACGAACAACCGGCCCATGCCCGGGTACTGGAACACGAGCTCGGTCACCACCAGCCCGCCGACCAGCTGACCAGCATCGGTGGCGGCCTGCGCAGTCACGGGGAGCAGCGCATTGCGCACGCCGTGACGAACCACCACGGTGCGTTCCGGCAGGCCTCGTCCACGAGCAGCGCGGACGTGATCCGAGTTCATGACATCAAGCAGGCTGGCCCGCATGTAGCGGCTGTAGACGGCAATGAGCTGCAGCGACAGCGCCATCGTGGGCAGCACCAGGTGTCGCACTCGGTCGGCGAGGTCGAAGCCCTGCTGGCCAGGCGAGTACAGCCCCGCCGTCGGAAGCAGCGGCGGACCGATCCCCAGCCAATTTGCGAGGTACAAGCCGAAGAACAGCTGCAGCATGAGGCCCAGCCAGAACACCGGGATGGAAATCCCCAGGAACGAGACCGTGGTGGCCAAGTAGTCGATGAACGAGCCGCGACGGATGGCCGAAATCGCGCCGATTGCGATTCCCGCGACCAGCGAGAGCGCCACCGCCAAGCTCACCAGCACCAGCGTGTTCACCAGCGCCGTGCGCACGATGGGCCATACATCCGCGCCATTGCGCACCAGCGAGATGCCAAGATCGGCTTGCACGAAGTCCCCGAGCCACTGCAGGTATCGGCTCAGGATCGGATCACCGAGCCCGAGGTGTTCGCGGTATCTGGTGATGTCCTCTGGCGCGATGCGGGGATTCACCGTGAGCGCGACCGTGGGATCCGAGACCTGATTCGCCGCCCAGAACACGGCGAACGAGATGGCCAGCAGGATCGGGACCGTCGTCGCGAGCCGTGTCAGCACGTAGCGCGCCACGATGTTGAGCCTGCCAGCCCGTTCGCGGACTATGCGTTCATTCGACGTGCACGGTCCAGTCGAACATGTCGAAGAATCCGCCGTAGGGACTCGACACATAGGCGCCCGGTCCCGACACCGCATTGGGGTCCCAGATGATCATGTTGGGCAGCATGTACAGCGGGATCCACGGCACATCGGCCGCCAGGATCTGGCTCAACTCGTGAACCAGCTCCAAGCGGGCTGCTGGGTCCACTTCGGCATCAATGGCGAACGCCAAGTCGCTGGCCTGCTGGCTGCGGTAGGCCGTGAAGTTCTGACCCGTGTACTCGTTCTCCTCGGTGGGGATGCCGTCGATGTCGTAGAGATTGGCTACGGAGGGATCCGGGTTGGTGCTGTTCGCGAAGAGCGCCACCGGGCCGAAGTTCAGCGCCGGCAGTCGATTCTGGAACAGCTCGCCCGGGTCGTAGTTGATGATCTCCCAGCCGATGCCCAGCGGAGCGGTCATGTCGACGACGAGCGCTTGCACGTCCTCGCGCCGGTTGTTGCCGGCGACGGTGTTCCATGCCAGCACAAGCTCTTCGCCTTCGGCGTTCACCCACAAGCCGTCGGGGTCGGGTCGGGTCCAACCCTCAGCCTCCAGCAGCTCGGCGACCTTGGCCGCATTCTGCGTGTAGCGGGCGAAGTCGTCCTGGCACCAGGGGCCGAACCCGGGATTCCAGCCAGCGCACTGCAGGACCGGCGGGTCGGCGGTGATCGTGCCAAGCGCAATTTCGGCGATGCGTTCGCGATCCAGCGCATAGGCGACGGCTTGGCGCACGTTGCGCGTCATGTCGAATTGGCGGTCGGGAGCGTCCTGATTGATCCAGAGGCCCTCCATGTAGGTGCCCTCGGCGACCTTGTAGGTCAGATCACCGGTGATCCGCTCGCGGGCACCGGGAAACGGCTGGGGGAAGGCGGCCATGGCTTCGCCGGTCTGCAGGGCCAGCAGTTCCGAGTCGGTGTCCTCGCGGGGCACCATCACCACACGGTCCACCAGCGGGATGCGCTCGGTGTCCCAGTACGTGCGATTGGGCACCAGGATGTGCTGCTCTTGGTTCCATTCCTCCTGGATCCACGGACCGCCCGAGACCGTGATCTCGTCGTTCCACTTGTCGGCGATATCGGTGTCGGGACCCAGCTCGTGCGCCGGCAGCAAGCCGCCGAACAGCGTGGGCCACGGCGCGTACGGCTCGCTGAACGTGATGACGGCCGTGTGGGGATCGGCATGGTCGATGTCGGTGATGAGGTCCAGTCCGATCGTGCTCAGCGTGCCTGTGGTGTCGAGCCCGGCGCGCCAGGTGAACCAAACATCGGTGCTGGTGATGGGTGTGCCGTCGCTCCAGGTCGCGTCGGGGTTCAGCCGGTAGGTGAGCGTGAACGTCCCGTCGTCGGCGGTGACGAGGCCGCCGTTCGCAACTGTCGGTTCCTCGACCAGCAACGACGACGCCACGTACGTGTTGCTCTGGTCGAGCTCCATGAGTCTCGGCAGGTAGTGGATCAACACCGACCAGATCGTCCAGGTGGCATTGGCACACGAGGTGACGGGGTTGACGCACTCGGGCCACTGCTCGACCGCGAGCACCAGCGTGCCGCCGCCGGGACGGTCCCCGCTGTCGGGAGCGACGGTCGTCGCAGACCCGGGTGCCGGTTCACCGACCGCCGGCTCGTCCGAGTCGCTGCTGCACGCCGCCAACAGCAGCACGACCGCCAGGACTGCAGTCGCCAGTCGCCAGCGCCGGGAGCATCGCGGTCCCGCCGACGTCGCCGAGCAGGACGTGTCCCGCGCCGATCCCTGCGCATGAAGCAATGTCATGCAACCAAAATAACCCTCCGGCCCTCGGACTCGATGCTGTTCGGAGAATGCGACAGAAATGCACCGTGCACACGCGGGGTGCAGTTCTGGCAGAGTTTGCGGAATTCAGCCGGGTACTCCGGCTCGTCGGCGATATGTGGAGGCGAATCAGGGTGCTGGGCAGCTGCCGGATACTGGATCTGACCGACGACCGGGGCCATCTCGCCGGCTTGCTGCTGGCGCAGCTCGGCGCCGAGGTGGTGCTGTGCGAGCCGCCCGGCGGCCACCGCACCCGGCACCGGGGCCCGTACATCGACGATGTCGCCGGCCCGGAGCGTTCGATCGAGTTCCTCGTCTACAACCGGGGCAAGCACTCGGTGGTGGTCGATGACCCAGCGCATATTGCCGAGCTCGCGGCCCATTGCGATGCGGTGATCTCGTGCGGCGCGTTCGACCTCGACCTCGATGCGCTGCGTGCCGCCAGCCCGCAGCTCGTGACCGCGTCGATCTCACCGTTCGGGGAGACCGGTCCCAAGACCGGCTGGGCCGCGACCGATCTGACTATCGCCGCATCCAGCGGCACGATGTCGCTGACCGGCGATCGTGACCGGGCACCGGTGCGGATCGGGTCGCCCCAGACGTGGCACAACGCCGCGGTCGACACCGCGGGCGCGATCCTGATGGCGCTGCACGAGCGGCAGCATTCCGGTCTGGGCCAGCACGTCGACACCTCGGCACAGCAGTCCTTCGTGGACTGCACGCAGTTCCAGATGATGACGGTGCTGACCGGCGGGGACGTGCCAGTGCGGCTTCCCGGAGCGGTTGACCTCGGTGGATTCCTGATCCCGTGGGTGTACGAGTGCGTCGACGGCTACGTCACCGTCACGTTCTTGTTCGGCCCGATGATCGCCCCGTTCACGAGTCGGATCCTCAGCTGGATCTGCGAGGAAGGGTTCTGCGAGCCAGAGCTGCGCGACAAGGACTGGGTGGACTTCGGCATGGCCATCTTGGAGGGCCGCGAGTCGATGGACACCTTCGATCAGGCCATCAAGGCCCTGACATCGTTCGTAGCCACCAAGACCAAGGCCGAGCTGCTGGAACGGGCACTGGCCGACAACCTGCTGGTCGCGCCGATCACGACGACGGCTGATGTGCTCGCCCTCGAGCAGCTCGAGGTGCGCAACTACTGGGAGCACGTCGAGGTGCCACGGGCTGGGGGACCCGCACCGGTACGCCTGTGCGGCTCGCTGGCCAAGACCACGGCTGGTCCGCTGCCGGTCCTGCCCGTCGCGCCGAGACTGGGCGAGCACACAGGGCTGTATCTGAACGGGCAGCACCAGGACGGCGACGGTGCAGCGGGCACCGCCATCACCGCTCGCCCTCGCGCCGAGGTCACCGCCACCGGCCGCTCGCTGGAGCGCCCCCTCGACGACGTCAAGATCCTCGACTTCATGTGGGCGCTGGCAGGCCCCGGCGCCACCCGCACGCTGGCCGACTACGGCGCCACCGTGGTCAAGGTCGAGAGCGAGCTGAAACCCGACGTGCTGCGCGGCGTCCACCCGTTCATCGGCGAGGAAGGCGGGCAGGAGAACGCCCTGCAGTTCCACTCGATCAATGCCGGGAAGATGGACCTGACGCTCGACCTGTCGCTGCCCGCAGCCCGCGACGTGATCCTCGACCTCGTCGCGTGGTGCGACGTGCTCACCGAGTCGTTCTCGCCGAAGGCCATGGAGAACTGGGGCCTCACCTACGACGTGCTGCGCGAGGTGAATCCCGGGCTCGTCATGTTCTCGAGCTGCCTGATGGGCCAGACCGGCCCGATGCGCCTGTACGCGGGCTTCGGCACGATGGCGGCGGCCATTGCGGGCTTCTACCCGGTGACCGGATGGCCCGACCGCATCCCGGCGGGACCGTTCACCGCCTACACCGACTACATCTCGCCGAAGCTGGGTGTGATGCTGATCCTGTCGGCGCTGGCCGAGCGAGACCGCACCGGGCAGGGCCAGCACATCGACTTCGCACAGATGGAGGGCGCGCTGCACTTCCTGGCGACCGAGTTCGCCGACGAGGCGATCAACGGCCGCACTGCGGGCCGGGCAGGCAACGCCGACCGCCACATGTGCCCCCACGGCGTGTACCCCGCGGCCGGTGACGACCGCTGGGTCGCCATTGCCTGCGAGACCGACGCTCACTGGGGCGCGCTGTCGTCGCTGCTCGCCGACGCTGCGGCCGGCAACGCCGATCTGGCACAGGCGCTCGACTCGCTGAGCGCCATCGCAGGCGAGGATCTTGCAGGTCTCGATGCAGATAGCCGTCGAGCGCACGCCGGGGCCCTCGACGCTGCAATCACCGCTTGGACCGAGCCTCAGCGCGCCGCCGACATCGAGGCGACGCTTCAAGGGTGCGGCGTGCCGGCGCACCGTGTGAACGACGCTGCAGACCTCATGGCCGACCCGCAGATCGTGGCCCGCGACCACTTTCTGTCGGTGCCGCACGCCAAGCACGGCCACACCTGGGTCGAGAACAGCAACTTCGATCTGTCACGCACGCCCGGCCGGCCGCTGTGGGGCGGCCCGATGTTCGGCGAGCACAACATGGACGTGCTCGAAGGCATCCTCGGCTACGACGCCGACAAGATCGCCGAGCTCGTCATCGCCGGCGCCCTCACCTAGCGGGCTGCACCAGTATTTTCTGCGGCCCACAATGTCGGCATGAGCAATGACGCGGGCGCTTCGGGCGTCGACAGGCAGAACATCTCGAGCGGCGGGCCGCTGGAACCGGTGGCGGGCTACTCGCGGGCTGTGCGGCTCGGCGACTGGGTTGCGGTATCAGGCAGCACGTCGCTGGGCCCTGACGGGGTGGCACACCCCGGCGACTGCTACGGGCAGGCCATTTACACGCTCGGGGTCATCGAGCAGGCGCTGGCAGAGGCGGGAGCGCAGATGAGCGACGTCGTGCGCACCCGCTCGTTCGTCACCGATATCGGGATGCTCGACGACTTCATCCGCGCCCACGGCGAGGTGTTCGGCGAGATCAGGCCGGCTTCGACGCTCGTCGAGGTGTCGGGGCTGATCCATCCCGACCTCGTCATCGAGATCGAAGTCGACGCGATCGTCCCCTGAGACGATTCCTGCGCTGCCGCTTACGCTGAGCGCGTGCGAGCACTGGTGCAGCGGGCCGCCGAGGCCCGGGTGCGAGTCGACGGCAGAGTCATCGGCGAGATCGGTCCCGGACTGTGCTGCCTGGTGGGCGCGACGCACGACGATGATCCGCAGGCAGCACGCAAGCTGGCCGTCAAGATCTGGAACCTGCGCATCTTCGCCGACGAGAACGGCCAGATGAACCGGTCGGTTGCGGACACCAGCGGCGAAGTGCTGGTGGTCAGCCAATTCACCCTCTACGGCGACACCCGCAAGGGTCGCCGTCCGTCGTTCGTCGCCGCGGCTGCGCCCGAGGTGGCTGCCGAGCTGATCGACGAATTGGTCGCCGAGCTGCGGCGCCTGGGCGCCACCGTGGCGACCGGCTCGTTCGGGGCCGAGATGGCGGTCGAGCTGACCAACGACGGCCCGGTCACGCTGATGCTCGAAGTCTGACTCCGGTCCTGCCGGGGAGCGGTGTTCAGGCGGGGGTGAAGCGGAGCAGTGCGGGGCCGTCTGGTGTGGGGTCGAAGACGGCCTGCACGGCTTGGCCGATATGGACCGTCTCGGGGTCGCAACCGACGATGTTGGTGAGCACTCGGGGGCCCTCCTCCAACTCGACGTAGGCGAGCACGAAAGGGGCCGCCTTGCGCCAGGAACCCGGGATGCGGCGGGTGACCGTGCAGCTGTAGACGGTGCCTCGCCCCGACGCCTCGAACCAGGTCACCGAGGTGCTGCCGGGCTGATTGCAGCGTTCCCGCGGGTACCACACGACATGGCCGCAGTTGTCGCAGCGGGGCAGCACCAGTCGGCCTTCGGCGGTGGCATCCCAGAACCGCTGCGTCTCGAGATTCACCGTCGGCGGCGGCACCGGCAGGCCGAACTGCCCGAGTTCACTCATGTCGACCTGCCCATCACGAGCGTGGCGCTTCCCATTCGGGTGGCAAGGCTGCCTCCGGTGCCGTGCGCCAGGGCCAGCTCGCAGTCGTGCACCTGCACCGCAGGGTGCGCCTCGCCGCGCAATTGCCGCACGGCCTCGACCACCTTGGTCATGCCGCCGCGGTTGGCCGGATGGTTGTTGCACAGCCCGCCGCCGTCGGTGTTGAACGGCAGCTCGCCGCCGGGCGATTGCAGCGCGCCGTCTGACACGAATCGTCCGCCATGACCCTTTTCGCAGAAGCCGAGGTCCTCCAGCGTCATGAGCACCGTGATCGTGAAGCTGTCGTAGATCGACACGTAGTCGATGTCGGCGGGTGTCACGCCGGCTTCGGCAAACGCCAGCGGTCCCGAGCGCGTCGCCCCTGTGTGGGTCAGATCGATGCGCCCGCCCGAGGTGTGCTTGATGGCGGTTCCCGTGCCGAGCACCGGCACGCAGTGGCGGTCAAGCGATGCCGCCACCGCTTCGCTGACCAGCACGAGGGCACCGCCGCCGTCGGTGATCACACAGCAGTCCAGGCGATGCAGCGGATCGGAGATCACCGGCGAGGACACCACTTCATCCACTGTCACGACGTCTTGCAGGAACGCGTGCGGGTTGTGCCGCGCATGGGTCGAAGCCGCCACCTTGACCTCGGCCAGCTGCTCGGACGTCGTGCCGAACTCGTGCATGTGCCTCGCAGCGGCCAGCGCGTACCCGCCGGGCACCGACATGCCGAACTGGTTCTCGAACGAGGCCTCGGGCGCCGAGCTGAACCGGGCGCTGCCACCCGGCCCGGCGCCGCCTGTGCGCGGCTTGCCGGCCAGCGTGATCAGCGCAACATTCACCTGGCCCGCAGCGATGGCTGCCGCCGCGTGCTGCACATGCACCAGGTACGCCGAGCCGCCGGTCTCGGTGTCGTCGATGTAGGTGAGGTCGAGGCCGAGGTACTCCGCCATAGACAGGGCGCCGAAACCGGGTGCGTCGCCGGCCGAGTAGTAGGCATCGACGTCGGCCAGGGTCAGCCCGGCGTCGGCCAGCGCGCCCGCGGCTACCTCGGCGTGGATCTGCGGCAGCGTGCGGTCGGGCAGCTCGCGGCCGGGATGCTCGTACACGCCAGCGATGAGCGCCTTGCCTCGAATCGTCACCGACGGCACGCTAGCCGCCGTCCCCGGCGCGGTGCCCGCGCAACGCCAGCGCTAGGTCGTCGGTCGGAGTCGGGAGCGAGCGTTAGCTTCGCGGCGATGCTGAAGCCATACCGGGTACTGGACCTCACCGATCACCGGGGCGCGATGTGCACCTCGATCCTCGGCTCGCTGGGCGCGGAGGTGATCCTCGTGGAGGGTCCCGACGGCCGGGGCCGCGACCATCGCCAGCAGGGGCCCGACGGAACCTCGCTGAGCTGGTGGAACCTGCGGCGCGGTGCGCAGAGCTGCGTCATCGACGATCGCACCGAGCTGATGGAGCTCGTGGCCGGTGCTGACGCGCTGATCGAATCGCCCGACCCCGGACTCGGCCTCAGCTACGACGACCTGCGGGCCGTCAACCCGGGACTCGTGCACACCACCGTCACACCCTTCGGCAGCACGGGACCCAAGGCCGGCTGGGTGGCGTCTGACCTCACCATTGCGGCGGCTGCCTGCAGCGCCGCCATCACCGGCGACGCAGACCGGGCGCCGCTGCGCATCACCGCACCCCAGAGCTGGCTGCACGCCGGGTCGCATGCCGCAGTCGGCACGGCGCTCGCGCTGCGCCAGCGCGACCGCAGCGGCTACGGCCAGCACGTCGACATCTCCGCGCAGCAGGCGATGATGCAGACGGCCTTCCCCGGCATCATCCACGCCCCCAACGAGTACCCGTCGGCCCGGCGAACCTCTGGCGGGATCCTCATTCTCAACTTCCACCTGCAGTTCGTGTATCCAGCGTCGGACGGCTACGTCTCGATCACGCTGCTCTTCGGCGACACCATCGGCCGATTCACCAAGCGGCTGATGGATTGGGTGCATGAGAGCGGCTGCTGCGACGACGAGCTCGCTGCACTCGACTGGGTCGACTTCGGGATGCGCCTGTTCACCGATCCTGAGGTTGCACCGGGCCAGCTCGAGCAGACCAAGGCTGCAATCACCCGCCTGACGAGCACACGGACCCGCGCCGAGCTCTTCGCAGAAGCGCAGCGCCGTGAGCTGCTGCTCGCACCCGTGTACACCCCAGCCGAGCTGACCGAGGTGGAGCACTTCGCGGAGCGCGGCTACTGGGATGCCGTCGACGATCCCGCGTGGGGCAGCGTGATCACCCCCGGGGCTTGGTGCATTCCCAGCCGTACGCCACTCCGCGCCCTCGGCGGCCCGCCGGATCTCGGCGCTCACACCGCGGCCGCCAGGGCGAAGCCGCGTTCGGCGCTGCTGGACGCCGCCGAGCAACTGCGCAACGGCGGCGGCGACCCGTCGAGCCCGAGGCCCCTCGAGGGGATCAAGGTGCTCGACACCACGTGGGTGTACGCCGGGCCGTTCACCACGCGGGTGCTCGCCGACTTCGGCGCCACCGTCATCAAGGTGGAAGGACCGACACGGTTCGACGCCGCACGCGGCAGCGGCGGCGGCCTGCGGGGCGACATGGGGCCCGACGCCTCCATCCAGTACGGCACGCTCAACGCGGGCAAGCTCGGCGTGACCATCGATCTCAACACCGCCGAGGGCCGCGACGTGCTGTGCGACCTGGCGGAGTGGGCCGACATCTACGTCGAGTCGTACACACCCGGCACGCTCGACGACTGGGGCATCGGCTACGAGACGCTGGCGGCCCGCAACCCGGGTCTGATCATGCTGAGCACCAGCCTGATGGGCCAGACCGGGCCGCTCGCCACGTTCGCCGGCTTCGGCAACCTGGCCGGTGCCATCACCGGCTACTACGAGATGACCGGCTGGCCCGACCGGGCACCCGCCGGGCCGTTCCTGGCTTATACCGACTACGTCACCCCGCAGTTCATGGTGCCCCTGCTGCTTGCAGCCCTCGACGCCCGTGACGCCGATCCCGAGGGTCGTGGGCAGCATCTCGACTTCGCCCAAGCCGAAGCAGCGATCCACTTCCTCGCGACCGAAGTGCTCTCCCACACCGTCAACGGCGCCGCTGCGACGCGGATGGGCAACGCCGATGCACACATGTGTCCCCACGCGATGTACCCCTGCGACCCAGGCGACGCCGCCGCCGACAACCCGCTCGAGCCGTCAGAGGCGTGGGTCGCCGTGGTGTGCGAGACCGAGCACCAGTGGGAGTCGCTGTGCCAGGTGCTCGGACGCGACGGCCAGCCCGTGCCGGCCGAGTTGGCTGGCCTCGACGCAGCGGGGCGCCTCGCGCGCAGCTCCGAAGTCGACGCTGCCGTCGCGGCCTGGGCAGCCGGTCGCACACCGGCCCAAGCCGAAGCGGCGCTGCAGGCCGCTGGCGTGCCCGCCCACGCCAGCCAGAACAGTCTCGGCTGCTTCGCCGATCCGCAGCTCATCCACCGCGGCCACTGGATGGACGTGGAGCACCCGGTGCACGACCGCATGATCGTGGAGGCACCCCGACTGCAGCTCGCCAGCACCCCCCATGCCATCACCAGGTCAGGCCCGAGCCTCGGCGAGCACAACGACCTCGTCCTGCGGGACATCCTCGGCTACGACGACGACCGAGTCGTCGAGCTCGCCGTGGCCGGCGCCATCGGCTGAACGCAGAGCTGCGTTGCGAAAGGAACAGGCACATGAATGCTGACGAGCGCTTGGCGACGATCCGGGCGATCCATGACTCGCCGCTGCGCATCGTGCTGTCGGTGACGGGGGGCGGGATGCTGGCGCTCAGCGACCTGCTGACCGTGCCGGGCGGCTCGCGCACGATTCTCGAGGCCGGCGTGCCGTATTCGGTGAAGTCGCTCTACGAGCTGATGGGCTCAGAGCTGGAACCGGACGTGTCCGACGAGGCCGCGCTGGCGATGGCCGACGGCTGCCTGGCCCGGGCGCAGTACCTCGTCTCGACGCCCAAGCCAGGCGCTGAGCCGTGGCCGCTCGCGGGGATCTCATGCACGGCTGCGCTGGTGACCGATCCGCCGCGGCGCGGCGAGGACCGGGCGCACATCGCTGCGGTCAGCGACTCGGGCACGCGTGTCGCCCGCAAGGTGACCTACGAGACCGACGACCGCATCACCCAGGACCGCGAGACCTCCGACGCGATCCTCTCGCTGATCGCGGAGATCGCCAGCGGCTGACAGCTGGCAGGACTCCGGTTCGACCACTGCTCGACAGACCCGTCCGCCCGCGGGGCGGCTCAGCGGAACAGGCCGTCGCCGATGCCCTCGGCGATCTCGTCGGTCGAGTAGCCGGCTTCGGCCCAGACGTCGAAGTTGTGCTCGCCCAGGTAGGCGGGGCTGAGGTGGCGAGGCGTCCAGCGCCGGCCGTTCCACAGCCCCGCGAACGCGTCGACCGTCCGCTCGCCGAAGACCGCGTGGTCGACGGCCTGCCAGAAACCGCGCGCAGCGTGCTGGGGATCGTCGGCGTACAGCTCGTGCGAGCTCTGCACCGGTCCCGCCGGCACACCGGCACCCTGCAGGGCATCGGCTGCTTCGGCGGCAGTGCGGCCGGCGGCCCACTCCCCCAGCACGGCATCGATCATCGATCTGCGGTCCCGGCGGGCCGCTTCGGTGACCAGCGACGGATCGTCGAGCCGGGGATCGGCGAGCAGGCCGACCAGCCCCAGCCACTGCGCCGGCTCGGCCACGGTCACCGCCACGAAGCCGTCTTCCGTCGCGTACACCTCGTTGGGCACATGGTCGGCAATGCCGTCGCGGTTGCCCTCGGGCCGCGGCGCTGACGCTCCCGCCGACTGCCGAACGATCGCGGCGCCGATCGCGTAGGTGCCCACCTCGAGCTGGGCCATATCGATGCGCTGCCCCTCGCCGGTGCGCTCGCGGGCGTACAGCGCACCCACGGTCGAGACCGCCGCGGCGAAGCCGGCCAGGTGATCGTTGAGCGAGAAGCCCGGGCCCACGTCGCCGCGGTCAGCGAAGTTGGTCAGGTGAGTGATGCCGCTCACGGCATGCACGGTCGGTGCGTACGAGATGACATGCCGCCACGGGCCGTCATGGCCGCAGCCCGACATCGTCACGTACACCAGGCGCGGGTTCCACTCGTGCACGGTCTCCCAGTCGAGACCCCACGAATCGAGCACCCCGGCGCTGTAGTTCTCGATCAGCACATCGCAGGTCTCGATCAGCCGCCGGGCCGCCGCCAGGGCGTCGGGATGCTTCATGTCGAGCGTGGCGCTGCGCTTGGAACGGTTCCACACGAAGTAGTAGGGGAAGTCGGGCGAGTTGACGATGGTGGAGCGCTCCTCGCTCTGGATGCGGATCACATCCGCGCCCAGATCGCCAAGCAGCTTCGTGGCCGACGGACCGGCCAGCACCCAGGTGAAGTCGGCCACACGGATGCCGTCCAGCGGGCGCCGGTCGCCGTCTGAGTCGTCATTGCGAGCCTCGGCGGGCGGCGCCGCCCACGACGCGAGCACCTCGTCGAGTGGCGTGTCAACGCCCGCGGGCGGACTCGGTGCGACCGCCCCCGACCGGCCGGCATCGCTCCAGCGAACCAGCCGGCTCGGCATCGTCACCGAGCCGGTCGTGCTCGCCGGCGCTGCGTCGCCATGAGCGTCGACCGAAGCTGAACGCGTGGTGCGCGCGGCGGTGCCTGCGGCGGATGTGCCGGACGACGCCAGCGAACCGTTCGCAGCGGCGCTGTCCGGCGGATTGACGTCGGCGAAGAACTCACGGTGCGCGAACTGCGGGTTCGCGCAGACCTCGGCGATATCGAGCACCCCGCCGAAGGCCACGTGCCGCTCCTGCGCTTCCCACCAGACCTCGCGCGCATCCTGGGGCCGGATCCACCGCCGGACCGCGTCCATGACCTCATCGACGTTGAGCAGCAGCTCGCCGGGGTCGATGCCGATCCACTTGTCGACCTCGTCGGATCCCGTGGCGACCATCCACTCCAGCAACAGGTCGGGCGTCGGGGTCGGCGTGATCATGACGTAGCCGCCGCTGCCGCCCACGCATTCGGCCAGGTCGTAGGCACGCAGCCAGTGCAGGGCGCCCTGGCGCGGGGCCACTTTGGGCAGCGGCAGCAGGTCGTCGAAGAAGTACTGCATGAACAGGTTCTCGATCGAACCGGTGACCGTCTCGTGGATGGACAGGTCGAGGTGCGCCCCCCGGCCCGTCGAGCCTGCCGACAATGCCGCTGCAACGCCCGAGGTGGCCGCCACGAAGCCCGCGTAGTTGTACGCCTGGCGGCCCCACACGTTGAGCGGGCGGTCGGCGAGGCCCGTCAACGCCATCACCCCGCCCATCGCAGCGGCCACGAGGTCCGAGCCGAGCCATTGCGCCCGTGGTCCCGTGCGCCCGAACGGCGTGATCGACACCTGCACCAGCGCCGGGTTGTCGGCGTTGATGTCGGGATAGTCGATGCCCGCGTCGGCCAGCCGGCCGGGGCGCTCGGTCTCCACGACCACGTCGGCCGCCACAGCCAGCCGGCGGTAGGCGTCTTGGCCTTCAGCGGTGCCCAGGTCCACGCGGCATCGGCGCTTGCCGCCGTCGTACCACCAGTCGGCGACGCCGCCCAGCGCTGACAAAGCCGGGTCGGCCAGCGGCAGGCCCGACGATCCCGTGCCGACCCGCACCACGTCTGCGCCGAGCTCGGTCAGCAGCTTCGTCGCGAACCGGCCCGAGTCTCCGGTCAGGTCCACGACACGCAACCCCGACAGCGCCCCGTGGACCGCCGCGGAGTCACGGTTGCGAGGGTTCACCGACTGGTTCATGACGGCCCGAACCTAGCCCCGACGGGCACAGCCGCCCAAGGTGACGCGAGCACCGAGCCCCGGGGCTGAGCTCTGGGACCGAGCGGTTTGCGAGCGAAGCAAGCTCTGCCGGGACGCACCGGGCCAAGCCGTGGCCTGCGCTAGTGGGGTGTCCGCAAACGTTCGCGCGGTTTGTGGTGTGGTGGGGGGATGGCTGAGCGTGTTCGTGTTCGTCGGCTGACTCCGCAGGAGGGCCGGTCGTTGCAGCGGGTTGTGCGTCGGGGCCGGGGATCGTCGCCGG
>JAJEBN010000102.1 GCA_022822525.1 Acidimicrobiia bacterium | reverse complement strand
TCCGCTTTGGGCGGCGGTGACTCCTCCAGCGTGTCGAGCGACCAAGCATCGACTGCGCTGGAGGAGTCGCTCCCCATGATGAACCAGGAGAGCTACGTGGATATCAAGAGCCTGCGCGAGCAGGGTTGGACGCTGGAGGAGATCGCGGCGGAGACCGGTTGGCATCCGGCGACGATCTCGAGGAGGTTGAAGCAGGGGCCGCCGTCGGCGAGGCGGCCGGTGCCTGATGAGGCGAAGGTGATGAACGCCTTTTGGTCCGAGAGGGTGCGGGGGCTGATCGGTGATCATCCTCGCTTGTTGGGGGTCAGCGTGTTCCGCTGTTTGGCGGCTGAGGGCTTCTCGGGGGGCTATTCGACGGTGACTCGGGAGCTGCGCCGGATCCGGGGGCCTCGGTTCCGGGCTGCGGATCGGGTGTCGGTGCCGATTCACACCGACCCGGGCGAGGAGGCCCAGTTCGATTTCTGCCATCTCGATGATTGGGCGCGCCGGTGGGGCTGGAGCGGGCCGTTGCGGTGTTTCGGGATGATCATGTGCTGGTCCCGGCAGCGGGTCTGGTGGTTCACCACGAGCGAGGACCGTGAGCACACCTTTGAGGGCATGGTCCGGTTCTTCGAGACCGTCGGCGGGGTCCCCGCAGCGTGCCGCACCGATCGGATGGGAGCGCTGGGGTCGGCGCAGGGGCGCCGGTTCGTGCTGCATCCGCCGACGGTCGCGTTCGCTGCGCATCACGGCACCAAGATCACCCCGTGCAAGGCCGGGGACGCGAAGCGCAAGGGCAAGGTCGAGCGGCCGTTCGGCCAGCTCCGCCAAACGTTTCTGCCCGAGATCGAGGCCCAGGGCATCCCCGCCTCGCTTGACGAGCTCAACCATCGAGCGGCGGTCTGGCTGGACGCGAACGTGCACGCCGTCGAATCGAGAACGACCGGCGCCCGCCCCGCCGATCGGGCCGTGATCGAGCTGCCGTTGTTGTCGCCGCTGCCGGCGGACCGGTTCGACACCGACTACGTCGAGTCCCGCCGCGTGCACAACATCGTGCCGTTCGTGTCCATCGACGGCGCCCGCTACTCAGTGCCGCCCCAGACCCTGGGCCAGCGCGTCGAGATCCGCCGAGGCGTGGACTCAAATGTCGTCGAGGTGCGCTGGGCCGGCCGCCTCGTGGCCGCCCACACCCTTGTCGCCGGCCGCCACGTCGAGGTCTGGGACCCCGCGCATCGCCACGCAGCACAGACCGCAGCCATGGCCGACCGGCCCGCCCGGCCGGTGCTGCGGCTGATCACCACGAGCCCCGAGCCCGCCTGCCAGCTCGACATCGGCGACGGCTTCGAGGTCGACCCCGTCGACCTCGCCCAGCGCTACCCCCTCGTCGTCGACGAACACCCAGAGGCCCACCAGTGAGCAGTCTCTATGAGCAGATCAAGTCCGACCTCGGCTACCTCAAGCTCGACGCCGCCGCCGGCTCGTTCGCCGGCCTCGCCGACCAAGCCCGCGCCGAGGACTGGACCCACATCGAGTTCCTGGCCCGGCTCGTCGCCATCCAAGCCTCAGCCGACCGCGACCGGCGCCTCGCCGCGCGCATGCGCTACGCCCGCTTCCCGTTCCACCGCCGCATCGAGGACTTCGACTTCGACTTCCAGCCCTCGATCGACCCCAAGCTCGTCGCCGACCTCGCCACCCTGCGCTTCATCGACGAGCAACGACCGGTCCTGTTCCTGGGCCAGCCCGGCTGCGGCAAGACCCACCTCGCCGTCGCCTTGGCCACAGCCGCCGTCGAAGCCGGCTACCGCGGCTACTTCAGCACCGCCGACGCCATGGTCAAGACCCTCCTGCGAGCCGACCACGACGGCAACGCCTCCACCAAGATCAAGGCCTACACCGCCCCAACAGTGCTCGTCATCGACGACGTCGGCCTCATCCGGCACAAGACCCAAGCCGAAGCCGCCTGGTTCTTCGAGGTCGTCAACACCCGCTACCAAAAAGGCCACCCCACCATCGTCACCACCAACCGAGGACTGCCCGACTGGGGCGACATCTTCGGCGACCCCGTCATCGCCGCAGCCATCCTGGACCGACTCATGCACAACGCCATCGTGTTCAACATCAAAGGACCCAGCTGGCGCCTACGCGAACACGACAGCCTCCAGATCGCCACCACCCAGCCCACCCAACCGAGCACCCGCTAACCTCACCCCACCAAGCCAGCACCCCAGACCCCACCGCGACTTTCGCTGAGCATCGACCGCGACATCCCCAGAGTGCTCACACAGCGAGCCGTACATGCTGCTCCGAAGCCTGGACGCCCAAGGGGAGCTGCGTCCCAACATGCTGTTGCGGGTCAGCATGACCGTCGGAAAGAAGCTGACCCCCGTTCTTAAGGCGCTCGTCGTCACCGTCTCGACGATTGAGGTAATGAGCCGCCGATGGGTCAACACGATCGATACGCGCAAACTCGTCGAAACAGCCGAGCGGGTCCGATCCCTCGGCAAGCAACACGGAGACGAACCCTCCGAGACACTGAGCACTCAGCCCAGCAACAAGAGCGATCTCGGCCCGTAGCTGAAGCGACGGCTATCTCAAGCCCCTCCACCACCACAGCCAGTCCCGGATCGTCACGCTGTAGTTCTGCTGAGTGCTGTCGGCGTAGGGATTCGATTTGCCTCGGTACTGCTGGTACCACCGGAAGAACTCATCAATCTGCCGTGGGTTCGCCCATGTTGGATCAAGATCGTTGACGACGCAGAAGCGCACCCAGGCTCGGACCAACTCCTTCCTCTTGCCGCTCTTGATCGTGGATTCCGTGCAGTAGCGGTCGATGACGAAGTTCCAGCGGTTGATCCGCTCTGTTTGGTGGTCAGCTATGAACGCAATGCTCGCATGGCGAGGGGAACTTGACCGAAGCTCAGTGGCAACAAGAAGCACTCCCGAAGCTCTGCACTCGGCGTGCCGAGGCAGCCGATGGGCATGCGGCTGGCGCCGCGCTCAACGCTTGGCTGCCGGACAGCAGTTGCTGTTCAGCCGAGACGGTCGTCGTCCGGCACGAAGGGGCTCTCGTCGCCTTCTGCGGAACGGTTCGCGGGTTTGCCCATCGCTTCCTCGATCTGGGCCACGAGGTGTTCGAAGCGCTGATTGAAGAAGGCAGCAAAGTCATCGCGCCGCAGCGTCAGCGGGCCGATCCCGTGCGACTCGACAATGGCATCGAGTTCGGCCGGGTCGATCGCGTCGCTCTCCTGCAGTCGTGCGAGATACCGACTTGGAGCATCGCCGCCGATGATCTTGTTCGTCCGGGCGTCGATCGCTGTCTTGTTGACGACGCTGTCCGCAACGCCGCTGTCGATGCCGTTGTCTGCGCACCACTTCTTCGGAAAGATGTGGTGGATGTCGATGTTGTCGTCGAAGTACGCATGGACGTCAATGTGCTTGCCGGTTCGGAAGTCCCGACCGCCGCGCTGCATTTGCAGCGCGTACAGCCCCTTGTAGGCGGCGCTGTTGCGTGTCCTCAGCGTCAGCAGCCGCGTCGCTTGAAACTGGGATGCCGCGATCGTCCGGGGCGTCGGACCGCTGTGCCGAGTCCATTCCACGACATCCTGTAGGTCATTGGCGAATCGAGTCTCAGCGGCGGCTCCGTACATCTCGCCGAACACTCCGCACCAGTACCACTGCCGCAGCCGCTGAGCTAGACCGAGACCCTCGGCCTCAGGGCCGAGCACGGCGAGGATCGACGACAGAGGCACCAGCTGGGTCGTGTACGGCAGATCCCACGCCGCAAAGATGTGCTCGGAGTGCAGGAAGGGAACCGCCCGCAATGTCGCGTTCATCGCGACGTCTGCCCACTTCTGGTAGTCGGCCAAGGTGAGGCGAAGCACGTCTTTGCGCTTGCACGAGACGGCAGGTGCTCGATCGCTCTCGTGCCCGCCAGCGACGTGAGAGCCTCGCGCGTCGAATGTCGCGAGCAGGGTCACGATCTGAAGGAAGTCGGTGGCCTCGAACCGCGCAAGGACGGGATGGTCGTCGAATTTGGACTTTCTGGTGTTCCAGTCGTCGCGCAGGTTGAAGTTGTCAGCAGCAAATGTGGCGGTGAGCAGCTCGAACACCGTGAGGGACACTCCGCCGGTGTTGACTTTCTCGAAGACCTGACAGACGGCTTCCTTGGGTGTTGTCTTGGCGAGTTCGATCGCCGGCACGTGATACGAGGTGAACGGCTTCACTACAGCTTCAGCGAATCGCTTCCACTTGTCCATCCGCTCTTCGTATTCGCCCGGGCCGTCGCTGAGGAAGGCCATCTGCCAGTCCATGGTCTCGCTGCCGTCGAGGACGATGTCGAGCGGGAAGTGGCCGGCGGCTATCTCGGCTTCTCTGGTTGAGAGGTCCAGTTCGACCTGTCGTCCGAAGTCGGAGGTGATCCGCCGATCCTCAGGCACACTGACGATGCCGTCGTCCTCGCGGTCAGCGAATGGGTCGATGCAGGCATCGATGTTCGCGTAGTAGTGACGCAGCGTGTCGCGGCCTCGCGAGTCCCGAGTCGGCACGGGGTCCGACGAATGCAGGGCCAAGTACAGCGAAGTCATACGCTGCTGCCCGTCAAGCAACATGAACTCCGGCTCCTGGGGCCGATCAAGACTCACGCCCTCGATCAGCCGAGGCCGAAACTTCACCTCTGGATTGCCCGTGCGCAGCGTCATCACCGCACCGATCGGATACGAATGCGAAATCGAGGCAAGCAGGCTCGCAATGTGGGCGTCGTCCCACACCCAGCCACGCTGAAAGTCAGGGAGCTGCAGCAACCCGGCCGCCGCCTTGCGCAGCAGATCAGACAACGGCTCCTCATTGCTCGTGAACTTCTGATCCATTCCGTCTCACCCCAATCCCGAACCGACGGCCGGCGAGCCTACGACGCCGACAGCGATCCGACTGCCGGGCTCACGGCCGCACGCCACTCGGTGTCGCGGACATAGAGGTTGGCAGCAGCGTGATTATCTGAGCCTCCAGCGCGAGCGCGGTGATGGCCCGACCGCAACCTCGGAGGTTCGTTCTCCATGCACCCGCGTCGACGCCCGCCTCTCGGGCCGAACGGCTTGTCGGCATGTCCAAGGTGTCAGGGTCCGCGGACGCGGCCCGCATGACAACGTTCGAGGACAAAAGGGATGCCCTCTGAACGGGCAAGCGTACGAACGGGTGCATGAGGACTCACTCTGAGTGGCACCATGACTTAGGCAGGTTGTCGATGGTCTGGCCGCTGGCGAGTCTTCGTCGACGCTGGCCATGCAGGGCCGATGCGCGACCCGCGGAGGTGTCAGGCTGCGTAGTTCCTGGATTGCCGTTCTGCGAGGAACTCATTAGGACTTTCTCGCACGAAGGACTCGGTCGCAGTTTCGGTGACGCAACGCGCCACCAGCCCGCCAGAACGCTCCTTCCTGGCAGTTCGCGACATCGAAGCGCCGCGCAGGGCCGTCGAGTCGGCGATCCCGTGGCTCGCGCTCAGCGGACAGCTCCGGCGCGTCCGCAAAGGGCTGTGCTGGAAGGGCGTCTCGACACCGTTCGGCGTGTCGCCGCCCAGATCGCGGAGATCGCTCTCGAGATCGGCGGTCCCGGCTCAGGTCTGGCCGGCATCGCGGCCGCTCACGCGCTGGGACTCACCACACAGATGCCGTCGACGACGTGGGTGGCTGTGCCGGGACCGGTGCCAACGGCCGTGCCCGGGCTGCGATTCACCGAGCGTCCCATTCGCCGTCTGATCCGTTCGATGACGCCGTGGGAATTCGCTGTGCTGGAGGTGCTGCGCGCGGGGCCCGCGGCGATGGCGCACGGATGGGACGAGCTGGCATCCAGGACTGCCGAACTCGCGCGAGCGAACCGGGTCCGGGTCAGCGAGCTTTCCGCCGCGGTCGCCAAGGAGCCCCACCGGCTCGCGCGACTGCACTGGGATCACGTGACGGCCGCGGGCCGTGAACTCGCCGAACTCCCATGAACCCCACCAGATCGCTGGTTCACGAGCACCCGGCGGCGCTCGCGCGCACGGAATCCGCGACGGCGTGCTGCTCAAACTGGGCACCCGCGGCGGAACCCAGCCGATGGAGCGCCTACAGATCAGCAGCCTCGCCGCCAAGATGCCCGGCGTGGCTTGTTCGCGAGTCAGCTTTTCGTGCCCTGACCTGCGGCTTTGCTCGCCCCACGGAGCAGTCAAATGGGGGCTCCACATTTGAAACGGGGGGTACTCCACATTTGGCTGCGCAGTCCGCTCTGCGAGCGGGACCCTCTCCACTCCGGCGAGCTTGGATCAGATGTCCCACATGCAGGAACAGCGGTGTCGTCAAAGGCAGCAGCGACGACCGCGTCGCTCGGTGTGCGCGTGGAGTTGGCCTCCGACACCACGCTCGCACAGAAAGCTCAACCCATCACCCTGCTACCAACCTCTATGTCCACGACAGCTTGGTCACGGTCGGGATCGAGCATCAGCTTCATGTCTGCACCTTAGACCCGTACTGCTTCATGTCCCCTACCGTATGAGGTGTGCAGCGGCTGCTGGCAGTGTTGGCGATCCTGCTCGCAGGATGCACGGGCAGCGCCGAGCAGGAATACCCAGGCGGGCATCCGCACTGCTACGGCTGGGGAAGCGTGATGCAGTTCTCCATCCACGTCGCTATGGCCTCAGCCGACGAGGGCGGCGAAGCCATCAACGGCATGGCGAACGACATGTTGGTAATGGCGATTGACCACTTGGAAGAGCTCGAATGCAAGGCAGATGACGAGCCCGCGTCAAGCTAAATCCTCTAGGAGACTGTTGATTTACTCGGTGGAATTGCTGCGCGTCGGCTGGGTGTGCGCGGGATGATGCTGGCATGCAGGGAACCGCTGGGCAGGATCGAGTGTTGTTGGACGCGGCTGCGGAGTGCGGGCATCTGCTGGCGGAGGGCTCGGTGCATGCGTTGCGAGCACTTCCCGATCGACATCGGAACAGCATGCTCACAGTGCGGCAACGGGGCGGTGGGTGACAGCGGTGCGGTGCTGATACAGCGCCACCAGACCTCGGCGACGCTCGCCACAATGGGGTCCTCGTTGTCGGTCGCAGGAGAGGGTTGGTGCGAATGAACACGCCGTACCGGGCGCGCGACGTGGTCGTGCCGATGACAAGCGACCAACTGCAGCCCCGGAAGCAAAAAACTGCGGTCGAAGCCCTCACCGAGCCGCTGCTGCATCTTCCTGCGGACACAAACAGCGACCTCGGCGGACTGTGGCGTTACGTGGACTGGTGGAAGTACGAGCACCTGGTGGAAAGCAGCACGCTGTGGCTGTCGACGGCAGCGGAGCTGGACCACGGCGAGGGCGAGTTCGTTCAGTACGCCGCCGCCAACCCGGCGGTGTATGGCTCCATGCGGATGATCCATCAGCATGCCCTCGGGCATTTCCTGATCAGCTGCTGGCATGAGGCAGAGCACGAGAACGCTCACATGTGGGACGAGTACACCCGCAGCCCTGACAGTGTGGTGATCCAGACCAACGCGCATCGGATGAGCGACTGCTTCACCTATCCGCGTTACGCGCGGCTGCACAGAGTCCAGTACACCCAGTCGCCGCTCGTGGTGGTCTGCGAAGCCGGGCACGCCGATATGCACTCGTCGGTGCTGTACAAGCACACTCACTTCGCCGGCGACCAAGAGGTGCGGCTGATCTGCGAACCAGACCTGCGCATCACGATCAGGCGACGGACCCACAGCAGCGACGGCACAGTTGTCGAGCACGAGTCGTGGGACCCCGGCCTGCACGGCCACCCTCGGGACTGTCCGAATTTCTGTGTAACCGGCCGTGATGGTTTTCATCGGATGTGGTCGGCGATCCGGTCGCCGTAGTGGACGGTCAGTGTGTTCAGGATGGCTTTCCAGCCGTTGGTCTTGCCGGTCAGGTTGGACCGGT
>JAJEBN010000106.1 GCA_022822525.1 Acidimicrobiia bacterium | reverse complement strand
CCCGGTCCGGCTCGGCCCATACGGCCACCGTGCGCCAACCCAGCCGACGGGCGGTGGCGAAGACCCGGCTCGCGATCTCTCCGCGGTTGGCTACCAGCAGCTTCACGTCATTGATCCTCGTGCCGATGCAGGCCGGCTACATCCGGTAGACGATGCCGTTGCCGGGAGCCGGGGCATCCTGGCGTGCCGTCAGCGCGAGGCACAGACCGAGCGTGTTACGGGTGTCGACGGGGTCGATGAGCCCGTCATCCCACAGGCGGGCGCTGGCGTAGTAGGGATCGCTCTGGCGCTCGTACTGGTCGGCCACCTCGGCTCGCATGGCGGCTATCTCCTCCTCGGTGGTCTCGGTGCCGCGCATGCCGGCCAGCCGGATGTCCACCAGCACTGTCTGGGCAGTCTCGGCCGACATGGTGGCGATGCGGCTGTTCGGCCAGGCGAACAGGAATCTGGGGTTGAAGCCCCGCCCGCACATGCCGTAGTTGCCGGCGCCGTAGGAGCCGCCGATGAGCACTGTGTAGCGGGGCACGGTGGCGTTGGCCACGGCAGAGACCATCTTCGCCCCGTGCTTGGCGATGCCCGCCGCTTCAGAATCGCTGCCCACCATGTAGCCCGTCGTGTTCTGCAGGAACAGCAGGGGAACCCGGCGTTGCTCGCAGAGCTCGATGAAGTGCGTGGCCTTCAGAGCGTCGGAGGAGAAAATGATCCCGTTGTTGGCGATGATGCCCACCTGGAAGCCCCAGATACGGGCGAAGCCGCACGTGATGTGCTCGCCCCATTCGGGCTTGAACTCGCCGTAGCGGGAGCCGTCGACGAGCCGGGCGATGATCTCGCGGGCATCGAAGCCGATGCGGTCGTCGGCGGAGATCACGCCGTAGATCTCCGCCGGGTCGAAGTGGGGGGCTTCCGGCTCCGTCCACGACAGCCAGTTCTCACGATGATCGACAGTTCGCTGGTTGGCAGCCGCGCACAGCTCGCGCAGCTTGCCGTAGGCGGATCGCTCGTCGGGCGCCATGTAGTCGGACACGCCGGAGATGCGCGTGTGCAGCGCCGCCCCGCCCAGGTCGTCGGGCTCAATGATCTCGCCCAAGGCAGCCTTCACGATGGGTGGGCCGCCGAGGTAGATGCGGCCGATGCCCGACACCATGATCACCTCGTCGCTCAGCGCGGGCACGTAGGCCCCGCCGGCGGTGCAGCCGCCCAGCACCACCGAGATTTGCGGCAGGCCTTGGGCGGACAGTCGGGCCTGGCGGTAGAAGCTGCCGCCGAAATGGTCCTTGTCGGGGAAGATGTCGTCCTGCAATGGCAGGAATGCCCCGCCAGAGTCGACCAGGTAGATCACGCCGAGGCCGTTCTCGGCAGCGATGTCCTGCGCTCGCACGTGCTTCTTGATGCTGATCGGCAGCAGCGAGCCGCCCTTCACCGTGGCGTCGTTGGCGATGAACATCCACGGCACGCCATGGACCACGCCGATGCCGGTGACGATGCCGGCGCCGGGAGCACTGTTGTCGTACATGTCCCAGCCGGCCAGCGTGGACAGCTCCATGAACGGCGTGTCGGCGTCGCACACCAGATCGATGCGGTCGCGCGGCAGGATCTTGCCGCGGCCGTGGTGGCGCTCGATGGAGCGCTCGCGGCCCGCGCCGCCCGAAATGGCGAACTGCTGCCGATCCCGCAGCGTCGCGAGCAGGTCGGCATAGGCAGCCGCGTTCTTTTCGAACTCGCTGCCGGCGGTATCGATGCGGCTCTCGAACTGTCTCATCTGCGGGCGGTGTCCCTCAGCCGGGGCGTTTCCGTCGCCGGAGATCGTACGGGGCGCGCCGGCGCGCGGCCTGCTCAGAAGTTGGGGTCGTCTGAGTCGAGGCCAATCAGTACGCGGCCGGCGGTGTCCATCTGGTAGCTGCCCACCATGAAGTGGCCGGCGACGGCCCTCACGTCGTTCAACAAGCCGCCGAGCGGCGACGAGGTGTAGTTGGCGCTGCTGCCGGTGGCGGTCACCAGCGTTTCCACCGCAACGATGCAGTTCTGCACGCTCCACGAGCACGCCAAGCGCGCACGCGCATGCTGTGCTGGCGACACGTCGCCGCAGGCTGAGGCGGTTTCCCAGATCTCCGACAGCACTTCGGCAACGAAAGCTCGACCGGCACCGGCGAGTGCGGTGGCGCGGGCCATGGCTGCCTGGGCGTCGGGCCGACTGGCCAGCGCCGAGCGGTTGTACAGCGGGGTCTTGGCGGCAGCCAGCGCTGCGAATTCGTCGATCGCCCGGTCGGCGACGCCCGATGCCACGCCAGTCTTGGGGAAGGGGAATCTCAACCCCGACGGCAGGCGGTAATAGGGGTGCTCGTTCGGCTTGGGCAGCGAGAAATTCTCGACGACCGAGGCCCGCTCGTCGGGCACGAAGCGCTCCTTCAGCACGACGTCGTGGCTGCCGGTTCCCCGCAGGCCCACGGTGTGCCAGGTGTCGTCGATCAAGGCCGCATCGGCCGGAATGAGCACGAAGCACAGCTGCCTGGGCCGGGTGCCGTCGACGATGTTGGCCAGGATCCACCAGTCGGCCGCAGTGCAGCCGCTCACGAACGACCAGCGGCCGTCCACGATCCAGCCGCCGTCGCCCGGCCGTGCCACCCCCTTGGGCACCCCGGATCCGGCGATGACTGCACCTGGGTTGGTCGCATAGAACCCTGTCACCGTGGCGGGATCGAGGTAGGCGGCAAAGATCTCCGCTTCCTCATTGCAGGTCATGGCCACCCAGCCCGTGGATGGGTGCTCGTAGGCAACCCGACGGCTGAACTCGATGAACTCAGCGGGGTGGCGCCCGCCGCCGCCGAGCTCGGAAGGCACCAGCAGTCGCATGAGGCCGAGGCGCCCCATCTCGGCGATGATCTCAGGGTTGGGGTTGCGCTCGGCGTCGCTGTGCTCTCCTCCGGCGCGAACCCGCGCCAGCAGTTCGTCACTCAGCTCGGGGGGAGGCGGGTGCCGCCACGGCGACGGGCTGTCGGCCATCCGGGCAAGCTAACCGCCGCGCAACAGCGAGCGCCTGCGTATCGTCGTACCGGCCCGCACCGCGCAGGACTCGTTCCGGCGCAGCACCAGACACATCATGAGCGTGAGTTCAGGGACCCACATGACGTCACCCGAAGCCAGCCAGGACACGGCGTCGGCGCCGCTTGCGGGCATGACCGTCCTGGACCTCACCGATCACCGCGGCGAATTCGGACCGTGGCTGCTGGGCGAGCTCGGCGCCGATGTGATCAAGGTCGAGCCGCCCGGCGGTACTGAGGGCCGCGCGGCACTGCCGCGGAGGCCGCAGCAGGGGCCTACGGGCGACCTGCGCAGCTGGCAGTTCTGCGCGTACAACTCCAACAAGCGCTCCATCGTGTTGGATCTGGACGACCCCGACCACCGGACGGAGTTCGAGGGCCTGGTCAAGCTCGGCGACTTCGTCTACGAGTCGGGTGTGGTGGGAAACCTGGCTGCAGCCGGGTACAGCCACGATGATCTCGGGGCGCTGAACCAGCGGATCGTTCACGTGCAGGTCACGCCGTTCGGTCTCGACGGGCCCCGCAGCGCCGATCCCGCCTCGGAACTGTCGCTGGCGGCACTGGGCGGTCCGGCGAACATGCAGGGCGTCTTCGAGCGGGCGCCCGTGAAGATCTCGATCGCTCAGGCCTGGCGTCATGCGGGCGCGGAAGCCGCGGCGGCAGGGTTGATGGCCCATGCGCGCATGTGCGTCACCGGCTCATCGCAGCACGTCGGCGTGTCGGCTCAGGCGGCGATGACCTGGACGCTCCTCAATGCCATGGAGACCCACGCTATCTGCGGGCGCGACTTCAAGCGCTCGGGCACGGTCGCGCAGCTGGCCGTGCCGCTGCAGATGCGCTACCGCACCCAGGACGGCTGGGCGATCGCTGTGGCCCGGGGCGTGGCAACGGGTCGGCTGCTCGACTGGTACATCGAGGAGGGCCTTGCAGACGAGAGCTGGCGTGCCGAGGACTGGAGCACCTACGACATGCGCGGCGCCGCCGGCGAACCGATCAGCCGGACGTTCGACGAGCTGTACGGGGCGATGGTGGGTCTGTGCGAACGGCACACCAACGCCGACCTCCTGCAGCGTTCGATGGTGCTGAAGGAGACGATTGCGCCAGTTCACACCGTGGCCGACCTTGTCGGGCTGGAGCACTTGCGCGTGCGCGATTTCTGGCGGCCGGTGCACGGCGGGGATGCGGCAGGCGTCGAGCTCCCCGGTGGCCCTGCGACCATCGACGGAATCCGCATCGGCACGAAGCGGCAGCCGCCGCGCCTCGACGAGCACGGCGCCGAGATCAGGGCGCAACTCGCTGAAATCAGTGCCGATATCGCCGCAGATGCCGAGCTTGCGGACCCGTCGCCCGCTCAACCGACAGTGTGGGGGGTGGGCGATGCTGATCTGCCCTTCGCCGGACTCCGCGTAGCGGACTTCAGCTGGATCGGCGTGGGGCCTATCACGGCGAAGGCGCTCGCCGATCACGGCGCGACCGTGGTGCGGATCGAATCCAGCTCGCGACTCGACGGGCTGCGTGCGAACCCGCCGTTCAAGGACGATGTCATCGATGTCGACATGGCCCACTTCTTCGGCACGTTCAACACGTCCAAGCTCAGCATCGATATCGACCTCAAGACTCCCGCGGGTGTCGAGATCGCCCGTCGGATGATCGCGTGGGCCGATGTGGTGGTGGAAGCCTGGACACCGGGCACCTTCGCTCGCACCATCGCCAGCGATGAACTGATCGCCGAGCTGAACCCGAAAGCCATCGTGGTGCACACGTCGCTGCTGGCCAGCGGCGGTCCGCTGTCGGCGCTCGGCGGATTCGGCTATCACGCTGCTGCCATCGCGGGCTTCTACCCGGTCGTGGGCTGGCCCGATCTGCCGCCCGATGGCCCCTACCTCGCCTACACGGACACCATCTCCCCGCGCATCATCACCGCCACACTGCTGGCGGCGCTGGATCGCCGTCGCCGGACCGGCGAGGGCTGCGTCATCGAAGCAGCGCAGCTCGAGTGCGGATTGCAGTTCCTGGCTCCCGAGCTGGCGGACTACGGAGAAAGCGGCACCGTGGCCACCCGCATGGGCAACCGCGACCCCGAGGTGGCCCCGCAGGGGGTGTACCCGTGTGAGGGGGAGGACCGGTGGTGCGCCATCACCATCGCCGACGACGAGCAATGGGCAGCGCTGGTGAAGTTCATGGATGCTCCGCAGTGGGCCCTCGCGCCCGAGTTGTCGACAGTCGAAGGGCGCCTCGCAGCCCACGATGCGATCGACGACGAGATCGCGGCGTGGACCGTCGATCAGGATGCAGCCACGCTGGAACGGCAGCTGCTCGACGCCGGGATCGCAGCAGGCATGGTGCAGCGCAGCAGCGACCTGCTCGCCGACCCGCAATATGCGCACCGCGGCTTCCACCGCTGGCTGGAGCACCCCCGGATGGGGACCGTGCCCTACTCGGGCCACCAGTACCAGATCGCTGGGTACGACCACGGACCGAGGTTCGCTGCGCCCATGATCGGACAGCACACCTACGACGTGCTCAGCGGCGAACTGGGCCTCACCGACGACGAGATCGCCGAAGCCGCCGCAGCCGGCGCACTGGGCTGACGGATCACTGCACAGCCATTGCTGCGGGGGCACCTGCCAGCGCGGCTCTTTAGCCTGACGGGGTGACTTCGGAGCAGGTGCTGCCGCTGGGCGTCCTGGATCTGGCGACGGTGACCCACGGGGGGACCAGCGCGCAGGCGCTGGCCGAGACCACCGAGCTTGCCCAGGCTGCAGACCGGATGGGGTACCTGCGGTTCTGGGTAGCTGAGCATCACAACATGGACACGGTGGCGAGCACGTCTCCGGCCGTGCTGATCGCGCACCTGGCTGCGCAGACCACCCAGATCAAGCTGGGCTCGGGCGGGGTGATGCTGCCCAATCACAGCCCAGCGGTCATCGCTGAGCAGTTCGCCATGCTCGAGGCGCTGCACCCGGGCCGCATCGACCTCGGCATCGGCCGGGCGCCGGGCAGTGACAGGCTCAGTGCTGCGGCCGTGCGATCGGGCGGCTTGCCCACTGGGGCGGACGGGGCCGTGGCTGATCCTTGGCAGGTCGATGACTTCCCATCCAACCTCATCGACCTGATGGGCTACCTCGGCGATGTGCGCACCACCGACGGTCCGTGGGCCGATTTTGCCGCTACGCCGGCGGCCGAGTCGATGCCACAGGTGGTGCTGCTGGGCTCCAGCGGCTACTCGGCGCAGCTCGCTGGGTACCTCGGGCTGCCGTTCGCCTTCGCGAACCACTTCGGCGGCGGCGGAACGGCCCAAGCTGTTGAGCTGTACCGGCAGCGCTTCCAGCCTTCGGCGGTGCTCGATGAGCCCTATGTCATCGTGAGCGTGGCGACGGTGGTGGCACACGACGCGCAGCGTGCCCGCTACCTGTCGGCACCGGGGCGGCTGCGACGCTGGGGCATCCGCACCGGCCGCTTCTGGCCGCTGTACTCGCCCGAGGAGGCTCAGGCTCACCCCGAATGGGAGCGCGCTGCGGCCATGGCCAGCAACTCCGTGGTCGGCGATCCCGACGAGGCGGTCGCCGGGTTGGAGCAGCTCGCTGCCGAGACCGGTGCCGCGGAGCTGATGGTGCACACCACCACCTTCGGCCTGCCCGAGCGCATCGAGAGCCTTGAACTGACGATGCAGGCGTGGCAGCGGCGGGCAGTCGATGTGGCGGGACCGGACGAAGCAGCCGATCCCGCCATCTCCGACGTCTCGGTCTCCGCCCCATGAGCACGCTGGGCGGTCCGAGGGCGCCTGGCGTGCGCACGACGGCGATGGGCACGCACTTCGGGTCGTTCCTCGTCGACGCGCGTGACGGCGAGGTCGTGGCCGTACGCGGCCATCCCACCGACCCCGAGCCGTCCCACCTGGGGGAGTCGCTGCGGCACTTCGCAGAGAACCGCGTGACGCGGCCGGCGGTGCGGCAGTCCTGGCTGGACGGCGGTCCGGGCACGGCCACTCACCGGCGCGGTGACGATCCGTTCGTCGAGGTCGACTGGGACACTGCACTCGACCTGGTGGCCGCCGAGCTGACTCGGGTGCGCGACGACCACGGCAATTCATCGATCTTCGGCGGCTCCTACGGGTGGGGGTCCGCAGGGCGATTCGGCCTGGCGTCGAGCCAGCAGCACCGCTTCATGCGCTTCTTCGGCGGCTGCACCGACCAGAAGGGCACGTACTCGTCGGCTGCTGCCGAGGCGATTTTCCCCTACATGGTCGGCACCGGCTATCACGCCGGGCTGGCACGGCAGACCTCGTGGTCGGTGATCTGCGAGCACACGGAGCTGTTCGTGTGCTTCGGCGGCATGCGTGCCAGCAACAGTCATGTGACCTACGGCGGTCAGGGACCGCACCACCACAACGACTGGGTCGCCCGTGCCGCCAAGGCAGGGGTGCAGTTCGTCAACGTCGGGCCGCTGCGTGACGACTTCGACACATCGGCAGACGCTCGCTGGCTCCCCATCCGGCCCGGCACCGACGTCGCGCTGATGTCGGGGATCATCCACACGCTCGTCGCCGACGGGCTCGCCGATGAGGATTTCCTGGCAAGCCACTGTCACGGCTGGGACCGACTGCGCGCTCACATTCTGGGCGAGGGCCTCGCCGCGGCCAGTGGCCACTGGCGCGGCCCGACGCCGTGGGCGAGCGCCGTCGACTACGACACGCCCAAGTCAGCACAGTGGGCGGCAGAGGTGACCGGCATGCACGCCGGTGACATCGTGTCGCTGGCGCACGAGATGGCCGCCAAGCGCACGCTCGTCAACCTCTCCCTGTCCACCCAGCGGGCCCACCACGGCGAGCAGCCGTACTGGATGGCACTCGCGCTGGCGTGCGTGCTCGGCCAGGTGGGGCTGCCCGGCGGGGGATATGCCTTCAGCTTCGGCACTCAAGGCAACACGGGTGCGGGCCAGACGCGGGCGCGCATTCCGGGCCTGCCGGTGCCGATGCGCCAGCCGGGGCCTCCCACCATCGCCGTCTCACGCATCACCGAGATGCTGGAGCGGCCGCTCGAGCAGTATGACTTCGACGGCCGCAGGGGCCGCTTCCCCGACATCCGCCTCGTGTACTGGTCGGGTGGGAACCCCTTCCATCACCATCAGGACCTGAACCGCCTGATGCGGGCGTGGCAGCGACCCGAGACAGTCGTGGTGCAAGAGCCGTTCTGGTCGCCAATCGCACGCCGGGCCGACATCGTGCTGCCGGCAACGACGCCGCTCGAACGCACTGACATCGGCGGTGCGGAGACGATGCTCATCGCCATGGCGGCGGTGGCCGAACCGGTGGGGGAGTCCCGCGACGACTACTGGATCTTCGCTCGCTTGGCCGAGCGCCTGGGGTTCGGGGAGCAGTTCACCGAGGGACGCACGGCCGAGGAGTGGATCGAGGTCATCTACGAGATTCACCGTGCCGCCGATCCGCAGGCCCCGACCTATGAGGCGTTCCGCGCGGAGGGCTACGCGATGGCCCCTGGCAAGGCGCTGATGGGGGAGCCCACGCAGGTCTATCTCGGAGGATTCCGCACTGATCCCAAGGGCAAGCCGTTGCGCACCCCGAGCGGGCGGATCGAACTGTGGAGCGACACCATTGCCGGCTATGGCTACGACGACTGCCCGCCCCACCCGGCCTGGATGGAACCGTTCGAGCGGCTGGGCGGTGCCCGCAGCAACCGGTGGCCGCTGCACCTGGTCTCGAACCAGCCACGAGCCCGCTTGCACAGCCAGTACGACCATGCCGCACCGAGCCAGGCGACGAAGGTGGCGGGCCGCGAGCCGGCGCGCATGCACCCAACGACCGCCGCGGCCCGCGGCATCTCCGACGGCGACGTGGTGCGGCTCTACAACGACCGGGGCGCGTGCCTGGCGGGCGCAGTTCTCGACGACGCCGTCATTCCTGAAGCGGTTCAGCTGTCGACCGGCGCCTGGTACGACCCGGGGCCCGACGGCACCTGCCGCGCGGGCAACCCCAACACGCTGACCGCCGACGTCGGAACCAGCCGCCTGGCGCAGGGACCCTCGGCGCACACGTGTCTCGTCGAGATCGAACGCTACGACGGCGAGCCGCCCCCGGTGGAGTCGTACCTGCCGCCGGAGATCATCCCGCTCAGAGGCTGAGCCGAACGGCGAAGCCGTGGCCCGCTCAGAAATCCAGCCCCACGGCCCCGCAGAGGAACGCCATCAGCGGGCGGCTCTCGTTGCACCATGCGGTGATCACCGACGGAAACTCCGGCTTGAGTGCCACGTCGTGGTCGAAGTCGCGCACGGCGATGAAGCTCTTGCGCTTGAGATCCTCGATCATCGGGTGATCGATGGACCAATCACGGGGTGAGCGCTTGAGCCGCTCGCCTTCCATGCGCCAGCCGCCGGTCTGACAGGTGTCCCGAGCCCCGATCCAGGCCTTCGGGCGCTCGTCGATGGCAATCCGGTAGGCCGCCAGCGCGTCGCGATCCGGCATCCAGCTGCCGGCGCCGAAAAAACAGCTCTCTGTGGACAGGTGCACGTAGTAGCCGGGAGCGTGCACATCGCCGCCCCGCACATGGCGGAACTGGATGCCCACGTTGGTCTTGTAGGGCGTCTTGTCAGCAGAGAAGCGCGTATCGCGGAACACCCGCATCAGCGAGCCGCCGACCTTCGTGTCCCGCGCCGTCATGTGCGGCGAGATCTCGCCCAGCAGAGCGCCCATGGCACGGATGAAGTCGAACGCAGGCTCGCGCACCTCCTCCTCGTAGCGCTCACGGTTCTCGTTGAACCACTCCCGGTTGTTGTTGGCCTCGAGTTCCTCCAGAAACTCGAACAGCTCGGGTCCGAAAACGCCTGCGTCGTCACTCATCGGCTGTCCCTTCGGCTGTGAGTCGCACCTGCCGGGTTCGCACCGTAGCGATCCCGCGGGGGGCGGGAGAGCGTGAATTTTCTGCGCCGAAACGGCGAGCCAAACGTACGCTGTCGCGATGAGCGACGAGACGGGTTCCGAACCGCCAGCCACGACCGCGCAGGAGTGGCTGGCGGGCTTTGCGGCGGTGATCGGTGCGCCCGCGCCAGATGAGGACACCAACGAGGCGCTGCTGAATCTGGCGGGCGCGGCTGCGCACGACTCTGAGCGGATTGCGGCTCCCATTGCCTGCTGGATGGCCGGGGTAGCCGGCGTCAACCCAGCGGAGGCACTCGAACGCGCTCGGCGCTACGTCGAGAGCCGGGCTGGCTGAGGCGCTTCGTGCAGCTCGCGCAGCAGCCGACCTCGACGCAGCAGGCGCCCGTCGTAGGCTGCTCACGATGAGCGATCACCAGTTCGGCTTCCGCACCCGCGCACTGCACGCGGGCGGTCGGCCCGACGCCACGACTGGGGCTCGTGCGGTGCCGGTGTACCAGTCCACGAGCTTCGTCTTCGAGGACGCGGCGGATGCGGCCGATCTGTTCGCATTGCAGAAGTACGGAACCATCTACACCCGCATCTCCAATCCCACTGTCAATGCGTTCGAGGAGCGGGTGGCAAGCCTCGAAGGCGCGATCGGAGCGGTCGCAGCCGCCTCGGGAATGGCTGCTGAGTTCCTCACTGCGGCGGCGCTGTGCGAAGCGGGCGACAACCTGGTCACGTCCTCCGCGCTGTACGGCGGCACGCACACGATGTTCGACGTCACCCTTGGCCGGTTCGGCATCGAAGCCCGCTTTGTCGACGGTGACAGCGTCGACGCATATGCCGCCGCCATCGACGACCGCACCAAGTTCTGCTACACCGAGATCGTCGGCAATCCGTCCGGGTCGATCCCCGATCTGGCCGGCATCGCCGAGGTGGCGCACGCTCACGGGCTCCCGCTTGTCGTCGATTCGACGTTCGCCACGCCGTATCTGTGCCGCCCCATTGAGCACGGCGCGGACATCGTGATCCACTCCGCGACGAAGTTCATCGGTGGGCACGGCAACTCCATCGGCGGAGTCGTGAGCGAGTCGGGCCGATTCGACTGGGGCAGCGGGCGTTTCCCGAACATGACCGAGCCCGTCGCCAGCTACAACGACCTGCGGTTCTGGGAGAACTTCGGCGAGTACGCCTTCTGCACCAAGCTGCGCGTCGAGCAGCTGCGTGACATCGGGGCCGCCATGTCCCCGCTCAATGCCTTCCTGCTGCTGCAAGGCCTCGAGACGCTTCCTCAACGCATGGACGAACACGTCGCGAACGCCCAGGCCGTAGCCGAGCATCTGGAAGCCCATCCGTCCGTGAGCTGGATCAGCTATGCCGGCCTCGAATCGTCGCCCTACCGGGAGCTCGCACGCACCTACATGCCCCAGGGGCCTGGCGCCATCTTCACGTTCGGCGTCAAGGGCGGCCGGCAAGCCGGCGCCGAGTTCATCGAGGCCCTCCAGATGATCAGCCACCTCGCGAATGTGGGGGATGCCCGCACGCTCGTCATCCATCCGGCCTCGACGACACACCAGCAGCTGTCAGACGAAGCGTTGGCTGCGGGCGGCGTGAGCGCCGACATGATCCGGCTCTCGGTCGGCCTCGAGGACCTCGACGACATCGTCTGGGATCTGGATCAAGCCCTTGCGAAAGCGGTGCCCTCATGACCATCGTCCACGAACCTGTCGACGGCTGGGCCGAGCCCAGCGCAGCCGAGCGGCTGGCACTCATCCAGCGCACCAGCACGGTGGCGATGGTGGGGGTCTCGGCCAATCCGGCTCGCCCATCCAACTTCGTTGCCACCTACCTGCTCAGCTCGAGCACCGATTTCGACGTGTACTTCGTGAACCCCGTTGCCGACGAGATTCTGGGCAAGCCGTGCTACCCGAGCCTCGCCGATCTGCCGTTGGTGCCCGATCTGGTGGACGTCTTCCGCCGGCCAGCAGATCTGCCCGGCGTCGCCGAGGAGGTCGTCGACGTCGGGGCGAAGGCGTTCTGGGTGCAGCTCGGCTTGTGGAGCGCGCAAGCCGCACAGCTCGCGAACGACGCTGGTCTCGACGTCGTGATGGATCGCTGCCTCAAGATCGAGCACGCCCGCTTCCATGGCGGGTTGCACCTGGCCGGCTTTGACACCGGTGTCGTGGACTCGCGCCGAACCGTGCGCAGCCACTAGCCGGCGCGGCGGGCGTCATGCCGGGGCCGAAGCAAGCCCGTCAGCGGGGGACCCACCGGCGTCCGAGATGCGGGCTCGCCCGGGTTGCTGCCGTTGCTTGCGCAATCGTGCTGGTGCTCGCTGGCTGCGCTCCCGCAGAGACCGACGGACTGCCAGCCGCGCCGACCGGTACCGCGAGCACCGAGGCAGACGGATCTCAGCCGGAGCGGGAGACCGACGCATCTGCGCCCGCAGGTGACGCCTCCTCCGAGACTGGCGGCGGTACAGCGACGACGGAGGCAGAACCTGTCGAGCTGACGTTCGCGGGCAGCGTCGCTGCCCCTGAGTTCCCCGCCACCTACGACTGGTTCAACGTCAGCCGTCCGCTGTCCATGAGCGGCGACCTGCGCGGCAAGATCGTCCTGCTCGATTTCTGGACTCAGGGCTGCATCAACTGCATCCACATCATTCCCGACCTCCACCGCCTGGAAGCCGAGTTTCCGGACGAGGTCGTGGTGATCGCGGTGCACTGGGCGAAATTTCCCAGCGAGCGTGAGTCTTCCGCAGTACGCGAAGCCTCGATCCGTTACGGCCGGCAGCATCCCATCGTCAACGACGACCAGGAGATATTGCGAACCCAGTACGGCGTGAATGCGTGGCCGACGGTGGCCGTGGTGGATCCGACCGGCAAGGTGGTGGGCACGATTGCGGGCGAGGGGGTCTACGACCGCCTGCAACCGGTCATCGAGATCATGGCCGCCGAGTACGGCCACAACGGGCTCGTCGATCCGACGCCGCTGGGCGAGCTGCTCGAGATCGCGCCAGCGCTGCCCACCGTGCTCAGCTTCCCCGGAAAGGTGCTCGCCGACGAAGCGGGCGGCCGGCTGTTCATCGCCGATACCGGCCGCCATCGGATCCTCGTCGCGACGCTCGCAGGCGAGCTCGTCGACGTGATCGGCTCGGGCGCAGAGGGACGCGTCGACGGCGGTTTCAGCGAGACCACCTTCAGGCGCCCGCAGGGGATGGCACTGTCTCGGGATGGAAGCACGCTCTACGTGGCCGACCGCGAGAACCATCTGATCCGAGCAGCCGACCTCCGCACTCGTGAGGTCACCACCATCGCGGGCACTGGGGAGCCTGTCACGGTGTTCACTCCCGGCCCCGCCGCTCAGACAGCCATCGCGTCACCGTGGGATCTGCACCTCGAGGGTGACCTGTTGTACATCGCCGGGGCAGGACGGCACCAGCTCTGGCTGATGAACTTGACCAGCGGGGTCATTGACTCTTTCGCTGGCACCGGCGCCGAGGGGCTTGACGACGGCTTCCGCTTGGCGTCCACGCTGTCGCAGCCGTCTGGTCTCGCCGCATCCGACGGCGTGCTCTATTTCACTGACCCCGAGGCCAGTGCGGTGCGGCAGGTATCGCTCGGCCTCGACGGCCAGCTCGACACCCTGGTGGGCAAGCACCTGTTCGTCTGGGGTGACGAGCTGGGAAGCTTCGACGAGACGCTGCTGCAGCACGCCATCGGCATCGAGCACGTCGGCGAGGACAGCGGCAGTGGCGTGCTGTACATCGCGGACACCTACAACCACAAGATCAAGGTGCTCGATCTCGACTCCAAGACCTCGTCGCTCGCTGCTGGCGACGGCATCGCCGGACTTCGTGACGGCGCCGGTGCCGATGCGCGGTTGGCCGAGCCCAGCGGCCTGAGCGCCACCTCCGACACGCTCTACGTCGCCGACACGAACAATCACCGCATCCGGATGCTCGACTTGGCGACCGGCGAGCTGTCCACGTTGGCACTGTCGAACCTGGAGATCGCCACGGTGACGATGGCCGGCGTGATCGAAGACGACGTGGTGCTCTTGCCCCAGCAAGTCGCCCCCGGACCGGTCGAGATCGTGCTCGACCTGCGGGTGCCGGAGGGCTACAAGTTCAATACCGACGGGCTGTTCGAGTTCGAGTGGTCTGCGGAGGGCGATGTGCTTCGTCCCCAGGACACGGCGCGCTACGAGGCTCGAGGTCCTGAGATGCCGCTGCGGCTAGCCGGCACCATCAGCGCAGACACCGGCACAACAGTCCTCGAGGCAACTGCGGTGGTGTTCTACTGCCCGGCGGTGGACGAGACGTTCTGCCTCATCCGGGACGTGAACTTCACCGCTCCGATCGAGGTGGACCCTGCCGGTGCGAGCAGCATCCAGCTGCCGCACCAACTGCTGTCTGCGGAGGAACTGGACCGACGCCTGGCGCCAGGGTGAGAGCATCCCGCACGGGCGCGCGGCGGCGACCGCCTGCGGCGGGGCGGAAGCGCTCAGCGCGTTGGCTCATCGGCGCACTCGCACTGGGGATCGCTGGTTGGCTGGCAATGCTGCCGCCTGCTGCCGCTCAGTCCGCCGGGAACTCCGATTCGGGCCCACTGATCACGGTGGCCCCCCAACCGGCAGGCGGCACCGCTGACGGGGTATCCGACGCGCCGCGCATCGCTGCGGTGCTCAGCGGTCCCGGCGGAGTGGGCTATTGGGTGATCGGCGTCGACGGCTCGATCGAGCCGATCGGCACCACCATCCTGCCGATCATCGGCGAACCGCCCGAGATTCACACCAACGTCACCGGCGCACGTCTGGGTGCACCCGGGGCCCTGGGGGTGTGGCTGCAGCTCGCGGACGGCTCGGAGGTCCCGGTCGGCGATCCCGGTCCGACGGTGCTGACCGGCGAGGAGCGACCTACCGGCTGGCTGTCAGGTGTCGCCATTCGACAATTGCTGGCGGGAGCATGGTGGACCGAGGTGGACCGCTGGTGCACGTCGGAACTGTCCGTCGGCGTACGGATCGGCCAGACCATCATGACGGCGCTCAGCGAGCGCTCGCTGGGCTTCGCGGTGGAGGAAGCACGGGATCGCCGCATCGGCGGGATCCTGCTGCTGGGTCCGGTAACGGAGCATGTGTGGCGCCGCATCGCGGAGTTGCAGGACTTCGCCGGCCGCATCCCGCTGATCTTCGCCGTGGACGAAGAGGGCGGCCGCGTGCAGCGGCTCGCCGGTGTCATCGGGCGGCTGCCGCCGGCGGCGTCCCAGACGCAGAAATCATCGGTCGAAGTCAGTGAGCAGGCAGCCGATCATGCTCGCAAGATGGTCGAGCTCGGCTTCACGATGAACTTTGCGCCCGTCGTCGATGTCGGGGCTGGCGAAGGCATCGGCGACCGGTCATTCGGTGACGATCCTGCCACCGTGACTGAGTACGGCATGGCGACTGTGGAAGGTCTCAGCGCCGGAGGAGTGGTGCCGGTCGTGAAGCACTTTCCCGGGCACGGCGGAGCGAGCGTCGATACCCACGAGGCCCTCGCCTCGACGGCGCCCCTGGCGCAACTGCGTGCTCGCGACCTGATCCCGTTCGCAGCAGTCGCGGGAAGCACCGATGCAGCTGTGATGGTCGGGCACCTCGATGTCCCCGGATTGACGGGCGGCTTGCCGGCGTCGCTGTCGTCAGCGGCCATCGGCGGTCTGCTGCGAGACGAGCTCGGCCACAGCGGGTTGGTGGTGACCGACTCGCTGGTGATGGGTGCCATTCGGAGCCGCTGGTCGGTGAGCGAGGCAGCGCTGCTGGCGATCACGGCTGGAGCCGACCTGGCGCTCGTCGGCGATCTCACCGACGCCGCTGCTGCGTTCGCCGAGATCGAGGCTGCCGTCTCGGAGAACCGCCTCGGTATCGATCGTCTCGACGACGCAGCAACCAACGTCCTGCGCGCCAAGAGCGTCTACGCATGCACCCTCGTCGGGCGTGACGGCCTCGGCCGAACCACCCTGTACGACCCGACCCTTGTCGGCCGCTAGGCCGAGCAATTGGCACGTGGGCGTTAGCCCGACAAGACAGCCCTGGGCCGCTAGGCCGAGCATTGAGCCCTGGGCCGTCAGGGGAGCGTGACGGTCACCTCGGGCTCTGGCGGCGGGGGACCGGTCTCGAAGTTCCGGACCACCTGGCTCCAAGTGAGCTGCCACTGCTTCCAGTTGGCCCCGACGTAGGTCGGATCGGGCCGGTAGGGGATCACTGACACGCCGAACTCGCGCCATTCGGGCGTGCTCACGATGTCGCTGCGCGCCGGCCGGGAACCGAAACGGTCGCTCACACTGAACTGGAACAGCGGCTCTCCCATAAAGTCGATCAAGCGCCCGCCGAGAGACTCGTTCGGGGCACCGGCCACAACGCCGGCGTAGTAACCGATACGCACGCAATCGTCGGTCACCACGGCAATGTCGAGCGCTTCGGGCAAGCCCGGCTGATAGGTGGCATACACCGTCGGGAGTCCAGCGGTGCCCCACGTCATCGGCAGGCGGCCGCCGAGATCCGACAGCGTGACGGGGTCAGGATCATCTTGGCTGACCGGCCGCTGCGGCGGAGGCTCCCCGCCTGCGAAGCGTTCGAAGACCGAGACCTCCCAGCTCGGCTCCAACTCGATGCCCCATCGCAGCATCTGGTCGAGGACCTGAGGCCACGGGGTCGCTTCGGCGCCGGCGCGCTCGGGGTGCAGACGCTCCAGTGCCACCATCAAGTACACGCCCATGCGGCTGGTCGCGGCGTCCGGGATCACCGCGGTGCCAGCGTGCGCCGGGTCGTAGAGGGCATCGAGCCCACGGGGTACCGGCGGCGGCAGGACATCGACGTCAGGCAACTCGTCGATCGGACGATCGGGCACGACGTAGAACGACGGCAGGTAGTTCAGGCAGGCATCGATATAGCTGACCGGCGTCAGCGCGTGACCCTCGACGGCGAGACCTTCGATCAGCGGTCCCGGCGCCAGCGGAACGTAGGGCTGCGTCAGACCGCTGTCGACGACGTGCAGCAAGTCCAGCGTGTCGATGCCCACCACGACATCGGCAACCGGGTGCGCACGGCTGCGCTCGAGCAGCCCGATCACGTCGTCAGGGGTGTCCTCGCGATAGATCACGACCTCGATGCCGGTGGTCTCGGTGAATGCACCGAGTGCGTCTGCGGGCAGGTGGAAGTCGCGATGGGTGATGACGCGCACCGCGGCGGAACCCTGGCTCGCATCTGTGCAGGCCGCAGCGACGACCGCGCCAGCGCACACCAGCGCTGCGAGGCGGCGCACCAACCGGCCCCCCGGCGAGCCCGGTGCCCGGCGCCTAGGGAATCGGCTTGCCATGTGTCTGCAGCGCCAGAACCGTGCCCGTGGCGACGCGCACCTCTGCGGCGGGTCCGATGAACTCGTTGCTCAGCCCGAGCGATGCGGCGCTGCGCAGCGGCGTCGCTGGCGTGAGATTCCATCGCAGACCGGCGGTCTGCACGTGCGCCGTTCCGCCCACTGCGAGCAGCGTCAGCAGGTTGCCGTCGTCGGCGGTCAGCTCGACGGTCATCGCGGCTGTGGCTGCGCGCACCACGCTCGTCGCGACATAGGCAACGAGCGGGAGAGCCGCGTAGGGGGGCCGCGCCAGCAGGCTCACTGATGTGAGCAAGTGGTCGAGGCGCCCCCCGGCACCGCTCGCGAGGGCAATGTGCTGGGGATCGAGGCCCCAAGCGAAGCTCAACGCGAGATCCAGATCGCTGTGCGCCTTGTTGGGCGGGTGACGCCGGACCACGATGTCGGGCCATTGGGCACGGGTCCTGGCCAGCACCCCGGTATCGACCGAGTCGAAGTCACCCACGACCACGTGGGGCCGCAGGCCCAATCGCAACGCGTGGGCCAGTCCGCGATCGACAGCGATGACGCACGACGGTTCGCCCGGCGGGAGCCGTCGAGGGCCATTGGGACCCCCATCAATGATCCAGACGCAGCGGGCATCCAGATGCGCCAGGTTCCAGGGCGCCTCGGCCGACACGGCTTCCGTCATGGCACCAGTGTGACCTCGACCGGTGCGCCACAGACGCCATAGCCGGGCAGGCGGCGGTCAGCCCTGAGCGGTTTCGACCTGCTGGATCGCGGGGCCAGAGGGCACCGCCGCTCGCCTGGCGGGCGCACGCCCGTGCCGGGTCGGCCCCGGTACCTTGCAGTTCAACGTGGATGTCATCCGCCGTTTCGCTCGGCTGCCCCTGCTCGCCGTGATGATCGCGGTCTGTGCAGCACTCGTCACATTCGGCGCCCGCGCTTCAGCACCGCACATCGCTCGCACGCTCGACGCCGTCGAACGCGACCGCGACCACGTCACGATCGACCTGCGTCCGGGAGCACAGCGCACGCAGGTGTTCGACTCGGCCGGCAACCCGATCGGCATCCTGGTCAACGACATCGATCGCGAGATCATCACGCTCGACCAAGTGCCTCCCGAGGTGCTGGCCACGATCGTGGCCGTCGAAGACGCCAAGTTCTGGCTGCACAACGGCGTCGACTTGCGCGCGACGGCCCGGGCCTTGGTCTCGGGCGTGTCCGCTGGCGGCATCACCTCGGGCGGCTCCACGATCACCCAGCAGATCGTGAAGCTGCGAGTGGTCGGCGACGAGCGCAGCTTCAACCGTAAGATCCGCGAAGCCGTCATCGCTGCGCGATTGGAGGAGGAATTCTCCAAGGAGGAGATTCTCGAGTTCTACGTCAACGAGATGTATCTCGGCAACGGGGCCTACGGGCTGCAAGCCGGCGCAGAAACCTATTTCGGCAAGGAAGTCTCCGAGCTCGACGTCGGCGATGCGGCCTTCCTTGCGAGCCTCATCCGCAGCCCGGGCCTCTTCGACGGCTTCGACCAGAACATCGCGACAATGACGCGGCGACGCAGCCAGTCGCTGCAGCAGGCGGTCGATGCCGGCATCATCACCGAGTCCCAGCAGGCGGCATTCGAACGCCGACCGTTGCCGACCCGCAACCTGTCGCCGCGGCGCACCGACGTAGCCCTGCGCCGCGATTACTTCCTGGTCGAGGTGCGCAAAGCGCTGCTGGCCAACCCTGCCTTGGGCGACACGTACCAGGCCCGCTTCAGCCAGGTCTTCGGCGGCGGTCTGCGTGTGTGGACAACGCTCCGCCCCGACCTGCAGGAAGCGATGCGCGCCGCGGTCACCGAAGTCCTGCCCGAGGGAACCGGCGAGTTCGAGGTCTCCATCGTCAGCGTCGACCCGACGACCGGAGCGGTGCTGGCCTTCATCGGCGGGCCGGCCTTCAGCGACTCCGAGTTCAACCTCGCAACGCAGGGACTCCGGCAGCCGGGATCGTCCTTCAAGACCTATGTCCTCGCAGCCGCCATCGAGCGAGCTGAGTTCTATCCCTTCGACACCATCAGCGGGCAGGGACCGTGCGTGTTTCCCAATCCGCCGCTCGAGGACTACGAGGTGTCCAACTTCGCGAACAGCCCCGGACGCTTGGCCACCCTCGAGGACCAGGCAACCGCCAGCTCCAATTGCGCCTTCGTCCGGCTCGGCCTGGTCACCGGTCTCGATGAGGTCACCGAGATGGCGAATCGCCTCATCGGCCGATCGGCAGAGGACGGTTTTTTGCCCTACCCGTCCATCTCGTTGGGTGCCCAAGAAGTCACGCCGCTCGAACAAGCGGTGGGCTACGGCACCTTCGCAAACGGCGGCATCCGGATGGAGCCGTTCTATGTCACCAGGATCGAGAACACCTTCGGCGAAGTGATCTATGAGCATGTGCCGCACGGTCGCAGGATCGTGTCCGAATCGGTGTCCGACTGGGTCACCGCAGTGCTCGAGGAGAATGTCGAATCCGGGACTGGCACGCGTTCCCAGCTCGACAGCGGGCAGCCATCAGCCGGCAAGACCGGCACGACACAGGCCTTTCATGACGCGTGGTTCGTGGGATTCACGCCGCACATGTCGACCGCAGTGTGGATGGGCCATCCCGACGAGCAGGTGCCGATGGGCGAGATCCAGGGTCGGCGGGCGACGGGGGGCTGGATCCCGGCCCGCGTCTGGTCTGCCTACATGGGTCAGGCATTGAACAGCACTCCGCTGGCGGACTTCCCTCCGGCACCTCCGCCGCCCCGCGCCAGCCAGTACCTGTTCGTTCCCGGGGACACCTGCACCATTGCTGTCACCGTGACACCGTCGGAACCGCCGCTCAGGTTCGATCTGCCGTGCAGCATGGTCCGCCCGAGTGCCGACAACGTGTTCGAGCCGCTGCCGGACGCGTTGTGCAGGGTCGCGGTGCCCGCACCGGACGCCGGGACGCGCCTCGAGTGGATCCGCTGCACCCAGATCGCCACCGAGCTCGCGGCCCGGTCCACGGCTTCGCCCGCCGACGCAGCCTCTAGCGTTGGCGAGACCGATGACAATCAGGCCTGAGCCCCGGCTCGTTGCCTCCTTCACCACCAAGCGATGACATCAGACGCCTCCGAGCCAGCGCCTCCGGCGAGCCGCCTCGGGATCCTCGCACAACTGCAAGATCTCGATGTGCGGCTCGAACAGATCGATCACCGGGTTGCCCACCTGCCCGAACGCGAGATTCGCGCTGGCATCGATGCGGAGTTGAGAGCGCTGGCATCGGAGGCGAGAGCCCTCGATGTCCGCATCGGGGACTTGGAGCGGCAGCAGCGCCGGCACGAGGACGAAGTCGCGGGCATCGAGTCCAAGCGTGCGCAGAACTCCGAGCGCCTCTATGAGAGTCACCTGACCTCGCCGAAAGAAGCCGAAGCGCTCACTGCTGAAGCCGAGGCGCTCGGGCGGCGTCAGATGGAGATCGAGGACCAGATCCTCGAACTGATGGAACAGCTCGAGCCCTTGAGCCGCGACCACGACTCCTTGGCAGTCCGTCAGTCGGAAGCCGAGGCGCGGCGGCACGACGTAGATGCCGCGATCGCTGCCGCCGAGGGCGAGGCGCAGGCAGAGCGAGAAGATGTCCTCAGCGAGCGGACGGCACTGGTCGCATCGGCCGACGCAGAATTGATCTCGGTGTACGAGCAGCGGCGCGTCAGCGCTCGTGGGGAGCCGGTCGTGGGCCGCCTGATCGGCGCGAACTGCAGCGCGTGCCACCTGGATGTCCCCGCGGTCGACCACGAACGCATCGGTCGCCTCGATCCGGACGAGCTGGCCGAGTGTCCTCAGTGCGGCGCCTTGCTCGTGCGTTGAATCCAGCGGCCCGGCTCCGTCGAGAGCCGTCCTGATGCTCCTGTGGTTCGTGGCGACAGCCCTGCTGGCGATGCGATGGTCGTTCGGCGACCCGGCCATCGACCATCGCCTGGTCGTCGCCGGAGCATTGCTGCCCGATGTTCTCTATGCGGCGAGCGGCGGGGCCCCGATCACACACTCCCTGCTGCTGCCCGCAGCAGGTCTGGTTGCCGTGATGCTCGCAACCGTGGGGCGCCGGCGGGCACGGCGCCGCTGGCTGGCACTGCCGATCGGGGTGTGCTGGCATCAGCTATTCGACGGTGCTTGGCTGCAGCCCGACTTGTTCTGGTGGCCCCTGGGGGGCGTGGATGCCGCCACGACGCTGCCGCTCGCGTCCCGCCCGGTGTGGTTGATCGTCGCGATGGAACTAGCAGGCCTCGCCGGCTGCTGGTGGGTGTGGCGCTCTGCGGGATGCGCGCAGGACCCTGTCCGGCGGGCAGACTTCTGGCGTGCGGGGCGCTTGCGCTACCCGGCGGCACCTCAGCAGCGCCGGGACGGGGAAAACTGATGCTGACCACGGGCGCCGATGCTGATTCTCGTGCGCCACGGGCGCCGATGCTGATTCTCGTGCGCCACGGGCGCACGAGTGCCAACGCGGCGGGGTTGTTGCAGGGTCGGGTCGACAATGAGCTGGACGCGATCGGTGCGCAGCAGGCCGATCAGATCGCCTCGGCGCTGTGGGAATCCGATGACCGGCCGGACCTGATCATCTCCTCGCCGTTGCTGCGGGCACGCCAGACGGCGCAGGCCACAGCAGGACTGACGGGCCTGGAGATCTCGATCGACGAGCGCTGGGCAGAGCTGGACTACGGCGAATGGGACGGGCTCCCGATCTCGGAGGTGCGGGTCTCCGACTGGCAGCGCTGGCGGGCCGATACCGGCTTCGCGCCGCCCGGCGGCGAATCGCTGACCCAGCTCAACGACCGCGTCAGCGCAGCCTGCGACGAGCTGGCCGCGGTGGCCGCAGGTCGCAACGTCGCCGTGTTCACCCACGTCTCGCCGATCAAATCTGCAGTCAGATGGTCGCTGGGAACCCCCGACGAGATCTCGTGGCATCTTCACGTGTCCCAAGCACAGATCACCAGGATCGGATTCCGCGGACCGCTGCCGAGACTTACGTCGTTCAACGAGACGACGCACCTCAGCGGCTGAGGCGGTCAGCGACACCGCGGAACCCCGTGGGGCGGTGAGCCGGCCTGTAGGCGGGATTCTGTCCGTCGGCTGGCGCCGCCGGGGTGGCCATCCATCTGAGCGGCCTACCCGGGATCATCGGACGGGCCGCCCGATCCCTGCTTGGCCTTGCTCCGGGAGGGGTTTGCCGATCCGCCGGAGTCGCCCCCGGCGATGGTGCGCTCTTACCGCACCGTTTCACCCTTGCCTGTGACCGGGCCCGGCCCGGTCCATCGGCGGTCTGCTCTCTGCTGCACTTTCCGTCGCCTCGCGGCGCCTGGTTGCGAGCCAGCTCCCTGCCCTGTGGAGTCCCGACCTTCCTCGAACTGCGCCGTTCAGCCTTCCCCGCACGTGGCGGGAGGCCGAAACAGCTCAGTCCGCGGCCACCCGGCCGACTCACCGCAAGCGTCGAGGCTACTTCGGCAGCCGTTCACCGGGGCCCGCCCGGGCGCCAGCGGCGCGGCTGCTGCGGGTCGAGAAGCGATCGTCGCCGCTGGCGGCCCAGGGTGCCGAGCACCCCGCCCAGCGACGCCAGCGAAGCAGACAGCAGCATTACGAGAGGCAGGCCGAGCGCCCCGACTGCCTCACCGGGGCCGAATCGACGGACGATCTGCACCACCACGGCGAGAACCATCACCGGGCCGGAGGTCAGGACCGCGCACAGCAATTGGCTCTCTCGCGCTCGGTAGGCGGCGATCGCGCCCCCGACGATCAGGCCCCCGAACAGCAGGCCATTCACCACGTAGGCGGCCGGAGTCTGCTCGGCAATCAGGCTGCCTCCCCCGACTCCCACAACCAGCGCGGTGCCAGTGGACACTGCTGCTCCGGGCACCACAGCTCGGCGCTCGACAGTCCGACCGAAGACTCCCAGCAAACTGCGCATCCGTCGTCTCACCGCCGGCAAGCGAGGGGTCGAGGTCGTTGGGGCAGGGGCGCCCTCGCGTGCGGGAACAGTCTGCGCCGTTGGGATATGCGTCGCTACTTGGGCATTTCGCTGTCTACTGAACGCTCAATAAGGGCTTGACAAGACGCAGCCCATCGGCAAGATTGCGCGTGAGATGACCACTGTCACTGCAACAGCCCGCGTCAGTCCACCGACCGTGGGCCAACGACCATCAACCTCAGATCCCATGCGAGTCGTGGCCGTCCACCAGGACAGCCTCGCCGCCGACATGCTCGAGTGGCAGCGCCAGGCTGCATGCCGAGGCCTCGAAGCGGAGATCTTCTACCCATCCGAGGACGACGAGACGGCGTTCGAGGCGAAAGCGGTCTGCGCGGCGTGCGCGGTCGCAGGCGAGTGCCTGGAGTACGCGATCGCAGTTCGCGAGAAGGAAGGCGTCTGGGGTGGGCAGACGGCTGCGGAGCGCGTTCGCATCATCCGCCGCCGCCGCCGTGCTGCTGCTCGTGCTCGCAACGCGCAGGCTGCAGCCGCCTCGAACTGATAGATCCGAGGGGGCTCGCCGCACCTATGCGGGCGGGGTCCCGCGGCGCAGCCGAGCGCACCGAGGCGCATCGCTAGTCTCCGGCCCGTACAAGCTGGCATCTCAAACAGTGGCGGTGCAGACATGGATGAGCACGACGAGGCCGAAGCACACCCGCTCGCGCACTTCGGCGGCTGGAAGGCAGTGCTCAGCGACTTGGTGGCGGGCATCGATCTTTCTCCTGAAGTCGCGCGCGCCGCGCTCGGCAGCATTCTGGGCGCTCGTGCCACCGACGCACAGCTCGCTGGGTTCATCATCGCCCTGGGAATGAAGGGCGGCTCCGTTCCCGAGCTCACCGGTCTCGTCGACGCCATGCACGACGCGGCAGTTCCGCTGACGGCACCCGACGGCGCAATCGACATCGTCGGCAGCGGCGGGGCTCCCGGTCGGCAGCAGCACGCGCTGAGCGTGTCCACCATGGCGGCATTCGTTGCCTCGGCTGCCGGCGCGGTCGTCTGCAAGCACGGTTCGGTCGCTGCGACCTCGTCGTCGGGATCCTTCGACACGCTGGGAGCGCTCGGCCTTGCAATCCGGCTGGACGGGCCCGCCGTCGAACGATGCGTCTCAGAGATCGGTCTGGGCTTTGCGTTCGCCCAGCTGTTCCACCCGGCGATGCGATTCGCCGCTCCGGTGCGCACCGAACTCGGCGTGCCGACGACCTTCAACTTTCTCGGGCCGCTGGCGAATCCCGCCAAAGTCGCCCGGCAGGTGCTGGGGGTCAGCGACCCGGTGATGGCGCCGCGCGTCGCCGGGGTGCTCGCGGCCCGGGGATCTGAGCATTCCCTCGTCGTCCACGGCGCCGACCGTCTCGATGAGATCACACTGACCGACCTCACGCGTATCTACGAGGTGCGAGACGGCGAGATCGCCGATGAGTTCCTGTTCGATCCGCCCTCGATCGGGCTCGAACGCGTCAACCGGGCTGCCTTGTGGGGAGGGAGCCCGCAACAGAACGCCGATATCCTGCATGCGATCAGCGCCGGCGAAGAAACCGGCCCCCGGGCACACATCGTGCAGCTGAATGCGGGCGCAGGCTTGGTGGTTGCGGGATTGGCTGGGGATTTCGCCGAGGGCTACGAGATGGCCCGGCAGGCTGTCGCGGACGGACGCGTCGCCGCGAAGCTCGAATCTGCCGTGAGCCTCACCAACGAGCTGGCCGCCGACTGAGGCTGACGTGGTCGTCGGTCTCTCCTTGCCGTTCGGCGTCGGCGACATCATCCGGCTGAGCAGCACCACCGACGAGCGTCGTGTCTCGTTGGTCGGCACGACGGGCACCGTCGTCGGCGTTCGCCCCGGTGACCGGCGCGTGATGGCGATCGTGGTGTTCGGGGAGGACTCCGCAGAGACCGTCTTGGTGTACGGCATTGACGAAGCCGAGGTCGTCGAGCGCTACCGCCACGGTGTGAGCTGAACCCGGCGCTGTGCCTTTTGCCCGGCTCGTCAGTCGGCGCTGTGTCTCATGTCCGGCTTGTCAGCCGGCGTTGTGCCTCATGTCCGGCTTGTCAGCCGGCGCAGGAGCCCCCGGCGGCGTTCGCTCTCGTGTTCGGGAATCTCGACGGCAGCCAGCGCCGCGGCGAGGTCGGCACCGCTCGCGAAGCGGTCGTCGGGCGCCTTGGCCATTGCGGTCAAGATGATCTCGGACAGCTCGGCCGACACTCCTCGTTCAGCTGGATCCGGCGGAGGGATCCGCACGTGCGCATGCAGGAGATCGTTCCGCTCGCCGTAGAACGGGGCCGAGCCCACTGCCAGGACGTACAGCGTCGCCCCGAGGCCGTAGATGTCGGTGCGGGCATCGACGGGATTCGCCAGCGCCTGCTCGGGGGAGAGGTACATGGGCGAGCCGTACACCCGACCCGGTGGCGACGGCGGGCCGTCGAGGTCATGTGCCAGACCGAAGTCGAAGAGCACTGCCCGATCGCCGCCATCAGGTCGGGCATCGAGCATGATGTTCGAGGGCTTGACATCGCGATGCACGATCCGGCGCTCGTGAACGTGGTCCAGCGCAGCGCAGATCTGCTGGATCGCAGCGATGCCCTCGGCCAGCGATGGCGGGTGACGGCCGGCGCACCTGTCGGCCAGTGTCTCCCCTTCGACGATCTCCATCTCGATGTAGTGCGCCCCGCCGATCACGCCTGCGGTGTGAACTGCGAGAACACTGGGATGATCCAAGCGGGCCATCAGCTCGTATTCCTGCTCGAACAGCGACCGCACCTCTGCGCGAGCCTCGGCGAATGGCGTCAGCACCTTGAGGCCCACCTCGTCGCCCCTCAATGTGGTGGCCCGGTAACAGTGCGCCACGGTGCCGCGGCCCAGCACTCCGGTGATCTTGTACGGGCCGTACTGGCGGCCGACCCAGACGTCAATTTGGTCTTCGAACATCGCACCGGCCGGGGCTTCTTGCCACTCCCAATATAAGAGAGCCCGCCAGAACGGGGCCGCCTCGGCGGCTCGCAGTGTCATCGGCGATGCCCACGGCACACTTGTGCCATGGCTTCTGGGGCCGCGCCTGCGCTGCTGGGAGAGATCCGCCGAGCTGCCGCCGAGGCTGGGCTGGACGCCGTCGGCGTGACCGACGTGGCGCCTTTCCTCGATGAGCGACACGCCATCATCGAGCGCAAGGCCGCCGGATTGCACGCGGGCATGTGGTTTACCTACGGGCGGCCGGAGCGCTCCACCGCCCCTGCATCGATCCTGCCCGGGGCGCGACGCATCGTGGTATGCGCTCGCTCCTACCGGCCGCCCGAGGGGCCCACCGCTCTCGCCGAACCCGCTCGCCGGACCGCCCGCGCCGCAGTGGCGGCCTATGTCACGACCGACGCGTACGGAGAGCTGCGTGCGGGGCTCGACGCGGTCAGCGCAGTGCTGCGTCGCAACGGGTTCGACGCGCTCTGCGTCTACGACGACAACCGCCTCGTGGATCGAGCGGCGGCGGCGCGTGCAGGGCTCGGCTGGCTGGGCCGCAACACGATGCTGCTGTCACGCGAGCTTGGCTCGTGGACTGTCCTGGGATCGGTCGTCACGACCGCGGATCTTCCTGTCGCCGCTGAGGTCCAGCTCGATGGCTGCGGCCCATGTCGTCGTTGCCAGTCGGCCTGTCCCACCGGCGCCCTCGACGAGTCAGGGGTGCTCGATGCCAACCGATGCCTGGCGTGGCTGGTCCAGGCTCCCGGCACGTTCCCGCACCGATACCGGGATGCGCTCGGCGACCGAATCTACGGCTGTGACGACTGCCAGGTCGTCTGCCCCTACAACGACCCCGTCGACGGGCCGACGCGTTCTCATCGCCATGAGCAGAGCCAGCCCGTGCAGCTCACGCCGGGCCGTGGGAGGCGCGGCAGCTCGGTCGACATCGTCGGTCTGATGCGGATGAGCGACGACGACCTCATGGACGCGTTCGGGCACTGGTACATCCCCCGTCGCCGGCCTGAGTACCTGCGTCGCAATGCTCTGGTCGTCCTCGGCAATGTCGGGGACCGCGCCACCGAAGGCGTCACCGAGGTGCTGCGTCAAGCGCTCGAGTCGCCCTCGGCCGTGGTTGCCAGCCACGCAGTGTGGGCAGCGCGCCGCCTCGGCTGCGGTGAACTTGTCGAGGAGGCAGAGGCAGCCGGTCGTCTGGTGCACGACCCTGACGGGTTGGTGGCAGCCGAACTCGCCCGCTCGACGGGGCCTCGCAGCAGCTGATGCGACCCCACCTGCTGGTGACGAACGACTTCCCGCCCAAGATCGGCGGGATCCAGAACTACCTGTGGGAACTGTGGCGGCGCTTGCCCCCCGAGAACGTCACGGTGCTCACGACGCCCTACCGGGGAGCGGCAACGTTCGATGCGACGGCGCCGATGCGTATCGTGCGAACTCGCGAACCGGTCCTGCTGCCCCAGAGGGGCCTCGCACGGCAGATCCGGTCGCTGGCGACCGAGGTGGGCGCCGAGACCGTCCTGCTCGACCCTGCATTGCCCCTGGGGGCACTCGGGCCACGATTGGGACTGAGCTATGGCGTGGTGCTGCACGGCGCCGAGGTCGCGATCCCAGCGCGGCTGCCGGGGCTCGCTGCACTGATGGGCCACGTCCTGAGGTCGGCGTCGCTGGTCATTTCCGCTGGCGGGTATGCCGCCGAAGAAGCAGCGCGCTGTGCGGGCACCGCGCTGCCGATCGTCGAGGTCCCGCCCGGCGTCGACACCGAGCGGTTCGTCCCACGAGGCATCGACGAGCAGCGCTCGATCCGGGCTCGTTTCGGGTTCGATGACGGACCGCTGGTGGTGAGCCTGAGCAGGCTGGTCCCGCGCAAGGGCTTCGACACGGTGATCAGCGCAGTCTCGTCCCTTGCCTCGGAGCATCCCGGGCTGGCGCTGGCCATCGGAGGATCCGGGCGGGATCGAGCACGCCTCGAGCGTTTGGCTCGCGGCAGCGCTGCGACGATTCGCTTCGTGGGCCGCGTCGGCACCGATGACCTGCCGAAGTTCATGGCCATGGGCGATGTCTTCGCGGCACCGTGTCGCAGCCGCTGGGGCGGGCTGGAACAGGAGGGATTCGGCATCGTGTTCGCCGAGGCGGCCGCCTGCGGCGTCGCTGCGGTGGCGGGACGCTCAGGGGGCAGCCACGAAGCCGTCTGGCATGGACAGACGGGCCTTGTCGTCGACCGGCCGGACAGAACTGCCGCGGTCGCTGGGGCGATCTCGCACCTGCTGTCAGATCGAGCCCGTCGCTCCGAGATGGGCACCGCAGCGCGTGCAACCGCAGCAGAGCACTTCGACTACGGCACGCTCGCGCAGCGCCTGCTCGCAGCGCTGTCCTGACCCGGGCCGCGCGGGGTCGTTTTCCATCCAGATTGTTCTGTGCTCGACGACTGTCAACAAATCGCCGCACAAAAGCAGCCCGTCGAAGGTCTCGCCCTGAGACAATGGGGGAGACACGTCAGCGAACCCGGGGCCTGCCCATGATCGACGAGATGACCATGACCACGGTGGTGGCTGCGTCACCCCAGGAGTGCTATGCGCTGATCGCTGACATCGGGCGCTACCCCGAATGGGCTACTGACGTCTCGTCTGCCACCGTCATCGAGCGCGACCTCGACGGCCGTGTCGAGCAGGCTGCATTCCGCGTCGAAGCGCTCGGGCGCACAGCCAGGTACACCCTCGCGTACGACCACGGCGGCGCACCGCACCGGCTCGCGTGGAAGCTCGTCGACGGCGACGTCGTCAAGCAGCTCGACGGTCGCTATGAATTCAACCCGACGACCGAGCCTGGGCGCACCGAGGTGCTCTATCAGCTCGCTCTGGAGCTTGCCGTGCCCCTGCCGGGTTTTGTCAAGCGCCGGGCGGAACGGCGCATCGCACACACCGCCCTGGCCGACTTCGCTGCTCGCCTCGAAGCCGGCCCGGAGAGCTAGAGCGATTCGGAGTCTGCTGAGGCCATGGAATTCCGCCGCATCGAGGGCTTGCCGCCCTACGTGTTCACGATCATCGACACGCTCAAGATCGAACGTCGACGCGCGGGTGCCGATGTCATCGATCTGGGCTTTGGCAACCCCGACCTGGCCTCGCCGGAACGCGCCGTCAAGAAGCTGGCTGAGGCGGCGCTCAACGCGCGCAACCACCGTTACTCTGCCAGCCGCGGGATCCCCAAGCTGCGCGAGGCCGCCGCGGATCTGTACCGGCGCCAATGGGGAGTCGAGCTCGACCCCGCCACCGAGGTCATCAACACGATCGGGGCAAAAGAGGGCTTCTCGCATCTGATGTGGACGCTGCTCGCGCCGGGTGACGCCTGTCTGGTGCCCGCACCCTCGTACCCGATTCACATTTTCGGGCCGTTGTTCACGGGTGCCAGCGTGCGAGAGGTGCCGCTCGATGTCGGCGAGACCTTCTTCGAGCGCCTCGTGGAGCGTTTCGAATACTCGTGGCCCCGGCCCCGGGTGATCGTGCTGTCGTTCCCCCACAACCCGACCACAGCGTGTGTCGATCTCGAGTTCATGCAGCGGATCGTTGACTTTGCCCACGAGCGGGGGGTGCTGCTCGTTCACGACTTCGCGTATGCGGATCTGGGCTTCGATGGCTACGAGCCGCCCTCGATCCTGCAAGCCGAGGGCGCCAAGGAGGTCGCGGTCGAGTTCTACAGCCTCACCAAATCGTTCTCGATGGCGGGGTGGCGGGTGGCATTCTGTGTGGGCAACCCTGAGGTGATCGCGGCCCTGGCCAAGCTCAAGAGCTATCTCGACTACGGCACGTTCCAGCCGATCCAGATTGCGGCCACCGTGGTCATGAACGAGGACAGCGACTTCCCCTCCGAAGTCCGCGAGACCTACCGCAATCGCCGAGACGCGCTGGTGCGCGGGCTCGGCCGCATGGGCTGGGAACTCCCGCCGCCGAAGGGGACGATGTTCGCCTGGGCCAAGATCCCCGAGCCGTACCGGCACCTGGGATCCGTCGATTTTTGCAAGCTGCTCGTGAACGAAGCGAACGTCGCGCTGTCGCCGGGCGTCGGTTTCGGCCCCGGAGGCGAGGGCCATGTGCGATTCGCGCTGGTGGAGAACGAGCACCGCATCCGCCAGGCGGTCAGCCAGCTTCGCAACGCGCTCGGTGAGCTGACGCCGCAGGACTGAACCGGTCGGTCAGGCCGACCGGGGTCTCAGCTGTCGGACCATTGCAGCGCGCGTTCGAGCGCCCTTCGCCACAGCGCGTGGAGCTCGTCGGCCCCGGCGCGATCGGGGCCGGGCTCGAAGCGTCGATCGAGCCGCCACAGCGACGCCGCCTCGGCACCGGAGGACCAGACCCCCTCGGCCAGACCGGCCAGCATCGCCGCTCCCAGGGCGGTCGTCTCGGTCACGACCGGTCGGCACACGGCGACGCCGAGCTGATCGGCCTGGATGGCGCACAGCAGATCGTTCACCGCCGCGCCGCCGTCGATGCGCAGCTCAGCGATGTCTCGGCCCGATCCGGCAGTCATGGCCTCGATGACATCCCGGGTCTGCAGTGCCATCGACTCGATCGTGGCCCGCGCGAGATGCGCCGGCTGGCTTGAGAAGCTGAGACCCAGGATCGCTCCGCGTGCGGTCGGATCCCACCACGGGCTGCCCAGCCCAGCGAAGCCCGGCACAACGACAACCCCGCCGCTGTCGGGCACGCTCCGGGCGAGCGTCTCGACCGCGGCAGGATCGGCAGCGCCGTCGAGAATGCCGGTGAGCCACCCCACCGCTGCGCCCGTGGCAAAGATCGACCCTTCGAAGGCGTAGACCGGGCCGGCGCCGAGATCCCACGCCACCGTGGTGAGCAGACCGTCGATGGGCGAGGGGCAGTGCTGGCCGACGTTCATCAGCACGAACGAGCCGGTGCCGTAGGTGTTCTTGGCCATCCCGACCTCGTGACAGCCCTGGCCGAACAGGGCCGCCTGCTGGTCGCCGGCGACGCCGCTGACCGCGATGCCCGGTCCCAGCGCCGTGGTGTCGGCGGTGACACAGAACCGCCCCGCTGAAGGCCGAATCTCGGCAAGCGCTGACATGGGCACCGAGAGCAACTCGCACATCGACTCAGACCACTCGCCAGCGTTGATGTCATACAGCAGCGTGCGCGAAGCATTGGTGGCATCGGTGGTGAATGCCGTGCCGCCGCTCAGCTTCCACATCAGCCAGCTGTCGACAGTGCCCAGGGCAAGGTCGGCGCCGCCGGGCAGACCGCCCTCACGCAACAGCCACTCGGCCTTGGTGCCGCTGAAGTACGGGCTGAGCACCAGCCCGGTGCGGCGTCGCACCTCGCCGAGGTGACCCGCAGCCTCGAGCTCGGCGCAGCGCGCGGCGGTGCGGACGTCCTGCCAGACAATGGCCCGAGCCAGGGGCTGCGACGTGCGGCGATCCCATGGCACCAGGGTCTCGCGCTGGTTGGTGATGCCGATGGCTGCGATCGTCGGCATCACGCCGCCCGTGCGTTCGTTCAGGCTGCGGCACAGCCCGCTCAGCGTGGCTGCGGTGGCTTCCCAGATCTCGTCCGCGTCGTGCTCGACGAGACCGGGTCCGGGGTAGTGCTGGGTGAACGACCGGTAGGCGTATGCCACCTCGGCACCGGTCTCGTCGACCGCCATCGAACGAACGCCGGTCGTGCCTGCGTCGATTGCCACCACCAATGCCATGCCGACCTCCTGTGGTGTGATGGGCTAGCAGGTTGCAGCCACGCAGGATGACAGCCCGTCGCGATGCCTCGCAGTAGATTCGCCGATTGTGAGGATTCTCGTGGTGGGGGCTGGCGAGGTCGGGAGCTACATCGCAGAACGCCTCAGCCGAGAGGGCAACGACGTCGTGGTCGTCGACCTGCACTCGGGTCGGCTCGACACGCTCGCCTCAGAGGTCGATCTGCTGACGGTGCACGGCAGCGGCACCAATCCCGCCGTGCTCGCCGAAGCGGGTCTCGAACGAGCAGAGGTGGTTGTCGCAGTCACCGATTCCGACGAGGTGAACCTGCTGGCGTGCATGCAGGCCAAGCAGAGCGGCGTCCCCGCCACCGTTGCCCGCCTGCAGGACAGCGATCTGCGCGGCGCCCCGGGTCGCAACCTGCGCGCTGCCATCGGCGTGGACCTGGTGCTCGATCCCGACGAGCAGACTGCCGACACGATCATGGATCTGCTCGTGTACCACGGAGCGTCGGACATCAACGAGCTCGCCAACGGCGAGGTGCTGGTGGTGGGTGCTCGCCTCGCCGACGATGCACCCCTGGTCGGCAAGACCATGGCTGAGGTGGGTGCGTACTACGAGCCCGAGTGGGACTTCATCTTCGGCGCGCTGTCGCGTGGCGGAGAGACCACCGTGATGCGGCGGGACACGACGCTGCAGCCGCACGACTTGCTCCGAGTGGTGTGCCGCCGCCAAGGTCGCCGCGAGCTCATGAACATCATGGGACTCCACCGCACGGATCTGCGCCGCGTCATGATCTTGGGCGGGGGGCGGACTGCCGGCTCGCTGGCGGGTCGGCTGCTCGAACGACACATCGAGGTCGTCATCATCGAGCTGCAGTACGAGCGCTGCCTCGAACTGAGCGAGCGTCACGCGGGTGCCCTCGTCTTGCACGGGGACATCACCGACATCGATGTGCTGGCGCGCGAGGACATCGGCAGCTTCGACGCCGTCGTCGCGGTGACCGGCGAAGACGACGCGAATGTGCTGGCGTGCCTGTACGCCAAATCCGAGGGCGCCAGCGAGACGATCGCCGTGGTGCATCGCCTGTCCTTGCTGCCGCTGCTGGAGCAGGCCGGCATCGACGCCGCCCTGTCTCCCCGCACCGCCAGCGCCAACATGGTCCTGCGCATGGTGCGCGGAGGCGTCACGGCCGTGGCGACGTTCCTCGAGGGCGACGTCGAGGTGCTGGAGTTCGCGGTGGGTGCCGGTTCGAAGGCAGACGGCTCGGCGGTGCGCGATCTTCATTTGCCGGGTCAGATGCTGCTGGCTGCAATCGTGCGAGACGGCAAGGCTCGCATTGCCCGGGGCCGGAGCGAGCTGAGGGCGCGGGACCACGTGGTCGCCTTTGTGACGCCTGACTGCGTGGACGAGGTCAAGCAGGCCTTTCGGTGACACCCCGTCCGGCTCGCCGGGCCCGGGAGCGCGAGAGGCTGCGCCGTCTGGTGGTGCGTGTCGCCCGAGCCGCCGACGGCGGGCTGCACCGGTGGGCACAGGGGCCATATGAGTCGACGCTGACGGTGGTCTTGCTCGTTGTTCTGGCTGCCTCATTCCCGGTGTTCGCTGCCTGTGCCGTCTTCGACTGGCTCTTCGGCAAGCATGTGGCGGCCAGCGGGCAGTCCGGGACCGATGCCGTCCCTCTGCTGATCGCGGGAGCTTCCATGGCGATCGTCGCCGTGGGGCTTCTTCGCCTGTGCCGGTTCGAGCGGCGCATCACTGAGCGCCAGACGCTCACAGCACTGGTGCTGGGTTCGTTCGCGGCGGTGGCCGCCGTCGCGATCGCCCACCTCGCAACCGGCGTTGTGGAGCCCACTGCAGTGGCAACGGCGTTCGCCGAGGCAGCGGCGACCGTGACCGGAACCAACAGCACGACACTTCACGGGACTGAGCTCGGTGGCGGCATGGCGGTCCTGCGAGCTGCAGGGCAGTGGCTGGGCGGCGCCGCATTCATCGTCGTGCTCGTGCGCGTCCTGCCGCACCTCGGCGTCGGCGGTCTGGATTCGGACGGGGGAGTGGCCACGCGTTCAGCGCGCCGGCTCGCGCCGCGCCGCGCCGGCACCATGGGCCGGCTGCTGTTGCTGTACGGCGCGATCACTGTGCTGGTGGCGATCGGCTACGCGGTCGCGGGCATGCCACTGGCCCAGAGCGGCCTGCATGCACTGACCACGGCGTCGACGGGAGGCTTCTCCACCCAGGCCGGCTCGCTGGGCGCGTTCGGCTCGGCAGCGATCGAGTGGGTGGCGATCTTCGGCATGGCTGCGGGAGGTGTGAGCCTGCCGCTCATGTTCCTGGCGATCCGGCGCCGCGACCCGGGACGCTTCATCCGGAGCTACGAGTTCCGGCTGTATGTCACGCTGATCGTTCTCGCCTCGGCGGCAGTAGCGCTGTGGACTCCGGGCGACTTCGGCTCAGAGCACGTTCGCAGGTCGCTCTTTGCGGTGGTGTCGGTGGTCTCCACGACAGGCTTCGAAGCCACCCCGCTCTTGGATCTGTCGACCGGCAGCCAAGCACTGTTGATGGTGCTCATGCTGATCGGCGGCATGGGCGCGTCGATGGCAGGCGGATTCAAGGTGGTGCGCTTGCTGACGCTGGGCTCCTTCATCGGGCGCGAGCTGCGGCGCGCCATTTACCCGACGCTGGCCCAACGGCTCCGCTTGGGCCGCTCGACCATCTCGGAGACGACGATCAGCCGCATCACCGGAGAGCTGCTGCTGGCTGCCCTGCTGATCATCCCTGCATCTGTCGTGCTGGCCGCCAGCGGGCTCGACATCGTGGGTGCGCTGACCTACGCCGTGTCCACGCTTTCGAACGTCGGACCCGCGATGGCCGCGGTGGATTCGACCGGGCACCTGGCCGTCGTCGGCTCGACCGGGCACCTCGACGCGGTCGATTGGCTGGGGCGCACCGCTGCGGGGCTGCTCATGCTGAGCGGACGCATGTCGGTGACTGCCGCGGCGGTGGCACTGAGCGTCGCCATGTATCCCGCGGCAGCCGCAATCCGTCACGGCCAGTGGCGGCGTCGCAAGCCTGCGGAGCCAAGCGCGCGATGAACCGTTTCGGACTTCGGTCGGGACGACGCTTCGAATCGACGCCTGTGCACATCAGCGGCGTGGCGCTGGTGTTCGTCGCGATCGGCATGGCGATCTCCGCAGGTGTCGCGCTCGTCGATGGAGGCGGCGGTGCGCTCGCATTGGCGGCCTCAGCGGCGATCACCGCCAGCGTGGGCAGTTCCATGAAGGGCAGCACGACGGCGTCGGGCCGCGCGGATTCTCCGCTGGCATTCGCGTCGGTGGCGTGGGCGTGGCTGGCGGTCTCGATTGCGGGAACGATGCCCTACCTGTTCAGCGGGGTGATCGGATGGAGCAACGCCGACGATGCACTGTTCGAGTCCATCTCGGGCTTCACTTGCACGGGCGCCACGATCCTGGCCGACATCGACGGGGTTGCCCACGGGATCCTGTTCTTTCGCAGCATGACCCAGTGGTTCGGCGGCATGGGCTTGATCGTGCTCGCCGTGAGCGTCCTCCCGGCACTGAAAGTCGGCGGCCTCGAGCTGATTGCCAACGAGGCACCGGGTCCGACGGCCGATCGCTTCACGCCGCGTATCGCTGCGACTGCCCGGCGGCTGTGGATGCTGTACGGGGGATTCACGCTGGCGGTCGCGATCGCCCTGCTGGCAGCGGGGATGAGCCTGTTCGATGCAGTGGCCCATGCTTTCACCACGGTGGCCACTGGGGGGTATTCGACCCACTCGGCGTCGATCGCCTACTTCGACTCGGTGGCAGTCGAGCTGGTGGTGATCGTCGGCATGATTATCTGTGGCGCGAGCTTCTCCATTCATTGGCACCTCATTACCCGCACGAAGACGCAGCGGCGGAGCTACTCGGAGCTTCGCTGGTACCTGGGACTCATCGTCGGTGCCGCGGTTGCCCTGCTGGTGCTGAATTCAGGCAGGCTCAGCTTGGGCACCAATATCCGTGAGGCGGCGTTCTACGCGGCGTCATTGGGGTCGAACACCGGCTACGGCCTGACCGATTTCACCCATGAGCAATTCTGGACTCCTTCAGCGCAGCTGGTGCTGCTGGCGTTGTTCGTGATCGGCGGCATGACAGGCTCGACCGCCGGCGGCATCAAGGTGCTGCGCTTGCAGATCGTGGCCCGTTACGCGATCCGGGAGGTCATCCGCGCCCGGCACCGCCGGGCTGTGCTGCCGATGCGTCTCGGCGACACCACGGTCGCTGAAGACGTCGCTGCACGTGCGTTGGGCTTCGTGCTGCTCTACTTGGGCCTGGCGCTCACGGGCGGCGTGCTGATGACAGCGCTGGGCAATGATCTCGAGACGGGCTTCTCGGGCGCCGTCTCGGCGATCGGCACTGTCGGCCCTGCGCTGGGTGACGCGGGACCGACTTCTTCCGCGTTGGCATTCGAGCGGGGTTCGCGGCCGGTGTTGATGGTGCTCATGCTGTTCGGCCGCCTCGAGGTGTTCCCGACGATGCTCATGTTTGTCGCAGCGATACGCGCAGGCACCCGCTCGCGCTACGGGCGACAGCCCGCGCGGCGCGGCTTTCGCCGGACGACGAGACTTGGCCGGCCGCCGATCCACGCTCCGGGTCAGGAGACCGAGCGAAAGGGTGTGAGCGGCATCAGCTCGCCGAAGTCCTCCACTCGCAGCGCGCGGGGCAGCTGACCCGCTGGTACCTGGGCGATGGTCCCGGCGCCGTCGGGCAACGACTGCGCCACCCCGTCGAGGTAGAACAGCACGCCTTGGCTGTCTCGTGCCAGCGCTGATGCCGTCAGCACGAGTTGGGCGACGGCGCGAATCCGCTGTGCACCTTCCACCTCGAAGAACACCTCGTTGAGGTGGATCGACACGACGTTGTTGCGCAGGAGCTGCACGTCCACCACTTCGGTTCCGGCAGGGATCGCGGACGCGAGGCCGTTCTCCGCTTCCGCCGGTGTCGGGCCCGCCAGCAGGTTGTTGAGCGGTGCGTCCAAGAAGACCGGCGCAGCCAGCGGCCGCTGCAGCTCCACGAGAAGGCCGCCGCGCAGGAAGTAGACGGCGTGCAGCGAAGTCGTCGGGGTGTCAGGCTCTGCACCGACCTCTGATTGGTCGTCGCGCTCGGGGAAGACGCCGACGGGCACGTCGATGCCCCTCGGTGCCTCGTCAGTCGGCAGTCCGCACCCCGCCGCGACCGCGAGCGATGCGGACCACGCGCCCAGCCGCCGCAGCCTCTTGGGCATCCTGCTCATCGGTGCCCCGCGATCGGCAGCTCCACCACGAACCGGGCACCTCGCTGGCCGTCGCTGCGACTCTCGATGTGCACTGTGCCGCCATGGCGGCGGGTGTGTTCGTACACGAGCGCGAGGCCCAGCCCCGCACCGGTGCCTGCGCCCCGTTTGCGTGCAGCGGTCCCGCGGGTAAAGCGCTCGAAGACCAGGTCCCGCTCGGAGGGCGCGACGCCGGGGCCGCTGTCCTCCACGGCGACCTGCACGGAATAGCCGGGCCGGGTGATCTCCACGCGTGTGGCGCCGCCCCCGTGCTTGTCGGCGTTGCGGAGCAGATTGTCGAAGACCTGCGCCAGCCCGCGCTTGTCGCCGATCACCACTGCATCGGTGGCCGCGGGGCTGACCTCCAGAGTCACACTGTCGCCGAGGGCCCGCACCCGGTGCTGCACCAGTTCGGTCACATTGACCAGACCCCGCTCGAAGACAGAACCGTCCGCGTCAGGCCGCGAGATCTCCAGCAGGTCCTGAACGAGCTGCTGGAACCTGTCGACTTCCGAGGCGAGCAGGTCGAGGGCGGTCGCTCCCTGGGCTGACAGCTCATCCCGGTGGCTGTTGAGGTAGTCGACGGAGCTGCGGAGAGTCTGCAGCGGGGATCGCAGCTCGTGGCTGACATCGGACGCGAAGCGAGCATCGCGGGCTATCCGGCGCTCCATGGCGTCGGCCATGTCGTTGAACGACTCGACAATGACAGCGAGATCGGGATCGTCGCTGCGCTCGACCCGCGTGTCGAACCGGCCGTGGGCGATCGAATTCGCGGCATCGGAGACTGTGGCCAACGGTCGCAGCAGCCGTCCGCCGGCCCAGGCGCCGATCGAGATGCCGATCAGGGCGGTCAGCGCCGCACCGACACCCAGGATCAGCCGCAGACTCGCCAACGTCGCCTCGATCTCGGCGAGCGGCACGACCTCGAAGTACAGGGTCTCGCTGAGTTGGGAGACCGCTGCGGGGCGCAGGCGCAGGCCGAGCGCAAGCTGGGGGACGCCGTCGAGGCGGTAGCGCATCGCGTGTGCCTGATCGGATCCTTCGACGGCAGCCACCAACTCGTCGGGCAGGTCGCTGGGCACGAGCGATGGGGATCGCCAGACATCCGATCCCGTGCGGACGATGGAACGGCTGCCGCTCAGGCTCGGCAGCGATTCCAGCAGCACCGTGAAGTCGGGGCTCTCGGCGCGAAGCGAGCCCTGCACCTGCGTGGCGTTGGCGAAGAACTGCACCTCAGAGGAGTCCTGCCGCGAACCCAGCATCGAGCCCCGCGAGAGGCTGTAGGTCAGCACGACCAGCAAGAATGCCGCCAAGCACGCCCCCAGCGTGAAGGCCCCCACGACGCGGGCGCGTAGCGGCAACCGCCGCAGGGGCCGGCGCCAGCGAAGTCTCATCGCTCAATCCTGCGCGCGGTTGCCGCTGTTGGATTCAGCAACCGCCGCAGGGGCCGGCGCCAGCGAAGTCTCATCGCTCAATCCTGCGCGCGGTTGCCGCTGTTGGATTCGGCAACCGCCGCAGGGGCCGGCGCCAGCGAAGTCTCATCGCTGCCACCGCGACCGCCGCCGCATCAGTCAGGCTCGCAGCTTGTAGCCCATGCCGCGTGCTGTCGCCACGTAGCGCGGGTTTGCGGGATCATCCTCGATCTTGAGGCGCAGCCGGCGCACGTGCACATCGACAAGACGGCCGTCGCCGAAGTAGTCGTATCCCCAGACCCGCTCGAGCAGTTGTTCGCGGCTCATCACCTTGCCCGGATTGTCGGACAATTCGCACAGCAAGCGGAATTCCGTCTTGGTGAGATGCAACTCCTCGTCGTTCTTTCGGACCACGCCCTCGTCGGGATAGATCTCGAGATCGCCGACGGCGCGCGGCAGCCCGCTGCCGTCCACGGTCCGGCTGCGCCGCAGCAATGCCCTGATCCGAGCCGAGAGCTCTTTGGGAGCGAACGGCTTGGTGAGATAGTCGTCGGCGCCGGCTTCGAGCCCGGCGACCACGTCATGGGTGTCGTCGCGGGCCGTCACCATGATGATCGGCACATGGCTGATCCGCCTGATGGACCGGCACAGATCGAAGCCGTCGAGTCCAGGCAGCATGATGTCCACCAGCACCACGTCGGTGCTGTCGGGAGTGAATCGTTCGAGCGCTTCTTCGCAGGACTCCGCTTCGCTGACGTGCCAGCCCTCGTCTTCGAGCGCCAGCCGCAGCGCGGTGCGGATCCGTTCGTCGTCTTCGACCGCGAGAACGTTGGTCGTCACTGCCGTACCGCCTTGTCATCGTGCAACGGGGTGACCCGGTTGCGGCGAGATCGCCAGCCACGGCGGCGATGCGTCACCGAGGCCTGATCGGCCCATTCGCTCATGGATCGCAGAACCAGCGCGGCGATCGCGGCAACGCCGGCGGCAGCGGCCAGTGCACCGATCGCTGCACCCGCCAGCGTCGGTCCGACACAGCCCCGGCTGCACTCGAGGGCGCTGATCGCATAGCCAACCAGGCCGCCGCAGACCGCGGAGATCACTATCGCGCTGAAGGCGACGACCCGTGCAAGCACCGAAGGCAGCGCCGTAGGAGCAGGAGTGAGCGCTGCCCCTGGGACTCCTGCCCCAGTGCTCGACACCTGGACGCGATCATGCCGCTCTCGGTCGTCTCGCCCGTTCACGTGCGCCATCGTAGGACGAGCCGGCGTGCCGCCCGTCAAGAGAGCACCTACCCGGCCCTTGACCTCTCCATGGCAGACTGCCCGAGTGGGTCCGCAGTTGCATCGATGGGCAGTCGCGGGCGGCATCCTGCGCCGTGACAGCGCGGTGCTCATGGTCAACAACCTGCGTCGCAATGGCACGACCGACTGGAGCACCCCCGGCGGCGTGGTGGATCCGGGGGAAACCATCCTCGGCGCGCTGACGCGCGAGGTCGCCGAAGAGACCGGACTGCACGTCTCGTCTTGGAACGGGCCGCTCTATACGGTCGAGGCCGACGGCAGCGGCGGCCCTGGCTGGTTCTTGCAGGTCGAAGTGCACGAGGCCGAGGCGTGGACAGGCGAGCTGGGCATCGACGATCCCGATGGCATCGTGTTCGACGCCAAGTGGGTGCCCAGCGGCGAGCTGGAGGACTTGCTCGACGGCCAGTACGCCTGGATGGCCGAGCCTCTTCTGTCGTACCTGAGAGGCGAAGCTGACCACGGCCACGTATTCCGCTACACCGTGAGCGGCGACCACCGCACCGGCCTGGTGGTGACGCCCACCGCGACCTGAGGGCCTGTGAACGGCGATCAGCGAGTCGAACTCGCTGTCGCGGTCACCGACGAGCTGCCGATCCTGCATGTCGACATGGATGCCTTCTATGTCGAAGTCGAGCGTAAGCGCGATCCGGCCCTGGTCGGCCGACCGGTGATCGTGGGCGGGTCGGGTCGGCGAGGCGTTGTGGCGTCTGCCAGCTATGAGGCGCGAGCGTCAGGCGTGCATGCGGCAATGCCGACTGCGCGGGCTCGCCGGTTGTGTCCGGATGCGGTCGTGGTGACGTCTGACTTCTCCGGCTATGCAGAAGCCTCGGTAGCCATCGCCGAAGTCTTCGAGTCGGTCACGCCGCACGTCGAGCCGATCGCACTCGACGAGGCATTCCTGGACGTCTCGGGGGCACACCGCCTGTTCGGTTCGTCTCCCGAGATCGCCTGGCACCTGCGCAGCGCCGTGCGCGAGGCCACCGGTCTCGACTGCTCCGTCGGCGTTGCGTCGAACAAGACCCTGGCCAAGCTGGCTTCAGTTGCAGCGAAGCCGACCGTCGGGCGCTCAGGACCCCGTCCCGGATTGGGTGTTCGGATCGTCGAGCGTGCCGAGCAACTCGATTTCCTGTGGGCTCATCGGGTGGAGGCTCTGTGGGGCGTCGGACCGGTCACGCTCGGACGGCTCCACGACATCGACGTGTTCTCGGTGGGGGACTTGGCTGCGGTGCCGATCGAGCGCCTTGTCACTGCCATCGGCAGCGCACACGGCACGCATCTCTCAGCGCTGGCCAACGGGATCGACGACCGACCGGTGCACCCTGGCGGCATCCCTCGCTCGGTCAGCCACGAGGAGACGTTCGACGTCGATGTGCGCGATCCCGACCGGATTCGCGGCGAGACCGTGCGCCTCGCCGACGCGGTCGCGTCGCGCTTGCGAGCGAACGGCTTGGCGGGGAGGACGGTCACCGTCAAGGTCAAGTATCCGGACTTCTCACTGCGGACGCGGGCCCACACGCTTGCCGGACCAGTCCAGACGCCCCGCATACTTGCTGGCGCGGCGCATGCGCTCATCGCCAAGCTCGACCTCAGCAGCGGCATCCGGCTGCTGGGCATCGCCGTGTCGAATATCAGCGAGACCTCGGCGCCTGCGGCGCGAAGTGAGGCGGGAGATGGCGCTGACACACTCCCAGCGCCTCGAGGTCAGCTCCAGCTCGAGCTCGATGTCGGGCGGCGGTCCGCCGCAGCGTCGGACGCCGCGGCAGACGCCGAGCCGGGCCTGACCGGAGACGCCGAGGTGGACCGCAGGCTGGGCGATGCACTCGATGCGATACGCGGCCGTTTCGGCCGTGCGGTCATCAGTCATGGTGCAGCCGGCCTGCGCGATGGCGCGCCGGGCGAGCGCCGTTGGGGACGCTGAGGGTCCAGAGGGTCTCGTCGGGACTCCTTTGGCGCTGCATTGCGCGTCGGGGCGCGTGGAAGTGATGCCGGGCGCAGTCCTACACTGGCAGCAACAAAGGCAATCCAGCATGTGGAGCCTGTGCGTGCCGCTCTCGGAAGACGAACAACGGATCCTGCTCGAGATCGAGAAGGACTTCTACGACAACGATCCCGAATTCGCCCGGGAGGTGTCCGAAACCACCTTGACGAGGCATGCGCTGCGCAATATCCGATGGGCAGTACTCGGCGGGGTGCTGGGTCTCGTCGGCATCGGCCTCGGCCTGCAAGTGCACTTCGCGCTGTCGTTCGTCGCGTTCCTGATCGTCTTCGCGAGCGCAGTCGTGATCGAGCGCAATGTCCGCAAGATGGGCCGGCTAGGTCTTGAGAAGGTCTCGGATTCGATCGCGAAGCGCACTGGGCCTCGCAGCGCCGACTCATTCGGCGATCGCATGCGGCGCCGTTTTCGCAACGATCCCAGCTAGTTCCCCTGCGGACGGCTGCTTGTCGGGATGATCGTGCCGGCGGTCACCGGCTGTGCACCAATGAGCCGTGGCGACTCGCTCGATCCTGGCGGCGCGAGCGAGGTCCGGCGATGAGCGCCGTGGGCCGGCATGCTGTGCCGAGCCGATCCCACCGACTGCGTGCCGCTCGGATGCGGGTCTCGAGATGCTCGGCGTTCATGCGGGCGCCCGCCACCGTCTGTGGCGATGGCGGATCGGCGGCGTAACTGGCCTCCTGCGCTGCGACAGCAAGCGTCTCCATCTCGGGGGTCTCGATGCGCAGGCGGCGGCGAACGCGGTTCGCGAACTCGACGTGGGTCTCGGTCGGGCGACGGTCGATGCCGAGGCCGAACAGCGTTTCGGCCACATCGTCCCAGGCGGCTGCTACTTCGGCGCGCGCATCGTGGCGTGCCCGCCGGTGATGCAGCGCGCGCCGGATCCGCACCGCGGCAGGAATGGCGATGAGCCACAGCATGCCGACGGCGAGGATCGCGTAGAAGGGCACGACGAGCCACTCCGACCAGACCCCGGTGTCCTCTCCGGAGCCCTCGACACCGAGGATGTCCACGAAGCCTTCGAGATCGCCCGAGATCCCCTCCAAGTCCTCGGCACCCAGTTGACCGATGAAGCCGGAGCCTGCCTCTCCCGCTGCGTCTGGATCACCGGGCACGACCTGCTGCGGCGGCACCCCTGTGTAGACGACCGCACCGGGGGCGCCCCGTCCCGGTGTCGGCTCGAAGTACACCCATCGTCCCCCGATCCACACCTCGGGCCATGCGTGGTAATGGGAGCCAGTGACGACGTACGCGCCATCGACCAGCTCGCCCGGCGTGAAGCCGACAGCCACCCGGGAGGGCAGCCCGATGGAGCGGGCCATAGCGGCGTAGGTTCCGGCGAACTGCTCGCAATAGCCACGGCGGTCCTCGAAGAGGAACTGCTCCATGCGGTCGGTGCCGTGGCCGCTGGGCACGCGCAGCGAGTAGACGAAGTTCTCGCGAAAGAAGTTCTGCAGCACCAGCGCCTTCGCGTAGGGGCCAGAGGCGTCCGTGGTGATGTCTGCGGCGAGGTCGGCGACCCGGGGGTTGAAGCCGTCGGGCAGGGGCAGGTATTTCTCGGCGACGTCGGGCGGCACCTCGCCGCTGGCGGCCACCAAGCCCGCAAGCGAGGGAGTGTCGGTCGCCGAGCTCACGGTGTAGGAGAAGCCGGGCTCCAAGGTGGCGCTGTGGGTGGTGACGAGTGTCCCGGTCTCGGAGTCATAGAGCGCATCGGGGCCGTCAAAGGCAACGGGTTCGAACGCGGCGGGCAGCCAGATGCTGTCGAGGGCGCTGATGGTGAACGTCTGGGTGAACGCACCTGGGCTGACGGGCCCGCTGAGTGCCTGTGCCGTGCTGGAGTAGAGCTGCTCAGAACCCCAGAACTCGCCGTCGAACCGGCTCAGCCCCGACATCCGCCAGTACGCGGGCGCATCAGCCTCCACTCGGAACAGCTCGGCGCCCGAGGTGCCGACCAGGCGTCCTTGCGCATTCACCAGCGGGCTGATCGTGACCCGCGATGCCGGGGCGGAGCCGTCGAGATCCTTCCATGACACGATCGCCGGTGCGTCGCTGCCGGGCAGCAGCGGAACTGCCAGGGCTGCGCCCACAGCGGCAACGGCACCGAATCGCAGTGCTGTGCGCATGGGCACCGTCGAGCGCCGGCGTTCCGATGCCCCGAGGGGCACCCGGCCGGCCGTGTGGTGAATGCCGTGCGCGGCAACGAACACGACCGCCAACAGCACCATCGCGGCCGCGCTGCGGATGCGCCAATCGCCCGTGCCCAGGGCGCCCACGAAGGCGAGCACGCCGAAGCTGGGCAGCAGGGCCTCGGGCGCGAGTCGTGCTCGCAGCGCGACGCCGTCCGCGCAGAAGGCCGCGAGCCAGACGGCGGCGCCGCCGACCAGCAGGAAGCCCGATGTGGCCGGTGTCGGTGCCTCCACAATGGCGAACGCGTGCCATGCCGATTCGATGTCAGATGCGGCTTGCTGCAGTGTCTCCGCACTCGGCAGCAAGCCCAGCCACAGCGTGCGGGAGTAGAGCGCGAAGCTCTCGACGATGATGAGCACCACGGTCGATGCCGTCACCGCCAGCGCGAGCGGCCAGCGCTGACGCCTGGCCACCGCCGCAGTGGCGTGACCACCGGCGGCCAGGATGAGCCACAGCGGCGCGTAGTCCCAGGAGTCGAACAGCCGACGCGCCATGAGCACCGACATCAGCGTCAGCGCCCACAGGGAGATCTCCACTTGCCACAGGGTTCGGCGCGTCATACCGGCAGCGTCTCTGCCTGGGCAGCGGCCCACCGTGGTGCCAGGTCGGCCGAGCGCGTGATGTCGACCCAGCGCCGCCCGCCGGCCCGGAGCCTCGCGTCGGGAGCACGGACGCGGATGACTGTCAGGGCGGAGCTCCGCGACTCGGCCGCCGAGAGTGACTCGGCATCCCGTTCTGCTTCGAGGGCAGCGCCGCCGAGCACGACGACGACGGCTCCCGTCGACGCGGAAGTAGCTGCGGCCAGCGTGCCCCGCAGCGTTCCTGCTGCGGACGTGGAGACCTCTGCCAGGTGATCGAACACCTGTGCCAAGCCTTCCCCTGAGGTGACGAACCCGGTGTCGGCCCCGGCCACGGTCAGCAGTCGCAAGGGATCATGGCGTGACGCGCAGGCCAGCACGACACTGGCAGCCGCAGACACCGCGACCTCGAATCTCTCATCGTCAAGAGTTGTGCTGCGCGTGTCGAGCACCACCGTCACACGGCTGCGACGGGGAACTTCGTCCTCACGCACCATCGGCCGTCCCAGTCGTGCCGTCGACGGCCAGTGAATCCGCCGGACATCGTCGCCGACGGTGTAATCGCGCAGGGCGTAGAAGTCCTCGCCGATGCGCTGCAGGGTGTGCACGTCAGCGGCGACGCCGAGCGGTTCAGGACCTCGAGCCAGCCGCGGCGGCATCAACGTCTGGGTGGCCGGATACACCACCAGCGTGGTCCGGGGTCCGGTGCCGATCGATGTCCGGGCGAGCCCCAGCGGGTCGGTGACCGAGACATCGGCCGGCCCGATCTCGAGACGCCCGCGGCGCTCGGTCGGCAGCAGGTAGGTCGCCTGCACACGCTCCGCCGATAACAGCGGTCCGACCCGCAGGCGGGCGCCGAGCGTCCCCGTCACCGGGTCGCTCAACTGCAGCACCGGCGCAGGACCGCCGAGGTTGGTGACGGTCAGGGTGACCCGGGCGGTTCCGCCGGCATGAACGCGGGCAGGCTGGGTCGATCGCTGGATCCGCAGTCGCACGCGGCGGGTCCTGGTCCACACGACCGCAGTGCCGACCAGGAACAGCCCGGCCACTGCGAGCACGATGAACTCGCCGATGCCGAAGAAGCGGCCGGCCCCGGCCGCCAGGATTGAGCCGGTACCGGCGACCCAACCCCGCCTCGTCAGCATGCGAGCCGGAAGTTCATGGCGGCGATCTCAGCCGGCGTTGGTCGGGACGGCGACCGCCTCGAAGACCTCGCGCAGCGCAGTCTGGGGTGTCAGGCCTTGGAGCTGTGCGTCGGGGCTCAACCGGATGCGGTGACCGAGCACCGGTTCGGCGACTGCCTTCACATCATCAGGCACGACGTAGTTCCTGCCGGCGGCGAGTGCGCGGGCTTGCGCTACCCGCTGGAGGTCCAGCGTGGCGCGCGGGCTGATGCCGAGGGTGATCGTGCCTCGCCGTCTGGATGCATCGGCCACCGCCACGATGTAGCGGCGCAGCACCGGAGCGACGTGCACCTCGGTCACTGTGCGGGTCATCGCCTTGATCTCGTCGGCGGACGCGACGGGTCCGACATTGATCTCGGTGGTGCCGTCATGCAGGTCGAGGACCTCCACCGCCGAGTCGGCGTCGGGGTACCCGATGCTGATGCGCATCAGGAAGCGGTCGAGCTGCGATTCGGGCAGCGGGTAGGTGCCCTCGTGTTCGATCGGATTCTGTGTGGCGATCACCATGAACGGCTGACTGAGGGGGAGCGTGGTGCGATCGGTGGTGACCTGCCGTTCCTGCATTGCTTCGAGCAGGGCGGCTTGTGTCTTGGGTGATGCTCGGTTGATCTCGTCGACGAGGACGATGTTCGAGAACAGGGCTCCTGGCCGGAACTCGAAGGCTCGCTCGCGCTCGTCCCAGACATTCACACCGATCACGTCGGAAGGCAGGACATCGGGCGTGAATTGGATGCGTCCGAACGGCACCTCGATCGAGGCCGCCAGCGACTTGGCCAAGCTTGTCTTGCCGACCCCGGGAACGTCCTCGATCAGCAAGTGCCCGTCGCACATGAGGCACAGCAGCGCCAGCCCGATCGCGTCGGGCTTGCCACGGATGATGCGCTCCACATTCTCGGTAATCCGCTCGAATGTCTGCCGGAACGCCTCAGTAGCGGCTGCCTGCACTTGTTGAGGCGTGTGGTTGCGCACTGCATTCAACTCTCGTGGTTCCGGCGGGACTGAGGCTACTCATGGTCTCCTGCGAGTCACCGCCCCCGATCACGGCGGGCTTTAGAGTGGCCCGATGCGCCGAGTCCGCCGACGCCCCGCCTCCCGGTTCGCCGGATCGGGCCGTGCGCTGCGGGCCGTTGCGGCGCGCCCGCATCTGTGGGGTGCAGCGCTGGGCGCCGCGAGGCGCCTGGTGCCTCGACGCTGGTGGCTGCGAGCACCCTTCCTGCCGGTGCCGCGCCGCGAGTACCTGCAATTCCGACACGTGACTGCTCTGGGAGGCGACCCCAACTCGCCCGCAGCGCCCGACGATCTGATCCAATGGTTGGAATGGTGTCGACGCTGGCCCGGGGTGGCTGCGACGTGAGGGCGGCATGACTGCTCGCGGTGCCGTCGCCTACGCTCCGCGGCCGATCGACGCCTCGACCAACGGGCACCTGAGCCCCAACGGGCGCCGTGCCTGCGTCGACGGCTCGGCAAACCGGACCCGGTCAATCCTGACTGAGCGGACCTTGGTGCTCAACGTCACATACCAGCCGCTGTCGATCACGACCGTCCGGCGTGCACTGCTGCTGGTGTTGGCCGGCAAGGCCGATGTGGTTCACACCCGCGCCGGCGCCATCCGCTCGTCACGGATGTCGATGTCGGTGCCCTCTGTGGTCCGGCTGACCTATCACGCTCGGGCCCCATACCGGCGCCGGGCACCATTGCACCGGCGAGCCGTCTTTGCGCGGGACGCTCATCGCTGCCAGTACTGCGGGAATCGAGCCGAGTGCATCGACCACGTCCATCCCCGCAGCCGCGGCGGTGAGCACACGTGGGAGAACGTCGTGGCCTGCTGCCGGACGTGCAATGTCGGCAAGGGCGATTCGCTGCTCTCGGAGGGCCGCTATCGGCTGCATCGCACGCCATACGCGCCAGAGCCCTTGGCGATTGTGGCCGCCATGCGGCCTGACGCTCCGATGGAGTGGGCCGACTACCTGCCTCGACTGCGCCCCCAGCTCGTCTGAAACCGGATCCTGATCAGCGTCGCTGTTGACAGGCGACCGGTGCGGTCTGACAAGGTGGCCTGGTGGCATTGTGGGTACGCGAGCAATGGCGGGGCGCAGCGGGGCTGCTGGCTGACCGCCCGATGCCGCTCGACCGCCGCCGCCGCGTCTCGTGGCTCCGGCCGACTGCGGCGGCGGTGATCCTCGGATCGACCGGCCCGGATCCTTTCGGGGGGAATCGTGCAGACGTGGTGCGTCGGCGCAGCGGCGGGGGAGCGGTGTGGCTGGATCCGGCGGTGTGCACGTGGATCGACGTCTTTGTCCCCACCGGAGACCCGCTGTGGCGCACAGACATCGGCGAGGCCTTTGACTGGCTCGGCCGCCGTCTCGCCGCGGCATTCGCCTCCCTCGGAGCCGAAGCGAGCACCTGGCGCGGTGCCTATGACGCAGGACCCAGCGATGGCCTGGTGTGCTTCGCATCTCGCGGACCCGGAGAGGTCACCGTCGACGGCCGCAAGCTCGTGGGCATCTCGCAGCGCCGCACGCGCGAGGGCAGCCGGTTCCAGTGCGTGACCTACGAGCATTTTTCCTTGGGGCCGCTGGCGTCCTTGTTGGACGATCGCACTGCGGCCCAGGTTCACGACCGCGCGACGGGCTGGCGCGAGCTGTCCGGGTGCCTGATGCCGTGGGAGCTCGCCCGACTGGTCACGGAGTTCATCACAGCGCCTGACGGCTGAGCATCCCGGCGCCCATGGTGAGCTCGCTGCGCCGGCCCCTGGGCGTCGTCTTGGGTCGTCGTGCACATCAGGGTGGACATAGTGGGTAATAAACCCATAAAGTGGTGCGAAGTGGTCCGGAGAGGGGCATTTGCCCACCGCGCCATTGCTGTGTTCGAACGCTGCGGAGGCGACTGCGTTGGAGAGTCTGTTTGTCGGCCAGCACGAGCATGCGCTCGATGCAAAGGGCCGCATTGTGCTCCCTGCCGGATTCCGGAGTGCCTTCGAGCCGTCCGGTTATCTCATCAAGCACAGCGAGGGCTGCCTGGCGCTCATGACGCCCGACCGATTCGGCGAGATCGCGGGGCAGATGTCCCAGAGATCGGCATCGGGCGGACCGGCAGGGCGAGCCGCCAAGCGCTCGTTCGGAGCGGGAGCGGCCCGAGTCCTCCCTGACAAGCAGGGGCGAATCGCCATCCCCGAGGAGCTGCGTCGCTTCGGGGGCCTGCAACGCGATTGCGTGGTGATCGGCGCGATCGATGAGGTCGAGATCTGGGACTCGGGTCGTTGGCAGGAAATGAACGCACAGGGTGAATCCCTCCTCGCAGCCCCAGAGAGCGGCAGTGCAGCCGATCCCTCGCCAGACCGCACCGCTGCGGCGGAGACATCATGAGTGCCGCTGCGGCCACCAGGTCGTTTCACGTCCCAGTCATGGTGTCGGAGATAGCGGAAGTCTTCGCTCCCGCAGGCGACGGGCTGGTGGTGGACGCGACGCTGGGAGGCGGCGGACACGCAGCAGCACTGCTGGAGCAGAATCCGGATCGGACGCTGCTCGGCATCGATCGCGACCCCGAGGCCATCGCCGCAGCCCGGGTGCGCCTTGCACCCTTCGGCAGCCGTGTCATCTACTGCTGCGAGCGCTTTGACCGCTTCGGCGAGATCGTCTCAGCGTGCGATGCGGGTCCCGTCGTCGGTGTGCTGTTCGATTTCGGCGTCAGCAGCCATCAGCTGGACTCCGCGGCGCGCGGGTTCTCTCATCGCTACGACGGGCCGCTCGACATGCGCATGGATCCGCAGTCGCCGCTGGATGCAGCCACCATCGTGAACACCTATGAGCCCGAGCAGCTTGCCAGGCTCCTCAAGCGGAACGCCCAGGAGCGCTTCGCCGCACGTATCGCTTCGGCGATCGTGGGGGCGCGCCCGCTGCATACCACCCGGCAGCTCGCCGACACCGTCCGCGCGGCGGTGCCGGCAGCGGCGCGGCGCGGCCGGCGCCATCCCGCGATGCGCACCTTCGCTGCGATCCGCATCGAAGTCAACGACGAACTCAACCTCATCGAACCAGCCATACGAGCTGCGCTCGGCTGCCTGAGTCCAGGCGGCCGCATAGCAACGCTCACCTATCACTCAGGAGAAGACAGCATCGTGAAGGTCATCATGAGAGAAGCAGCCGACGGGGTGTGCGAGTGCCCGTCGACGTTGCCGTGCATCTGCGGGGCGGCGCCGGCGGTCCGGTTGCTGCGCCGAAAGGTCGCCCGTCCGGGCGCTGCGGAGATCGAGCGGAATCCGCGCGCTGCCAGCGCCTTGATGCGCGCCGCGGAGCGACTCGCTCCTACAGGTCGCTGATCCCTCCGCCCGCCTCCGGGACCGTCGCATCCGATGGCTGCCGTCACCGCGTACCTCGACCCTGCCGACGCACCGACGCTGTCGGTGCAGGCGCCGACGCGCCGCGCCATGGGGCTGCGACTGGTGGGCATCACGACGCTCGGGGCCGCCGCTGCCATCGCCGTGCTCGCCGGTCTCGCGGTGTTCCATTCGTGGCTGGCCGCAGGCCAGTACCGGCTGTCCGAGCTGGAGTCGGAGATTGCCGTCGAGAGAGAGCGCTTGCTGGACCTGCGCTACGAGCTGCAGACGCTTCATGGGCCGGCCGAGATCGAGCTGATGGGCGTCGGAGCGCTCGGGCTGGTCAATGCCACCGACCCCATCGATGTGCGCATCGAGCCTCGCCATATTGCCGCTGTCGAGACATCGGAGGAGATCACGCACGACGGCGGGAACTGGCTCTCGATCAAGACGCTGCTGACCGATGCGTCCACAGCGCATGACCGACGTCCTTGATCGGACCGATCCCCGCCCCGAGCCGGGTTCATGGCACCCCTCGATGGGCGCGCCGCCCGGCTTGGGCACTCGAAACGCGTCCTTGCGAGCCCGCACGGCTTCGGTTCCCGATGCACCGGGTGCTTCTCGCTGGCATCCCTCGATCGTCGGTGGCCGCAAGGAGGACTCAGGTCGGGGCGCTGCGCACGAATCCGGGCCGCCGCGCGCACCTCGGGAGCATCGGCGCCGCAATGTGCGTCCAGGTCCGCCTCAGCGACGGGCGCTCCTGCTGATCATTGCGACTGCCGTCGCTCTCGCCGTGCTGGCGGGGCGGCTGGTCCAGGTGCAGTGGCTGGACCGGGACACTTACGCCGATCTCGGAGCACGCCAGGGCACTGCGCAGTGGCAGATCCCCTCGGTGCGCGGCGCGATCCTCGACCGCAATCTCAATCTGCTCGCGGTCTCGGACAACCTGCCCACGATCTGGGCTGATCCCCGCGAGGTCCGCCAACCGTATGAGACTGCGAGAGCCTTGGCCACGGTGCTGGACATCGATGTGGACGCGATCGCCGAACGCCTCGGGAGCGACCGGCATTTCGTATACGTGGCGCGCCAGGTGAGCCCGGCGCAGGGCGCTGCAGTAGCGGAACTGCAGCTTCGGGGGATCGGCGTGCGGGGGGAGTCCTCACGGCTGCGGCCGAACGGCGACGACTTCGCTCGGGGCCTGCTCGGAGCCGTCGACATCGACCAGAACCCTCTCGGCGGCGCCGAGATGCAGTTCGCTGAACTGCTGGACGGGACCGATGGCCGCGAGGTCGCCCGCATCGCGCAGAGCGGCATGCCCTTGCCCAACGGGACCGAGCACTTCGAGCCGGTCAACCACGGCGACGATGTCGTTCTGACCCTGCATACCCAAGTGCAATGGGTGGCAGAGCGCTCCCTCACTGATGCGGTCTCGTCCACCGGTGCCCGTGGCGGCATGGTCGTCGTGCTCGCGACCGAAACGGGTGACGTCCTGGCACTCGCCGCAGTGCGTCGTGACTCCGAGACTGGCGAGATCCGGCCCGTGGCGTACAACCCGGCTTACACCGATGCCTTCGAGCCGGGCTCAGTGGCCAAGAGCTTCACGGTCGCCACGGCGCTCGAGCAGGGATTGACCTCTCCCGCCGACACCTACTCCACGCCGACCGAGTACACGTTTGCCGACAAGAGGTTCATCGAGCCCTACTCGCAGGTCGACCGCGAGCTGACCACATCGGAGATCCTCGTTCACTCATCGAACATCGGCACGATCAAGATTGCCGAGCGCATCGGCGAGAGAGAGCTGCAGCGATCATTGCGCTCGTTCGGTTTCGGCTCGCTCACCGGCCCTGACGAATCGCCGGCGCTGCCCGGAGAGAGCCGCGGCATCCTGCGGCCGGCGACCGCCTGGCAGGGCACCGACCTGGCCACGATCGCCTTCGGTCAGGGCATCGCAGTCACTGCCATTCAGCTCGCTGCCGCGTACAACACGATCGCCAACGACGGGATGTATGTGACACCGCGGCTGGTGCTGGGAAGCGTCGGCAGCGACGGCGCGCTGCGGCCTGCCGAGCCTGCACCCGCCCGCCGGGTGCTGTCATCGCAGACCGCTGCTCACATGGGAGAGATGCTGTCTTCGGTCGTCCGCGACGGAACGGGCAAGCGGGCGGCCATACCGGGCTATCGCGTCGCCGGCAAGACGGGGACCGCACAGAAGCCCAGCCCCGACGGGGGCTACAGCGATACCGACTATGTGAGCTCATTCGCCGGTTTCCTGCCGGCAGACCGTCCTCGGCTCACTGTAGTGGTGGTTCTCGATGAACCCCACGAGTATCGGGCGGGCATCGTGGCGGCCCCGGTGTTCGCCGAGGTCGCCGAGTACGCCTTGCGCATGCTGCAGGTGTCGCCCGATGCCTGACGCCGGCATGCCGTCCACAGCGACGCCGGTGCCTGTTCAGCGCCTGGCTGCGGAGATCGGCGGGCGCGTCGTGGCCGCAACCGGCGACAACACCGTCGTGCACGGGATCAGCCACGACAGCAGGCTCGTCGAACCCGGAGCGCTGTTCTGCTGCGTGGTCGGCCAGAATCACGACGGTCATCGCTACGCAGACGAAGCCATCGCGGCCGGTGCGGCTGCCGTGCTCGCCGAGCGAGAGCTTCAGATCGCGGTGCCGCAGATCATCGTTCCCGACGTGCGCAGCGCCATGGGACCAGCGTCGGCAGAGATCTGGGACCATCCCTGGCGCCGCTGCTCGCTCGTCGGCGTGACGGGAACGGCTGGCAAGACCACGGTGTCTCACGCCATCAGGGCCATCGCACAGGCATGCGGCGTGTCCTGCGAGGTGATCGGGACTCTGGACGGCGCGCGCACCACCCCTGAGGCGCCGGTGCTGTACCGGCACATCGATGCAGCGGCGAACGCCGGCGCGGCCATGGTGGTCGTGGAGGTCTCGTCGCACGCGCTGGATCTCGGGCGGGTCGACGGCGCCCAGTTCGCAGCGAGCGTCTTCACCAACCTCTCTCACGAGCATCTCGACTACCACCGCACGATGGAGGACTACTTCGCGGCCAAGGCGCTGCTCTTCGACGGGCGGACGAGCACCGCAGTCATCAACGTGGCCGATGCCTGGGGTCGCACGCTTGCTGAGCTTGCTGCTGGTACAACCGACTCAGTGGTCGAATGGCAGCCAGATGACGTCTCGTCGGTCACCGTGACCGAGCACGGACTCAGCGGCATCTGGCGCGGGCGATCGATTCGCTGTGAGCTGCTGGGCCGCTTCAATGCAGCGAACATTGCGGCTGCTGCCGCAGCGGCCAGTGCGCTCGGACTCGACGACGACGTCGTGGCATCGGGAATCTCCGACATCGGCCCGGTTCGGGGTCGGCTGTGGCCGGTCAGCGGGTCGGACGATGACATCTGCGTGCTGATCGATTTTGCCCACAAGCCCGACGCTGTAGCTGCTGCACTCAGCAGCGCCCGGGAACTCTCACAGCGCAATGGCCGGCTCTGGGCGGTCTTCGGGGCCGGCGGGAACCGGGATCGGGCCAAACGCGCACCGATGGGCGCCGCAGCCGACCGGAACGCAGATGTGGTGGTGCTGACCTCGGACAATCCCCGAGACGAAGATCCAGAAAGGATCATCGAGGCAATTGCCGCCGGCATCGCCCACCGCCGGCCGGGCGACGGACGCATGCACGTCGAGCTCGACCGTGCGAGAGCCATCGCGCTCGCAGTACAGCACGCCGACCCCGGCGACGTGGTGGTGATCGCCGGCAAGGGCCACGAGCAAGTGCAGCTCATCGGCGACCGGGCCGTGCCCTTCGACGACGCCGAGGTGGCTGCCGGTCAGCTGCGGCTGCGCAGGACTTCGCAGCGATGATCGCGTTGCTGATCGCGGCGAGCTCCGCGATGTTCGTCTCGCTCATCGGCACGCGCTATCTCGTGCCCTGGCTGCAAGCCCGTGGCGTCGGTCAACCGATTCGCTTGGACGGGCCCCGGGGGCATATCACCAAGGCCGGCACGCCGACCATGGGCGGGGTTGCCATCGTCGCTGCGGCCATCGTGGGCTACGTCGTCAGCCATCTGCGGGCTGAGACCGTCATCACCCGATCGGGCATTGTGCTGCTGGCGGCGGTGAGCGCCGCTGGGCTCGTCGGTCTGACAGACGATTGGATCAAAGTCAGCCGGGAACGCAACCTCGGCCTCAACAAGCGGGCCAAGCTGATCGGGCTCGTGTGCGTCGGCATCGGCTTCGCCGTCGCGTCGGTGTGGTGGGTCGACTTGGAAACCGCCGTGGGATTCACCCGATTGGACGGGAATGCCCTGAGTCTGCCGGCCGGCGTGTGGATTCTGTGGGCCGTGCTGATCGTGCTGGGCACCTCCAATGCCGTCAACCTCACCGACGGCCTCGACGGGCTGGCCGCCGGCGCCGCTGCGGTTGCATTCGCTGCCTTCGTGGTCGTCGGCTACTGGGCGTTCAGACACCCGATCTCCTACGACGTCCAGCATCCGCTCGACCTGGCCATCGTGGCAGCAGCCATGGCAGGCGCCTGTGCAGGATTTCTCTGGTGGAACGCCCCGCCCGCCCGGATCTTCATGGGCGACACAGGCTCGCTGGCGATCGGCACCGCCATGGCCGGTCTTGCGATGCTGCTGCACGTCGACTTGCTGCTGCCGATCATCGGCGGTCTGTACGTCATCGAGACGGCTTCGGTGATCATCCAGGTCGGCTCGTTCAGGATGTTCGGCCGGCGCTTGTTCCGCATGGCGCCGATGCACCACCATCTCGAACTCGGGGGCTGGCCGGAGACCACCGTGCTCATCCGCCTCTGGGTGGTGAACAGCTTGCTGGTGGCGCTTGCGCTCGGCCTGTACTACGCGGAATTCCTGAGCCTCGATCTGGTCGAGATTCCCTCAGGTTCGCTATGAGCCTCACCCCGCTGCGCTTCGCAGAACGTCCGCTGCGGCACTCGGTCGGTCCCGACGCTGGATCGGTGCTGGTGGTCGGCATGGGAGTCACCGGCTGCGCCGTCGCGCGGGCGCTCGCCAAGCGAGGTCACTCCGTCGTCATGGCCGACGACCGTCCCGAGACTGCCGCTCGGACTGTTGCGGCGGCCGGCTTGGCCCCGGCGGAGGTGCACGATTCCACTGATGCGGCGCTGCTGGGCCCGCTCGTGGCACCGGCTGCTGCGGTGGTTCCTGCTCCAGGGGTTCCGCCTCGCCACCCGTGCTACGCGCTGGCCGATGCCGCCGCCGTGCCGGTGGTCAGCGAACTCGACCTCGCGGCCCAATGGGACAGCCGGCCCGTGGCGGCGGTGACGGGCACGAATGGCAAGACCACGGTCACCACCCTGATCGAACGCATGCTGAACCGCAGTGGCATCAGCGCGCTGGGTGCCGGGAACACCGACGTAGCGCTCGTCGAGGCCATCGAGGAAGAAGTGGACACCTTCGTTGTCGAGGCCTCCTCATTTCGGCTCCATCGCGCCCGCCTGTTCGCGCCAGCGGTGGCTGTATGGCTGAATGTGGCGCCTGATCACCTGGACTGGCATCAAGATTTCGACGACTACGCAGCCTCCAAGGCGCGCATCTGGGCGAACCAAGGCCCCGGTGATGTCGCCGTGGTGCCGTTCGGCGACCCCGCCATCACACCGTGGACCGCAGGCATCGAGGGTCGCATCGTGACATTTGCCGCCACGGGCGCGCTCGATGCACCTGCTGATGTCCGGGTCGAGGCCGGCGTGCTGGAGGCGTACGGCAGTCCGCTGGTGGACACCGCCGAGCTGCCACGCAAACGCCCCCATGATCTGTCCAATGCCGCGGCGGCAGCGGCAGTCGCGCTGGAGATGGGAGCCTCCGCTGACTCCGTGGCGGCTGAGCTGCGGTCGTTCGCGGGTCTGGCCCACCGGTTGGCGTTCGCCGGCCGGGTCGGCGATGTGAGCTTTCATGACGACAGCAAGGCAACTGCACCGCATGCCACCGTCGCGGCACTCGGCGGGTTTTCTGATGCGATCCTCATTGCAGGCGGTCGCAACAAGGGGCTCGATCTGGCCGACCTCGCCGCAGTGTCGCCGAATGTGCGCGGGGTCGTCGCGATCGGGGAGTCCGCCGGCGAAGTCATCGCCTGCTTCAGCGGGCAAACCCAGCGCCACCTGGAGCTGTGCCGGGCAGACTCGATGCCCGAGGCCGTCGAGATCGCGTACCGCATGGCGCAGCCGTCCGGCGATGTCGTGCTGTCGCCTGGCTGCGCTTCATTCGACTGGTACTCGAGCTACCGCGACCGGGGCAGGCACTTCATCGCAGCCGTGACCGAACTGCGAGCCCGTCACGGCGAACCCCGCCGGGGAGAGCAGCGGTGAGCCGGCTGGACGCTCCACGTGCGCCCACCGGGCCTTCGGTCCGGTACGCGGCATTGCTGTCGGCGGTCTTGCTGCTCCTGCTGATCGGAGTGGTGCTGGTCCTGTCCGCCACCTCGGCGACGGGAGCGGAATCGTCGGATCGCCCGCTGCAGTACTTCACCCGCCATCTGTGGTCGGTCGGCATCGCTGGAGGCGTATTCCTCGTCACCCTCGGCATCGACTACCGGCATTGGCGGCGCTTCGCGTTGCCCCTGGCGGCGGCCAGCGTCACCCTGCTGGTCGTCGTGCTGGCTTGGGGAACCCGCTCGGGCGGTGCGCGCCGCTGGATCGAGTTCGGACAGTTCAGCGTGCAACCTTCCGAGATCGCCAAGCTCGCCCTGGTCGTCGCGCTGGCCTCCTTCCTCGACTCGCGCAAGGAGCAGATCCACCGGCCGGACCGGATCCTGCGTCCCACGATGCTGATGCTGACGATCGTCTCCTCGCTCGTGCTGCTGCAGCCGGATCTCGGCACCACGCTGATCCTCGTCGGCATCGGGGCGGGAATGCTCTTTGTCGCGGGTTTGCCGGGCCGGGATCTCACCAAGATTGTGCTGATGGTCGGTGTTGCGGCTCCCTTGCTGGCCTTCGCTGCTCCCTACCGGCGTGAGCGCTTGACGGGTTTCTTGGACCCGATAGCGGAGCGTGCGGACAGCGGCTATCAGACGTTCCAGAGCCTGGTGGGCTTGGCTCAAGGCGGGGTGCGCGGGACCGGTCTCGGCGCCGGTCAAGCCAAGTGGGGATGGGTGCCCAATGCTCCGACCGACTTCATCTTTGTGATCGTCGGGGAGGAGATGGGACTGATCGGTGCACTGGGGCTCCTGACACTGCTCGGCGTCGTGGGCATCGGCGGCTTCCGCTCCTCCCAGAAGGCGCCGGACCTCTTCGGCTCACTGCTCGCTGCAGGGATTGCGATCTGGTTCGTGCTGCAGACACTGGTAAACGTCGGCGGTGTGGTTGGATTGCTGCCAGTGACCGGTGTGCCCTTGCCGTTCTTGTCCTTTGGCGGCTCGTCGCTCGTCGTGACCTGCGCTGCTGCGGGGTTGCTCCTGAACGTGACGCGGCGATCCGGCTGAGTCGTGGCGGCACGAACCAGCGTCCCCGATGCCGCGAGCGTTCTCATCGCCGGCGGGGGCACTGCTGGACATCTCATCCCGGGCTTGGCGGTAGCGGATGCGCTGACCGCAGGGGGCTGGCCGGCGGAGAGGATTCACTTCGTCGGCAGCAAGCGTGGCATGGACGCGCAGCTCGTGCCGGCTGCGGGCTTCGGACTGACCACGCTGAGCGGCCGGGGCCTCACGGCGAGGCGGGTCAACCTGACCAACGTGGCGGCCGCGGCGAGCCTGGCATGGGCGACGCTGCGCGGCATCGCACTGGTCCGCAAGCGACGTCCCGCCGCGGTGCTGTCGCTCGGCGGCTATGCGGCGCTTCCAGCGACGGTGGGTGCGGTGGTCTGGCGGGTGCCACTCGTGATCGCAGAACAGAATGCCGTGGCCTCGGCCACCAACCGCCTGGTCGGGCGCTTCGCACGTGCCGCGGCGGTGCCCGTGAACGGCACCGGGTTGCACCGCGAGGTCGTGACCGGGAATCCGGTGCGACCGGAAGTCACCGAGGCGGCGCACGAATCGAGCTCGGCCCGTGAACGTCTCGGCTGGCCGGCCAGCGCGACATCGATCGCGGTCTTCGGCGGTTCGCTCGGCTCGCGACGCATCAATACAGCGCTGTGGTCAGCACTGCCGTCGCTGCGGAACCGGGACGGGGTCTTCGTCTATCACGTCGTCGGGCGCAGGGATTGGGAGAAGCGTCCGCCAGATCCCGCCCCGCGGGATGACGGTGCGACCGTTCGCGAGTGGTATCGGGCGGTTCCCTTCGACGAACACCTGCCGGTGGCACTGGCGGCAGCCGACCTCGTGATCTGCCGTGCAGGCGCTTCCACGGTGGCGGAGCTGTCGGTGCTGGGCACCCCCGCGGTGCTCGTGCCGCTGCCCATCGCCACCGATGATCACCAGCGGCGCAACGCCGAAGCGCTGGTATCGGCGGGTCAGGCGCGGGTGGTGCCCGATGCCGATCTCGACGCGACGCGGCTGCTCGCTGAGATCGAATCGATGTCCACAGCGGTGAATCGAGCCGGCGCGGAGACCGGCGGCAGCTCAACCTTCGGTCGTCCAGACTCGGCCCGCCGGGTTGCCCGCCTTGTCATCCAGCACAGCACCGCCGTTCCCGAGGGTGTTGAGCGGCCCGCCGAGCCCGCCGAGCCCGCCGAGGGCACGGTATGACCGACTCGCGGACCGACCTCAACGAACCCCGCCGGATCCACCTCGTCGGCGCAGGGGGGGCGGGCATGAACGCCATCGGCTTGGTGCTCGCAGAGATGGGTCACACGCTGAGCGGCAGTGACCTGCGGCCAGGGCCGGGAATGACGCGCCTCGCCGCCCACGGTGCACGAGTCGCGATCGGTCATGATCCGGCCAACCTGGGCGATGCGGAGATCGTGGCGCACTCCAGTGCGGTGCCACCCAGCAATTCCGAGCTTGTCGAGGCTCGCAACAGGGGAATCCCGGTGCTGAGCCGCGCTGAGCTGCTCAGCGGAATCTGCCGGCGCAAGCGAACCCTGGCGGTCGGCGGCACTCACGGCAAGACCACGACGTCGTCCATGCTGTCGCTGTGCCTCGTGGCGGCCGGTGAGCATCCTTCGTTCCTGGTCGGCGGGGAACTGAACGAGATCGGTTCGGGAGCCGTCTGGGACACGGCAGGGGAGTGGTTCATCGTCGAGGCGGACGAATCCGACGGGACCTTTCTCGAACTCGGCGCTGACGGGGTGCTGGTGACCAACGTCGAGCCAGACCATCTCGAGCAGTACGGCAGCTTCGAGGCGCTCGTCGATGCGTTCGCGCAGTTCTGCTTGGGTGCCGCCGCCCCCCGAGTGCTGTGTGCCGACGATCACGAGACAGCCGCGCTGGCGGCGCGCATCGGCGGCTGCGTCACCTACGGCGTCTCGCCGGACGCCGACTATCGCATCGTGGACGCGTACTCGGGGCGTTCCGGCGCGAGGTTCGAGTTAATGCGCGGCAACACCTCGATCGGAGCGTGCGTGCTGCCGCTGCCGGGCTTGCACAACGTGGCAAATGCAGCAGGTGCGTTGGCGACGGCACTCGAGCTCGGCGCTGCAGCCGAGCCGATGATCGAGGCGCTGGAACGTTTCGCCGGAGTTGCCCGCAGGTTCGAACGGCGCGGCGAACGCGACGGCATCTGCTTCATCGACGACTATGCCCACCTGCCGAGCGAGGTCGCGGCCGCGATCACCGCAGCCCGCAGCGGAGGGTGGGATCGAATCGTGGCGGTGTTCCAGCCGCATCGCTACTCGCGTGTCGCATCGCTGTGGCAGGACTTCGGGGACGCGTTCGCCGAGGCGGATCAACTGGTTCTGACCGACATCTACCCCGCAGGCGAGGTGCCGCGTCCGGGGGTTTCCACACACCTCGTGCTCGGGGCCGTGCTCGACGCCCATCCGTACGCCTCGGTGGCGTACCTGCCAGGGCGGGCCGAGCTGCGGTCGTACCTGCATGGGAACCTGCGATCCGGCGATGTCTGCCTGACGCTGGGCGCGGGCGATCTCACGACCTTGGCGGACGAACTCCTGCATGTGTCCTGATCAGTGGTCGGATCCCGAGGCCGTCAGAGCGGCGGCAGCCGTGCTGGGACCTCGAGCACGGATCGACGCACCGCTCGGAGCCCAGACGACCTCCCGAGTGGGCGGTCCGGCCGCCGTCGCATTCGAGGCGAACAGCCCCGAAGACCTGCAATGCGTGCGTGAGGCGGGGCAAGTCTCGGGACTCGCGATCATGGTGATCGGGCGCGGATCCAATCTGCTGGTGGCGGATCGCGGGTTCGAGGGCATAGCGCTGTTCCTGGGCGAGGCATTCGGCCTCATCGAGATCGACGAGACCGATGCCACGGTGACCGCAGGGGCCGCCGTGGCCCTGCCGGTGCTGGCGCGCCAGTGTGCAAGTGCTGGCATCGGGGGGCTCGAGTGGGCAGTCGGTGTCCCGGGCTCGGTGGGCGGCGCCGTGCGAATGAATGCCGGCGGTCATGGCAGCGACATCGCATCGTGCCTGCTCGACGCCGAGATTGCAGATCTCACAGGCCCGCACGTGCCCCCTGCCGCTGCTCGCCGTCAGGTCGACTCGCTGGCTCTGGGTTATCGCTGCAGCGGTCTGCACGACAGCGATGTGGTGCTGCGTGCCCGGTTGCAGGGACAGCCCGCAGCGCCCCGCATCGCTCTGGACCGGATCGGGGAGATCGTCCGCTGGCGACGCGAGAACCAGCCGGGAGGGCAGAACGCCGGCTCGGTGTTCATGAATCCGCCCTCGGATTCCGCCGGCGCACAGATCGACCGAGCGGGACTGCGCGGCTTGCGCATCGGCAGCGCCGAAGTGTCTCGCGTGCACGCCAACTTCATCGTGTCCGATCCAGGAGGCACGGCAGCCGATGTCGTCGCGTTGATGGACGAGATCGGCCGCCGCGTCGTCGAGCAGTCAGGCGTCGTGCTGCATCCCGAGGTCCGCATGGTGGGCTTCGAGGAACCGCCGACTCCCGCTTGAGCCGTGCCGCGAGCATCCTCGAGGAACCGCCGATGGGCGGCCGCGGCCGCGCTGGTGGTCGTCGTGCTGTTGGGCGGCATGATCGCCGTCGCGGCGGGAGCATTCGAGGTGGATCGCGTGGACTTCAGCGGTCTGCACCGGGTGAGCTACGACGAGGCCTCCCGCGCCGCAGGCATCGGGCCCGGGGACTTCATGGGAACGCTGGACTCTGACGGTGCTCGGGACGCGCTCGGGGAACTGCCGTGGGTCCTCAGCGCTCATATCCGGCGACGCTGGCCCGGGACCGTGGAAATCGACATTGTCGAACGCGTCCCGGTGGCTCTCGCACTCACTGCCCCCGACAGCTGGGTGCTCATCGACCCCCACGGGCGTGTGCTCACTGCCGCGCTGGCATCCCCGCCGGCGCTGCCGCGACTGTCAGGGATCTCCGCTGCCCCGGCCCCCGGGGGCTACCTGGCCCCGGACGCTGGCGCGCTGTTGGACGTTCTCGATGCAGGAGGCGGTCAGGGGGGATTCGCTGTCACCGCTGTGTGGCGGGACGGGCGAGGCGATATGCGGGCGCGCATTCGGCGTCAGCCGGACGGCGCAGTGTTCGAGACGGCGCTCGGCGACGACTCCGCGATCGGAGCGAAGACCGCAGCAGTTGCCGCGGTGATCGGGGATCTGGAGCCTTCCGGTGCAATCCTCGACGTGTCCGTTCCGCATCTGCCGGTCGTTCGCGCCGAAGGTCAATGAACCTCATCATCTCCCGCGACCGGTCTTGCCGATCCGCGGCGGCATCAGTACTGTCGCGCATTGCGCTATTTTCCCTAGGAGGTGCTGGTTGCGGCGTTGCAGCGACGTGGCTGGCCAACGAACGCGAGGAGCCCTGTGGCCTCACCACAGAACTACGTGGCAGTCATCAAGGTGGTGGGAGTCGGGGGCGGCGGCTCGAACGCTGTCAACCGGATGATCGATGTAGGACTCGGCGGTGTCGAGTTCATTGCGATCAACACCGACGCCCAGGCACTGCTGCTGAGCGACGCCGACGTCAAACTCGACATCGGACGCCAGCTGACGCGCGGACTCGGTGCCGGGAGCGATCCCGAGATTGGCACCAGGGCGGCCGAAGAGCACCGTGACGAGATCGCCGAGGCGCTGCAGGGCGCGGACATGGTGTTCATCACCGCCGGCGAGGGCGGCGGCACAGGCACCGGCGGTGCGCCCGTCGTCGCTGAGATTTCCAAGGAAGTCGGCGCGCTCACCATCGGCGTGGTCACTCGGCCGTTCGCATTCGAGGGCAAGCGCCGGCAGATTCAGGCCGAGCAAGGCATCGAACGGCTCAAGGAGCGCGTCGACACGCTCATCGTCATCCCCAACGATCGGCTGCTGACCGTGGCGAGCGAGCACACCTCGATCATCGACGCTTTCAGGATGGCCGACGACGTGCTGCGCGAAGGAGTCTCGGGGATCTCGGGCCTGATCACGACCCCGGGGCTCATCAATACTGACTTCGCAGATGTGAAGGCGATCATGTCCAACGCCGGCACGGCGCTGATGGGTATCGGTCGTGCGCACGGCGAGAATCGTTCGAAGAACGCGGCCCGGCAGGCCGTGTCGTCCTCGCTGCTCGAAGAGTCGATCGACGGTGCGCGTGGCATCTTGCTGAACATCTCGGCCGGGCCCGAACTCGGGCTGTTCGAGGTCAATGAGGCGGCCGAGGTCATCCGAGAGGTGGCGCACGCTGAGGCCAACATCATTTTCGGAACGGTGATCGACGACTCACAGGGCGAGGAGATCCGTGTCACGGTCATCGCCGCAGGGTTCGACCGATACACATCGCCGCGATCGTCAGCCAGCGCAGCGCTCGGCGATTTCGCCGGTTCGGACGGCGCCGACGAAATGTCCGACCCGTTCGGCGATCTTGACGACGACGACGAGCCGTTCGACGTTCCTAGCTTCCTGCGGTGACGCTTCGACCGGCAACTCGGTCATCGTGAATCAGCTCGAACCCCCGACGCGGGCTCATCAATCGGCACCTGCACATCGAGGCCCGGAGCTGCTGGGATCGAGCCCAGCAGCGCCGCCATGCTGACGCTGCGCCGTGTCGCCGGGAACGGCACGGTTCGAGTCTGCTTCTCTGAACGTTCCGACGGCGACGCCGCGCCTGTCGACAGAGCTCCCAGCTCCCCGGTGACGGTGCTGCGGCAAGTGCATGGCCGCCACGTCGTGCGAGTCGATCAGCCCGGTGACCGCTCGGGCGCCTGCGCCGATGCCGCGTGGACGACGACCGCAGGGGCGACCCTGGCCGTGCGCACAGCCGACTGCGTGCCGACGGCGCTGTACGGGCATGATGCGCGCGGCCGCAGCGCTGTGGCCGCTGTTCACGCCGGATGGCGAGGGATGCTCGGTGGCGTTGTCGAGGCAACCTTGGCCGAGCTGGCCGATCATGGATTCGGCCACGTCCGGGCAGTCATCGGCCCCCATATCTGTGCGTCTCACTATGAGTTCGGGGCGGAGGATCTTGCGCAGGCGTTGAGCTGGGGAGGTCCGGGTGTCGGCGGCACGACGGCATGGGGCACGCCATCGCTCGATCTGGCCGAAGGGATGCGGCTGGCACTCCGTCGCAGCGGCGCCGTGATCGACACCGAGCTGGGGCGATGCACGGCGTCGGACACTCGCTACTTCTCGCACCGGGCCAGGGCCGAGCAGGGTCGCACGGCTCTGCTGATCTGCCTCGAAGGCGACGGGGTCAGCGGTGAGGCCGGTGATTGACCCGGCGGCTGTCGCCCGCGGGGCAGATCGCGTTCGGCAGCGGATCGTCGACGCCGGCGGGGACCCCTCGCGCATCGGCATCCTGGCGGTGACCAAGGGCTTCGACGCCTCTGCTCTCGAGGCCGCCGCTGCCGCGGGCTTGACGATGATCGGGGAGAACTACGCCCAGGAACTGCGAGCCAAGTGGGATCAAGCCGACGCCATGGTGCGAGCGCAGCTCGAGGTCCATTTCATCGGGCGCCTGCAATCGAACAAGGTCCGTCAGCTCGCTGGGCTCGTGGACCTGTGGCAGAGCGTGGACCGCACACGTCTCGTGCACGAGATCGCTCGACACAGCCCGGGATCAGGGATCTTCGTGCAGCTCGATGTGAGCGGGGCCTCGTCCCAGGGTGGCTGCGCGCCGGCCGATGCACCGGCCCTGATCGAGGCCGCGACAGCCGCGGGCCTCGATGTGCGCGGTTGCATGGCGATCGGACCGCAGGGTTCTCCGGCGGATATCGAGGCGGCGTTCACCGAGGTCGTTCGTTTCGCAGACTGCCATCAACTCGAGCATCGCTGCATCGGGATGAGCGCGGATCTCGAGCAGGCGGTGCGAGCCGGCTCGACGATGGTACGCATCGGGACCGCCCTGTTCGGTGAGCGCCCGCCACGGATCACCGAATCACCGGGTGACTGAACCTATCTTTGCGTATCGGTACCCTTTCCATTCGAGAGTGTCTCCCCAGAGGACCGGCATGGCGTCGTTCATGAAACAAGCGATGAGTTATTTGGGCCTCGGGCCCGATGACACCTACGCCCCGCCGACCGACCGGGCCATGCCGGGCGAGCTCCCCGCCACCGACGCCTACAGCGAGCCGGCTGGCCAGAGTGGTGTCACGGTGGTCGAGCGACCGACCGCGACGGCGCCACAGCCCGCAACCGCCCAGCCACCTTCGGCGGCGGTCCGTCGTGTAGCTACCGCTCGGGCACAGCCATTTGTGCTGATGCCCCGGATGTTCGACGACGCGCAGCAGATCGGTGACCGCTTCAAGCGTGACCAGCCGATCATCCTGAACCTGCAAGGACTCGATCGAGACACTGCCCGACGGCTGCTGGATTTCGCCAGCGGCCTGTGCTACGCCCGTGACGGCGAGATGCGCAAGGTCGCCAACGCCGTCTACATGCTGGTGCCTGTCAACGTCGTCGTCAGCGGCAGCGGACACGAGGCGCTGCCTTCCCAAGGCGCCGGCCACTGAGACGTCTGCCCCCCGAATGCCGTGGCACGAGTTGTTGGGGTGAACGATGAGAAGCTTGCTGTGCACGCTGACGTCGATCTACACCTTCGCGGTCTTCGCCCGGGTTCTCTTCAGCTGGATCCCCCTGTCGCCTGACAGCCCGGTCACGGTGGTGCGCACGTGGCTGGTGCGTATCACCGAGCCGGTGATGGGACCGCTGCGGCGCGCTCTTCCGGCGGTGCGAATGGGCCGGGTCTCGCTTGATCTCTCGCCGATCGTGCTGATCATCGCGCTGCAGGTGCTCGTTTCGAGTTTCCTGCTGGGCTGCGGGAGGTAATAGCCGCAGTCCTGCCGAATGGCAGTTGCGCTGGTACATTCCGCGCCATGGCGAGCCCAACTGACCCCGATGAATCGACCGCCTCCCAGGGCGCCGGTCTGCTCGAGCGCATCGGGGACCAAGTCGCGGCCCTCGCGGCGCGCGTCGCGGAGATGGACACGCGCATGGCCGGGGTCGAGGCCGGCACGCCCGGTCGGCCCGTCGAGGTTCGGCTCGCACCCGACACGGTTGCCCAGATCGCCGAGGCGCTTGCCGCGCTGCAGGCGGCCGGCAGTCAGGCTCTCGATGAAGCGTTCAAGTCGGCATCCGACGATCTGACCGACGCTCTCTCGAAGCTCGTTGCCGCCGAGATCTCCCGGACGCTGGCTGATGCCGGTTACGACGTGGCCGTCACGGAGGCACCCGAACAGATCGCCGACACAGATGCCGACGATGACGTCGTGCCTGACGCCGGGCCCGTCGCCGCGCCGGTGCGTTCAGCCCCAGAATCCGCAGCCATGCCTGCGGTGGTTGCGCCCCTGGCCTCAGGTGCAGCCGAGCACATCGATACTGTCCAGGATTCCATCGCCGGGGCCGGGGCTGAGCACCGCAGCGACCTCGAAGCGGACGAGTCCGAGGATGCCGAGGCTGAGATCTCTGCGGGCGGACCCCCGCTCACGCTGGAAGAGCTCGATGACCCCTTCCTGGACGCGCTCATCCGCAAGGAGCCCCTGTCCGCCTAGCTGGTCGTCCCTCAGCAGACGGCGAGATCGACATCAGGCTCGTCGTTGCCGTCCAGCCAGCGGATCTCTGCTGCGAGCACCGCCGCTTCCACGAGATGCTCGTGCCGACGGATCGCGTCCAGGTTCGGCGGACTCCAGCGAATCGTGAGGCTGATGCGGTCGGTGACCTCGAGACCGCGCTCCTTGCGGGTCTGCTGGATGTGCCGGATCAGGTCGCGGGCTGCACCCTCGGCTTCCAGCTCAGGAGTGACCGTGGCATCCAGCGTCACGACAAGTTGCTGGTCCTCCAGCACCGAGGTTGTGGCCGGGTCCGCGGGCAGCAGGCTCAGCTGATACTCGCCGTCACGCAGCTCGTGGCCTCCGGCGATCACGGCACCCCCAGCAGCGACGCGCCAGTCGCCCGTCCGAGCGGCGACAAAGACCTCCTGCACAGCAGCGCCTAGCCGTGGCCCCAGCACCGAACCGTCCGGGCGCAGGACGTGGGTCGCGAGGCCGTCGAGCTGGTCGCTGAGCTTGACCTCACGGACGTTGATTTCCTCCGCCAGCAGCGATGCGAACGGCCCGAGCAGCTCGGCCCCGGCGCCGGACACCGTCACGCTGCGCAGCGGCAGCCGCACACGCAAGCCGGCGTCCTCGCGCACTCGCAGCGCCGCAGAGGCCGCAGCGCGAACTGCATCCATGCGTTCGACAAGCTCGGGATCGAACGGGAGCATCTCGGGATCGGGCCAGTCGCTGAGGTGGACGCTGTCGCCGCCGGTCAGCCCGCTGTAGATCTCCTCGGTGATCATCGGCAGCAACGGGGCCGCCATGGCCGCAAAGATCCTCAGCACCGTGTACAGGGTGTCGAAGGCATCAGGTTCGCCCATGCTCCCGCCGGCCGCGGAACGCACGCGCGAGGACTCGCCCCAAAAGCGTGTCCGGCCGCGGCGGATGTACCAGTTGTTCAGCGCGTCGATGAAGGCCTGCAGCTTGCCGGCGGCCCCCGGCAGGTCGTACGCGTCGAAGCTTGCGGTGACCGACTCCAAGGTGGCCCTGGTCTTGGCCAGCAAGTAGCGATCGAGCAGATGGGCCGAATCGGTTCGCACCTCGGCCGCATAGCCATCCGCGTTCGCATACAGCGTGAAGAACGCGTATGAGTTCCAGATCGGGATCAGCACCTGCCGCGCAACCTCATCGATGCCGTTGTCGGAGATGCGTGTGTCGCCGCCGCGGACGATGTTCGTCGCCATGAGGTACCAGCGCAGCGCGTCGGAGCCTTGATTGGCGAAGATGTCGGTCGGCTCGGTGTAGTTCCGCAGCCGTTTGGACAGCTTGTTGCCGTCAGCGGCAAGCAGCACGCCGTGGCAGATGACGTTCTGGAACGCCGGCTGGGAGAAGAGCGCTCCCGCCAGGACGTGGAGCGTGTAGAACCAGCCGCGAGTCTGGTTGATGTACTCCACGATGAAGTCGGCGGGGAAGTTCTTCTCGAACCACTCGGAGTTCTCGAACGGGTAGTGCACCTGCGCGAACGGCATGGAACCCGACTCGAACCAGCAGTCGAGCACCTCGGGCACACGTCGCATGGTGGAACGGCCCGTGGGATCGTCCGGGTTGGGGCGCGTCAGTTCGTCGATGAAGGGCCGGTGCAGATCCGTCGGACGTACCCCGAAGTCCGCTTCGAGCTCGTCGAGACTGCCGTAGACGTCGATCCGGGGGTAGTCAGGGTTGTCGCTCATCCAGATCGGGATGGGAGAACCCCAGAAGCGGTTGCGGCTGATGGACCAGTCACGGGCGCCCGCCAGCCACTGGCCGAAGCGGCCGTCGCGCACGTGGCTGGGCACCCAGTTGATCTGCTGGTTGGTCTCGGCCAACAGGTCGGTGATCTCGGTGACTTTGACGTACCACGAGCTGATGGCTTTGTAGATGATCGGCGTGTCGGTGCGCCAGCAGTGCGGGTAGTTGTGCTCGTAGCTGTCATGGCGCAGCACCCGGTCGCGCCCCTTCAGCTCGGCGATGATCTGCGGGTTGGCCTCGAAGACGTTGAGGCCCGCCCAGGGCGTGACCGGCTGTATGAAACAGCCTTGATCGTCCACGGGCACGGCATCGTCGATCTCGATGCCGTTGGCTTCGCAGAGGAGCTGATCCTCCTCACCGAAGCCGGGTGCCAGGTGGACCACGCCGGTGCCTTCGGACGTGTCGACGAAGTCGCCGGCGAGCACCCGGAAGGCCTCGGTGCGGTGACCGAAGAAATCGAACATCGGCGAGTAGCGACGGCCGGCCAGCTCGGCGCCGCTCATCGTGCCGACGACGGTGTACGGCTCGAGGTCTGCCGCGTACTGCTCGAGACAGTCCGACGCAAGGACGTAGCGACCGGCACCGAGCGCAGCTGACTGCACGACCGTGTAGGAGATTTCCTCACCGACGGCGACGGCCAGATTGGACGGCAGGGTCCACGGTGTCGTCGTCCAGGCAAGCAGTCGCAGCGGCCCGGCTGTGCTGGCTGCACTGCCTGTGCTGTGCGGCTCTTCAGTGCCGTCGAGCTCGAACCAGACCGTGATGGCGGGGTCCTGGCGCGGCCTCGTCGCGTCGTCGAGCCTGATCTCGAAATTGGACAGCGGAGTCTCTGCGCCCCACGAGTAGGGCATCACCCGGAACGCCTGGTAGATGAGGCCCCGGTCCCAGAGCCGTTTGAACGCCCACATGACCGATTCCATGTAGGGCAGGTCCATCGTCTTGTAGTCGTTGTCGAAATCGACCCAACGTGCCTGCCGGGTCACGGTCTTGCGCCACTCCGCCGTGTACCGCAGCACCGAGTCCCGGCACTGCGCGTTGAAGCGCTCGATGCCGAAGTCGGTGATCGCGGCGCGCCCGCTGACGCCGAGTTCGCGTTCGGTCTCCATCTCGGCGGGCAGGCCGTGACAGTCCCAGCCGAAGCGCCGGTTGACACGATGGCCTCGCATCGTCTGGTACCGGGGCACGACATCCTTGACATAGCCGGTCAGCAGATGGCCGTGGTGGGGCAGACCGTTCGCGAACGGAGGACCGTCGTAGAAGACGAACTCGTCGTCAGCAGGCCGGCGCGCGACTGACGTCTCGAAGGTGCCCTCGTCGTGCCAGCGAGCCAGCACCCGCTCTTCGATCTGGGGAAAATCGGCTTGCGCGTGGACGTGCGGGTACACGCTGTTGCTCGGCTCTCCCATCACCCGCGCCTCCTGCAGGCCCCGTTCAGGCCGTCCCGAGGTGCGGGCCGGCTCACGACCCGGTGAGGGTATCCCCGCGACACCGAGATCGACGGCCAGTTCGGTTCCGCCCGCGTTCGAAGGCGGGGACCTAGACTGCCGCTTCGCTGTACCGGGGGGATGGGCCATGGCGACAGCAAAGAAGGCTTCTGCCCGCAAGACCGCCGCGAACAAGGCCGGTACTGCGGCCAATAAGTCGGGTGGTGCCCGCAAGGCTCCCGCAAAAAAGTCAGCGCCCCGCAAGCGCAGTGCCAAGCAGCGCTTCAGCGAGGCATTCCTGGACAAGCAGCGACAGGCATTGCTCGCCGAACGTCGCCGCTACACCGAACATGCCGAACGCTACGAGGCCGAGGCCGAACAGCTCGTCAGCGAGCGCGAACCAGGCGACGTGCAATTCGACGAGGAATCCGGAGAGGGAGACTCCATCGCCGTCGAGCGCGAGCGGGCGTTGCAGATCTCGGCACGCGAGCGTGAAGAGATCGCCGAGATCGATGCTGCTCTGGCCCGCATCGACGACGGCACCTACGGGATCTGCGTCGTCTCGGGCAAGCCCATTCCGAAGGAGCGCCTCGAAGCCATCCCGCATGCGTCCATGCGAGTGGAAGTCAAGAGCAGCGGACCGGCTTGGCGCCGGCCCTAGCGTGTTCATGGGTGACCGCTGAACAATCTGCTCGAGCACGGGATCGCTTGTCGCGCAACCGCTGGATCTCTGGCACCTGCGTGACGGTCCTTGTTGCAGATCAAGCCACGAAGGCGTGGGCTGTTGCAGCGCTCGACGATCGGATCATCGAGCTGGCGTGGACGTTGCGTTTCCGGCTCGCGCACAACACGGGGTTCGCGTTCTCCGCAGGCCGGGGTTTGGGCCCAGTGCTGGCATTGGCGGCCATCGTGATCGTGGGAGTCTTGTGGACCTCGCGCCGGCGAGTCGAGAGCGTGTGGGGCGCGCTCGGACTCGGGGGAATCATCGGCGGTGCGCTGGGCAACCTCGCCGACCGGGTGTTTCGCGGTGCGGGCTGGGGCCGGGGCGCGGTGGTGGACTTCATCGACCTGCAGTGGTGGCCGATCTTCAACGTCGCCGATGCCGCCATCACGGTTGGGCTTGCCGTGGTGCTGGTGCATCTGTACTCGAGCGAGCGGCGTGCCCGGGTGGCTGCACAAGGGACCGCGGGGTGATCAAGCCGCTCCGCCGCATCGAGATCCCGGAATCTCTGGGCGGTGAACGGCTCGACCGGGCGCTGTCGTTGCTGACGGGTGAATCCCGGTCCTCCACAGCGCGCCTGGTGTCGGAAGGGGGCGTGATCGTCGACGGTGAACGGGTACGCACTGGCTCGCAGCGGTTGCATCCGGGAACAGTGATCGAACTCGCTGAGGTGCCTGCTGCAGCGACGGCGGCCCAACGGACGACCCTGCAAGCCCCTTTTGAGATCCTGCATGCCGACGACGATGTCGTGGTGGTGAACAAGCCTTCCGGCGTCGTGACCCATCAGGGATCAGGTCATTTGGACGGCACGCTGGCCGATGCGCTCGCAGCGCGCTATCCCGAAATGGCCCAGGTAGGTGAGCCCGGCAGGGGAGGCATCGTCCACCGGCTCGATCGGGGAACGAGCGGCGTCCTGGTGTGCGCCCGCAGCGCGACGGCCTACGACAGCCTCGTCAGCCAGATCTCGAAGCGTGTCGTTCGGCGGGTCTACGCGGCCCTCGCCCGTGGCGTTGCAGCTTCGCCGACCGGCACGGTGGATGCCCCGATCGGCCGCGATCCGGCCAAGAGAACGATGATGGCCATCCGGGCCGATGGCCGCCCGGCACGGACCCACTACCGTGTTGTCGAGACGTTCGATCACCCCGCCGAGGCATCCCTGTTGCGCTGCGGGCTGGAGACCGGACGAACCCATCAGATCCGGGTGCATCTCGCCAGCATCGGCCTGCCGCTGCTCGGAGATCTCGCCTACGGCGTCGCCGACCCGTTCGGCATCGGCCGGCCGCTGCTGCACGCGCACGAACTGGCTTTCCGGCATCCATCGGCCGGCACCGAGATGAGCTTTGAGGCGCCGATCCCGGAGGATTTCGCGGAGGCATTGCGCGGGTTCGGATCCGACCCCGGGGTGCTCGCCGCCCGCTGAGTCGCACGTCGTGCTAGTCGGACGGCACCCCGGGCCACGGCGCCCTCCCGCGGGCCACTTCGGCGACGGCCGCCAGGCTGTAGGAATCGAGTTCGGCACGCATGCGACGGCCTACCGAGTCCCAGATCGCCAGCAGCACGCACTGTCCCTCGTGATCGCAGGCTCCGTCCTGGTGCGGCTGGCCGAAGTCGCCGAGCGCGATCGGGCCGTCGACCGCCCGAACGATCATCCCGATAGTGACCTCGGAGGGATCGCGAGCCATGACGTAACCGCCGCCGACCCCCCGCTTGGACCGGACAAGCCCGGCGCCCTTGAGTGCCAGCAAGATCTGCTCGAGGTATGGCTGAGGCAGGCCCGTGCGCTCCGCGATGTCGCGCACCGATGTCGGCCTGCCGTTGTCGTTGAGGACCAGGGACAGCAGCGCCCGGCTCGCGTAGTCCCCCCGCGTCGAGACCGCCACGCTGGCAGCGTAGCCCTGCGGTGCTTGTGAGTCGTAGGGTCCGCAGCATGACCGCAGAGCCGCTCTCGCTCGAACGCACGCTGCCCAGCTACGGCGGACGCTGCATCACCGAGATGGTGCCGGGCATCCTCGCCGGCGTGGATTCGGCGCTCATCGACGACGCCGTCTCGGCTGCGTCGACGGTGGTCGTGCTGGTCGTCGACGGGCTCGGCTGGCATCAATTGCGACGTCATCGCACGCTCGCTCCGTCGCTCGCGGCGGCCAGTGACACCAGCGCCCCGGTCACGACGGTTGCGCCCAGCACGACCGCGACGGCGCTGACGTCGCTCACGACAGGAGCGGCACCCGGTGAGCACGGCTTGGTCGGCTATCGCGTGCCGACCCGGCTCGGACTGCTGAACACGTTGCGCTGGCGAGCGGGAGGCCAGGATGCGCGGGCCGCCGTGCCCGCAGCCGAACTGCAGCCCGTCGTGCCCTTCTGCGGCAGGTCGGCCGCAGTCGTGACTCGTGCGGAATTCCGCCACAGCGGGTTCACCACAGCGCATCTGCGCGGCGGGACATTCTGCGGGTGGAGCGACCCCGGCGACCTCATCGAGTCGGTGCGAGACGCTGTTGGCCAGCGATACCCGCTCGTGCTCGCCTACTACGACAGCCTTGACAAGACCGCACACGAATTCGGCCTCGGCCCCGAGTACAGGACTGTGCTGGCCGCAGTGGAGCAGCTCGCGGGCGCATTGCGTGCCGCGCTGCCCGCTGAGGTACCGCTCGCGGTCACTGCCGACCACGGCCTCGTCGAGATCCTCGAGCCGCCCGTCATGGTCGAGCCCGACGTCGTGGCGCTCACAAGCGGCTGGTCGGGCGAGGCCCGGATGCTGTGGCTGCACGCACGTCCTGGCACCGCCGCCGACCTGGTTGACGCCTGCGGAAGCTACGAGTCGATCGCAGAGGTCGCTCCGTTCTCCCAAGTCCTGGACGAACGATGGCTGGGCCACCACGTCACGGCGCCCGCCCGGCGCCGCCTCGGCGATGTCGTGCTCGTGCCTCGGGCGCTGAGTGCGTTCACGATGCCCGATGAGGACCTGCCGCATCACCCGCTGATCGGCCGGCATGGGGGGCTGACGGCGGAGGAAATGCTGGTCCCCTTTCTTCTGCTGTAACAGGCTGTCGACCCTGTGTTCATGCGGTTCGGCGGGTTCCTGGCCGGACGGGAAAGGGCTTCTGCCAGATAGCCTCGCGGTGATGGCCGGCGACCCAGTGCGACAGCCAGAACAGGGCGAGCTGCTCGATGGAGCACTCCACGCTGGTGGCGACACCGACGATGAACCGTTCGTGCCCGAACCGGCGAAGCTGATGCGCATCGGCGGCATGGTCCGCAAGCTGCTCGAAGAAGTTCGTCATGCCGAACTCGACGAAGCAGGACGCGACCGGATGCGCGATGTGTACCACCAGTCGGTCGAGGAATTGGCCACGGCAATTTCCGAACCGCTTGCTGAGGAGCTGAATCGGCTGACGTTCTCCTTCGACGAGGACGTCCCCTCAGGTCCCGAGCTGCGAATCGCTCAGGCTCAGCTCGTGGGATGGCTCGAAGGGCTGTTCCATGGCATCCAGGCAGCCGTGTCGGCGCAGCAGATGATGGCGGAACGGCAGCTGCGCAGCATGCGCGGCAACGCCCTGGAAGCTGGTGCGCAGCCTCGCCCTGCGGTTTCGGCCGAACGCAGCGGGGTCTACCTGTGAGCGAGGCAAGTTCGGACGGGCGGCGCGAGCCGCATGTCGGGCATCGCCGCCACCCGGGCGCGGGCACGCATTGAAGGAGCACTGACGGAACTGCCTGGCCGCGCCGTCGGGGGAACGGCCAGCGAGCACTGCAGGGAGCGAAGATCACATGGCCCTCGAGGTTGAAACCAAGGACTGCACGGCACTGAGCGATGCCGAGATCTCTGAGATGGCCGAGCTGGTCACCGGCGAGCAGGTGCACTTCGACGTCGGGCATCTCTCGAAGCAGCGTGATGCCTGGGTGCTCATCACACATGTACGGGATGGCGCCAAGCTGGCCGCATACGGCTTCTGCACGCTTGAGCGGGTAGGCGGCGACCCGACGGTGCTGATGGGTGCCGGTGCGACACGTCGCTCAGCGAGACGCGACAGCGCCTTGCGTGCGATGGTGACCGATCAGCTCCGCCGGGCGGTGCTGGCATTCCCGGACGAGGACGTGCTGGTGGCCTGCCAGATGGCTGATGCCGCCGCGTTCACCGCATTCAAGCCGCTGGATCGCGTGGTCCCCCGCCCCGGCTACGAGCCGAACGGCGAGGATCGTGCCTGGGGGCGCCGTCTCGCGAAGCGCTTTGAGGTGCAGGGGGAGTACAAGGCACGCGAGTTCAAGGTCTACGGCGACGGCGGACCCTCGTTCGTGCTGAACCACACCGCCCCGCGGCCCGAGAAGACCTCCCCGGAGCTCAACGCGCTGTTCGATGACTACGACGCGGCCAACGGCGATGCGATGATCGCATTCGGCTGGGCCAGCCGGGAAGACCTCGCCAAGCTGCTGTAGGGCCACGTTGCGTTGAGGCCCGCACCGGGCTGGCCGATGAATCCATCCCTGTGACGGGCGCATTCGGCGATCTCGCTCGCCGCCGGAGGATGACCAGGCACTTCTTGGCGGAACCTGTCAATGACGCCGTGCTCGAGAGCATTCTCGACACGGCCCGCCGGGTTCCCTCGGCCGGCAACTCGCAGGGTTTTGACTTCGTGGTGCTCCGTGGGCCCGACGAGACTGCTCGTTACTGGGACACCGCATTGCCCGCTGATCGTCGCGATGGCTTTCGCTGGACGTCGCTGCTGGCCTGCCCGGTCCTCGTCACTGTCTGGGCTGACCCCCAGGCATACGTCGAGCGGTACGGGGAACTGGACAAGGAACGATCCGGACTCGGCTCGGGCACCGATGCCTGGGCCACGCCCTACTGGATCGTGGATGCCTCCTTCGCCTCGCTGGCACTGCAATACGCAGCGATCGACGAGGGTCTCGGTGTGCTGTTCTTCGGCATGTTCGACCACGCCTCCGCCGTAGCCGCGGAGCTCGGCGTCCCGCCGGCCCACGAACCCATCGGGACCGTCGCCGTGGGCTGGCCCGACCGCGATGCCGAAGCAGCCGCCAGGCCCGCCGCAAGCCGCGACCGGCCTCGCCGCTCGCTGTCTCGTGATGCAGCCCACGACGCTGCGCCGGGAGACTCGACAGCGCCAAGCCGCCCGGTCGTCCACTGGGGGAGCTGGCTCGGCCGCTAGCGGGCGCTGCTCCAAGCGGCGGCTGCAGGCGGGCCACTGGTAAGTTGCTGCAGGGCAGCCGCTTCGGGGGCCTCACCGTTGCACCGGACCCGACCGAGGAGGTCATCGGACGTGGGCGAGCAGACTGTGCCAGGTGAGGTTGGGCCAGATGCGGCCGGCTCCAACCAGATCTCGATGGTGGAGTACCTGAAGCTCGGAGACGATCCCCATTTGGTCGCCAACGTCTGCACAGTGTGCGGCGTCAGCTACTTCGACCGCCGCAATGCCTGTGCCGCATGCGGGGCACGCGAGTTCTCGAGCCAACGGCTGTCCAACAGCGGCAAGGTACGGACCTTCACCATCGTGCACCGTGCCGCGCGGGGCGTGCCTGCTCCCTACATCTCCGCCGTCGTCGATCTTGACGGGGGCGGGCGCGTCAAGAGCAACATCATCAACATCGAGCCCACTCCTGCCAATGTGACCCTCGGCATGCGAGTGCGCCTCACCACCTACGTGACCGCCACCAACGACGACGGCAACGAGGCCGTCGCCTTCGGCTACGAGCCCGAAGCAGCCTGAGCCTGCACCCGCCCGACCCCACTCATTCTGACAAGCAACGGACACAGAAAACGAGAACACCATGAGCAACGAAGACCCCGTTTGGATCCTCGGCACATCGATGACCAAGTTCGGTCGCTATGCCGACAAGGACCTCATCGACCTCGCAGCCGAGGCCTCGTTGGGAGCGCTCGACGACGGCGGCGTCACCATGGCCGAGATGGACGTGCTCGCCGCCGGATGCCTGTACGAGGCCAACGGCGGTGTCGGCCAGCGCCTCCAGAAGCAGCTCGGTCAGACGGGCATTCCCGTGTACAACGTGGCCAACGCCTGCGCAACGGGGGCGACTGCGGTCCGCACGGTGATGATGGCGATCAAGGCCGGAGAGGCCCAGATGGGCCTGGCCGTGGGCGTCGAGCAGATGGGCAAGATGGGCATGCTCGGTGCTGATCGGGCTGCCCGCTCCGACAAGCAGGTGTTCGAGCGCAAGGGACGCTTCGGCTCCGTCGTCGGCGTCGAGGGGCGGCTCGGCACCAACATGATGCCCGGCGTGTTCGCACAGGCTGGCATGGAGTACGCCTACGAGAACGACGGCGTGGGCTTCGAGCAATTCGCCAAGGTCGCACAGAAGAACCACGAGCACTCCACCCTGAACCCGCTGGCGCAGTACCGCAAGGCGTTCACGCTCGACGAGGTCATGAGCTCGGAGGTGATCGCCTACCCGAACACGCTGCTGATGTGCTGCCCGACCGGCGACGGCTCGGCGGCGGTGGTGCTGGTCTCCGACGAGAAGCTCAAGACGCTGCCGCGTGAGCAGCAACGGCGTGCGGTCAAAGTCTCGGCTTCAGTGCTCACGTCAGATCCCTGGACCGAGGGATGCCAGGTGCAGCCTGACGTCAACACGCTGACTCGCAACGCCGCGGACGCGGCATACGAGGCCTCGGGCGTGGATCCTGCCGATCTCGACTTGGTGGAGCTGCACGACTGCTTCGCAACCGCCGAGCTTCGGCACTACGACAACCTGCGGCTGTGCGAACCCGGCGGCGCCGGCGAGTGGATCGACAAGGGCGGCCCGTGGCGCGACGGGGAGATCCCGGTGAACGTATCCGGCGGCCTGCTGTCGAAGGGACACCCCATCGGTGCCACCGGCGTGGCCAATCTGTTCGAGGTTGCCACCCACGTCCGCGGCGAAGCTGGCGACCGCCAGGTGCCTGACGCCAAGGTCGGCCTCGCCCACGTGATCGGCCTCGGCTCGAGCTGCGGCGTGCACATCCTGGAACGCTCCGGCCTGTAGCCCCATGCGAGCAGGCCCGCTTGCCTGTACGAAATCCTATGAAATTTACTGGGCGTCAGTGTCAGGCGCCACTACGCTCGCGAGAGGGCCAGCCTCTCCGGGTGAAGCGCCTTCTCAGACTCGGCCACCCGGTTGAGGCTGGCCTCTTCGGTCACTGTACTCCGGCGAGCACCCCAGCAAGACCTAGTTTTTGAACGCGGCCAATGTGGGGGCGAGTTCGTCGAGGTACTGCAGGGTTTCGTCGGCTGAGGGCAGGTCGAAGTTGACGGGCGTGAGAATGAACTGGCTGACGCCAGCTTCCGCGTAGGACTCCAGCCGGTCCATGCGGGGCCGGCCCCAGATGTAGAGCGTGATCGGGATGTCGTCGGCGTTGTCGCGCCCCGCTTCGGCAGCGAGGCGGCGGAATCGTTGGATGCCGCCGAGCACGTCGGGCTTGCCGGTGGTGTTCATGACACCCACGTCGATGGGCGCCCATTCGTCGGCGTACTCCGCAGCATGCTGGATGCCCAGCGGGCCGGCGTTGCCGAGCGCGATGGGCACTGTGCCGTTGGCGGGTTTTGGGTAGATCCACGACTCGCTGTAGCTGTCCCACTCGCCCTCGAAGGCAGGCACGGGATCGTCGGCCCAGATCGAGCGCATCGCAGCGATGCGCTCGCGCATGGCGCCGTAGCGGCGACTGAAGGGCATGTCGGGGCGATGGTCGGCGAGTTCCTCCTTGTTCCAGCCGACGCCGACGCCCAGCACCACACGGCCGCTGGACAGCACGTCGGCGCTGGCGACGGTGCGGGCGAGGTCGATGAGGTCGTGCTGGAGGATGAGGCAGATGCCGGTGCCGAGCGTGATCTGGCTGGTCCGTGCCGCGGCGATGCCGATGGAGACGAACGGGTCCATCATGTGGAAGTAGGTGCCGGGGAGCTGGCCGCCGTTCGGATAGGAGCTTTCGCGGGACGTCGGGATGTGGGTGTGCTCGGGGTACCACACCGATGCGAAGCCCCGTTCTTCGAGTTCTTGCGCCAGGTCGCCTGGGTCGATGCCGCCGTGGTGATTGCCTGTCAGGTATCCGAACTTCATGCCGCGCAGCCTAGGAAAAAGGACCGAGCCGCGGCTGTGTTCGAGGCGCCGCGGCTAACCGCGGCCGACGAGGGGCATGCCGTTGGCCATCACGGTCATGGTGAGCACGTTGGTGTCGGCGGGCAGGGCTGCCATGTACAGCACGGCACGGGCTACGTCGTCGACGTCCATCAGCGGCTCGGCACGGATGCTGCCGTCGGCCTGGGGAACGCCCGTCGCCATCGGGGCCGTCAGGGGCGACTCGGCGTTGCCGATGTCGATCTGGCCGACGGTGATGCCGTGATCCCGTCCCTCCAGCGACAGGGCCTTGGTCAGCCCGGTGATCGCATGTTTCGTTGCCGTGTACGGGGACGAATGCGGCCGGGGCGTCTGTGCCGACACTGATCCGTTGTTGATGATGCGCCCGCCGGACGGCTGCTGGCGCTTCATCTGCGCGAACGCTGCGCGGGCACACAGCCACGAGCCGGTCAGGTTCACCCCCACCGTGGCCATCCAGTCGGCGATCGGCAGTTCATCGACCGGCACGGGGCGAGTGCCCATGCCGGCATTGTTGAACAGCAGGTCCACGCGGCCGAACTGTCCGACGGCGGCGGCGAACAAGGCGTCCACGTCAGAGGGATCAGACACATCTGCAGTGACGGCCAGCGAGTCAGCGGCGCACTGATCCACCACCTCGTCCAGCAGCTCCCGGCGGCGGCCGCACACGACCGTCTTCCAGCCGGCGTCCGAGAGTGCGAGAGCACACGCCCGGCCGATGCCCGTGCCACCGCCGGTGATGATCGCTACACGGCCAAACGGGTGCGATCCTGCCGTGTGTGCTCCGGTGGCTCCTTGCTGCTCGGTCACCTGCTGCCTCCCTGATTTCCCGGACGAACGGAGCCGCCGGATTGCCGCTGCCGTTTCTGGATGTTTGCCCACTCGTCACGCAGGCTGACCGTGCGGTGAAACAGTGGCGCTCCGGGGCTGTCCGGGCCTGAGCTGTCGGCGCAGAAATAGCCGAGGCGTTCGAACTGCACCACTTGGCCGGGGGTGATGTCGCCGACCGCGGGTTCGGCGATTCCGGCACAGAGTTCGCGTGAGTTCGGATGCAGGTCGTCGAGCGGATCACCGGTGCGCTCGCCCGGAAGCTCGGTGTGGAAGAGCCGTTCGTACAGTGCCGCTTCGATGGGCACGGCGTGGTCGGCACTGACCCAGTGGATCGTCGCCTTGACCTTACGACCGTCTGGCGCTTGACCACCAGAGGTCTCGGGGTCATACGTGCAGCGCACCTCGGTGACGTTTCCATCGGGGTCAGTCACCGCGTCGGTACAGCGAACGAAGTAGCCGGCGCGCAGCCGTACCTCGCGCCCAGGCGTCAGCCGGAAGTACTTGGGCGGCGCCTCCAACCGGAAGTCGTCCTGCTCGATCCACAATGTCCCGCTGAACGGCACCTGCCGTGTGCCCGCCGACGGGTCCTCAGGGTTGTTGACAGCTTCCCGGTACTCGACGAGCGGCTCCCCGTCGTCGTCGGTCGGCCAGTTGGTGATCACCAGCTTCAGCGGTCGCAGCACGGCCATCCGCCGCGGCGCGGTGGCGTTCAGCTCGGTGCGCACGAATGATTCGAGCAACTCGGGTGCGTGCCGGCTGTTGGTACGCGCCACGCCGATGAAGCCGCAGAAGTCCCGGATGGCCGAGGGGGGATAGCCGCGCCTGCGCAGGGCCCGCAGCGTCGGCAGCCGGGGATCGTCCCAGCCGTCCACGTGACTGTCTTCCACGAGACGGCGAAGGATCCGTTTGGAGGTGATCGTGTGAGTCAGCTCCAAACGGGCGAATTCGGTCTGATGCGGGCGGTCGCCCCGATGACCCAGCTCGGCGAGGGGCAGGTGCTCCAAATACCAGTCGTACAGCGCCCGGTTGTCCCTGAATTCCAGCGTGCACAGCGAGTGGGTGACGCCTTCGATGGCATCGCTCTGGCCGTGTGCCCAGTCATACGTGGGATAGATGCACCAGCGATCGCCGCTGCGGTAGTGGTGCTTGTGGCGGATGCGGTACATCACCGGGTCACGCATCTGCATGTTCTCGTGCTGCATGTCGACACGGGCCCGCAGCACCCTGCTGCCTTCGGGATGCTGGCCGGCAGCCATCTCCCGGAACAGGCGCAGGTTCTCGGGGGCTTCCCGATCCCGGTAAGGGCTCTCGACACCTGGCTGCCCGAATCCTCCGCGCCCAGCCGAGATGGTCTCCGCGTCCTGGTCGTCGACGTAGGCCAGCCCACGTTCGATCAGATGTTCAGCCCATGTGTAGAGCTGTTCGAAGTAGTCGGAGGCGAATCGGATCTCATCAGGTTCGAAGCCCAGCCACCTCACGTCGTCGACGATGGCCTCGACGTACTCGGGACTCTCCGTTGCGGGGTTCGTGTCGTCAAAACGCAGAAAGCAGCGGCCGCCGAACTCGGAGGCCACTGTGAAGTCCAAGCAAATCGCCTTGGCGTGCCCGACGTGGAGATACCCGTTCGGCTCCGGCGGAAAGCGGGTCTGAACCCTGCCTGCGAAGCGCTCCGACCCCGAGTCCGCCTCGACTTGGTCTCGAATGAAATCGCGACTGCCGCCGTTCGCGGACTCGCCGGCAGGGGCGGCTGAGCTGGAGGGCCCGAGGGGGTCAGGCACAGGTCCTCAGGCGTCAACGGTGACGTGCGGCGGTGGCCAGACGCCCGCCACGATGCCTGTCTCGACCAGGTAGCCCATGATGCGCTCGAGCTGTCCCAGCAGGGCCTCAAGATCGTCCGGCGGCAAGGCATCGGCCGCGGCCAACGACAACCGGTCCGTGTCGTGCTCGACGGCCCGGCGTGCGGCGTTGCCGTCGGGTGTTTGCTCGCCATCAGCCGTGATCCAGCCTCGCCCGATGAGTTGCTGACAGGCGGCATCCCATTCGTCGGCGTTCCAGCCCCGGATCTTCTGGATCGTGGCCCCGTTGCCATGCCCGCCGGTGGTCATCATCACGTGGCATTCGACCGGATCCAGATCGCCGGCGGCGAGCGCGATGTTGTGGCCGTCGAAACGGAACTCTCGCAGCAGCGTGCAGCCGTGCCAGAGGTCCATGACATCACCGCCGCCCGTGCTGTCGCCCGGCCACGGCTCCGATGCCCACCCTGCATACAGCGGTCGTGCCCCGGTCGGCAGAGCTCCTGCGAAGCTGCGCAGCGCGGACGCGGCGGCGGCAATCTCGCCCTGATCCGGGTACTCGCCCAAGGCCCGCTGCATCGCCGCCGTCGTGAGCTCGAGCTGGCGGGCCCGGACGGCGTCGGGCTCCATGATGTCCCAGCAGCTCGGCACCGCCCGTTCCACCATGCGTGGGGCGAAGTTGTAGAACACCGACGTCACGGTCGCAGCGCTCACCCGTCCCATGGGGGCCGAGCGGTAGGCGAAATAGGCATGCCACCAGCCCTTGAACCCGTCGTCGTTGAAGCCGTAGATCTCAGGGGAGTAGTAAGCAACGGTGTGAATCGGCTCAACCGTTCGCCCGAGCCGCCGGATCGGGCTGCGACGGTCCTCGGTTCGCGGGATCTCGCCCATCTGTGCTCCTCGTTCCCGTAGCTCTCGGCATCGGCGGCAGCGGGTGGCAACACGGCCGCCGCGGTCGCCGCAATGGTATGGCGCGGCGGGCTGCATCGCGGTGCCTTGTCGGGGCCGTAGCCGACGGCTGTACCCATACGAGCGGGCGAAACTACGGTTTCGGCCATGACCGTTCATGGAATGCAGCACGAAGCAAGCGTCGACATCGCGGCCACGCCCGATGCCGTCTATGCCTTGGTGTCCGACGTGCCCCGGATGGGGGAGTGGAGCCCGGAGAATGTCGGGGCGGACTGGACGAGCGATACGCCTGCTGCTGAAGGCTCGACCTTCGAAGGGCACAACCGAATCGGCGACCGCGAGTGGAGTGTGCCCTGCACGGTCACCGTGGCCCGGCCGTCGGAATGCTTCGAGTGGGTGACCCGCCCGCAGGACCCTGAAGGCCCCTATGTGCGCTGGACCTACCGCATGGCGCCCAATGGCACGGGCGGCACATCGCTGACGGAGATCTGGGATGTGCTCAGCCTGCCGCCTACGCTCCAGCCATTGAGTGCCGAACAGTTGGCGGCGAGGGCTGATGTCGTACGTTCCGGCATGGCCGCAACCCTCGTAGCCATCAAGGCAGCCGCCGAGTCGTGACTTCCTGAAAGCGGCTGGATGGCTCGTGAGGTCGCGAGTACGTGACGGCCATCTGACCGGTCAACGTGGGCTCTGTATCTGAGTGACAACGCATATGCTCTGTTGATATGAGCAGAGCTGCACGACCACAGCCTCGGAGAGCTCTTCGAGGTGACGGGGACCCGTTAGTCGGTCCAGTTGTTATGGGTGTTGGTTCGTGGTGATTGTCGGTTGGTGGTTGGCAGCGTAGGCGGCGGGGGTTTGTCCGCCGAGTGATCGGTGGGGCCGGTAGTGGTTGTAGTCGTGTCGCCAGTCCTCGATGACGACGCGGGCTTCGAGCAGGTTGGAGAAGTCCTCGATGTTGAG
>JAJEBN010000011.1 GCA_022822525.1 Acidimicrobiia bacterium | reverse complement strand
ATGCCGAAGCCGCCGTTCACCTCGCCGAGCACGTGGCTCTCGGGCACCCGCATGTCGGTGAACTCCAGCTCGGTGGCGTAGCGGGTGGCCCGCAGCGTGTGCACCACCCGGCGCACGTTGAACCCGGGCGTGTCGGTGTCGACGACGAACGCCGTCACGCCGTTGCGCCCCGGATCGTCGGACGTGCGAGCGAACAGCAGCGCGTAGTCGGCCTTGTCGGCACCGGAGATGAACAGCTTCGAGCCGTTCAGCACCCACTCGTCGCCGTCCTTATAGCCCCGGGTGCGGATGGCCCGGCCGGGGTCGGACCCTCCGGACGGCTCGGTCAGGGCGAAGCAGCCCATCTTCTCGCCGCGCAGCGTCGGGTAGAGCCAGCGTTCCTTCTGCTCGTCGGTGGCCTCGTAGAGCTGTGCCAGGCCTGCCCCGCCGAACACCCCGTAGCAGGGGTTGTAGAGCCCGGCCCGGTGCTTGGACATCTCGATGGCCATGAGCGCGCGGGTGGTGGTGTCGAGACCCGGCCCGCCGTACTCCGCGGGAATGTCGAGCCCGTAGAAGCCCATGTCGCGGGTCATCTGCGTGAGCCGGGCCGAATCGTCGGGCTCAAGCTCGCCGGCGTCGGGGTCGAGGTCGGCCTCGAGGGGGATGATCTCGCTCTCGACGAAACGCTGAACGGTCTCGACGATCAGCGCCTGCTCGTCGCTCATGGAGAAATCCACTCTGTGCCCCCTTGGGCTGTCGCTCAGGTCAGCGGCAGCTGACGGTATTGCAGCAAAGCCGAGCGGCCCACGATGTCCGCCACGACAACTTCGAACCGATTCCCATCGGCATCGACCATCTCGAGCGGCTGCCCGAGCGCAAAGTTCACAGGCTGCTGTTGACCTTGGTTGACGGCAATGTTGTTCGCATAGATGTAGGTACGGCCGTGAGTGTCGAGAATCGGATTGAGGCGTCCTTTGAGCCTCGGAATGTGACCCGTCGCTTCCGAGAAGATCACCGATCCGCCGCCAGCCACTGCTTCGAGATCGAGAGCGAGCGCTCCATCGGCTGGCACCCAGCCCTCAATGCGTCCCGCAGCTCGACCAGGTGCCGCTGCGTAGACAGTCATCGGCAGATGCGTTGCATAGAGGTCCAGCTCGACCTCACCGTCGTCGTTTGTGGTCGCGCGCTTCCAAGTCTTGTTCGGGAACAGCGCCAAGACGTCGGCGTCTGCGAGGGGCTGCGCATCCGAGTACACCGTCACGACAGCAATCGCTTCCGTTCTGTCCAACGAAGCAGCCGGGAGCGTCAGCACGAGATCGGTATCGTCGATGAGCCGGTACTCGGCCTCCTTGCCGCTCGTAGCACGGGTCTCGCTCAAGATGATCGGGACGCCATCCCCCCTGCGTTCGACAAGAAATCGCCGTTCACCGGCTCCAGCGATCGACTCCACCTCAATTCGCTGAACTATGGAGGCGATGGTCTCATTTCGCGTCACCTGCCGCGACGCCATGCTCTCGACCGTCAATCCGTTGGGAAGCGCGCCGGGCGACACGATCTCAATACGGTCGTCGAAGATCGACAGGCGGATCGCACTGGAAGCAATCGAGTAGTCACGATGCACGACTGCATTCACCAATGCCTCGAAGACAGCTCTGGTGCTGTACTCGGGAACGTCGATGCGTTCAGGAGCCTTGCGGGCCGCAACCCGATTGTGTCGCCGGACGAAGGACATCGCCTCGGCAATCTGCACACTCAACGGACCCGTGATCTCGCGGGCATCGGATTGGCCCGATGATTGTGACTGCCCCGCGTAACGGGTCGCCGTGATGCGCGCCTGTGGCAGCCATTCGTGCGGCGTTTGACTGCACAAGAGAACGCCGGCCACCGTCGCCCGAAGGGTCCCATCGGAATCGTCCGTCAGAATCCCCATCTGCATCAACGACTGCTCAGGTTGCGTGGCGCCCCTCGTGCTGAGCAGTGGTCGCCACAACGCTGAGTCGAGGCTTGCAATGCCGGTGTTCGACACCGGTTGTTCGTCGAACCATCGATAGCGCGCTTGGGCGCGGCGCTCAGCCAGACGCAGCCGCTCGTCGCTGGTCATGATCCGCCTCGAACTCCCGACGCGAACGGAGCTCCGACCCTTGACTTCATGAGCGCTTGTTCCAGGCGGAATCTCTACGACGAGCAAGGCGCGTGAATCGAGCTGGCGACGGTGAACATCGGGCACGAGCGGCGGTTCGATGGAATCGCGGCAGACCTCGACAACCAGCATCTCGACCTGGTCAAGCTGCGCCCGGCTCAAGGGCTGAACGTCACCGCTGTCGGTGACGCCACACAGCAGCGTTCCGCCCAGAGCGTTGGCGAAAGCAGCGATCTCATCCGCGAGGTCGTCGCGGGAAGGCGATATCGGCCGGGAATCGCGAAAGTCGAATTGCTTGAACTCCCAGCGCGAATCCTCTCCGAGTTGCAGACGCGTCCGCAGTTCGTCGTCGCTGAGTGGCACCCGAGTGTCCTCCGAGATGGCTCAGAGCAAGGTTATGGCGGCTACGTCTGGGATTGAGCGAAGGGCGGTGGCAGCTCGAGAGATGTGTCGGCTCGAGATACAGGCGAGTAGCGGCGGTATCGGTCTGAGCGCGCGCACGGTCAGGGTATTAACTGCGGCTATGGAAGACCCTCTGGTTCGTGAAGTCGAGAGCGTGCTGGTACAGGCCTTGGACAAGGTCGTCCTAACACGCGGCCCGACCGCACCCCAGATGACTCTGGCCGATTACCGGTACGCCCTGCAGAGATGTCGGCGCCACCACGATCCAGACAGGCACGTGCTGATTTCGGGGTTGGTTCCTGACGTCGAGGAATCTGCAACACGGGACCGTCTGCTGGAAATCGTCAGGCGCGAACTGTCCGATCACATCGAGGACGACAGAGCGCACTCCGGCACATGCGTTGTTGGAGGCGCGAGCGTCGCAGGAACCCCGGTCGACGAGATCCTGCAGAACCTGCTGGTGCGGTCGATAGCCGACAGCCCTGCGGTTGCTGCTCGGGCCTTCGCAGCGTGCGTCGCTGCTACCTCCTTTTCCTTTTCCCACTTCGTCGTGTTGACCTCGCTCACGCTGGATGCCCCGGTGGACCTCTTCGATCAGGTCCGGCTCATCCCGCTCCCGGCGACTCGCGGCGAGCTGCCGCCATTCATGCCGACCGTCATCCGGCACGGAGGCGACACCGAGACCGTGCTATCGCGAGTCGTGCTCTGCGTTGAGAAGACCGTGAAGCCGGTATTCCATCGGCCCACCGGAGAATCACCCCGGAGTCACTTCAGGGTTGCCACAGCCAGTGAAGATCTTGGCGAACTGGACCTCCGGGCCCTCTGCCAGGCAATCTCGCTGGCATCGGGGTGCAGCGTCCGCCCCACGATGCAGTGGAACGCCCTGCTGGATTATGAGATCTTCGATCTGCGGACGGACCGCGGAATCGGCACGACGGGCTGGGGCAGTGCCTCGCCACACGTGGGCTTGCTGCACTCGCCGCTCTCCCGGAGGCAGGGGACGCTGACTGAGGAGGGGCGGCGCGGTGCGAGACAGTTGTACGACCAGATCGTAAGGCTCGATCCGAAGGTTCGCGAGGGCCTCCAGATTCCGATCGAACGTTGGATGCGGTCCATGGAGCAATGGGAGATGGTCGACGGAATCATCGACCTCGGCATCGCGCTTGAGTCGCTGTATGTGCGCGACGGTGGCGGTGAAGTGACCTTCAAGCTCGCACTCACGGCGGCCTGGCACCTCGCCGACGACCGTCCTGGTCGCAAGAGACTGTACGAGCTCTTCAAGAAGATCTACGGCCTGCGGTCGGACGCCGTACATGGACGAGAGATCAAACGGAACGTGACCGTTGGAGGGCAAGCCATGAGCACGCACGACCTCGTCAGGGAAGCCCAGAAGATCTGTCGGGAGGCGATCTGTGCGGTGCTCCGCGCGGAGAAGCTGCCTGACCGCGACAAACTCATCCTCGGATAGAGCAGCGCGGGTCAGCCGGCGGCCCAGGCGAGCTGGGCGAACGCTGGAGCCACCACAAGCTGCTCGCCGACCGAGACCGACAGGTCGACGCTGATGCCCGCATCGTCGGATGTCGCGATCGTTCCGGCGCAGACCACCGTCTCGCCGGCACGCACCGGCGCACGATTGCGGTACGAGAGCCGGACCAGTCGGGCGCCGGGGCCGACGGACCGCAGCACGCATTCAGCCAGCAGTGCGCCGAGCATCTGGCCATCGACCAGGGGCGCCGGCGCGCCCAGCCGGCGGGCGTGAGCCTCGTCGTAGTGCAGGCGATGCCAGTCCCACGTGGCAGCGCCATAGGCGACCATGTCCGCCAGCGCGATGTGTCGGCGCAGCGGCCGCACGGACCTGCCGGGGGTCAATCGATGGCGTGGCAGCGGCACGGCGCCGTCAGCATCGCCCGCCGCGGGTTCCGCCGTTGCCGTCACACCGTCGGCTGCCAAATCCTGCAGTCGCTCCCCCGCCATCGCCTCCGCGGTCTCGCCCGCAGGGTCTCGGGATCGCTCACCGTGTGCTGGCGGCGTGGCATCGGCGACCTCGTCCCCGGTGTCGTCGCTCGCAGGGCTGACCGGCCGGAAGATCATGGTCTCGGTGTTGGTCGCGAGCAGCTCGTCGCCTGCCGAATAGCGGGCCTCTACGGTCACCAGCAGCAGCGCGCCGCCGGCGCGGTCGCGACGCTCTGTCGCATCGGTCAAGGTCCAGGTCGTGGCGATGACGTCGTCGAAGCGGGCAGGCCGTTCGAAGCGGTAGTCGTTGCCTCCCCGGAACATGGCGCATGGCACGGGCAGCGGCAGCTCCCAGGTGTGCCCGAGGTATGAGTTCCCGTCAGGAACGGCGCGACCGGTCAGCTGCGCGGTCTCGCAGATGAGCGTCGGTGGCGCCTCGTCGCGCCACCGCCCGGGATCGGCACCGATGGCCAATGCGAAGTAGCGAATCGATGCCCGGCTGAGCGGCTCGGGCGCCGCATAGGTGTAGGTCGAGCCGAGCGCAGCACGCACGTCGGGTGTCAGCAATTGCGTCATGGGAAGTGCCCAGACCCTGGCTCAGGGCATCAAGGCGACGGCTTCCACCTCGATCAGCCACCGGCGGCTCAGCAGCCCCGACACCACGACACCGGTCGAGGCGGGGAACGGCCGGCCCATCACGCGCTGGCGCACCTCGCCAACGGCGCGGTAGTCGCCGACGCCGTCAGGAGTCACGTACTCGACGGTCTTGACGAGGTTGTCGATGGAGGTGCCAGCCATTTCGCAGATGGCGGCAATCTCGCCGTAGACGAATTCGGCCTGCCCGCCGATGTCACCCTCGGCGACGGTCTCGCCGGTAGTGAGATTGAACGCGGTCGTGCCGGAGATGAACAACAGCCCGCCGGCCTCCACCGCAGGGCTGAAGGTGAGCGACGAGTAGGCGTCAGCCAAGTAGGGCACCACCGTCTTGGGATGTGCCGACGCCCACACGTCGAGCGCCACGAGCGCCCCCGGGTGAGGAAGCTCAGGCATCAGCAACCCCGTTGAGGACGGGAACTGCGGTGCGAGCAGGCGCCGACGTGCCTCTGCGGTCTCGTTGTACTGGCGGCGCGTGGCCGCGGTCGTCTGCTGCACGACCCGTACGACGTTGCTCAGGTCCATGCCGTGGGGCTCGAGCCGGCGGCCGGCTTCTTCGAGCGCCCACTCGCACTGGCCGACGAAATCGCCATCCAGCACCGCATTGCCGTCGTCGTCGACGGGCAGCACCTGGGGCACGTGCACCAAGCCGTCGACCTGCCCGGCTACGACCTCTACCTCCACCAGCGCCTCGGGCCGCACGAGCGATTCGACAATGAACGTCGAGGGGCGTACGCCCCCCACCGCCGAGCCCAAGCTGTGCGGCTGCTGCGCCGTGATCGCGTCGCGCTCAGGTGCGCCGGCCACGGTGATGTACTCGGTGACTTCGGAGCATTCGCTGATGTCGCGCCCCGCCGCGTCGAGCACCGCCTCCACCTTCGCCCAGCACACGCTGGCCTGCTCGGCTCCGTCACCGCGCACGGTGACCCGCCCCGACTCGGCGTCATAGGCACCCGCGGTCTGCCCCGCCAGCCAGGCAGCGCCGCCCGCCTCGATGCCCTGAGAGAACGAATACCGGCTGGTGTCCAGCCAGGGGAACGGCTCTGCGGTGATCTCCTGGGGGGGCATGGTTCGTGCTCCTCGTGCACGTACGACGGCACCGACGATGCCGTTCATGCCTTGTCTAGTGCGCGCAAGCGTTCGACGCTAGGAGGCTCTACGAGACCCGAGGCATGCGTTGGCGAACTCCCGCGTCGCGGCTGGTCGCCGGCGGGTTGGGAGTCGGTCCGCTTCTAATTCCCGGTGAAGTTCGGCGCGCGCCGCTCCACGAAGGCGGCGATGCCTTCACGGCCGTCGTGGGTCTGCATGGCGTCGGTGATCGTCTTGCCCTCGAACTCGCCCGCCTGCTCGAGCGGCGCGTCGATGCCGTTGTAGATCACCCGCTTGGCGTGTCCCAGCGCCCACGCCGGGCCGTCAGCGAGCGCCTGGGCCAGCTCGGCTGTGGCCGAGTCGACTTCGTCGTCGGGCACCACCCGGTTGACCAGGCCCCACTGCTCGGCTTCCTGCGCAGAGAGCACCCGGTTGGTGAGGGTCAGATCCAGCATCCGGCGCAGCCCGATGTGGCGCGCCAGGAAGTACGACGACGTGCCGTCTGGCGTCACGCCGGCCCGGGTGTAGGCCATGGTGAACTTCGCAGACTCGCCCGCGACGACCAAGTCGAATGAGGCGGCGAGCGACATGCCGGCCCCGCCGACACTGCCGCCGATGCCCGCAACGAACGGCTTCGGCGTGCGGTTCATCTTGTTGATGGCCGCGTGCAGGTCGATGACCATGTCCGATGCGAGCTGGGGCAGCCCGTCGCCTGCGGCGTGGAACTCCTTCAGGTCGCCGCCGGCGCAGAACACCCGGCCTTCGGCGGTGACCGACGCGGACTTGACTGCATCATCGAACTCGATCTCCAACATGACTGCCCGCAGCTCACGTGAGAGCAGCGGGTTCACCGCATTGGCGCCCTCGGGCCGGTTGAGCCGCACATGCGCCACGCCATCGCGCACTTCGTAGTTGATCGTCTCGAGGTCCATGTCTGCTCCTTGAAGAATGCGCGCACAGGTGAGCCCGATCCGGGCTCACCGGGAGGTTACGCGCCTGGGAAGCCCAGCGAATGGGCCGATTAGCTGCGAGCCGCGGGCGACAGTTCGCGGGCCGCCTGGACGGGGTCGATGCCACCGAAGGGCATGATCGAGATCGCCGACACGTCGACGCCGTTGGCGTGGTAGCGGTCGATGTGGTCCCTGCAGGCTTCCGGTGTGCCATGCACCAGCAGCTCGTCCACGAGATCGTCGTCGATGACCTCGAGAGCGCCGCGACGGTCGCCTTCAGACCAGCGCTCCCACATGGCCGCGAGCAGCTCGCCCCGGCCGAGCCAGCGATGGAACTCGGCATAGACGGGCACATTGAGATACGCGGCCATGGCCCGCTTGAAGCCCGCTCGCACGGTGTCAGCGTCGGGATTGGGGCACACGAAGATGCGCGCCACCACTTCCTTGCCCTCGCCGCCTTCGTCGACGTAGGGGCGGACGGTGGCCACGTCGTCGGCCGAGAGCCAGTTGATGATTGCGCCGTCGCTCTCGCTGCCCGCCAGCCGCAGCATCCCGGGCCGCAGCGCGGCCAGCAGGATCGGCGGCTGGATCTCGGGCGGCCGGCCCAGGCGGAAGCCCTGAACCTCGAACGTGTCGTAGGTTTCGCTGATCCGCTCGCCGGTGAGGGCCTCGCGCAGGAACCGGGCGGTGTCACGTGTGCGCTTGAACGGCTCGTCGAAGGGGATGCCGTTCCAGCGCTCGACGATGACATTGGAGGATGCGCCGATGCCCATGGCGAACCGGCCGGGCGCGGCTTCGCAGATGGCTGCGGTCTGCTGGGCCAGCAGGGCTGGGCCGCGGGTGAAGGCCGGGATGATGGCGATGCCGAGGCGCACGTCGGGCACCCACTGGCTGGCCAGCACGAGCGGGGTGAAGCCGTCGGTGCCATCGGCCTCGGAGCTCCAGAACTCGGTGTAGCCGAGGTCGGCGAACTCCCGGTAGAGGTCGGCTTGGGCATGCAGCGGATCGCCGAAGGGAACGGTGATGCCGTAGCGCCAGTCGGTTCGGTTGTCGGTCACGGCGCGCAGGCTAGTGAGACGGAACTGACTGGATCGGATGACCGTCTCGCGAGACGCTCGCAGCGGGGGCCGGCATTCGTGTCACACCCCCTGTGTGTACTGAAGACATGGCAGATCAGCTTGAACTCGGACCCCAGCTCCGGTTGGTGTCAACCGGCCGGAAGCCGCACCGGCTCAGCCGGGCCACTCGCCAAGTCGGCTTGGCGGGCGTGGCGCGGGCGCGTGAAGTCCTGGCTACGACGGTGCGGCCGCCCGATATCGACCTCGACGCTGCGTGATGCCGACCGCTTCAGGTCGGCGCCGGCGCTCGGCGCAGGCCGTCGTGGACCGGCGCCGTCACACTGTGCCGGCCACGGCAGGCCGGCATCGAGCAATCCAGCGGGCGGGCTGCGCGAGGGCGCAGGTACAGTGCCGGCCATGAGCAGCGCTTCCACCTCCCAGACCCACGACGACGACATCGTCATCGTCGACGCCGTCCGCTCCCCCGTCGGCCGCCGCGGCGGCGACCTGAGCGGCATCCACCCCTCCGACCTGCTCAGCGACGTGCTCACGTCGCTGATGGAGCGAACGCAGGTCGACCCTGCCGGCATGGGCCAGCTCGTGGGCGGCTGCGTCAGCCAAGCGGGCGAGCAGACGGCCAACATCGCCCGCACCGCGTGGCTGGGCGCCGGATTCCCGCTCTCGGTGGCCGCCACGACCGTCGATGCACAGTGCGGGTCGAGCCAGCAGGCCACCACGCTGGCGTACGGGCTTGTGCGCAGCGGCGTGGTCGACTCCGCGATCGGCTGCGGTGTCGAGTCGATGACACGCAACCCGATGGGTTCGAGCTACAAGAAGGGCCAGCGCACCGCGACGTCGCGCTACAAGGAGCACTACGAGTACACGACGCAATTCCAGGGCGCCGAGCTGATGGCCGAGCAGTGGGGAATCAGCCGTGAAGAATGCGATGCCTACGGCCTGCGCAGCCAGAACAACGCCGCCCGGGCGTGGGAAGAGGACCGCTTCGGCACCCAGATCGTCGAGATCGACGCGCCGGTGCTCGACGAGGACGGCAAGCCCACTGACGAGATCCGCCACGTGGCGCGCGACGGCGGCATCAGGCCCACGACAGCAGAGGGGCTCGCCGGGCTCACGCCGGTGATGGACGGCGGCGTGCACACCGCAGGCAGCTCATCGCAGATCAGCGACGGCTCGGGGGCGGTGCTGCTGATGCGTGCCGGTCGGGCCGCCGAGCTGGGCCTGCGCCCGCTGGCTCGCATCGTCGACACCTGCCTGGTGGGCAGTGATCCGGTGCTGATGCTGACCGGTCCGATCGAGGCCACCAACTACCTGCTCGAGCGCAACGGCATGACGATGTCCGACATCGACCTGGTCGAGATCAACGAGGCGTTCGCGTCGGTGGTGCTGGCGTGGGAGCGCGAGGTCAATCCCGACATGGACAACGTCAACCCGAATGGCGGTGCGATCGCGCTGGGTCACCCGCTCGGAGGCACCGGGGCGATCCTGCTGACCAAGGCGGTGCACGAACTACACCGCGCCGACAAGAGCACCGCGCTGGTCACCATGTGCTGTGGCGGCGGGCTCGGAACCGGCACCATCATCGAGCGGCTCTGATCAACGCGCCGTCGCACCCTCCGCCCAGCGAGGCCGCTCGGGCCGTCGCCAAGCGGGCGGATCGCGGAGGCCACCATCGGAGATTGCGCGACCGGACGCCGGTTCGCGTTGCAGCGGTCGCAGCCGCATGTGCGGCGGCATGGGTCGGCTGGCGCTACATCGACCGAGCTGAGCCCGCACCTGACGCAGCGGCAGCCGAGGCCGTCACAGCGTCGATGCCCGGGGCTGCGCCGGACGTGAGCGGTCCGGCACTCGAGCCGAACGCCGTCGTGTTGGAGGTGATCGACGGCGACACGATGGACGTCGACCTGGGCGGGCGTCGTGTCAGCGTGAGATTTCTCGGCATCGACACCCCCGAGAAGACCGGCGGCTACCTGCCCGCTGAATGCGGGGGCGACGCCGCCACCCGCCGGACAACCGAGCTGCTGCCGCCCGGCACCGAGGTGCTGCTGCAGCGCGACGACGAGCTCTACGACCGCTACGACCGGCTGCTGGCCTACGTGTACCGGGCCGACGACGGGTTGTTCGTCAACCGCTACCTGGTGCTCGACGGCTACGCCGCCACCATGCACTTCGAGCCCAACACCACGCACCGGGCCGTGCTCGATGACGCCCAGGCGGATGCCCGAGCCGCCAACCGGGGCATCTGGTCGGCCTGCGGCGGCCCCGACCAGCCGCTCGCGGGCGCTGGTTCGAGCACGGGTTAGCTTGTCGGCGTGGCACCGCTGTCCCAGCGGCTCGGATACGGCCCCGACGACAGACTGCTGATCATCAGCGCGGCCGGGCTCGGCGGCTGCCATGCGATGAACGAGGGCGTCTACGCGTCGCTGCGCGACGGCCTCGCAACCACCGGCACGCTGCTAGTCCCATGCCCATGGTCGCGCGAGGCGGCCGCCCGATTTCGCGGCGAGGACGTCGGCATCGCGCTGACCCTCAACGCCGAGTTCGAGCTGTACCGGTGGGGGCCGATCACCCAGGTCCCGTCATTGCTGGACGGCAACGGCGGGATGCCCAGCACGGTGAGCGACGTGTGGGATCACGCCGACCTCGACGAGGTCCGCCGCGAATGCCGGGCACAGATCGAGCGGGCGATCCTGTGGGGATTCGACGTCACCCACCTCGACAGCCACCTCGATGTGCTGAGCGTGCGGCCCGAGTTCTTCGATGTGTACCTGGAGCTGGCCGTCGAATTCGGGCTGCCGGTCCGGCTGATCTCCACCGACGCCCGACGGCAGTTGGGCTTCCCCGTCGAAGACCTGGTCTCCGCCGAAGGGGTAGTGACACCCGATCGGGTGATGCGCATCGCGCCGGGCGCGATGGGCCGCTACCGCCGCATCGAGGCACTGCTCGACTCGCTGGAACCGGGCGTGACCGAGTTGCAGCTTCAGCCCGCGGCCGATCTGCCGGAACTGCGGTCGCTGACAGCCGACTGGGGGTCACGAGTCGAAGATCTGCTGCACCTGCGCGACAACGCCGAGCTGCGCACGCACATCCAGCGCAGCGGCATCAAGCTGATCGGCTACCGGGAACTGCGGCAGCTGCAGCGGTCCGAGACGGACCGTCACTGAGCAGGGCCGAATCAGCAGATCGCTGAATCAGCCTGGCGAGCCGAGTGAGCCCGCTGCGCGCCATGCCGGCAGCAGCTCCAGCCACATTGCCATGTCGCCGGACACCTTGAGATCGCCCGCCATGTAGTGCCGTGCAGGATCGGCATCGCCGCACACCACCTCGGCGGCAAGCTCCCACGGCGCCTCGAGCGTCAGATCTGCGCCGCGGGTAGTGCCCGGCGTCGCGGCGCGCAGCACGCCGTCCTCGAATGACAGGCTGACGTTGACCTTGCCGTCAGGACCGCCGCTGGTCTTCATCACGATCATGCCCGAGACGCCGCCCAGCGGCTCATGATCGCCGGCAGACCAGCTCCCCAGGTGCTCGTCGTCGAGAAAACTCACGGACGCAGCCCCGCGAACAAGTCGTGCTCCATCGGCTCGGTCGCGATGCGCGACTCGAGCAGCATGTACTCCTCGTAGGGATGGATCGAGTCGGCGACGTCGTCGGGCAGGCCGAACCAGAACGGCGAGTCCGGATCGACTTGGGTGGCATGAGCCAGCAGCGCCTTGCGCCGGACCGCGTTGTTCACGTCGATGACCGCAGTGATGCGGTCGTCCCGGCTGGGTCGCCCCAGCCACTTCTCGTCGAACGGCGACTCAAGCCCGAGATCCAAGAAGGCCTGGTGGATCAGCTTCATGCGCTTGTGCGACCACACCGGTGCGTACATCTTCATCGGCGTGAACGCGGGGCCGCACTCGGGACGCCAGGCAGGTTCGCCGGCGTGCGCGAATGCAGGGATGCAGATAGCGGTGACCTGCAGATGATCGGGATGGGGGTAGCGCGACTGCACTAGGGGGTAGGTCAGGATGACCTGCGGGCGCACCCGGCGGATCACGGTAACGAGCCTGGCAACCGCTTCATCGAGGTCGGCATTGGCGAAGGCGTCTCGATGGGCGTTGGCTTCGGTATCGGGCATGCCCGAGTCGCGATAGCCCAGCATGACGACTTCGTCGTAGCCGATCTCAACCGCAGACGCGTCGAGCTCGGCGCGCCGGACTTCGGCGAGGTTTTCCTTCACCTCGGGCCGGTCCATCGCCGGGTTCAGGATGTCGCCCTCCTCGCCGCCGGTGCAGCACACGAGCGTGGTGCGGATGCCCTCGTCGGCATACCGGCGGACAGTGCCTGCACCCTTCGACGCTTCATCGTCGGGGTGAGCGTGCACCGCGAGAATTGACAGTCCCGTGTCTGACTGTCTCGTGTCCTGTGACATCGACGGTCAAGCTACCGGGGCCGGCACGGAGCCGACAGGAGGCAATGATGGTCCCGACGAAAGCCGGTCCAACCATGACGGACAGGCTCACGCCCGGCAGTCGCTGGCCCGGCTGTCCTGTGGTGGTGATCGCCGCGCCGGTGTCCCGGCCTCCCATCAGACCCTTCCGTCGGACCATTGCCCATGTGCAACTCATGCCGTACCCTTCTGCAACCAATCGCTAGTCAGGAGTCGGTTGCTGATGAATACCCCCCCCCCCCCGCCGCGGAATGGCATGAGTCGCCTAGACAAGCCCAGGCGGCGTTGGCTGGTGCTGCTGTTGACGGCGTCGCTGCTGGGGGCGACGTTGCTCGGCGCACCGTTCACGTCCGCGGCCGGCGCAGACGGGGGTAAGGAGACTGACATCGCGTCGGCGGAGTGCGATACGGCTGACGCCATCAGCAAGGCGCGTGCAGCGTTCGACTGGCACACCAGCTATGGCACTAACGAGGCGATGTTCTGGCGGATCCTGAACACGCTCGACGCGGAGAACCTGCCTGCCAAGCCCGCGG
>JAJEBN010000058.1 GCA_022822525.1 Acidimicrobiia bacterium | reverse complement strand
GCCGGTGCTCAAGCGCGGGGCGTGCTTGCGGCCTGCCATCTGCGCTGCCGAGATCAACTCGCCCAGCGCGGCGTATCCCGCCGGGGAGCGGGCCAGCACCACCACATGAGAGCCCACAGGGTCGGCACATCCGGTGCGCTCAGGGCGTGCCCGCGGCATTCGCCCGCGCTTGGGAGGCGCCGAGCTGCCGGCGCCATGAGCGTCGAGCGTCAGTTCGTCGGCGCCATACGCGTCGAGCGTCAGTTCGGTGCCGAACACCGTCGCCAGCCCGGCTTTGGCGGCTGCCTCCGCGAAACGAACCACCCCGTAGAACCCGTTGTGATCGGTCAGCGCCAGCGCTTCGAGCCCCAGCTGCACTGCTTCGTCCACTAGCTCGCCCGGGCTCGACGCCCCGTCCAGAAAGCTGAAGTTGGAATGGGCATGCAGCTCCGCGTACGGCACCGTGAGCTCCGTCGGCCGCGGGCGGGCTACTGGCTCGATCCGCTCGCCGTCAGCAGCAAGGTTCTTGCCAGAGCTGTGTTTGATGCGCCGGCCCTCACCGGGCCGACCGGAGAACGGCGGCCGGTCGGACAACCGTCTCTCCAGCTCGCTCCAGGGAATTCCCGGATTCGTGAAACCCACGGCACGACAATAACGAACGACAGTTCTAAGAACAACAGTTTTTGAGAACGCAAGTTCTCTCCAACAGTTTCGCCTCTGGCCTCAGCCCCTGAGCCCGAACTCTCACCCGGTCGGCGACCGAACTACGTTGCGCCCATGGTTGAGACGTCATCCGCCGACGCATCGGTCGGCGCACCAAACGGAAACCTGCCTGACGGCGTGGCCACTGCCGAGCTGTTCGCTTCAGGTGAAGCGTCGGCAGTCGAACTGCTCGACGAGGCCATCTCCCGGGCAGACCGGATGAACCCGGAGATCAACGCCATCATCGGACGGCTCGACGACAGCGCCCGCCGTGCGGCCGAACGGCTCGACACCGCACGCAGCGCCGACGAGACAGGCGGTTCACTGGCAGGCGTCCCGTTCCTCACCAAGGACCTCACCTGCACCACGCAAGGACAGCCGTACCACGCCGGCAACGCTGCGCTCAAAGAGGCCGGGTACGCGGCACCGAGCACCGCTCACCTGGCCACGATGTTCGCTGAGCTGGGACTGGTGAACTTCGGCCGCACGAACACGCCTGAATTCGGCCTCACCATCACGACCGAGCCGTTGGCGTACGGGCCGGCGGCCAATCCCTGGAACACCGGCCACTCGACCGGCGGATCCAGCGGCGGCTCCGCAGCCGCAGTGGCCGCGGGCATCGTGCCCATCGCCCACGCCAACGACGGGGGCGGATCGATCCGTGTGCCCGCCGCAAACTGCGGGCTGTTCGGGCTGAAGCCGAACCGGGGCCGGGTGTCGCTGGGTCCCGATTCCGGAGACGGCTGGGCCGGCTGGAGCGTCGACGGTGTCGTCAGTCGCAGCGTGCGCGACAGCGCCCGGGTGCTCGACGGCATCAGCCGGCCGTGGCCCGGCGACCCCTACTGGGCGCCGCCGCCGTCGGGCACGTTCGAGTCCGCGGCGGCGCGCGAACCGAAGACGCTCCGGATCGGACTGTGCCCGCACTCCGATTGGGGACCGGTGGACGACGAATGCAGCCAGGCCGTCACCAACGCCGGGAAGCTGCTGGAGAGCCTCGGACACCAGGTCACCTACTCGACGCCGGACGGGCTGTTCCACGCAGAGTTCTTCGAGCACTTCCGCACGATCGTGTCCGTTCAGAACGTCGTCATGCTTGCTGGCTTCGAAGAGGTCTTGGGCCGGCACATGAGCCGTGCCGATATGGAAGGCGATACGTGGGCGCTCATGAACATCGGGCGCGAGGTCAGCGGGGCGCAGTATGTGTCGGCGCTCGAGTGGTGCCATGCCTGGACACGGCGGCTCGCCGCCTGGTGGGCTGACCACGACGTGCTGGTGTCGCCGATCATGGCCGAGCCGCCGCCTCGCATCGGCGAATTGCGCAATCCCGAAACCGGCCGCGGCCGGCTGAACGACCTGCTGCAGTTCACCCCGCAGTTCAACGTGACCGGCCAGCCGGCGATGTCGGTGCCCCTGCATTGGGCGCCAGAGGCTGAGCCGAACGGCGAAGCCGGGGCCCGAGCGGCCCGTGAGCGCAGCGAACAGGAGCGGGAAGCAACAGGTGACTCGACGAGAAGGCGCACCAATGCGCGCACGTTCTCAGGAAATCTGCCCATAGGCGTGCAGTTCGTGGGCGCGCACGCCAGCGAGGAGATGCTGCTCTCGCTGGCCGGCCAGCTCGAGCGGGCGGCCCCGTGGGCGGGCCGCATGCCGAGTCTGTGGGCCGGCGGCGCATGATCCCCGGCTGCTGAGAAGTCGAGAGGCTGAGAAGCGGGGACATGTCTGCTGACCACCGCTTCACCGACGCCACGGCGCTGGCGCAGGCATTCTCCACAGGCGAGGCCGACCCCACTGAGGCGATGCAGGCTGCGCTCGAACGGATGGAGCGACTGCATCCGGCGTTGAACGCGGTCATCCATCCCCGCCCCGAGCGGGCGCTCGCCGAGGCGGAAGCCTCGGCGCAACGCTGGTCGCGGCGACGGGCCGACGGCGATGCGCTCGGCGACATGTCGGACACCGGCGTGCCGTTCGACGGCGTGCCCATGGCGATCAAAGACCTCGGCTGCGAGCAGGCCGGTGAGTTTCACCACGCCGGCGCCCGTTTCCTGGTGGACCTGGGCTGGCGAGGCTCGCTCGACAGCCACCTCTACGGCCTGCTGCGCGGCGCCGGGTTGGTCTCGGTGGGGCGCACGAACACGCCCGAGTTCGGTACCACCATCACCACCGAGCCGGATGCTTACGGCCCGACGGCCAACCCGTGGTCGCTCGGCCGCTCGCCCGGTGGTTCCAGCGGCGGCTCGGCGGCCGCCGTTGCGGCAGGCATCGTGCCGGTCGCACACGGCAACGACGGCGGCGGCTCGATCCGCGTTCCCGCGGCTGCGTGCGGCCTGGTGGGGCTGAAGCCGACCCGGGGCCGGGTCTCGACCGCGCCGCGCCTCGGCGAACACCGCGGCGGCTTTGCAGTGGACGGCATGCTCACGCGGACGGTGCGCGATGCCGCACGGTGCCTCGACATCATCAGCCGCCCCGCACCGGGCGATCCCTACATCGCTCCCCCGCTTGGCCCCGACGAGTCGTTTGCCGGCGCGCTGACCGTCCCGCTGCCGCCGCTGCGCATCGCCGTGTCGACGGGCAGTCCCGGACGTGCGAGCCCGCCGGTACGACGAGCTGTCGAACAGGCGGCCGACCTGCTCGCCCGGCTCGGCCACCGCATCGAGCCAGACACGGCGCCCGACGGCTGGTTCAGCGCCGAACTCGCCGACCACACGATTGTGGTGCGCACGGTCGGCATGGCAACCGAGCTCGCCGGGTGGGAAGAACGGCTGGGACGCCCGATGACATCCGACGATGTCGAGCCCGCCAACTGGTGGTCGGCGGAGCTGGGCGCATCGCTGCCTGCATCCGTGTATGTGCAAGCGCTCGAGGAGCTCGCTCGCTGGCGCAGGCGCGTCATGGCGTTCTGGAACGCCGATGCCCCCACCGGGACGAACACGCCAGAGGGCGACGGCTTCGACCTGCTGATGACCCCCGTGCTCGCGGACGTGACGCCGCCCCTCGGCTACCTGGCCGATCCGGCCGACGGCGCCCGACGGATCGCCGAGCTGGCCGCCTTCGTGAACCAAGCCAACGTCAGCGGGCAGCCGGCCATCTCGCTGCCGACTGCGGTCGACGCCGACGGGCTGCCACTGGGTGTGCAGCTGCACGCGGCGCACGGAGGCGAGCGTCTCCTGCTCGCCGTTGCACAGCAGATCTCCAACGCCGACGGTTTCATCTCGCTGGGTGACCTGCCGCCGGAATCGCCGTGACGCGCGCGTCATGAATCCGTCAGACCGGGCCCTCGAACGGGCGGTGGAGCTGCTCGGCGAGCTGGGTGTCGGCGTGCGCAGTGCCGTGGTCGTCACCGACACCGAGACCGCCCGAGCACACCGACGAATCATGATCGTGCGGGTCGCCGCATTCGCCCTCGGAGCCGGCTTGGCGATTGCGTGGGGCATCGGCTGGCTGGTGATCGTGGCGGCAGTAGTCGCGCACCAGCTCCTGTTCAACGTGCATCGCCTGCTGGCGGCCACCGACGACGGTCTCGTGCTGGCCGACATCAGCTTCCGTCGAGCGGTCGTCGTGGCTCGCTGGAGTTCGGGCAGCGATGCCACGCTGGTGCTGCGCACCGACAGCCCCCGGGTGGAGGTGTCCGTCGAGCCGTCTCTTGACGAGAGCGGTGTCGGCGAACCCTGGACGGGCCATGTGAACGGCACCGACCTCGACAGGTTCGAGGGCACGATTCGCGCCGCCGGCGGCGAACCCTTGCGCCGAACGGCGAGCGACTGAGCCGCCGACGCGCAGCTACCACGCTCACCGACCCCAGAGTCGGACGGCGCGCAACCAGTACGGTGACGCGCCGTGAAACTGCTGCGCTACACCCTTGCCGGTGACGGTTCATCTCACGTCGGCATGGCATCCGCCGACGGCGTGGCCCAGCTCGACGGCATGGATGCAGGCGGCGGGCCGATCGCTTCCATCGGCCGCGCGATCGCTGCGGCGATGGTTGATCCGGCGGCACTCTCGGGGACACCTGTCTCGGTGGCCTGGGACGAGATCGCGTTTGCCGTGCCGGTCGATCCCGGTGCACGCATGCTGTGCGCAGGGGCCAACTACCACAAGAAATATCCCCTGGGCGGCAACGTGCAGCCCCCCGCGCAGCCCGTGTACTTCAACAAGCCGCCCGGCACGCTGGTGGCCCACGACGAGGATCTCGTACGGCCGTCTGTGTCGATCCAGTTCGACTACGAAGTGGAGCTGGCAGTGATGATCGGCAGACCCGGGCGCCACATCGAGGTGTCTGACGCTCTCGACTACGTCGGCGGGTACTCGATGCTGAACGACGGTTCGGTGCGCGACTGGCAACGCCACAGCGTGGCCGCCGGCAAGAACTTCTATCGCTCCGGCTCGATGGGCCCCTGGATCACGACCGCCGACGAGATCGCCGACCCCGCAGAGTTGGAGGTGATCTGCCGGGTGAACGGCGAGGAACGCCAGCGGGCCGGCGCCAGCGAGATGATCTTCTCGGTTGCCGAGATCGTCTCTTACCTGTCAAGGGTGATGCCGCTCGAACCTGGCGATGTCATCGCCACAGGTTCGCCCGAAGGCACTGGCGGCTCGCACGACCCGCCGCGCTGGCTGGTTGCGGGCGACGAGATCGAATTCGAAGTTCCTGGCATCGGCGTCCTCCGCAACCGGGTGATCGACGAGTAACGGCATCGCCCGACGCAATCGAGCTGAGAGCCGGCTGAGAATCTCAAGGGGCGACACCCACGACCGAGCGCCCATCGGTACCTTGGGCCGAAGGTCCCGGTCGTCGCTTGCGGCGGCCACTGGCGACCGCAGGCTGACGACGGCGTCGGCCCCAAGAGGCTGAGCCGATAGGCGAAGCCGTGGCCCGAGCGGCCCGTGAGCGCAATCACATGATGCACGGGGAACAAGAGCGGAAAACGACAGGTGCGACAGCGAGAAGGTTCACAGCGACAATCGCGCTCCACCATGGAACGCCGCAGCGTGGCGCGCCGTGGAGCTGCTGCGATTGCGTTCGCCCTCGTCATCAGTGTCGTGCCGCTCGCAGCCGGAGGCGCCCAGTCGCAGCAGTCCGACGCAGAAATGTCGCGGCTATGCGCACGGGTGGCGCGCACCAGCGCCACACAAGCCGGCGCAACCAACGCCGATTTGCGAGAGCGCCGACAGCAGCTGGAACAAGAACAGACGGCACTCGAGGCGGAACTCGAGGAAGAAGAGCGCACACGCGAGGAAGCTCAGGCTGCTTTGCTCGTCAAGGTCGGCCAAGTTGACCTCGCCACCGCCGACGTCAACGAGGTGCTGGAGACCTCCGATCAGCTCAAGGTGCTCGTCAACGAACAACGGGCCGATCTCGACCAAGCCGAACTCGAACTCGCCGCGGCCGAAGCCTCCGTCGAAGCCGGAATCCAGCGTGTCCTGGCGCTCGATGCTCAGCACGCCGAATTGGGCGAACGGGTAGTGGAACTCATCGTGCAGACCTACGTCGGTCACGACGCCTCGGTGGAAGGTTCCTATGGTCTGGTGCGCACCGGGGACATCTACGACGCCGCCCGCATCCGAGTGCTGATTGGCGCTGCGCTGGGCGACCTCACGGTGACCGGCGATCAGCTGCGAGCCCTTGGGGTGGACGCTGAGCTCGCTGTGCGCGAATTCCAGCGAGCCGAAGAACTGCGCGACATCCGCCGTGAGGAGTCTGCACGGGCTCTTGAAGACCTCCTCGACGCCGTGGAACAGGAAGCGATCGTCCTCGAAGAACTGGAGAACCGGCTGGATCATCTGTTGGGTGAGCAACAGTGGCTCGAAGGGGTTGATGCCGACGCTGCAGCGGATGTCGCCGAGACGACCAGCCAGATCGCCGGCGCCATCAGCCAGCAGCAACGGATCACGACCGAACTCAAGCGCCGGAGTGATGAAGAAAGATGCCGTAAGTGGCAGGCAGAACAAGAGGCCAGACGGCGGCGGGAAGGCACTGCAGGACAGCCGACCAGCAACGACTTCGACCGCAGCGAACTCACCTGGGTCGGCGGATTCGTGGAGAATGGAATCCGAGTAGGCAGCATCCAAGTGCATGAGTCCATTGCCAACAACGTGAACGACCTGCTGGCACATGCCGCCCGTGACGGGATCGGGCTGTACGGCGGCGGCTACCGGAGTGCTGCTTCGCAGATCGCTCTCCGACGGGCGAACTGCGGGACAAGCGAGTGGGCGGTCTGGCAGAAGCCCTCCTACCAGTGCAGGCCACCCACGGCTCGGCCCGGGCGTTCAATGCACGAGCGCGGCCTCGCCGTCGACTTCGTCCACAACGGCCGGTCGGTCAACAGCCGCAGTTCGACAGCATTCAGATGGCTGAAGGCCAACGCTGCCACCTACGGCTTGTTCAACCTGCCGAGCGAGCCCTGGCACTGGTCCACCAACGGCAACTGAGGGGTTGTGCCGTTCGGGGGATGATCGCTGCGCGGCCGAGTTCAGTCGTAGGTGGCTTCGCGCTGCCAGCGACCGCCCTCAACGGCGCAGAGATGGGCGGTGCCGTCGTCGAGTACCAGTTGGAACCGTGCCTGACGGCGCGACTGTGTGCTCCACCAGCGTTCGTCCAGCGGCCATGGCCCTGCCCACGCTGCGATACGGCTGGTACGCCCATCGGCCCGGCGCAGCATGGCCGGGGGCGCGCTGGCCTGTGCCCTGCCGCTCACGCCCACCGGATCGCCGTTCGCATCGAGCACCACGAGCGGCTCGGGTTCGGCGAGCATCTCCGCAGGGGCCGGCGCGCCCAGCCGTCCTGGCCACGGGGGTGTATCCGATGCGCCGATCCCACGAGGACCGACTGGGCCAGATGCGCCGGTCCCACGAGGACCGACGGTGCCGAACGGGAGGCGCTGCTCGAGATCGGCAAAGCGGCGGCCGGAGCCCAGGCGGCCAACGGTGACCTCGTCGAAGCCGACCAAGGTCTGAACTCGCTGCAGCGCTCGCTCAGCCCGCTCGTCCACCTCGGACTGACCGCCCCAGAAACCGAGCTGACGCCCTTCATCGGGAAGCGTCTCGACCGCACGCAGCCGGATGAACGAGATACCACCGGTGGGACTGTTCTTGCCCTTGGCGCTGCGCCAGCCGTCGAGCTGCCAGCGCACACGGTCGACCAGATCGGGCGGGCTGAAGCGGAATCCGTGGCGCCACCGCCCGCTGCTGGTCTCACCGTGCTCGGTTTCGGCACTGATCTCCACGCACACCAGTGCCTGACCCTCCCGGGCCAACTGGGCGTCAAGCTGATCTGCCAGAGATTTCGCGGCAAAGGCCACCGTGTCGAGCCGATCCGCGGGCGGGTCGATCTCGGTTTCGACGCTGAGATCAGGATGAGCGGCGGCAGGCTGGCTTAGGCGAGGGTCGCGCCCGCTGGCCAGTGCGTGCATCCACTCCCCTTGCGTGCCGAACCTGCCGACGAGGTCTCCCACGGGCAGTGCCGCAAGGTCGCCCAGAGTGCGCAAGCCCAGCTGCCACAGCATGCGGAGCAGATCATCCGTCGTCCCATCGGCAGCACAGCCCGACAGCAGGGAGCATTCCTCGGCCAGCGTCCCCAGTGGCAGCCCGCTCAGGAACTCTGCGCTGCTGCCAGGGGCCACCACCAGCACCGGCATTGACGGGGTTCGGGCCGGCGCCGCCCTCCCAGCAAGGCCAGCGGCAAACAAGCCGTCAGCGATGCCGACGCTGACAGATGGTGCTGGGTCGTACATGTCGCTGGCCAGCACTTCTGTGACGGTGCGATGCGCCAGCTCCGCCAGCGCCTCGTCTCCGCCGTAGTAGCGCGACGGGCCTCGGGTGGCGACGACACAGCAACCGGGCGCCAGCACTTCGACTCTCGGCGTCAGGTCTTCCAGCGCAGTGACCACGGGGGCGAAACAGCGGGCGTCGAGATCGAGGTCGTGCTCGGCCAGCTCCAAGACGGGACACTCAGTCTGAGCCTGGCGGCGACGCATTCCTGGGCGTATCCCCGCAGCAGCAGCCGCAGGCGTGACGGCGGTGATGCGCCCGGCGGAGACCACCGCCGCTGGTGTGGCCGGGTCGAACCCTGCTGCCACTGCAGACCAGTTCCCGACCTCCGCTGTCAGCATCCGCGACGGGATACCGGCAGGTTCGTCCTGGCTGGCCAAGCCAGCCCGGTTGTCGTGGTTATCCCGCACGGCGCTGCAGGGGGACGACGGCATCGTCACCGCTTCCCGAAGCGTCGGTTATCGAGATGCCGTCCTGGGCAGATGCGGCCTGAGCAGGCCAGGAAACGGTGCTGATCGCACCGCGGACGGCGGTGATGTGCCCGTTGGCATCGGGCAGCCACAAGACGGCTCGTCGCGGCAGCGACGCTGCACCGCGGCCCGCAGCAACCACCTCGGCCCGGCGTTCCCGCAGCCGGCCGTGCCCGTGCCCGAGACCGGTCCACGCAGCACGTTCCACCGTCATGGTCACGTCTGGACTGAATGCGCCGGCTGTGTTCGATGCGCCGACGCCACGAGCGCCGGCTGGGTTCGATGCGCCGACGCCACGAGCGCCGGCTGGGTTCGATGCGCCGACCTCGATCACCACGGTTCCGCGCTCTCGCAAGCGGGTGCGCAGGCGCCGGCTATGGGCAGCCGCCAGCCGCACGCTCCCAGCCAGCAGGATCACGTCGACGTTGCCGATCAGGGCGTTCAGCACTTCGGCTGCGGCGCTGCCGGGTTCGTCCACGAAGGCCCACCGGTCCAGCGATGCCCCCCGTTCCGCTACCGCCGAGACACCCATGCGCCCCAGCCCCACCGCGGTCACCCATCCGCCCGTACGCGAGACCTCCGCCGCAAGGGCGGTCGCCAGGGTCAGCGCTCCTGGGCCGTGGGCAGCCAGCACCGTCCCGGGGACAAGCCCCGGCTGGGTCAGCAGCGGTGCCAACTCGTCAGCGACGGGCAGCAGCCGTTTGCTGTGCCCGATGTCCGCAGCATGCGCTACGTCCAATGCGCCGACCCCACGAGGGCCGGCTGTGTCCAATGCGCCGGCAGTACGACGCAGCTGCACTGCCATCGCGACAGGCTAGACGAACAATCGTCTCCACGAACGGTTGTTTATCGGCCGCCGCCGTGCATGTGCTTCCCCTGCAGCCTCCTGGACAGGGGTTGGGCCGGCTACTTCGTGCCGACCAGCAGGGTCGCGCCGACTGAGCCCGCCATCTCGCTGTGCAGCGTGCCGGCGGAAACCTCGCACCAGTCCCCCACTCCCATGACCCGGGTCTCGTCGGTGAGCCCCAGCCGGAACTCGCCCCTGGTCACCATCGCCATGGCAGAGAACTCGTGGCTGTGCAACTCGCCATTGGCGTGAGGCTCGAACTCGGCGTTGCGCGGTTCGCCATAGCCCTGCGCTGCCAGCTCAGAACGGAACTCGTCTTCGGTCATGCAGAAACAGTAGCTAGCGGTAGTGGGCGAACAGCTCTTCGATGAGTTCGGCGATGCCGTCGGAGGTGTGGCCCCGGGAGAGGTCGATGGTGGCCACGTTGCCGTACACGTGAATGTGGTCGACACCGCCCCGCTGGAACAGGCGCCACGCCAGCAGGTCGGCTGGATCCTCGGCGCTGGCGGCATCTTCGGCGCTGTTGTAGTAGCGATGGCCTGCCCCGGTCAGCGGGCGGTTGGTCTCGAACTGCACCGTGCCCACACGAACGGACGACGGTCGCTCTGCTACTCGAACGGGCTGACCCATGGCCGATGAGCGTAGCGACATATGTCGCTAGCTTGGGGCTGCTCGTACCCCGGATATTCCGCCTTTCTTGCACGAAACAGGAGCCCGACATGGCCGCTGCCGACACCGCTGAGATCACCGAGGAGCAGTTTGCTGCTGAGGCACTGGAATTCTTGGAGGCCAACGCCAAGCGCAAAGCCGAGCGGCGCGAGTTCGTCTGGGGCGAGGGGCCCGACAACGCGGCGCTCTTCGAGGAGATCGACCGGGAGCGCGAGCGCGCCGAGCTGGAGGCGTCGAAGGAGTGGCGGGCCGCCAAGTACGACGCCGGCTTCGGCTGGATCAGCGGTCCGGCCGAATTGGGCGGCGGCGGCATGCCCCGCAAGTTCGAGCGCGTCTGGGGCCAGCTCGAGAGCCAGTTCGACACGCCCGACGGCGGTTTCTTCGGCATCGGCCTGGGGATGGTGGCCCCCACCATCCTCGCCCACGCCCAGCCCGACGTGTCCGCCGACGTGCTGCCCCAGATGTACCGGGCCGACATCGTGGGCTGCCAGCTGTTCTCCGAGCCGGGCGCCGGCTCAGACCTGGCCAGCCTGCAGATGCGGGCCGAGCGCGACGGCGAGGAGTGGATCCTCAACGGCCAGAAGGTCTGGACCTCGGGCGCGCACTATTCCGACATCGGCGAGGTGATCGCCCGGTCCGACTTCGACCTGCCCAAGCACCAGGGCCTGACCGGGTTCCTCGTGGACATGAAGGCCCCCGGCGTGGAGGTGCGCCCGCTGCGGCAGATGACCGGCGGGGCCAACTTCAACGAGGTGTACTTCACCGACGTGCGTGTGCCCGACTCGCACCGCCTCGGCGAGGTGAACCAAGGCTGGGGCGTGGCGCTGACCACGCTGATGAACGAGCGGGCGGCCATCGGCGGCGGCTCGGGCGGCGGCACCGGCGGGGGCAGCTTCTCCAAGCTGGCCGCCATGGCTGGTCACTACGGGATGGCCGACGACGCACTGGCCCGCCAGAAGCTCGCCGAGATCTACACCCACGGCAAGGTGCTGGGCTGGTCGAACCAGCGCACGATGGACGCGCTGCGTGCCGGCAAGACCCCAGGCCCCGAGATGTCACTGTCCAAGATGGGGCTGATCCGCCAGATGAACGCCACCTGCGAGTTCGTGGCCGACACCATCGGCCCCAAGCTGGTGGTCGACTCCGGCGAGTGGGGCACGTTCTCGTGGGCCGGCTACGTGCTGGGCTTCCCGGCGATGCGCATCGCCGGAGGGTCGGACGAGGTGATGCGCAACATCGTCGGCGAGCGCGTGCTGGGCCTGCCCAAGGAGCCCGGCATCGACACCACCAGCCCGTTCCGGGAGCTGAAGGTCGGCACCCAGCGCGCCGAGTGAGTCCGCCGGCATGAAGATCGGTCTGGCACCTACGAACAGCGACTACGGGCCTGCGACTGCCGACATGGCGGTCGAGGCGGAAGAGCGGGGCTACGACTCGCTGTGGGTGGGCGAGCACAGCCACATCCCTGCCAGCCGGGAGACGATTCACCCCGACGGGGGCGATCTGCCGGAGCTCTACTGGCACATGCGCGACCCGTTCGTATCGCTGGCGACAGCGGCGGCTGCGACGACGAAGATCAAGCTGGCGATGGGCGTCTGCCTCGTGCTCGAGCACGAGATCTTAGACCTGGCCAAGAGCGTGGCGACGCTGGACGAGGTGTCCGGTGGCCGTCTGCTGTTCGGTGTCGGCGTGGGGTGGAACCGCGAGGAACTGGCAAACGTGTCGAACGTGCCGTGGGCGCAGCGCTACAACGCCATGCGCGAGACGGTCGCCGCGCTGCGGCTGCTGTGGACCGAACACGAAGCCGCCTACTCGGGCGAGTTCGTGAACTTCGCGCCCTCGTGGGTGTACCCGAAGCCGACGCTGAAGCCCGGCCCCCCGGTGCTCGTGGGCTGCCGCGGTCGGATCGGGATGCGCCATGTCGCCGAATACGCAGACGGCTGGTGCCCGCTCGATGTGGGCTTCAGGGACGTGCGAGTGGGATTCGAGCGCTTCCGCACTGCGGCGGAGACAGCGGGGCGCGACCCCGACGCCATTCCGATCTCGATGTACTGCTACGCGAGCCCGGACGCAGAGAAGCTGGAGCTGTACAGCAGTCTCGGCGCCGAACGGATAGTCCTCGGCGCCCCTGACGGCGCCGATCGCTTGGCCCGCTTCCTCGACCGCTACCAGCCTCTCGTGGACGCCTTCGCCGACTGACTCCTTGCCGGCGGTCGAGACGGCTCGCGGGCACCCGCAAGCTGGGCGTCAAGATCGGCTCGGGAGCTCCGCGAGAGGGACGAGTTCAGCTCGGGGCGTCTCGATGTCGCCTTCGGGCAGCATGAAACGCCAGAAGGCGATGCCGAAGGGGCGGCCCTCGGTGTCGAGCCAGTTGGGAACGCCGGGATCGGTGTGGGCGATGACGGCGGTAAAGCTGCCGTCATCGTCGGCGACCATCTGCGCACGGTTGAGCGAGATCGAGCGGTTCGCGTAGTCGAGCGACTGCAGGTGGCGGTTCCACAGGCTGATGTTGGCGTAGCGGCATTCGGGCCAGCGGCCGCGGATCACGAGCGCCTCGTCGGGCCCGATCACGAAGGGCGCGAGCGCGTAGGCAGCGTCGATAGCCGAGAGGCCGAGGTCGCCGGGCAGACCGGGCGGCGGGAACTCATTCGGCACCAGCGACACCCACGAGCGGGGCTCGCCCTGGGCCATCGGCACGCGATCCACGGTGAGCTCGCGGATCATCGCCGCGATGCGGCGGATGCCGGCGCTGACCGAGTCGTCGGAGGGCCGGGGCGGGGGCGCACCGTCGATGACCTCGATGTTCATTGCGGGGATCCGGTCGGGATTGGTTGCCGCGTGGGTCGCTTCCTCGAAGTAGTGGCGGCTGATGATCGCCCCTTCTTCGGGCGGCAGCTCCAGCCAGTTGCCCTGCTGGGGCTCGCCGCCGAGCACGATCTCGAAGCGGCCGTCGGCGTCGACATCGAGCGTCGTGTCGTTGAGCACGCCGAGCACCTGGTTGTCCATCGACCCCCACCCGACGCTCGACTCGACCGAGATCGACAGGTAGGTGGCGCCCATGGTCTCGCCGGTCACCCGATACTCGTAGTCGGCCGACACCGGCGCCTCGAAGTAGACGGTGTCGGGGTTGTCCCCCAGCAGCTTGCGGCTCGGCGTCACCAAGCGCTGGAACCGGGGGGCCGACGGGTCGCGCTCGAACAGCCCGGCCAGCCCCCACTGCAGGTAGTGCATGAGGGCACGATGCGCCTCGACGGCGTCGTCGGCAGTGTGCAGGTTCCACTCGGGCGACACCCATCGCTCGTCGGCGTCACGCAGCACCTCGAGCAGCTCTGCGAGTGCCCGGCGCGACTCGGTTTCGGGAAGCGAGTCCATGTCTATGGTCGGCTCAGCCCTCGGGGGGCAGGTCGAACCGCTCGATGTACTGGGCCGTGGCGTCGCGTATGCCCTCGGCGGTGAATCCCCAGTCCTCGGGCTGGTAGCGGTGGACGCCGTACTTGCCCTTGGGCTTGTGGTCGAGATAGTCCCGCACGTCCGACGCGTAGGCATCGGTCATCGACAGCCCCATCTGTTCGAGGGCCGGGCCCAGCGCGCCGACGGGGTCGCTCACCAGTTGCGTGTAGCTCACGTCCACGAAGCGCTCATCGGGCACCACGCCGTTTTCTCGCAGGTTCACCGAGTCGTTGAGAGCGAATGCGAACGCATCATGCACGAATTGGGCATTGCCGCCGACGTCCACGTCCTCGAACCGCATCCAGTGGACCATGGCGGTGATGCTGGCAGTGGAGGCCATGGTGCGGGCCGGGTCACGGTGCGTCTGGATCACCCAGGCGTCGTCGAACTCTGCGAACAGATCCGGCAGCACGAAGAGGTGGCCGGGGGTCTTGAGCACCCATTGCGTGGAATCTGCGCCGTGCTGGAGCACTTGGAGGATCTGCTGCTCGTAGCTGTAGTTGACCGCCGGATCGGGAATCCACCCGGTGAGCGGGGCGATCATGCTCCAGTGGAATCCGGCGAAGCTGCCGGTGGTGAGGGTGATGCACTCCACGGGCAGATCAGCCCGGAACTCGTGCATGGCCAGGAACTCGGGCTGGATGTCGGCCCAGAATTCCTGCTCGCACTGCCCGATCTCCAGGCGGTCCGCGAGGCCGGGTTCGGGCAGCGGCACCGGGTGGAGCGCCTCGGCGCCGAGCGGTGCCCGCAGGTCGGGATGCAACCCCAGCAGCTCGAACAGGATCGAGGTGCCCGAGCGGGCAGGGCCGGCGATCATCACCGGGGCCCGCACGGGCTCGGCGGTGATCTGCGGGGTTGCGTCGATGGCGGCGGTGAGCAGCAGCCTGGTGCGCAGGGAGCGCAGCAGCTCCTGCTTGGTCATCAGCCGGCCGAGCAGATGCATAGGCGAGCCATCCAGGTCGGCGACCAGCAGCTCGAAGCGCTGCTGCCAGTCAGGGTCGCCCAAGTCACCTGCGGGCATGCCGCCGAGCGAGTCCGTGGACAGCTTCAGCAGCTCGCCGGCGTCGATGGGCACCAAGTCCTGGGGACGCCCCCCGATCGAGTCGCCCATGAGGATGATGCGCCGCACCCAGTCAGGCCGGGTGTACCGCTCACCCATAGACGGAACTGCAATGGAGTCAAGAGACATACGGCCGGCAACGTACCAGCCCCTCACCGTCAAGTGACCATATGCCATACCATATGGTCATGGCTCGACGTGAAGTGCTCGTCCAACTCGACGACGAGCTCATCGAACGCCTCGCGGAGATCGCGACTGCCGAGGGAACCAGCAGGTCGGCACTGCTTCGCCGTGGAGCGCGCGCGGTCATCGATGCAGCAGACCTGGCCGCCGCCGATGCCGAACTGGTTGCTGCATACCGTCGCCAACCTCAAGATCCAGTGTTGGTCGAGGCAGCGACGCGGCTGGCGGCCGAGACAGCGCCCCCGTGGTAGCCCGCAACGAGATCTACTGGGGCGATCTGGGAGAGCCAAACGGCCGGCGACCCGTCGTCGTGCTGTCAAGAGACGTCGGGGCCTCTGTGCTGACAGCGGTGGTGTGCGCTCCCATCACACGCACGATGCGAGGCATCCGCTCAGAAGTGGAAGTCGGCACAGACGAAGGACTGCCGCAGCCAAGCGCGATCAGCTGCGACAACCTCGTCACCGTGCCGATCACCCGCCTCGACGCCGACCCCGTCGGCCAGCTCGACACCATCAAGCGAGCCCAGCTCGACCAAGCGCTGCGCTACGCCCTCGACATCGCCTACTAGGAGATCGAGCTACCACAGGTTGAAGGATCGTCGCCGCGCTCAGCCGCGGCCATCCGATTAGAGCCAATTTACCAAGTATAAGGGTTTATAACGTCATCGGGTATATCCCGTATAGGTCGCCAAGTGTGCATCAGGGCTCTGACCGTGTCGTCTTCATCGGGACCAACCAAAGGTCCTCGCCAGAATCGCACCGTTGGTCTGCGTCTTGCGAGATCAACCTCGTGTAATAGGTGTTGGGTTGAGGGGTGAGTCAGGATCGACTGTGTGCAATGCCGGGCGATATGGCGATTTACCATGTCGACTCGCTCAGGCCCAATCCGTTTTGATCTCTCGATGCCCTCCTGACGCAACACCAGCATCTTGGAACGATCCAGAATAAACCAAACTTCTTGGGCCTCGGCAATTCCAACGCCTCTGTAATAGTCACTCAGATCCGGGGGATTCCACAAAGTTATTGGCCGGTCAGACGTAATCAGACGCTCATGCCTTGAGACTTCAAGTGTCCATACTCGTGAGTCCAGCATCGGGGCAACATCGTCCAGTGCTTTCTCAAAGAGCCCTTGAACCCTCACACGCGATAGAGCGCTTTCAGCTCCACGCGACTCGGGCCACATTTGGAGTGCGCCATTTGCAAAATCACGAAGGGCGTGCACCTCATTCTCGTGTGGTTTGAATCCATAGGATTTAGCCAAGAATTGATGTACTGTATCACTATCTACTGGTGGGTCACCAACTTCCCGTATCACTTCGAAGTAGTACTCGATCATTGTCATTGTGTCATAATGCCTCGTCAATTGTAGAGCACCAAACAGAGTCAGTGCTTCTCGTATCTTTGTGCGAGGATGGGGGAAGTTCCCCGCATCAACACTCTTGAGTGCATCGCTAGCCAAGCCTTCGAAGCCTGAGAGCGTCGCCTCTGCAGTCAATGGTTGGCCCGGCACCCGATAGAGGCCAGAACGGGTCAATGCTTTTCTCGTCGAAGTGACATAGCAGTTGCCGGCACGGCTTCGGATCGCTACTTGATCTTTGTTATTCGCGAATCGGCGTAGATAGAAGCGCGGAACAAAATGGTGCAGCTTCGGCTCTGACACGATCGCCGCGCCAATGGTTCAACTGCGTTGCCGAGCGCTCTTGGGCTCGTCCACGCTGAGCGACTCGGTAAGGGCTTGGATTTCGGTGAGGGCGGCTTCGAGGTCTTCCGCTATCTCGGCGGCGAGGACATCTGGAGGCGGCAGGTTGTCGGCGTCTTCGAGGCTTTCGTCTCTCATCCAGAACAGGTCGAGGCTGACTTTGTCGCGGGCGATCAGCTCGTCGTAGGTGTAGCGCTTGAACCGTTCGGATTCTTCACGCTTGTGGCGGGCGTCGGCTCGGTAGCAGGCGACGAAGTCGTCCAGGTCGGCTCTGGTGAGCGGGTTCTGCTTGAGCGTGAAGTGCTTGTTCGTGCGCAGGTCGTACACCCACAGCTCGCGCGTCCATGGGTCCTCGGCGCCCTCGCGGCGGCGGAAGAACAGCACGTTGGCCTTCACGCCCTGGGCGTAGAAGATCCCCGTCGGCAGCCGCAGCAGCGTGTGGACGTCGCAGTCGTGCAGCAGCCGGCGTCGGATCGTCTCGCCCGCTCCGGCTTCGAACAGCACGTTGTCGGGCACCACCACCGCCGCGTCGCCGCCGATGCGCAGCAGGCTCACGACGTGCTGGACGAAGTTGATCTGCTTGTTGCGGGTCGTCGCCCAGAAGTCCTCCCGCTCGTAGCTGTCCGACGCCGACCGGCCGAACGGCGGGTTGGTCAGCACCATGTCGAACGGCCTGCCGGGCGAGTCCCGCAAAGCGTCATCCACCACGATCGGCGAATCAGACTCGGGGCTCTCGATGCCGTGCAGCAGCATGTTCATTGCACACAGGCGGGCAGGCAGGTCCGCGATCTCCCAGCCGGTGAACGCACCCGAGCGCAGGTGCTCAGCCTGGTCCGGCTCCAACGGCGAGTGACGCTCGACGATTGACCGGTACGCGCCCAAGAAGAACCCGCCGGTGCCGCAGGCCGGGTCGCAGATGCGGTCGCCGGGTTCGGGCTGCATCACGTCGACGATGGCGTTGATGAGTGCCCGGGGCGTGAAGTACTGGCCAGCTCCTCTGGCACCCTCTTGGGCGGTCTTCTCGATCAGGCCCTCGTACGCGTCGCCCTTGAGGTCGGCGTCGTAGCTCATCCACTCGTGCTGATCGATGAACTCCTTGATGAGCTGTTCGAGCTTGGCCGGCGTCTGGATGCGGTTGCGGGCCTTGTGGAAGACCACGCCGAGCATGTCCTCGCCGGTGCCCAGCGCCGACAGGCACTCGCTGTAATGGGCTTCGAGCTCCGCCCCGGACCGGCTCAGCAACGACTGCCAATCGTGCTCGACCGGCACGATGCGGTCGCCTCCCAGCAACAAGTACTGCTCATCGGCCATCTTCAAGAACAGCAGGTACGTGAGCTGCTCCAGGTAGTCCCCGTAGGACAAGCCGTCGTCGCGCAGCACGTCGCAGAAGTCCCACAGCTTCTGCACCAACGCCTTCGGATCCTCTGCAGGCACCCGCTCACGCTACGCCGCCCTCCCCGCACTCGGACCAACCCCAGACTGTCTGGCCATTCGAGGTATCAGTACGCTTGCCGCTATGGCCGCGACGCTGAGACAACTCAGACTGCCAGCGTTCAAGAGCCTGCGAGGCGCGCACGTCCGCCTCGGTCCGGTGACACTGCTCGTCGGCCGCAACGGCAGTGGGAAGTCCAACATCATCGACGCCGCGGCGGTGCTGTCTGCCCTAGCCAGCGGTGCCACGATTCGAGACACGCTCGACGGAGGCCGCGACGGCCCCCTCGTTAGGGGAGGCTCCGAAGGCTGCGCCCCAGCAGGTCGAGACTCGTTCCGGATCGGTTGCACCGCTTCTATACGTCGCAGGATCTACCGCCTCGATATCGGAATCTCAGTCCGTCCAAGCGTGCAGATTGTGAGCGAGCGGCTCTGGACACGGCGCAATGGTGAAGTCCGAGACCTGCTGGCAACGGACCGCCCGCAGCCGGACTCGGGCGACATCACCGCCCGCTGGGACAATCGCAAGCAGGGTCCGAACCCAGCGGTGACGTTCCGGGCCACGCAACTGCTCACCTCACAGGTGGCTGCCCGAGTGCCTGCAAAGACGCAGGCAGGTCGCGAGATTCACCACGTCGCCGAGCAGATGCTCGAAGCTCTCCGCGGCATCTTCATTCTGGATCCCATTCCTCAGCAGATGCGTGAGTACGTGCCCGAGAAGGACACGCGCCTTCGCAGGAACGCCGACAACCTCTCCGCAGCGCTCGCCGACCTCATGCGCGATGAGCCAACGCGCGAAGCGCTGTTCGAGATGACTCAGTCGCTCTCTGAGGCGCAAGTAGCCGACCTGGGCGTCGTCAGGAGTGATCTCGGGGACGTGATGACCACACTGCGCGAGCGACTCGGCGACGACCTGCACCCAATCCCCGCGCGCCTGATGAGTGACGGCACATTGCGCTTTCTGGCGATAGCCGCGGCGTTGCTCGAAGCTCGACCTGCCACCGACGAGTCTGGAGACTTGACCGCTGCCCGCCGGCTGCTGGTGGTCGAAGAACTCGAGAACGGCCTGCACCCATCACAGGTGCAATTGCTGCTCAAGCGTCTCAAGTTGGAAGCGGCGACCGGCGCCAGGACCCTCGCTACAACTCACAGCCCTGCGATGCTCGACGCATTGACCGGCGACGACCACAAGGGGGTTGTCGTTTGCAGCCGCGATTCGGATGGTTGGACTCGGGCCACAGAGCTCACCGAGTTCCCCGACTACTTCGAGGTGATCGGCGGAGGGCCACTCGGTACAGCGGCAATTCGAGATCGCCTGAGGCCGCAGGAGCACGAGCCGACGGAACAGCGCTCGCTGGTCGACGTGCTCGGACTCTGACCTGTGCCCAGCCCCTGGTCGGTGGTGTTCGTCGACACCTCGGTGCTGCTGCAACTCATCGGCATGGACGGCGACGAAGCCGCCCGCCAAATCGCGGCCGAATTCGAAGCGCGCAAGGCTGGCGGCCAGCGGTTCGTGATTCCGGCAACTGCGATCGTGGAGACCGGAAACCGTATTGCCCAGCATTCGTCCGACCGCCGACGCCTCGCAGAACGCCTCCAGTTCGTCCTGCAAGCGGCAAGCGCCGCCGACCCGCCGCGGATCATCCGCGCCGCAACCTTGGACCCGCAGTTCATCCAAGAGCTGCTCGACGGGAACTCGACCGGCTCCGATCTGGTGACGCTCCTCGGTGACGGACGGCTCGGCACGGGCGATGTGGCTCTGCTGGTGGAACGCGACCAGTTCCTGCGCGAGACGGCCTACGTGAGCGCCGATGTCTGGACCTTGGACCGCGAACTCAAGGCCTACAGCTGATAGCCGTCTCTGCTGCGATAGCCCACAAACTGGCACCTGAACTGCCCACATATGGGCATATGGCCAGCCCACAAACGGGCTGTCGACGGCTACGAGCGCCAAGAAGGTCTCAGCGTGCTCACCATCACGGCCCAGCCCTCAATACCCCGGTTGTGTGGGGCCATGCAGATCACCGCGAACTCGCTGATGCCGTCGTAATCCTTGGCACTGGCCGTGTCCGGCACGTCGCGGCGACGTACCGCCGTTACAGGGACGCGTCCAGCGCGTCACGGCTGTCGGAGCGAAACCGGTCCAGATCGATGCCCGGAAGATGCCGCCGCCCTCGCGAAAATCAGCGTCGTCCGTGGGGCGTCGTGAGTAGCTTGACGGGACGGACGGCGGCAAGCTCCAACCGACAGTCGTGACTGGGGAATTCACCGCCGTCGATCTGTTCGCCGGAGCGGGAGGTTCCAGCCAAGGGCTGCGCGACGCGGGGTTTCAGGTGCTCGGCGCCGTCGAGAATGACGCGGATGCAGCGGCGACGCTTACAGCGAACCATCCCGGCGTGCAGATAACCGTGTCCGACATCGCGAGCGTGAGTCCCGGGGACTTTCGACAGAGTCTCGGCCTCGACCACGGCGAGCTCACGCTGCTGACGGCCTGCCCGCCGTGCCAAGGCTTCTCGTCGCTGGGCCTACGAGACAGCCACGACGCAAGAAACGACCTGATCTCCGAGGTGTGGCGCTTCGCCGAAGAGCTGCGCCCCGCAGCCGTGCTGGTCGAGAACGTGCCCGGCTTGGCTCGCGACCCTCGCTGGCAGCAGCTACACAACATCGCTGAAGAGCACGACTACAGCTTCGGGTCGTGGACTGTCAACGCCACGGACTTCGGGGTTGCCCAGCGACGCCGACGGCTGATCGGCATCGCAGTGCGGCGCGCCGGCCTCGACTTCCCCTCCACATTGCAGAGCCTGCTGCCGACATCGTTCTCTCTTGTACCGCCGCATGCGAGCGAAGTGATCGCGCAAGCCGGCGACATCGCTGCCACCGAAGACCCGCTACATCGGGCGCGAACGCCGACACCGCGGGTGCTGGAACGTATCCGTGGGATCCCGCAAGGCGGTGATCATTTCGATCTGCCCGACAATCTGCAGCTCGACTGTCACAAGCGCCTGCGCGACGCCGGACGCTCAGCGGCCACCGGTCCATACAGCCGCATCGGACTCACCGGCCCCGCCCCCACCATGACCACCCGCTGCACCACGCCATCGTGTGGGCGATTCCTGCACCCCACCGAGCACCGCGCGATCAGCCTGCGCGAAGCAGCCCTGCTCCAGACATTCCCTGCCGACTACCAGTTCTGCGGAAACCACGAGTCCAAGGAACGACAAATTGGCAATGCGGTTCCGGTCCGTCTCGCCCACGCCCTCGGCCTCGCCGTCCGTCAATTGCTGCGAACCTGCCAGTCACCTCCGAAATAGAAGCTTTCCCCTTGTCAACTCAGGACACATCGACTGAAGCAGCCGACCACTACGAGATGCGAATCTCGCGTCTCACGGTGGACAAGCTCGGCGTGAAGCTCTACGACCGGGCCAGCGCGGTCGTAGCAGAACTCATCGCCAATGCATACGACGCCGATGCCGAGAACGTCACGGTGACGCTTCCGTTGGCGAAGCAACTGGCGAGGAAGCTTCCCGACGGCACGCACGAGGACCTCGGATTCACTATCACCGTCCAAGACGACGGGCACGGTATGACTCCGCAAGAAGCCCAGAAGTACTTCCTGATCGTCGGCACTGACAGACGGAAGCGCACGGACTCAAGTGGCTCCCCTGCCACGGATGCCGCCAAGTCACGCGACAAGAAGCGTGCCGTCATGGGGCGCAAGGGGATCGGGAAACTGGCTCCGTTCGGCATATGCCGTCGAATCGAGATCATTTCCTCTGGCGGCGATGAAACTACACAAGGCTTTCTGACCAGCCACTTCACGCTCGACTTCGACGAGATCGTCAGAGACGACGATTCGCCAGTCCCCATCGACTCGGGTTCGCTCGACAAGACCTTCCAAGCCGAACGAGGGACCCTCGTCCGGCTCTCGATCTTTCTGCCCAAGCGCGTTCCCAATGGCGAAACCTTCAGGCGGCAGTTAGCCCTGATTATTCATGGGAATTGGGGTGGCGGGGTTTTCGCGTCCGCGGAAAAGCCTTTCTGACCTGCGACGATGTGTGTTGTCGAGGCACACATTGTGCGGATCGGAAAGGCATCTCCGAGGTGAAGCTTAGAAGCGT
>JAJEBN010000098.1 GCA_022822525.1 Acidimicrobiia bacterium | reverse complement strand
AGATGACATCCACCACAGCCTTGGTCAGAGCGCGCATGATGAAACCGGCCTCCACGGTCGTCAGGTCAAGGACGACCCCACCAATACACCGGGGAACCAGACGACCCGTGGACGGCCACCTATCCGCGCGGCCCCTTAGGTCGTCTTGTGCTGCCGCGACGGTCCAGTCTTGCGAGTCACGTCCGAGGTTGTATTTCTCGCGAGCGACGGCCTCTGGGAGGTCCACGAAGTCGGCAGCGACGCGTCGCATGTCGGCATCCGACCACTGGATGGCCATCTTGTCCCGCGCTGTGACGATCCCGACTGAGTTCACCGGCGCGATGTCCGTGAGCTTCCAGCCTGCCTCGTACTCGGCGAGCAGGGCGTAGTCGCGCGGCACAAAGAAGTAGTCGGGTGACTGGGGCGCTAACTCTTGCCACGACGTGCGGTCGATGTCGTGTTCGGCGAGCCAGGCGTACTTACCGGTCGTTGCGTCGCCTCGGTCGCCCCACAGGTCGGCGTGCCGGACCGTCGCGTAGCCCTCGCCGTCACCCCCGGTCTTGACAAAGATGCCGATGGCAACGCCCTGCTGAATATCGAACACGTTCTTGTCCGGGCTTCCGTCGGGCGAGCGTTCCCTTCGCTTCGAGTTGCCGTGCAGATCGAGCAGCCAGATCTCGTCGAACGTCTCCAGCAGCGATTGCCGCATCCCGCGAAACGTGGGGTTGTCGAGGTAGCTGTGGTTGGTCACGAAGCCCAACACGCCCTCGCCGGTCTGGTTGATGCGCCACTGTGCGAACCGGATGAACTTCACGTAGTCGTCGTTGAGCCACTTGGGGTTGCGCTCGTCGAGGGCTCGCCGTCCACGCTGAAGTAGCTCTGCGGGTCGTCGGCGTCCCGACCGCGCATCAGGTCGTTGATCCACTTTCCCTTGTTGGCCGAGTGGCCTGAGTAGGGCGGGTTGCCGATGACCACCATGACGGGGTGGTCGCGCTTGACCGCGTCGGCCTCGCGAGCTTCCCGGACGATCTCTGCCGCGAACATCGGGCCGCTGGCGTCCTCATGGGCTTCTGTGAGGGAATTCGTCAGAAATACGCCCAAGCGTCCACCGTCTGGCAGCGTGTACTGCTCCGCATCGCCGCTGATCTCCATGGCGAGCTTGAGGTGGCAGATGGTGTACGCCGCCATCAGCAGTTCGAAACCGAACAGGCGGGGCAGAAGGTGCTCGGGCACATACGAACTCCAAGCGCCAGCGAGCCCTCGCTTCGCCAAGTCGTCACGGATGTGCGACACGACCTCGCGCAGGAAGGTGCCGGTGCCGGCCGCAGGGTCGAGCACCAATACCCGCGGGAGCGTCTGCGTCCCACCTTCTTCCATAGCGACGTCGACCGTGGCCGTGTCTGCCAGGCCGGCAGACAGCCCGAACCGGCTGCGCAGCACCCAATCGACGCTACGCACGATGTAGGACACGACCGGTTCGGGTGTGTAGTAGACGCCGCGCATCTCGCGCAGGTCGGGGTCGTATGCGGCGAGGAAGTCCTCGTAGAAGTGGACGATCGGGTCTTCTTGACGAGTGGCCGTCCCGAAGTCCTCCAATACAGCCGCCATGTCGGCCCTCGCGAGCAGCAGTGCCAGGTCGTCAATGATCCAAGCGATACGGCTGTCGGCGTTCGGTCCGGCGATATGCCCGAAGACGTCCCGCAGGAACGGCGTGGTATCAGCGAAGACGGCTGACTGCCGACTGAATGCGCTGGCTGGCCCTGTGTGCAGGCACCTTGCGGCGAAGAGGCCATACGCAGCCGTCTGTGCTTGCAGGTCGGCGAACTTGCTCACGTTGAGATCGTTGATCAGCACCTCTCGGTAGCTCGCAAGCAATCCCGCAAGCGCCGGAGCACCGTTGGCATCCCCGGTCAGGATCTGCTCGATGGCGCTGCGCAGCAGCCGCGTCTTGGAGGCCATGCGTCGTGCAAGTTCGGCGGGCTGCCCGACGATGGGGACCTCGGCGTCATAGAAGTCGGCCAGCAACTGACGCACTGCGTCATCGCCGTCGGACTCGGGGCGCCAGCGGCCGTCGCTGTCAAACCGGCCCAATCTCGCCGCAGCGCGCCGCTCGCCGTTGGCGAACCAGCGAAACTCCAGGTAGTCGGTGAGGACCAGATTGGGCAGTGCCTCGCGGTAGCGCTGGACCTGCTCGCTCTCTTCGACCGCGTCAAGGTTGGTGCCGATGTCCTTGCACTCGATGTGTCCGATCGGCACCTGTCGCCGCTGCACGATGAAGTCAGGCGCGCCATAGTCAGCCTGGGTCGGCTCGTTGATGGCCTTGATGTCATTGCCGAGAGCTTCGAGGAGAGCTCGTAACGCCGGTCGGTAGCTGTGCTCGGTCGCCTGTCCTGTGCCGTACGTCGCTCGGAGATCTCGGCGGTACTCGGCGAACGACACAACCAGCTCCTTGGTTTGACGAGTGAGCTCGTTGGATTCGCGCTCACGCCGCTGGGTGCTTTACGGCGTAGCGAGTCTCGCGCCCCAGTGTCACATGATCGTGGAATCGAAGGGTCGTGAGCTCGGCGCTCGCACCCCGCGTCTGACCACCAGGGCCATTGGCACAACGAGAGACTCACTCTGGCGATCGCCGACGGGGCGACGACGACGACGGCGAGATCGAGCCGCGACCGCCAACGACAACTCAGTCGGGGTCGCAGAGCTGGCCGGCCGGGCGGGAGGCGTGCATGGGCGGGCGGTGCCGTACTCTGAGCGGCGCACACTGTCACACCCCTCGGCCATTGTGAGCGCTGAGACGTCAGGGAGCATGTCGATGGCTGATCGCAGCGGCATTGAGTGGACGGAGACCACGTGGAATCCGACGACGGGCTGTGATCGTGTGTCGGCCGGGTGCGATCACTGTTACGCGCTGGCCTTGGCGAAGCGGCTCAAGGCGATGGGCAACCCTCGGTATCAGAACGACGGCGAGGATCGACTGAGCGGCCCGGGGTTCGGCCTTACCGTGCATCGAGATCTGCTGGAGCGGCCTCACCGGTGGGCGCGGCCGCGTCTGGTGTTCGTGAACTCGATGAGTGATCTGTTTCATCCGGACGTGCCTGTGGATTTTGTGCGCGAGGTGTTCGACGTGATGGCCGACACGCCTCGGCACACCTACCAGGTGCTCACAAAGCGCTCTCAGCGGCTCGTGGAAATCGCTGGGAGCTTGCCGTGGCCGTCGAATGTGTGGATGGGTGTCTCAGTGGAGAGCCCGCGTTACGCGTTCCGGATCAGACATCTGCGCGAGGTGCCTGCTGCAGTGCGATTCATCAGCGCCGAGCCGCTGCTTGAGGGCTTGCCGGGCCTGGACCTTGAAGGGATTGACTGGCTAATCGCCGGCGGGGAGAGCGGTCCGGGGGCGCGAGATATGGACTATGACTGGGTGACGGATCTGCGCGACCAGTGTGAAGCGGCTTCGGTTGCGTTCTTCTTCAAGCAATGGGGTGGCCGCACCCCCAAGGCAAACGGCCGGGACCTCGAGGGCCGCACGCACGACGACATGCCCCCGACTGCCGCATCGCTGCACGGCAAGGATGCCGCGGAGGGTCAGTCTTCGGCTGCGGTGCAGGTGTCGATCGTGAGGTCGCCGAGCTCGAAATCGAGCTGATCAAGCGGCTCGGGAGGCTCGATTGCGCGTCGATAGGCACGGGCCATCAGATGCGGCGCTTCAGGGTGGTCGGAAGCATGAATCATCCAGTACATCGTCGCGCCTTGGCCGCGTGGTCGCTGGAAGATCGGCCAGGCTTCCACGAACCGGTAGCCGAGCAGGTCGCGGAACTTGTCGACGAACAGTGCCCGACGCTCCGCGGGACGCTGGGAGCGGAGCAACTGCCAGTCGTCGTCGCCGAGCCAGGCGGCGATCTTGCGTTCGGTCTCCTCTGTTGAGATCGCTGCGAGAGCTCGGGACATCCAGAAGTTCGCGAGAAAGTAGAACTGTTCAGGTTTAGTCGGACCCGGACGCAGCCTGGCGATGTGCTCGCACAGCGCCCACTCGCACTCGAAAGTGCGTTGATCCAACAGGCAGAAGGTGGCCTCTCGGGCTCGGATGGAGTCCGCGGGCAACGTCTGAGGCAGGACCCGATTGGAGTTGCCTGGATAGACATGCACGTTTCGGTCGGCATGCTGCGTTGCGAGGTCGTTGAGGCGCGTGACTTTGGAGGGCGCGAGTTCGAAGAGGTGGAAGTGGCGCAGCCACTTCGGCTCGCTCTCGAGGACCAGCTGCGCGGTCCACGCCCGATCTGATCGGATGGTTTGTGGGCCAGCGAACGCGTCGATATAGGTGCCGTGGCGGGTGATGAACACGAAATATCGCAGGTAACGGGCGATCAGGTCGGCCTTGTTCTCGCTCCAGACGGGCTGCTCGACTGACTTGGGTCGTTTGGTGGGCTCGATCTCGGGCCCCGGATCGAACAACGGCACCTTTTCCCAGCTCGTGTGGCCTGCCACGTCGCCCGATCCCTTCCCGTTCAGCTCGGCCCCGGAGAGGAGCGCAGGGGGCAGGATATGAGCTGAGAAGGCTTGACACGATCCGACACGGCGAGTTCGGCAATAGGCGGCAGGTGGCTTGCGGGTTGACGGCGACTGCCACGGCAGCAGCTGGTGCGGCCTGTGTGAAATTTGGCCGATGGTTACGACCCGGGCGCCGCACTCAGTTGGCCGCCCAGCGGTGGCCGTCCTAGCCGCACTGCCGGCGCGCACGTAGTGCTGGCCGACGGCGCGCCGCTCGTCGCGCTGGACCGCGGCGGGCGCACCCTGCACACCTTCGAGCACGCTGCAGTCGATCTGCGCTGGATCGACGCATTGCGCCAAGCACTCGCCGACGGCCGGCTCGCCAAGGTCGAGTTGGCCCGCATCGACGCCGGCCCCGCCGCCGAGCACCCCATCCATGACCTCCTCTTAGAAAACGGCTTCACCGCCGGATACCGCGGCCCCACGCTGCGAATCTGAGAAAAACCTGAACATGGGCAGCAGGTCGCTGTGCGTAGAGTTGCGCGCTGGTCTGCAACCTCTCCGGGAGGCTTCATGTCTGTCGCGGCTCCACCCACGCATGCAGCGGCGAGAGCCGTCGCGGCCACCAAGATCTACGGCTCGGGCGACACTGCGGTGCGCGCACTCGACGCCATCGACGTCACGTTCGAGCAAGGCCAGTTCACCGCCATCATGGGACCGTCTGGCTCGGGCAAGTCCACCCTCATGCACTGCATGGCAGGGCTCGACCGGGTGACCGAGGGGCAGGTGCTCATCGGCGAGACCGACCTGTCGACGCTGTCCGAGCGCGACCTCACCCTGCTGCGCCGCGACAACGTGGGATTCGTGTTCCAGGCGTTCAACCTGGTCCCCACGCTGACCGCCATCGAGAACATCATGCTGCCGATGGACCTCGCCGGCACTGCGGGCGATTCCGACTGGGTCGACGAGGTGGTCGGCGCCACCGGCCTGGCCGACCGCCTCAAGCACCGGCCCAGCGAACTGTCGGGCGGCCAGCAGCAGCGCGTGGCCGTGGCACGGGCGCTGGCCGGCAAGCCGCAGGTGATCTTCGCCGACGAGCCCACCGGCAACGTCGATCTCAACACCGGCGCCGAGATCCTGGGATTCATGCGCAACGCCGTCGACGAGATGGGCCAGACGATCGTGATGGTGACCCACGACGCGGTCTCGGCGTCCTACGCCGACCGGGTGGTGTTCCTCGTGGACGGCCAGATCGTCGACGAACTCGCCGACCCCACGCCCGAGCGCATCCGTGCGCACATGAACCAGCTCGGCGCTTGATACATGCTGCGACTCGGCATCAAGTCGCTGCTCGCGCACAAGGTCCGCTTCGCGCTGACCGCGAGCACGATCGTCATCGGCGTGGCCTTCGTGGTGGCGTCGTTCGTGACGGCCGACTCGCTGCGCTCGGGCTTCGACCAGCTCGCTGAGGACATCAACACCGGCACCGACTACACGGTGCGCGGCGAGCTCCCGTTCGGCGAGATCACCGAAGCCACCGCACCCGCCGTTCCCGCCGAACTCGTCGACGACATCGCCGCGGTGGACGGCGTGGAGATCGCCAAGGGCGGCCTGTTCGTCGACGGCGTGATCCCGGTGGACGGCAACGGCGAAGCCGTGACCACCTTCGGTCCGCCCGTGGCCGGCACGAACTGGCTCGAAGACGAGTCGCTGAGCCAGTTCTACCTGATGGAGGGCCGCTGGCCCGTCGGCGGCGGCGAGTTCGCCATCGACATCACCACGTTCGAAGACGACGGCTACGACTTCGAGCTGGGCGGTACCTACCAGATCGTCACGCCCACCGGTCCGCGCGAGTTCACCCTGACGGGCGCGGCGCAGTTCGGCTTCCCCGAGAACGCCGGCGTCGGCGCCATCTTCTCCTTGTTCGACACGGCGACAGCCCAGGAAGTGCTCGGCTTTCCCGGCGAGTTCACCGTGATCAGCGTGCGGGCCGAGGCAGGCGCCGACATCGCCGAGCTGCAGACCCGCATCGAAGCCGTACTGCCCGACGGCGTCGAGGTCATCACCGCGGCCGACTCCGAAGAGGAGTTCAGCGACGCCACCGAGACCTTCATCGGGCCGTTCCAGACCATCCTGCTGGTCTTCGCGTTCATCGTGCTGTTCGTGAGCATGTTCATCATCTCCAACACGTTCAACATCGTGCTGGGCCAGCGTGTGCGCGAGCTCTCGCTGCTGCGGGCCGTCGGCGCCACGCCCCAGCAGGTGCGCCGGTCGGTGCTGACCGAGTCGGCGATCATCGGCATCGTCGCCTCGGTGGCCGGGCTGGGTCTGGGCATGCTGGGCGCGCTCGGCATCAAGAGCCTGTTCAACGCGCTCGGGGCGTCGCTGCCCGAAGGCTCGCTGCCCCTCACACTGCGCACCGTGCTGTGGGCGGTGGCGGTGGGTGTGGGCTTCACGGTGTTGGCATCGCTGGTGCCCGCCATCAAGGCCTCGCGCATCTCGCCGGTGGCGGGTCTGTCGGAGGGCACAACCAGCGAAGAGCGTGCCAGCCTCGGCTGGAAGCGGCTGGTCAGCGGCGGTGTGCTGCTGGTGGTCGGTCTGGTGCTGACGGGTCTCGGCCTGTTCGGCGACTTCGACGGTGCGACGCCGCAGCTCAGCACGCTCGGCGCGGGTGCCGCGATCACCTTCGTGGCCGTGTCGGTGCTCAGCCCGCTGGTGGCCAGGTCGGTGGTGTCGCTGCTGGCGCGACCGCTGCAGTGGATCATGCCGATCTCGGGCCGGCTGGCCCGTGCCAACGCCGCTCGCAACCCGCGGCGCACCTCCGCCACTGCGGTGGCGCTCACGATCGGCCTGGCACTCGTGACCATGGTGTCGATCGTGGGCCAGTCGCTCAAGGTGTCCTTCGGCGACCGCCTGGCCAGCGCAGTGAATGCCGATTTCATCGTGAGCGTGAACACGCAGGCCGGGTTGCCCAAGACGCTCAGCTCCGACATCCGCGCCGCCGGCATCGGCACACCGGTGGGATTCGATTTCGATCTCGTGCAGATCGACTCCAGCGGCGCTGACGTGCAGGCCACGGTGGTGCAGTCCACGCTCACCGCCGCCAGCGTCAGCGACCTCGACGCGGTGGTCGACATCGGCGTGACCGAAGGCACGCTGGACGGCTTCGACCCCCAGACCGGGCTGCTGATACACAGCAACGTCGCCGGCGACGAAGGACTCGCGCTCGGCGATGAGGTCGACCTGACCTTCGTCAGCGGAGACCGCCGTACGGTCACGGTCACGGCCATCTTCGACGGCAGCGCCTTCTGGAGCAACTGGATCATCGACAGCGCCCTGTATGAGCAGGTGGCAACCACTGCGTTCGACGACATCGTGCTGGTGCGCTCCGACATCGACGACCCCGAGGCCGCCCGCGCAGCCATCGACGAGGTGATGACCGGCTACCCACAAGCCGTGCTCGAAGACCGCCAGGAGTTCCAGGAGAGCGTGGAGTCCAGCCTGAACACCGTGCTCGTGCTGGTGAACGTGTTCCTGGGCTTCGCCCTGCTGATCGCGCTGATCGGCATCGTGAGCACGCTCACGCTGTCGGTGTTCGAGCGCATCCGCGAGATCGGGCTGCTGCGAGCAGTCGGCATGACCCGTCGGCAGATGCGGCGCATGATCCGCTGGGAAGCGGCGGCTGTGTCGCTGTACGGCGCCGTGGTGGGCGTGGTGCTGGGCGGGGCGTTCGGTATGGCCACCGTGGCGGCGATCCCCGACGACATCATCGACACTGTTTCGATTCCGGCGGCGCAGCTGGTGTTGTTCCTGGTCATCTCGGTGGCGTTCGGGCTGATAGCGGCGCTGTTCCCGGCATTCCGGGCGAGCCGGATGAACGTGCTCGACGCCATCGCAGACGAGTAGCCGGATCGAGGCGGGCACAACAATGCTGAAGCTCGCCCTGCGGAATCTCTTCGACAAGAAGATCCGCTTCGTGCTCACGACGCTGTCGGTGGTGACCGGCGTGACGTTCGTGGTGGGAACGTTCGCGCTCACCGACAGCCTGCGCTCGACCTTCGGCGACCTGGCGCAGGACATCGCCGGCGAGACCGACCTGACCGTGCGGGCCGCGCAGGAGGTCGGCAACGAGACCGACCGCCCGACCATGCCGGATTCGCTGCTCGACGAGGTCGCCGCGATAGACGGCGTGCTCGAGGCCTCGGGCACCGTGCAGGCGCGCAACGTGGTCATCGTGGACGGCGAGGGCACTGCCATCAGGCCCCAGGGCCCGCCCGCGCTGGGGATGAACTTCTCGTCGCGAGTCTTCTTCCTCATCGAGGGCGCACCTCCTGAGGGTCAGGAATTCGTCGTCGACGCGACGACGGCGACGAACAACGACCTGCGGGTCGGCGAGACCTACGACATCAACGGGCCGGTTCGCTCGCAGCCCTTCGAGCTGGTCGGCATCTTCAACTTCGGCTCGCCCGACACCAACACCAGCCTCGGCCAGACCATGTCGGTGTTCGACACCGACACGGCGCAGCAGTTCCTGGGCTTCGGCGACCGGCTGGCCGAGATACGCGTGCTCGTCGGCAGCGGCGCCGACGTGGCCGAGGTGCAGTCGGCCATTGCAGCGCTGGGCTCTGACTACGAGGTGATCACCCAGGAGGTCGCCGCGCAGGAGCAGACCGAGCAGTTCCAGAACGTCCTCAACATCTTCACCTCGATCCTGCTGGTGTTCGCCTTCATCGCGGTGTTCGTGTCGGCGTTCATCATCAACAACACGTTCCAGATCGTCGTGACCCAGCGGGTGCGCGAGATCGGGCTGTGGCGAGCCATCGGCGTGACGCCCAAGCAGGTGTCGCGCTCGATCGTGGTCGAGTCGGCGATCGTGGGGCTGCTCAGCACAGCGATCGGCATCGCCGTCGGCATGGCGGTCAGCCTCGTCATGCGGGCGGCCATCCGTGCGAGCGGCTTCGGCCTGCCGTCGGGGCCGCTGGTGCTGCGGCCGCGCACCGTCGTGCTGGCGGTGGTGATCGGGCTGGGCGTGACGATGATCGCCTCGATCGTGCCTGCCCTGCGGGCCCGCCGCATCACGCCGATCGCCGCGCTGGCCCATGACTACCGCATCGAACGCGGCGGGTGGCGCCGACGGGTCGCCGTGGGCGGAACTGTCACCGCTGCGGGCGTGGTGTGCCTGGCGCTGGGCATGGCCGGTGTCGGCAGCACCGCCGCGGTGCTCGCGCTGACGGGCATCGGTGCGCTCGTCACCTTCGTGGGCCTCAACGTCGCCAGCCCGGCAATCGCGCGTCCGGTGGTGCGCGTGCTGGGACGTCCCCTCCAGGCGCTGTTCGGGATGCCGGGCCGGCTGGCGCGTGAGAACGCGGCCCGCAACCCCCGGCGCACCGCATCCACCGCCGGCGCTCTCATGATCGGCGTGACGCTGATGGCAGCGACGTCGGTTGTCGGCGCCTCGGTGAGCAACACGATCGCCGACGTCCTCGGCGACGCCGTGCTGGCCGACTACTTCGTGCGCAGCGACGCATCGCCGTTCGATCCCGCGACTGGCTTTCCGGCGCAGGTCTTGAGCGATTTGGAAGACCGCGACGAGATCGAGAGCGTCGTCGGCTACCGGGTGGCGTTCGGCGGGATGGTCGTGGGCGGCGACAGCCGTGATGTGGTGACCGCCGACTTCGACACGGTGGAGCGCCACATGGACGGCGACGTGATCTCCGGGTCGATCGCCGGCGGTGATCCGCTCACCGGCATCGCGCTGCACGTCGACCCCGCCGAAGACCTCGGCGTCGCCGTGGGCGACACGTTGGAGGCGACGTTCCCCGACAATCAGACCGTCACGCTGACCGTGACAGCGGTCTTCGCCGACGCGGCCATCTACGGCAACTGGCTCATCGACAATGCCCTGTGGGAGCAGCATTTCGGCCGCCGCGACTACCGCTTCGGCACTGCCGTGGTTCGGGCTGACCCGCCTGAGCGGGGCCAGATCGCGGTCGCCGAGGTGGTGGACCGCTTCCCGGGTGTCATCGGCGAGAACCGGGTCGAGTTCCGCGAGGCCAACCAGAGCCTGGTCAACTCGATCTTCGCGGTGATCACCGTGCTGCTGGGCCTGTCGTTCGTGATCGCGCTGATCGGCATCGCCAACACGCTGGCGCTGTCGGTGTTCGAGCGCACACGCGAGATCGGCCTGCTGCGAGCCGTGGGCATGACCCGGCGCCAGCTGCGGCGAGCCGTGCGGTGGGAGGCAGCGATCGTCGCCACATTCGGCGGCCTGATGGGCGTGGTGGTCGGCACGGTGCTGGGCGTGGCCGGCTCACTGGCCACGCCAGACTCGTTCATCACGACCGTCGATGTGCCCTATGCAACGCTGGCCATCTACATCGCGGTCGCGGGGCTGGCAGGTCTGCTGGCCGCACTGCTGCCGGCCCGGCGCGCCGGGCGGATGAACATCCTCGACGCCATCGCGCACGAGTAGCCGCTATTAAGCCTCATTGAGGCGTCGTTTCTAGAATGCCGCGATGACGTGCCCTGCCTGCACTACCGAGGTCCCGCAGGGCGCACGCTTCTGCCCGAGCTGCGGCAACCTGCTGGTGCAGACCGAGGAACGCCGTGTCGTCACGGTGCTGTTCGCCGATCTCGTCGGGTTCACCTCGATGAGCGAGGCCGCTGACCCCGAAGAGCTCAAGCACCTCATCGACCAGTGCTTCCAGCGGCTGGTGGCCGATGTCACCGCGTTCGGAGGCACGGTCGACAAGATCATCGGCGACGCGATCCTGGCGCTGTTCGGCGCGCCCACGGCGCACGAAGACGATCCTGAGCGAGCGCTGCGCGCCGCGTTCCGCATGCAGCGCTCCCTGGAGGCCTTCAACGCGGAGCGCGGCCTCAGCTTGCAGATCCGCGTCGGCATCAACACCGGCGAGGTGCTGGTGGGCGCGCTGCGCGCCGGCGGCGACTACACGGCCATGGGCGACACCGTCAACATCGCCAGCCGCCTCGAGACGCTGGCCGAAGCGGGCGAGGTGCTGGTGGGCCCGATAACCCAGGCGGCGACGGTCGGCATCGTGGACTACATCGAGCGGGGCGAGATCGGCCTGCGAGGACGCGACGAGCCGGTGCCGGTGTACCAGGCCGGAGGCGAGCTGGCGCCGCCGGGCCGGCACCGCAGCGCATCGCTGTCCCAGATGGTGGGGCGCGGCCTCGAGAGCGCGCTGCTGGACTCCGCGATCGACACTGCGGTGGCCCGCCGGCGTGCCCAGCTGTGCCAGATCGTGGGCGAGGCCGGCATGGGCAAGACACGTCTGGCTCGCGAAGCCGCAGCGGGCGCCGTCGAGCGCCATGACGCGGTGGTCCTCGAGAGCATGGCGCTGCCCTATGACGAGACCAATCCGCTGCGCTGCCTCGGCGATGCCATCGCATCCACCGCCGAGGTCAGTGCCGGCGACTCGACCGTGGCGGCCACCCGGCGCATCTCGTCGCTGGTCGCCGAGGTGCTGCAGTCCGCCAACGCCAACAACTCGGCCAGCGCGATCACCTACGAGGAGATCGACGAGATCACCGATGTCGTGCTCGCGGTGCTCGGGCGTGTCGGCAGCGGCGACCCAGCCGAGATCGAGTGGCGCGCCGAGGCCACCTTCCGTGCCCTGCGCCGGTTCTTGGGAGCGCTGACGCGCCGCCAGCCCGTCGTGCTGCTGCTCAGCGACGTGCACTGGGCCGAAGAGCGGCTGCTCAGCGTGCTCGAGCAGCTGCTGGCGTCGCTGGCCAACCAGCCCTTCGTCGTCATCACGACGGCGCGGTGGAACATGGACGAGCAGCGCTGGACGGTGCCGCCGGGCCGCCACAGCACCGTCGTGCTCAACCTCGACCCGCTCAGCCGGGAGGCCACCACCGAACTGGCCACCGAGCTGCTCGGCGGCAGCGTTCCCTCGTACCTGACAGATCAGCTCTACGAGCGCAGCGGCGGCAACCCGTTCTTCATCGAGGAGATGTGCGTGCTGCTGCGCGAGTCGGGCGTGGTGGGGCCCGGAGCTCGGCCCGATCATGAGGAACGATCGCTGGCGGAGCTGCCCGACACCCTGCGCGGGCTCGTCGCTGCCCGTCTCGACACCCTGAGCACGCCCGAACACCGGCTGGTGGACGCAGCGTCAGTGCTCGGGGGCGGCGGCTCGATCAGCGAGCTGCTCGAGCTGGTGTCGGCGACGCATCCGATTGACGGCAGCGAAGGGGACCTTGCGGTCTTCCAGCGGCTGGTCGACAAGGACATCTTCACCAGCGACGCCGACGGGTGGACGTTCCGCAGCGACGTCGTGCGCGATGTGGCCTACAGCATGCTGACCAAGGCCGACCGGGCCGAGCGGCATCTCGATGTCGCGCTGTGGCTGGCGCAGAACCGGGACGATCCCGCCAGCGACTCGGTCGGCGTGATTGCCGATCATTTCGCCTCGGCGGTGGAGCTGGGCGCCGATGCCGGCCCGGTCGCTGCCGGCACGCCCGGCACCGTTGACGGCGACGTCTTCGAAGGCGGGATGACCGAGGTGGCGATCGAATGGCTGGGTCGCGCCGGCGAGTGGGCCGCGGCGCGTGACAGCCATTACGCCGCGGCCCAGTTCTATCGCCGCGCCATCGAGATGCTCGGCGACGCCGACCCGCGGCTCATCGACATGTCGCTGGGCCGCGCATCAGCCCGCCTGCGGCTGGGCGAGCTGCACGGCGCCCATGCCGACGCCGAGCTGGCCCGGGCGCTCGCGACGCTCAACGGCAACCGGCTGGCGGCAGCACACGGCCTGCGGGTGCTGGGCGAGGTAGCGCTGGCCGATGACGAGCACGCCGCAGCCGACAAGCTGCTCGCCGACGCGCTCGACCAGTTCCGCACCCAGGGCGAGGTGCGCGAGGCGGCCGAGTCGCTGCGGCTGCGGGGCCTCGCCTCGCTGCGGGCCGGCGAGTACGCCCGCGCCGACCGCTACATCAACGAGGCGAACGGCACGTTCGCGCATCTCGGCGACGAGAGCGGGGTGGCGTGGTGCCTGCAGAACCTGGCGTGGCTGTCGTTCGAGCAGGGCCTGATCGCCGAGTCCGGCGAGCGCCTCACCACCGCCATCGAGCGCTTCAGCGATCTCGGCGACATGGTCGGGCTGGCCACCGCCGAGGGCCTGCTGGCGTTCCTGCGCTTCCACTCGGGCGACCGGGACGAAGCCGAGGAGCTGGCCCGCTCGGTCCATGCCATCGCACACGAGCGCGGCGAGCGCTTCACCGAGGCGATGATGGACCTGCTGCTCGGTTCGCTCAGCCTGTGGTCGGGGCGCGCCGGTGAGGCCGTCGAGCGGGCGAGGGCCTCAGAGCAGGTCTTCCGCGAGGTGCACAGCGACTTCGGCGAGGTGCAGGCGCTGGGTCTGCTCGGCCGGGCCTACGCCGCGGTCGGCGAGCTGCAGCGCAGCCGGGCGATGCTGGCCGAATGCCTGCAGCGGGCCTCCGACATGCCGGGCCGCCCGCTGGAAGGATTCGCCCGGGCCGTGCGCGCGGGGGCCGCAGTGCAGATGGGGCACCCCGAGATGGTGAAGGACGACCTTGCACGCGCCGGCTGGGAGCGCACCGGCGCAGGGGAGCCTCACGCCGGCACGAGCGCGGACGTCGAGTTGCCCCACGACGACCGGGCCGCGGTGATCGGCCAGCGCGATCTCGATGTGTCGCTGGGACTTGCGCTGGCGCAGCTCGGCCGGCCGGCCGATGCGCTCGATCTGCTCAAGACCGTTCCGTCGCAAGACCTTCCCTCGACGTACCTGCACTCGTGCCTGGCCATCGCGTACGCCGCCGAGGGCAGCACCATCGATGCGCTGGAGCAGTCCCGGTTCGCGATGGCGAGCGGCACCGGCACCTATGTCGACGTGCGCAATGCCCTGGTGGCCCGAGCGCTGGCGCACGCTCGTGATGCGGATCGTCCCGCGATGGAGGCGGCGTTCGACCAGGCGATGCTGCTGGCCGATGCCACCGACAGCCGGCTGAGCCAAGCCGTGGTCCGGCTGGCCAAGGCCATCGGGCACGAGGCATTCGAGACGCCCGACGCTGCCGCGCTGCGATCCGAGGCCGAGGTGGCGATCTCGGCGCTGGGCGCACGCCCGGGCGGCTGGGAGACGGCGTTCCGGCTCGCGGCGGGCCTCCAAGCCGTTGCCCCCTCGGTCGCCGGGCCGCTGCCCGAGGCGATCCCGTACTCCCCTCACGACAAGGGCTCCCGGTAGGGTCGCTGCGTGTCACGAGTGCTGATTGCCAAGCTGGGTCTCGACGGGCACGACCGCGGCGTCAAGGTCGTGGCTCGCATGCTGCGAGACGCCGGTTTCGAGGTCATCTACACGGGCCTGTTCCAGACGCCCGAGAGCGTGGTGGCTGCCGCCGTCGACGAGGACGTGGACGCCATCGGCATCTCGATGCTGTCGGGCGCGCATGAGGCGCTGATGCCGCTGGTGACCCAGCGCCTGCGCGAGGCCGACGCTGAGAGCATCCCGGTCATCTTGGGCGGCATCGTGCCCGACGGCGATCTCGAGGCGATGCACGAGGCGGGCGTGGCGGCGGTGCTCACCCCGGGCGCCACAGCCGACGAGGTCGTCGCGGCAGTGACCGAGGCAATCGAGCGCTCACGGCAGACCGCCTGAGACCCGCCTGCCGGGGACCCGGCGCATGCAGAGCGCTAGATTGCCCTGCGTGTCTAGCAACGGTTCCATAGAGCGGGTAGGGGTGGTCGGCTGCGGCCTGATGGGGTCCGGCATCGCCGAAGTCGCCGCTCGCAGCGGGTGCGACGTCAAGATCGTCGAGGTCGACGAGGACGCCCTCACCGCAGGCATGGCCCGGATCGAGAGGAGCCTGAACCGCGCCGTCAACGCCGGCAAGCTCGACGAGTCCGGGCGCGAGGCCGCGCTGGGCTCGATGTCGTTCGGGGTGGATCTCGACGAGCTGGCCGATCGTGACTTCGTGATCGAGGCGGTCGTCGAGTCCGAGCCGGCCAAGCTGGACGTGTTCGGCCGGCTGTCCAAGGTGCTCGCCGATCCCGATGCGGTCATGGCCTCCAACACATCGGCCATTCCCATCATGAAGCTGGCGATGGCCACCGATCGGCCGTCGCAGGTCATCGGCATGCACTTCTTCAACCCCGTGCCGGTCATGGGCCTCGTGGAGGTCATCTCGTCGCTGCTGACCGCCGAGGCAACCGCCGACAAGTGCCGGGCCTTCGCGGGCGAGCGGCTCGGCAAGCGGGTGGTGGACAGCCAGGATCGGGCCGGGTTCGTGGTGAACGCCCTGCTGATTCCCTACATCCTGTCCGCCGTGCGGATGCTCGAGTCGGGCTTCGCCTCGACCGAGGACATCGACGCCGGCATGGTGCTGGGCTGCAACCACCCGATGGGGCCGCTGGCGCTGTGCGATCTGATCGGGCTCGACACCACGATGGCGGTGGCGGAATCGCTCTACGAGGAGTTCCGCGAGCAGCTCTACGCGCCGCCGCCGATGCTCAGCCGCATGTGCGACGCAGGCCTGCTGGGTCGCAAGACCGGTCGAGGCTTCTACACCTACGGCTGACATGGCAGCTGACGGTGAGGTGCCAGCGGGCATAAATTCCGCCGCGGTCAGCGAGTGGTTCGCCGCCCATGTGCCGCAGGCTGCGCAGCCGCTGCGCTTCGAGCTGATTGCGGGCGGGCATTCGAATCTGACCTACCGGGTGCACTGCGCCGACGGCTCGTCGGTGGTGCTGCGGCGGCCGCCGCTGGGCCATGTGCTGGCCACGGCGCACGACATGGGCCGCGAGCACAAGATCATCTCGGGGGTGGGCCAGACCGCGGTGCCGGTGCCCCGGGCCATTGCGCTGTGTGCCGACGAGACCGTGAACGAGGCGCCCTTCTACGTCATGAGCTATGAGGACGGGGCGGTGCTGCACTCGGCGGAGGAGTCGGCGCTGGTGCCCGATGCCGAGCGGGTGCCGCTGAGCCGCCGGGTCGCCGAAGTGCTGGCGATGCTGCACGCGGTCGAGCCCGACGATGTGGGGCTGGGCGACCTGGGCCGCCGGGAGGACTACCTGGGCCGGCAGCTGCGCCGCTGGAAGCGTCAGTGGGAGCAGTCCAAGACCCGTGAGCTGCCGATCATGGACGAGATCGCCGCCGAGCTGGAGGCTCGCAAGCCCGCCCAGGTCGGCTCGGCGATCGTTCACGGCGACTACCGGCTCGGCAACATGATCTCGGGTGCGGGCGACATCGTTGCGGTGCTCGACTGGGAGCTGTGCACGCTCGGCGATCCGATGGCCGACGTGGGCTACCTGATGAACAACTGGGTGACGCCCGACGAGCCGTCGACGGGCACCTCGGCGCCCACGCAGGCGGGCGGGTTCGCTTCTCGCAGCGAGATGCTGGATTGGTACGCCGATGCCTCGGGGCGTGATCTGTCGCAGGTCGACTATTACCGCGCGTTCTCCTACTGGCGTCTGGCTGCTATATCGGAGGGCGTGCTCAACCGGTACCTGCGTGGGGTGATGGCTGACGCCGAGGACACCGACACCGACCTGTTCCGTGAGAACGTCGATTTCCTGTCGACCAGCGCAGCCGAACGCCTCGCCGTTCGCTGAGGTTGGCGGTGACCGAGCCGGACCGTCCCGCTGCTGAAGCCGGCGACCGGGGCAGCGGCATGCCTGCAGCGGCCGGAACCCCGCCGCAGCAGATCGCGGTGCCGCCGGGACGCTTCGGGTGGGCGCCGTCGGGTGCCGAACAGCCCCCCGACATTGCGTCGGCGGCGCCGGCCGTGCCCTCGGCGACCGAGGCTGGGCCCGCAGACAACGCAGGCCAGCCTGAGCAGCCAGCCGCCGCTGAGCCTGTGGCGGCCGCCGTGGCCGAATCCGCAACGGAGTTCGCGGCCGGGACGCTGGCCGCTGCTGGCGGATCGGCGCGGCGGCCCGGGTGCTTGGTGGTCGGCATTGCGGGCGCGGTGGGTGGGCTCATCGGGGCGCTGACGGCGGGGCTGCTGTTGGTGTTCGTGCTGGCCGGTGACGACAGCGGCCCATCCGTGGGCGCCGGTGACCTCAGCGGCTCGCAGGCGGCGACGACATCCGCACTGGAGCCGCTCACCGCTGAGGGCATGGCTGCTGGTGCGGGGGCGGGCGACGCGGACGTCCCGGTCACGACGGCCGCGGACGGCGCTGCGGTGTCCGCGAGCAGGGACGAGGGAGCGCTGGACAGTGTCGGGAACGACGATTCCTACCTGTCACAGCTGCTGGCGGGCAGGATCTCCGGTGCGGGCGCGCCGCTGGGCGACCGGCTCGCGCACATCAACGTCAAGGCCGTGCTCGAAGCCGTGCAGGAAGCCGTGGTGATCGTCGATGTCACCGGTGACGACGGCGGCGACGGGGGAGGTTCGGGCTTCATCGTGGACGCCGAGGGCCTGATCGTCACCAACGCGCATGTGGTCGAGGATGCCGAGAGCATCGAGGTGCGGTTCTTCGGCGGCGAGCGCACCCGGGCCGAGGCCATCGCTGTCGACACGACCCGCGATCTGGCCGTGCTGCAGGTGGAGGTCATCAATCTTCCGACGGTCCCGCTGGGCTCGAGTGCGGGTGTCGAAGTGGGCGACGAGGTGATCGCCATCGGCAACGCCATCGGCATCGTCGGCGAGCCGACGGTCACCGCAGGAATCGTGTCGGGCTTGAACCGCTCGATCGAGCTCGACGACGGCAAGCGCTTGGTCCGGCTGATCCAGACTGATGCCGCCATCAACCCGGGCAACTCGGGCGGGCCGCTGGTGAACGCGGCCGGCGAGGTGATCGGCATCAACACCGCTATCGCCGGCGGCTTCGTGGAGGGCATCGGCTACGCCGTCTCGATCGACCACGCCCGTCCCATCATCGACCAGCTGCTCGAGGGCATCGTGCAGGCGCGGGCATTCTTCGGCGTGAGCCTGGTGTCGGTGGACACGCTGGTCGAGTGGCAGGCATCCCAAGGGCCCCCCGATCTTGACGATCTGGGCGATAGGGGGCCCGAGACGGTCGAGCCCGGCCAGGACATGACCGACGCGCCGCCGGATGTTCAGTTGCCGCCAGGCGTGACCTCGGGTGCCGTGGTGGTGGTGGTCGTGGAGGGCGAGGCGGCCGATACGGCTGGCATCGTGGTCGGCGATGTGATCGTGGCGTTCAACGGCGTGCGGATCGAGACGAGTCTTGACCTGGTGACCGAGGTGTTGGCGCTGGTGCCCGGCGACGCTGCCGAGGTGACGCTGATCGGACCTGATGGGTACGAGCGGGTCATCGAGGTGACGCTCGGCTCGTTCCCGACAGACGAGTAGTCAGGCGCGTGTCACAGCGGTTCGCGATACTGCCGGGCGGGCAGTGCTGGCTGCCCGATTCCCCGTCCGCAAGGAGAACATGATGGCTGACCGAGTCTTCGACACTGGAACCGACGACATTTCGGTCGAGGTGACCGACGGCGTGATGACCGTCACGCTGAACCGTCCCGACCGTCGCAATGCGATGTCGACGCCGATGCTGGAAGGCTTGATCGCGGCGCTTGCCGACGCCGAGACGGCCACCGACGTGGGCTGTGTGGTGCTGACCGGTGCGGGCGGTGCGTTCTGTGCCGGCGGCGATGTGAAGGGCATGGCTGCGGCCGGCGGCGAGGGGGGCGGCAGCCCGCTGCAGTACGACGCCCGGGTGCACAACCAGCGCCGCAGCCAGCGAGACACCTCGGGAAAGCTGTACGAGATGCCCAAGCCGACCATCGCGGCGCTGCCGGGTGCGGCTGCGGGGGCGGGACTGTCGCTGGCGCTGGCGTGCGACCTGCGATACGCGGCACCCATCGCGATCATGACCACTGCGTTTGCCCGGGTGGGGTTCAGCGGCGACTACGGCGGCACGTGGTTCATGTCACGGCTGATCGGCTCGGCCAAGGCGCGTGAGCTGTACTTCCTGTCCGACCGGGTCGACATGGACCAGGCGGTGTCGCTGGGCCTGGTGAACGGGGTGTTCCCCGCCGAGAGCCTGATGGACGAGGTGGGTGCCATCGCCCGGCGCCTGGCTGCTGGGCCCACGGTGGCGTACCGCTACATGAAGGAGAACCTGAACCGGGCGGTTCATGGCGACATGGGCGAGTGTCTCGACATGGAGGCCGCGCACCACATCCACACGGGTCAGACCGATGACCACAAGGAAGCGGCGCAGGCCTTCGTGGAGAAGCGCGAGCCGGTGTTTCACGGTCGTTGATCCAGGTCTTCTAAAGCGCATTCGATTTCTGCGATTGGCGGCTCAGGCTGAGCCGTACGCTGGTACGGATGCGCAACGAGGTCGAGCCAGGTCAGGTTGATTTGGCGCGCGTGCCGCAGGTCGCACGGGCTGGGGCGGGCGCACCGATCGACACGGGCGCGCCGGCGGGTTCCGGCGTCAGGGCGACCGGCATCCCGGTCATCGAGCGTCGAGACGTCGACGCCGAAGCCAGCCAGCCAAACGGCACGGCCACACCACTCCAGCCGGCGACGGCAGCTCGTCCGGCCCCTGCCGCTGATCGGCAGGTTCCGCCGGGTCGGCCGCGCACGCGTGAGGCGGTGTCGGGGCGGGCGTGGCGCGCGCTCACGGTGGCGTCGCTCGGCACAGTGCTGGTCGGCTTCAACAGCACCGCGACGAATCTTGCGCTCGACCCGATCCAGGAGAGCTTCGCCGGTGCCACCGCGGCCGATGTGGGGTGGGGCATCGCCGGCTTCATGATCGGCACGGCAGCGTTCCTGCCGCTGGCTGGTCGTCTGGCCGATCGCATCGGCCGCAAGCTGATCTTCCAATCCGGGCTGCTGCTGTTTGCCCTGTCGGCCGTGCTGTCGGCGGTGGCGCCGACGGTGTGGACGCTGAACCTGGCGCGGGTGCTGCAGTCCATCGGCGGCGCGGCGATCCTGCCGGCGTCATTGAGTCTGGTTCTGCCGCTGTTTCCCGAGTCGCGGCGCCCGACGGCTGTCGGGCTGTGGTCGGCCGCCGGCCCGCTCGCGGCGGGCATCGCGCCGGGCGTCGCGGCGGTGCTGCTGGGCACGGCGGGATGGCGGGTCCTGTACTTCGTGAGTGCACCGGTCGCTGTGCTGATGTTCGTGGTGGCGTGGCGCTTGCTGACCGAGCTGCCGCCGCCGGAGAACAAGCACCGGCTCGACGTGATCGGCGCCACGGCGGGAACCATCGGACTCGCCTCGCTGGTCGCAGCGATCATGCAAGGCGGGCGGGTCTGGGGCTTGACCTCTCCCGTGACGCTCGCCGTGGCAGCGGTGGGCGTGGGCGCATTCGCCTGGTTCATCGTGAACTCATTGCGCCATCCCGAGCCGCTGCTCAACCTGCACCTGTTCCGCCGCCGTGGCGTGTGGGTGACCCAGCTCGCCAACTTCCTCGTGGGGATCACCTCGCAGTCGATCTGGCTGATCTGGCCGCTGTTCATGTTCAACTTCTGGGACTTCTCCGCGTTCGAGGTCGGCGCCGGCGTGACGGTCGGCCCGATCGTGGCCGGCGCCTCGACGGTGTTCTTCAGCCGGCTGGGCGAGCGGTGGAGTGCGATTGCGCTGTGCCGGACCGGGGCCGCCATCCAGATCTGCGCGGTCGGGTGGCAGGTGATGCGGCTGGGCACTGCGCCGGACTACTTCGCCGAGATGATGCCCACCATTGCGCTGTTCGGCCTGGGCTGGGGCATGTGCGTGCCGCTGCTGAACAGCGTGGCGCTGGCCTGGGTGGAGGAGAAGTACTTCGGCGAGGTCAGCGGGCTGTTCAACACGCTGCGGTATGCGGCGTCAGCGATCGGCATCGCCGGGCTGTTCGCGCTGCTGAAGGACGATTCGGGCTCGATCGTCTATTACCAGCATGTGCTGGTGTTCTTCGTCGTCTTCGCAGTGGCGGCGTTCGTCTCGCTGTGGATGCCCATCGGAAGCCCGGAGCGCTCCGGCCGCTAGTTGATGGCGGGCGAGTCGGTCTGGCACGCTGAGCGCCTGTGTCGTTGAGCCAGGTGCTCCAGGTGTTCGCCGTTGCTGCGATCGTGTGCAACGTCGCGACGCTGAGTCTGGTGGCCGTGCGGCGTCGCGGCCGGAATTCAGCGGGTCGTGGTGTCGCGGTGGGTGCGCGAGCGGTGGTGGGGGTTGCCGCGCTGCTTGCGGCGGGTGCCACGCTCGGCTCTTTGTACCTGTCGGAGATCGCGCACCTGGAGCCGTGCCGCTGGTGCTGGTTCCAGCGCATCGCCATGTACCCGCTGGCGCTGGTGCTGGTGGTGGGCTGGTTGCGGCGGGACAGGGGGGTTCATCTGTACGGGCTGCCGATGTGCGTGGCGGGCGCTGCGATGTCGACCTGGCACTACCTGCTGCAGCACTTTCCTGATCTGGAGGGCGCCACGGCATGCAGCATCGCCAGCCCGTGCGCGGTGCGGTACGCGTGGGAGTTCGGGTTCGTGTCGATCCCCTATATGGCCGGCAGCGTGTTCGTGCTGGTGGGCGCACTGCTGATCGTGTCCAGGCACCGTTCCTGAGGTCGCCGTTCGGCGTCTTCGGCGCAGCAATCTGTCGCTCCTGACCATGTGGCGGTCCGGCGTGCTCCTACGGTGTGCACCATGAACAAGCATGCGATCGAGCGATGAGACGGCTGCTCGGCAAGCTGATCCCCCGGTCCGCGGGCGGGCGCTGGTTTCTCGGCGTCGGCGCTGCTGCGGTGATCGGCGTCGGCATCTACTTGGTGTTCTTCGTGTTCGCCTTCCACCTGATCTTCGTGGACGAGGTGGTCGACGAGGAGGGCCCCGAGTTCGCCGTCGAGGTCGACATTGACGAGCTGATCAGCGAAGCGCTCGACGCCGGGCCCGTTGCGACGACGGCTGCGGTGGCCGCGACCGGCAGCGATGATGCTGAGGGACCGGTCACCGACCAGTCGATGTCGGTGGGTGAGCATTCGGCTGACGAGGCTGATGCGACAGGCGGGGCCGCAGGGTCCGCCGAATCCGGCGATTCTGCCGGGGCCGCAGGATCTGCCGACTCGTCCGAGTCCGACGGGTCCGGCGATGCCGAGGCGGCCGCTGAGTCTGATGCTGGCAGCGGTGCCGGCGACGAGGGCTCCGGCGAGGAAGCGCAGGGCGTGCGGGTGGCCTATGTGGGCAGCTTCGGGCCCCGGTCGCACCCGGCCGAGGGCACGGCGGTGGTGCTCACCGACGGCACGCAGACGTTCCTGCGGTTCGACGACGACTTCGCCACCGACAACGGCCCCGATCTCAACGTGTACCTGCACACTGCGAGTCCGGACGCATCGGTGGATGATCTTGTGGGCGACTTCATCGACTTGGGCGACCTGAAGGGCAACATCGGGGCGCAGAACTTCGTGATTCCCTCCGATGTGGATCTCGATCGCTACAGCACCGTGTCGGTCTGGTGCGTTCGCTTCCGTGTGGTCTTCGGCACCGCTGCGCTGGCGCCCATGAACTAAGGCGCCGTTGGGGCGAGGCCGCCCAAGCAAGACTCTCTGGGCGGCCTTCTTCCGGCTGTCAGCTCCTGTTCCCGGTCATCTTTCGATCGCCGCTTGGGCCACGGCTATGTCATTCGGCCCAGCCTCTAAGGTCCGGGCATGATGGCGGGGGCGGTCAAGGATGGGCGGGCCCATCTGGCTGCGCTCGACACTGACCGGGCGGTCTTTCTGGATGGCGAGCTGATCACCCGGGTTGCCGAGCATCCAGCCTTTGCCGAGGGCTGCCGGGCCATTGCTGGCCTGTACGACTTCCAGGCTGCGAATCCCGAGCTGATGACGTTCGACATCGGCGACGGCCGGCGGGTCAACCGGGCTTGGCAGATGCCACGGTCGTATGACGATCTGGTTGCCAAGCGCCAGGCCATGACGGCGTGGGCGGAGCTGCATGCGGGCTTCATGGGCCGCTCGCCCGATCATCTGGCGTGCGCCGTGTCGGGTCAGCTCATGGCGCTCGGGCTGTTCGAAGAGCACCACCCCCGCTGCGCCACGGCCTACTGGGATTACTACGAGTGGGCTCGGGCCAACGACATCTTCCTCACCTACGTGATCATCAATCCCCAGGGCGACCGGTCCCGGGCATGGGGCGATCAGCCCAAGCAGATCACCACCCACATCGTGGACGAGGGGCCGGACGGGCCGACGGTGCGCGGGGCGAAGATGCTGGGGACCGGCTCGATCATGGCCGAGGAGGTCTTCGTCGCGAACATCCAGCCGCTGCAGCATGACGAACATGATCTGGCGATCTCATTCGCTCTGCCGCTCGACACGCCTGGCCTCAAGATCGTGTCGCGCAAGAGCTTCGAGCAGCATGCGGTGAGCCCGTTCGACAACCCGCTGTCGCACCGGTTCGACGAGAACGACGCCATCATCTATTTCGACGATGTGACGGTGCCCTGGGAGCGGGTGTTCGTGTACCGCGACGTCGACATGTGCCGGCGGCAGTTCCATGAGACGCCGGGGCACGTGTACCAGAACTACCAAGCGCAGGTTCGTCTGGTGGTGAAGCTGCGGTTCCTGCTGGCGGTGGCTCGACGGCTCACCGAGACGATCGGCACGGTGAACATCGTGCAGGCCAAGCTGGGCGAGCTGGCCGCCCGGGTGGCTGCGGTGGAGGGCTTGATGCTCGGCATGGAGGCCGGCGGGCAGCAGTTCGGCGAGTACTTCATGCCGAACCGGCATCTGCTGTATTCGGCGCAGGTCACCACGCAGGCGCTGTACCCGCAGTTGATCACCGAGATCCGCGAGCTGGGCGGCGGCGGGCTGATCATGCTGCCGTCGTCGTCGGCTGACCTGTCGAATCCTGACGTTGCCGGCGTGCTCGACAGCACCCTGGTGTCGGCCCGTGAGGGCGAGGGTGCTTACGAGCGGATGAAGTTCTTGAAGCTGGCCTGGGATGCGATCGGGTCGGAGTTCGCCAGCCGCCACACCCAGTACGAGATGTTCTACGCCGGTGCCCAGTTCGTCACCCAGGGCCACAGCTTCCGCACCTACGACTGGGAGGGCGCCGACCGGCTGCTCGAAGCGATGCTCAAGGGCAACGACGCCGACTGGTCCGGCGCCCACCACGACAATGGTGGTCATGACGGTGCTGGGCATGACGGTGAGGCGCCGGACAGGCCAGGCCGCGGCACGGCTGGGTAGGGCGAGACGGAGGGAGCGAGATCGTGGAGATTCGCAGGATGCTGACGTTTGTCGAGGACACCCGCAGCGAGGCCGGCGTCGAGGTCGATCCGGTGCTGCGCAAGGTGGCCGTGGTGGCGGTGGTCCGCAACGAATATGCGGGGCGGTATGTCGACGATCTGTCGCCGTACTACGAGGCCAGCGTCGAGCTCGGCGAAGAGATTGCCGGGCTGGCGGTGGAGCAGATGAAGCCGTATGGGATCGAGAGCTACGGCAAGGCGGCCATCGTGGGGCTCGACGGCGAGCAGGAGCATGGCGTGGCGCTGCTGACCACGCCGTACGGCAACGTGCTGCGCGAGGCAGCCGGCGGCGGCGCGGCCTGGATCTCGTCGGCGACCAAGCGTGCGCAGCCCGGGGCGTCCATCGACATCCCGCTCGCGTACAAGGATGCGTTGTATGTGCGCTCGCACTACGACGCCATGAGCATCACCCTGCATGGCGCCCCGTTGCCTGACGAGATCGCGGTGGTGTGCTGTTTCGCCAACCGCGGCCGGTTCCCGGTCCCACCACGGGGTCGGTGGCCCGAGCATCGACGAGGGCATGATCGGCGGTTGATCTGATGAGGACGGCGATCACCAATATCGGCGCGGTGCTGTCGGGGGACTGGCGTGAGCCGTTTGTCGATGCCGACACGGTCGTGACCGACGGCGGGCGGATCGCTTGGGTGGGCGCCGCGGCTGGCGTTGATCTGGAGTCATGCGATGTGGTGATCGATGCCGGCGGCGCGACGGTTGCGCCGGGCCTGATCGACTCGCATGTGCATGTGGCGTTCGGCGACTTCACGCCACGCCAGAACACCATCGGTTACCTCGAGAGCTACGTGCACGGCGGCACCACCACGGTGCTGTCAGCGGGCGAGGTGCACATCCCCGGCCGGCCCCAGGACGTCGCAGGCGTGAAGGCGCTCGCGGTCGCCGCGCACAAGTGCTTCGAGAACTTCCGGCCCGGCGGCATGCGAGTCCACGCCGGGTCGCTGCTGCTCGAACCGGGGCTCCAGCCCGACGATTTCGCTGCCGTGCGAGCCGACGGGGTGTGGCTCTCCAAGGCCGGCTTCGGTGCCGTCGACAGCGCCAAGGACTACATCGAGCTCGTGGCCATGGCCAAGGCAGCCGGGCTTGTCACCACGCTGCACACCGGCGGCTGCTCGATTCCCGGCACGTTCCCGGTCACCGGCGAAGACGTGCTCGACATCAACCCCGACATCTCGTTCCACATCAACGGCGGCCCCGTCGCCATCGAAGACCGCTACTACGACATGATCGCCCCGACCGGGATGGGCATGCAGGTGTGCGCTGCGGGCAACCTGCGCACCGGCATCCTCGCCGCCGAAGCAGCCCACCGCCACGACGCGTTCGACCGCCTGCTCATCGGCACCGACACGCCCACCGGCAGCGGGATCATGCCGCTCGGGATGCTCTACACCATCGTCCACATGGCAGCCGTCAGCGACCTAGCGGTGACCGACCTCATCGGTGCCGCCACCGGCAACGTGGCACGCATGTTCGGGCTCAACAACGGCCTAGTCGCCTCGGGCCGCGATGCCGACCTGATCGTGATCGACGCCCCGCTCGGCGGCACCAAGCACACCGCGCTCGACGCCATGAAGAACGGCGACATGATCGCAGTCGGCGCCGTGATCACCGACGGCGTGCCCCGCTTCGTCGGCCGCAGCCGCAACACGCCGCCCACCACCCGCCAGGTGCAGGTCACCCGCTCGTCGGTCCTGCGCGAATTCTGACCTCAGCCAGCCCTCAGACCGCCGTCGCCGAGCATGCGGTTCCCACGGGGCGAGGCGTGTTGCGCCGCTGTCGCCGAGCATGTGGTTCCCGCGGGGCGAGGCGTGTTGCGCGGCTGTCGCTGAGCATGTGGTTCTCGCGGGGCGAGGTGTGTTGCGTCGCTGTCGCTGAGCATGTGGTTCTTGCGGGGCGAGGTGTGTTGCGCGGCTGTCGCTGAGCATGTGGTTCCTGCGGGGCGAGGTGTGTTGCGCGGCTGTCGCCGAGCATGTGGTTCCTGCGGGGCGAGGTGTGTTGCGTCGCTGTCGCCGAGCATGCGGTCCCCACGGGGCGAGGTGTGTTGCGTCGCTGTCGCTGAGCATGTGGTTCCTGCGGGGCGAGGTGTGTTGCGCCCCCGTCACCAGGCGCTGGCGGCCATCGTCTGGTGCCCGCCGCCGTTGCCTGGTGCTCGTCGCTCACTTGGCGCCTGCTTTGTGCCGTCGTCACACCGCCCGATCGGGCGGCCGGCCCGGCCACGCCGCCTGCGTCAAGCGCAGTGCACCGCCCCGATGTCACGCCGCAGCGCAACCAGCCGGTCAGGCGGCGGTCATGAAGCGGACGTTGAGGTGGAGGTAGGCGTTCGGGTTGGGGTGCTTCGCCCAGACGTCCTGCCACGCCTGGCTGCCGAGCGTCGACCGGAACCCCTCCTCACGGGCTTCCCGGCTGGGCCACCGGATGATCCAGCACACGTTGGGCTGGCCGTGCGGCGACACCTGCGGATCCGACCCGGCGACCTCGGGCTCGTGACCGTCATCGACCCAGAAGTCGATGACGTCGAGGTTCTCCCGCAGCCACGGCGCCGCGTGCTCGGCGGCCCACTCCCTGTACGCCTCGAACCACTCGGGATCGATGGTGTAGTCGCGGACTTCGACTATTGCTTCTGATGCTTCTGACATAGGCAGTCCTTTCGTTGCCGCAGCATCTCCTGCGGGTGTGGGCGCAGTCTTGCAGCACCCTGTGACACGAAGCTCAGCAGCCGTCGGTGGCGATGGCCTGGATGTCCTCGATCACGTCGGGCGGCAGGTCGGCGCCGATGTCCATGGCGACGCTGGCGTTGACCTCGTCGACCAGCCCGTCGAAGTGCTCGGCAATCGCGCCGGCGATCTGATCGTGTCGCCCGACGGCGGCGAACAGCCGCACCACGTCGTCGTCGACGCACCCGGCCATCTCGCCCCAGCCGTCATTGCGGGACAGATGATTCAGCTTCTCGCCAAGATCACCCAAGTCATGCTGCTCGAGCACCGGCCAGTACGCCCGGGTGCTGCCGTAGAAGCCGATCCGGTAGCGCACCCACTCGACCATGCGGTCCACCGTCTCGTCGTCGGGGCCGGTGCAGATGAACCCGCCGCCGCTGATCCAGAAGTCGCTGCGGCTGCGCCCGGCCCGGTCGAGGCCGGTCTGCAGCTCGGGCATCACCTCCCGTCGCAAGTAATCCGGCGTGCAGAAGCCGTGCAGGCGCACCCCGTCGCAGTGCTGGCCCGCCACCCGCAGCATGGCGGGCCCCACCGCAGCGATCATGATCGGCGGCGTCGAGTCGATGGGCTCGGGCGTGAAGTTCGGCGTCATCAGCGAGAACTGGTAGTGCTCGCCCTCGTAGCTCAGCTTCTCGCCCGTCGACCATGTGTGCCAGATGGCCCGGATCGCCTGCACGTACTCGGCCATGCGGGGCGCCGGCGCCGACCACGGCACGCTGAAGCGCCGCTCGTTGTGCCCCTTGACCTGGCTGCCGAGGCCGAGCACGAACCGCCCGTCCGAGGCCGACTGCAGGTCCCACGCCGTCGAGGCGGTCACCATCGGGCTGCGGGGGAAGCTGATGGCCACGCTGGTGGCGAGCCGCACCCGCTCGCTGTGCACGGCTGCGATGCCCAGCGGGATGAACGGCTCGTGGCGGTTCTCGAAGGTGACGACGCCGTCGTAGCCGTCGGCCTCGATCCGCCGCACCTCCTCGGGCACGGCTCGCAGGTTGTGCTGGGGCAGGGTGGCGCTGACGTGCATGGGGTTCTCCGATTCGCTGGGGCCCAATGTTGCCCCGAGCGCCGACCAGCCGCAGATGCTGGCCGTTGCCACGATGAACGTCGGCGCCCGTGTCCGGTGCTTGGCGTCGCGGGCATGCCGAGGCTCGTCCGCTCGTGAGGTTCATTCCTGCAACTGCGAGCGCTGCGCTTGCGGCCGGCCGGGCTGATGCAGGTGCGCCGTGGGACTTCGATCCGCAGGAATCGTGGGGAACCTGCGACCGGCGATGTGCGGGCGCAGCGCTCGGCGAAACAAGTGCCAGTCTGTACGACAATTGATGGCGTCGGGGCTAGGGTGGGCGGCGTGAGCGACACCACGGCCACGCTGGCCATTGCGGCATCTGCGGCCGAGGTGTGGGCGGTGCTGGCGGACTTCGGCGAGATCGCACGCTGGGCGCCGAACGTCGACCACTCGTGCTTGCTGAGCGCCCAGCGGGACGGCGTGGGAGCCGTGCGGCGGATCCAGTCCGGCCGCAGGACCCTGCTCGAAGAGGTCGTCGAGTGGGTTGACGGCGAACGGCTCAGCTACGTCGTGGAAGGACTGCCGTCGGCGATCCGGTCGCTGCGCAACACCTGGCAGCTCGACGACGGGGAGGGCTCGGAGGGCTCGGCCGACTCGACTGAGGTCACGCTGACCAGTTCGGTGGACGTCGGGTCGCGCCCGCCGCAGAAGCTGGTGGCGCAGGCGCTGGGCCGCCAGCTCTCGAAGGTGTCCAACCAGATGCTGCGCGGCCTCGACGATCACCTGCGAAAGGCCGCTCCATGATGCTGCGTGCTTGGCCGATCTGCCCATGCGCAGACGCGACGCCGGACAGCGAGTTGCTCTGGACGTCGTTTGCGGACGACGTCGAACCCGTCCCGACCATGCCGCAACCTCACCGTGTCTGGATGGCCCGATGACCGCCCGGCCTGACGTCGTGATCTTGATGACCGACCAGGAGCGTGCCGCGCCCCCCTACGAGCCGGCCGAGGTTGCAGCGTGGCGCCAGAGTCTGGGCGCTGCCTGGTTCACCGATCACGGCGTGTCGTTCGGGCGCCACTACACCGGGTCGCTGGCCTGCGTGCCGAGCCGGCCCACGCTGTTCACCGGCCAGTACCCCGACGTGCACGGCGTCACCCAGACGAACGGCCTCGGCAAGATGGCCGACGACAGCCGGATGCGCTGGCTGCGGCCGGGCGAGGTGCCCACGCTGGGCCACTGGTTCCGGGCCGGCGGCTACGACACGCACTACCAGGGCAAGTGGCACATGAGCCACGCCGACCTGGCCGGCGCTGCGGGCGCCCCGCTGGCAACCAATGACGACGAGGGTCAGATCGACGCTGCCGCCGTGCAGGCGTATCTCGACGCCGACCCGCTCGACGAGTTCGGATTCTCCGGCTGGATCGGGCCTGAGCCTCATGGCGCCGCGCTGGCCAACAGCGGCCTCGTGCGCGACCCGCTCTTCGCCGACCGGGTGGTGGCCTGGCTGGAAGACCGGTACGCACGCCGGCGGGCGGGCGAGGCGGCGGCGCTGCGCCCGTTCCTGCTGGTGGCCAGCTTCGTCAACCCCCATGACATCGTGTTCGCCCCGCTGTGGCTCGGCCCGGCGTGGCTGCGCCGCGGCGAGATCTCGTTGACTGCTGCCGAGCCGCCGCCGATCCCGCCATCGCCGACCGACGACGAGGATCTGTCCACCAAGCCCGCAGCGCAGATCGCCTACCGGGCGTCGTACCCGACCACCTACGGGCCGGCGCCGGTGGTCGAGCGGGTGTATCGCAACCACGCAGCCGAGTACCGCAGCCTGTACTACCGGCTCCATGGCGAGGTCGACGGCCCGCTCGACCGGGTGCGCCGTGCGGTGACCGAGGGCGGCTCGTCTGAGGCGGTGCTGGTGCGCACGTCGGATCATGGAGAACTGCTGGGCGCCCACGGCGGGCTGCACCAGAAGTGGTTCAACCTGTACGACGAGGCGGCGCGGGTGCCGTTCGTGATCGCCCGGGTGGGCTCGGGGGCGACGGGTGGCCGGGTTGTCGATGCGCCGACGTCGCATGTCGATCTGGTGCCGACGCTGCTGTCGGCGGCGGGAATCGATGAGGCGTCGGCGGCTGAGGAGCTGCGGGCCAGCCACAGCGAGGTGCACCCGCTGCCCGGGCGTGACCTGATGGGTGTGGTCGATGGCGACGCCGAGCCCGACGGGGACCGCGCCGTCTATCTGATCACCCGCGACAACATGCCCGAGGGCGATTCGGGGGCCAGCGGGATGGCTCGCCGGATGGGCAGGACGCCGCCGCCGCTGCGCATCCAGGTGCCGGCGCATGTGGGTGCCAACTTCGAGAGCCTGGTCTGCCGGGTGGCCGGGGCCGCAGGCACGGCCGGGAGTGGGGCCGGCGGCGCGAGCGGTGGCAGAGCTGCGGACGGGGCCGGGGACGACGACGCGGGTCATCTGTGGAAGATCGTGCGCACGTTCGACGATCCGGCCACGTGGACCGAGCCGGGCGTGCGGCATCTCGCGGCCGACGGCCCTGGGGGCGAGGCGTACCGCACCGAGCCGCTGGCTGATCAGTGGGAGCTCTACGACCTCGACGCTGACCCGATCGAGGCGCACAACCGCTGGGCGGATCCCAGCGCGCAGGAGGTGTTCGCTGCGCTGACTGAACGCCTGGCCGCCGAGCGGGCCCGCGCCGTGCCCGAACGCAACCGGCCATGGCCGTACGCCACCCGAACGCCCAGCCCCATCCCGGCCAAGACGGGTTCCGCTTCGAGGCGGAATCGCCTTGCGCCGGATAGCCGGAGTGCGTCGCCCTCGTCAGCAGACGCCACAGATTCGGCTTCGACGCAGGACCGCGCGGGGTCGAGCAACCAGGCGGGACTCGTGTCATCGGCTGGGGCCACGGACTCTGCGTTCACGAGGGTTCGCCGTGGGTTGAGCGGCCGCTTTGCGTCTCGGACTTTGGCGGCGGGGGGCGCTCCCTCGAGGAGGGTGCCGCCGCCTGCTCGTGCCATGCGCAAGGTGCTGCAGCGGCTCGGCATGCACCCCGACGACACCGAGACGTTCGACGCCGACGTGGCGGGGCGGCGGGCGCTGGTCGTGGCGACGAACCATGGCGTGCTCGACGTCGGCAAGCCGACCGGCGTGTTCGCCAGCGAGATGACGGTGCCGTACTACGCCTTCGCCGATGCGGGCATGAGGGTCGACGTCGCCAGCCCCGCGGGGGGAGTCATCCCGGTGGATCCCCAGTCGGTTCGTGCCCCGCTGCGCACCGAGGCCTGCGACCGATTCCTGGCCGACGACGAGTTCAAGGCCAAGGTGAACGATTCGCTCGCCATCGGCGAGGTCGACATCGCCGCCTACTCGATCATCTTCCTGGCGGGCGGCTGGGGCGCCGCGTTCGACCTGGGGTTCTCCGAGGAGCTGGGCCGCAAGATCACCGACGCCAACCAGCGCGGCAGCGTGATCGGCGGCGTGTGCCACGGCCCGCTCGGACTGCTCCAGGCGAAGGCCGCCGACGGCAGCCTGCTGGTGGCGGGCCGCAAGGTCACCGGGGTGACCGACAAGCAAGTTCGAGAATTGGGCATCACCGCCACGCCTCAGCATCCCGAGACCGAGCTGCGCAAGGCCGGCGCCCAGTTCGAGAGCGCGACCCGGTTCCGTGACGCCCTGGCCAACCATTGGGTGGTCGACGGCAATCTCGTTACCGGCCAGAACCAGAACGCCGCCCCCATGGTGGCCCGCGAGATGCTGAGACTGATTTCATGACTGACCGGGATGCGGCCAGCCCCCGAGGTGGCGCGTCATCCGATACGCCCGGCGCCAAGGCGACTGCAGATGGCGGGGCGTCACAAGCGGGTGCGTGCATCAGTGACTGATCGGGTGCCGCCGGGTGTGGAGGCTGGCGCTCCGCCTGTTGATGCGACGCCGGCGGACGGCCGAGTGGCTCGGCGGGAGCGCAACATCAATGCGGTGCTCGACGTGGTGCTCGAGATGTTCGCCGAGGAGTCGCTGTTCCCGACCATGGAGCAAGCCGCGGCTCGGTCGGGACTGTCGTTGCGCTCGCTGTACCGCTACTTCGCCGATCCGGGCGAGCTGCTCGAAGCCACGATCAGGCGCAACCGTGAGCGCACCGTTCCCCTCACACGCCTGCACGCCATCGGCACGGGTCCGCTGGATGCCCGCATCGACGACTTCGTGACGATGCGCCTGCGCTTGTACGACGCGGTCGCTCCGGAGTACCGGGCAACCCGGGCGCATGCCCACCGGCTGCCCCGCATCAGCGAGCAGCTCGCCACGGCCCGCGACGAGATGTGTCAGCAGTTCAAGCTCCAGTTCGCCCCCGAGCTCGAAGCCCGCACGCCCGAGTCGGCTTCTGACGCACCCGAGCAAGAGTCACACTCACCAGTGCCGGCGTCTGACGCCCCCGAGCTTGGGTCAGGCGGGGCCACAAATCTGATGCCGGCAGACAGCGACGCAGTGCTCGCGGCGGGCGACCTGCTGACCCAGCTCGACTCGATCGACTACCTCCGCCGCCACCGCGGCCTGTCTGCCGCCGAGACCAAGGCTGTGCTCACATCGACCCTGAACACGCTTCTCGCCTGAACCGGCCGTCCATGCGCCCTCGGCAGGATTCGAACCTGCGACGCACGGTTTAGGAAACCGACGCTCTATCCCCTGAGCTACGAGGGCGGGGACTCCCTCGAAATGTACTGCTGGCCCTAGGTTGCCGGACTCGGGGCGTCACTGCGATTGTCGTCATAGCTCGCAGGAAGGTCATCGGCGGAGCATTCGCTCGTCGCCGCAGGATCAGTTGCCGCAAGCGACTGGTCGCCGACGCCCCCGAACAAGTCGAGCGCCAGACCGAGGCAGACGAAGCAAGAGCGGACCGGACTACGAACTCGAGAAGTCGGTAGCGAGGAACGTGCTCCTGGCTGTACTCGCTTCGGTGGGTCGCACAAGGGGCCGGTAAAGACGCTGAGAACTGCAGCGCCGCGCCACCGACTGAACGCGGGCGCTGCGCCCGGCATGAGCGCGGGCGCAGGGCTACCGGATCATCCTGCTGGCTGAACTCGGCCACCCGCCCGAGCGGGGCTTATGAGACACGGAGCTCGGCCGCCCCGTCGATTTCAGGGGCCTCGGGGTTGTTGTGGGCTTTGCCGGGTAGCGACCATGGGCCCGGGTTCTGACTCTTGGACGGTGACCCAGGTGCCGTCGGGCTGGGGGACCATCCGGTAGCCGTGCTGGTGAAGGAAGTGATGGTGCCGGTGGCACAGCAGCACGAGATTGTCCAAGTTGGTCGGCCCTCCGTCGATCCAGTGCCAGACGTGGTGTGCATCGCAGCGTGACGGCGGTTCATGACAGCCGGGCCAGCGGCAATGGCGGTCGCGTGCAACGAGAAGGCGCCGCAGCCGCAGTGACACCGTGCGGCGGGACCGACCGGCGTCGGCTGAGCCGCCTGGGGTGCCCAGGATGATGGGGATGATCTCCGCATCGCAGGCCAGGCGCCGCACGACCTCGGGCGGCAGCTCGACCCCGGCATCGGTCAGGCCCATCTCATCGGTTTGCCCTCGAAGCGCATCGAGACCGATCAGCACGCTGATCTGCGCCGGCGGCAGCTGCCTCGACGGGTCATGGGCTTCGTCCGGCAGGTTGTCGCTGCGGGTACTG